>NC_009615.1:4101250-4790000 GCF_000012845.1 Parabacteroides distasonis ATCC 8503
CGTAACGACTGGTCTTCTTCATTGGCGTTTACGGATGGTGTATCCTTTTTCTACCCGTCTGTTGGTGTAAGTGCTCTATTGGATAAATTCTTGGACTTTGGAAAGAATGTAGACCTATTTAAATTGCGTGCTTCTTATTCTATCGTGGGTAACGATGTGCCTATCTATGCTTCCAATAAACGTTATACGATTGGTGACCAAGGATCTATCGACCCGCCAGAAGAAGCTGCTTTTAGAACGTTGAAGCCAGAGAAGACGAACTCTTTAGAGGTTGGTTTTGATGGAACTTTCTTCCAGAATCGTTTCAATGTAAACTTGACGTATTATAAGACCAATACGAAGAATCAATATTTTAATATTACCGCTCCTTGGGAAACTGGTTTGAAGAACCGTTATATCAATGCCGGTAACGTAGAAAACCAAGGTTTTGAGGTTAGCTTAGGTTGGTATAATCAGTTTACGGACAATTTCAGCTGGAGTACGAATTTCAATTTCTCTTACAATAATAATAAAATCATTGAATTATCGAATGAGTTGAAAGATTGGACATTAGCTAGCTATTGTACAGGTGCGAAAGTGATTTTGACTGAAGGTGGTCATTTTGGTGACTTATATGTTCGTGATTTCAAGAGAGACGATAATGGTAAGCCGGTGAAAACTGAATCTGGCGCTCCTGAGTTGGGAGGTACGGATAATAAGGATTTGGTATATGTCGGTGATATGAACGCAAAAGTAAACATGGGTTGGACTAACACGTTCCATTACAAAGATTTTACATTGTCATTCTTGATTGATGCTAAGGTCGGTGGTAAGGTCTTGTCAATGACGGAAGCTACCTTGGATGGTTGGGGCGTATCAGAGCGTTCGGGTGCCGCTCGTGATGCAGGTGAAGTTGTGATTGATGGTGTTTCATTTGATCCTAAAGCATATTACACGACGACTGGAGGTACAAGTTATAACTCTAATATCTTGACTTCTCAGTATGTTTACAATGCGACTAATGTTCGTTTGCGTGAGTTGTCATTTGGTTATACGTTCCGTAACTTATTTGGAGCGAATAAGAATTTGACGGCTTCTATCATTGGACGTAATTTGTTCTTCTTCTATAAAGATGCTCCTATGGATCCGGATGTAGCGGCTGGTACAGGCAATGGCTGGCAAGGTGTGGATATGTTTGCGTTGCCAACATCTCGTAGCTTTGGTTTGAATTTAAAACTTAATTTCTAAATCTTGAGTATATCTTATGAAACTAAATAGAATTTTAAAATATGCCGCTGTATCGGCTTTGGTAGTATCTACCGGTGTTATGACCATGGGCTGTACAGATAATTTTGAAAATTTAAATACTGATCCCTATGAGGTTGATCCAGATGAACTTCCGTTCTCTGCCCAATTTAAGGAGCCATTCTCTTATGTCTATGCTCCGCAGCAGAACTTGTTCCAATATTGCTTCAACCTAAATATTGATTTGTTTAGCGGCTACTTCATGACTCCACATAACTTTAATGGTTCCGGTAATGTTGATTATGCGTTGAACCGTGGTTTCTGTGGTGGTATGTATGAGAATGTATATCTTCATATTTTCAACAATACCCGTCGTCTGATTGCTTCTTGTGATGAGCAAGGCTTAAGTGATTATGGAGCGATGATGCGTGTCGTACAAGCTTATGCGATCCAGATGTTGACGGATGCCTATGGCCCAGTGGCCTATAGTTCTGTTATCGAAGATCCTACGGGTGGAGCTTCTTTCTCTTATGATACTCAGGAAAGTGTCTACAATGCTTTGTTTACTTTGGTGGATGAAGCGATCGCTGGATTTAAGGGAACTGCATCTGTTGCGGATATGCAAGCATTTGACTATTGGTGTAATGGTGATATCGCTTTGTGGAAGAAGGTCGCTAATCAATTGAAACTACGTTTGGCTATGCGTATCGTAAAGGTGAACCCTACATTGGCGAAGCAAAAAGCGGAGGAAGCCGTTCAAGGAGGCGTATTGACTTCCGCTGATCGTGATATCTTGATCAACCAAGGTTTGAGCAATGAGTTGACTCGTATGTTTGAGTGGGGTGATTGTGGAATGAATGCTAGCTTAATCACGATGTTGGAAGGTTTCAAAGATCCTCGTTTACCTTTGTATGTGACCAAGAATCAAGCGGCTGTTACTTGTGAAGATGGCTCGACAATTGAGGAGGGGACAAAGTATCTTGGTGTTCGCGGCGGATGTAACTTACCTTCTAAGCCAAATCAATGGGGTAATTTCTCTAAAGTGATTTGCACTTATACGACCGCTTTCCCTGTCATGAAAGTTGCTGAGGGTTATTTTTTACGTGCTGAAGGTGCTTTACGTGGCTGGAGCATGGGAGGTAGCGCTAAAGATCTATATGAGGAGGGCATTCGTATTTCTATCAAGAACGAATTGGCTTATAAGGGCAGTATTGCAGGTGTAACTTCTATCTCAGATGCGGAAATAGACGCTTATCTCAATGGAACCAGTGGACAGATTGACTTTGTTGACCCGGTTAAGGCGGAAAATAGTATAAAGGCGATGAATACACTAGGTGTTAAATGGGACGAAGGTGCTAGTAAGGAGGAGAAGTTGCAACGTATCATTACTCAGAAATGGATCGCTAACTTCCCATTGTCTTGTGAGGCTTGGGCTGAATACCGTCGTACAGGCTATCCTAAATTATTCCCGAATCGTGTAAACTTGAGTAACGGTGATATCAATACTAACGAACAAGTTCGTCGCTTGATCTACTCAGATACGGAAATTAACACCAATAATGCGGAATTACAGAAAGGCATCGAGCTGCTGAATCAAGAGAATACGGGTTCGATCTCTGGTGATAAAGGTGGTACTCATGTATGGTGGGACAAAGCTGGTGTAGGTAATTTCTAATCGGCATTAATAGGTCTTATTGTTAAATAATATGTAATGAAAGGGCTTCTTCGAGTTTGCGAAGAGGCCCTTCTGAATTTTGTACTACTTTAGAAGGATAAATCTAAGATTATATGATGAACAGATGTATTTATTTATTTTGTTGGCTTTGCCTGGCTTGCTGGTCAAAGCCCGTATCCGCGGAGGGGCAAGCCTTGTTGGTGATCCCGGAACCGGGAGAGAAAACCTTGATTCACTCAGATTGGTATGCCCGGAAAGCGAATGAGGTGAAAATGGATGGGAACCGGTTGAGCGCGGTGCCTTTGGATAAAACAGGATGGTTACCGGCTCGTGTACCGGGTACGGTGTTGACAACGCTTTTGGAGAATGGTTTGTATCCGGCCCCTGAGTTTGGGTTGAATAACAATTTGATTCCCGATATACATGAAGTCGGCAATGATTTCTATACGTATTGGTTTACCCGTCAGTTTACTATCGATGCTTTACCAGAGGGGTGTAATGTCTGGTTGAATTTCCGGGGAATCAATTATAAGGCGGAAATCTTTTTAAATGGTAAGCGGATCAACCGGAATACCCATGAGGGTATGTTCTTGAGGAAGACGTTTAATATAACTCCTTATCTTCGTACGGATGCCCCGAATGTATTAGCGGTATTGGTTTATCCACCTACACATGTCGGAAATCCAAATGGCGGACAAGGGGGTGATGGGCAGATCGCCCGGAATAATACGATGCAATATACGCCGGGTTGGGACTGGATACAACCTGTACGAGACCGGAATACGGGTATTTGGGATGAGGTATCTATTACGACAACCGGGCCGGTATGCCTCTCCTCTCCTTATGTCGTGACCAAGGTACCCGGCGTACGTGATCCGGAAACGAAAACTCAAAAGGAGGCTTTTGTGAATACCTCTGTCGAGCTAGAGAATACCGGGAGCACTTCCTTAAAGGGGCTATTGGTTTGTGAGACGAACGGAACCCGCTTAACCCAGCCGGTTACTTTATCGCCATTCGAGAAGAAAACGGTATCCTTGAATCCTTTAGCGGTAAAGAATCCTCGTTTATGGTGGCCTAACGGTATCGGCGAGCAGCCTTTATATGATATGAACCTCTCTTTTGAGATCGGGAATCAAGTGAGTGACCGGGAACGGTTGCGTTATGGTATCCGGGAGATTACTTCCGATAAATGCCCGGATAACGGGGGACGCCGTTTCTTCGTGAACGGACAGAAAATATATGTCACGGGTGGTAACTATATTAATTCCGATTGGTTGCTTCGTCTCTCTCCGGAACGTTATCGGGATGAGGTACGTTTCCATGCGGAAATGAATCTGCGTATGATCCGTGTATGGGGAGGTGCGTTGGTGGAACGGCCGGAATTCTATAACGCCTGTGATGAGTTCGGTATCTTAGTCTTTCAAGATCTGTGGGGCAGTGGTGATTGCAATGGCGCTTGGGAGGACCCGACCAAGATGGATTCCCGAGAGCGTCGTTGGGAATATCCCGATAATCATGATTTATTTATCGCCTCCGTGGAAGATCAAGTGAAAATGATCCGTAACCATCCGAGTCTTTGTTTCTGGTGTGGGGCGAATGAATGGCCTTTAGCTAAAGATATCGATCAATGTTTGAGAAAGGAGGTTTTCCCCCGGTTAGATCCGGAGCGTCTTTTCGTGAGTTTCTCGACAGATACGTTGTTTACCCGGAATTTTTTGGGGGATAATGGGGATGGTCCTTACGGTATACAAGAGCCGGAATGGTTCTTTAGCTTCCGTTCGCATCCGTTTAATCCGGAAGCCGGATCGGTTGGTTCCCCGGAGGTCGAGAGTATGCGGGAGATGATGACGGAACAGGATTTGGCCGGTTTCCCAAGGAAAGGTTTGACCCGTAATTATACGTGGCGGTATCATAAGGATCTGGGCTATGGCGATCATCTGGAGCGTTATGGGGAGGTGAAGGATATCGAGACTTATTGTAAGTATGCCCAAGTCGTGAACTATGACCAATATCGTAGTTTTATGGAAGGCTGGGCCTCTCATATGTGGGATTGGTATACGGGTATCTTGATCTGGAAAACCCAGAATCCATGGACATCCTTGCGGGGGCAAATGTATGATTGGTCTCTCGATGTAAATGCTTCCTTGTACGGAACCCGGAAAGGCTGTGAGCCCTTACATGCCTATTATAACCCGGTAACCCGTAAGGCGGGATTGTTGAATACGACCCTGAAAGATTATACGGATTTATCGATTGTAGCCCGTATCTATAATCTGGAAGGCAAACTGCTTTGGGAGAAAGAGACGAGAGCGAGCGCCAAGGCGAATACGGTACAGGAATTATTGGATATCCCCGTTCCGGAAGGGATCAAAGGCGCTTATTTCTTACGGCTGGCCTTGAATGCGGATGTCCCCAATATTTATTGGCTGACAACCGAGCCGAAAGACTACACCAGCTTATCTCAACTTCCGAAGTCAAGACCGGGAATCAAGACCGAGATCAAGAAGGAAGGATCGAATTTCGTAGGTACAGTCCGTCTGAGCGCTGATTCGCAGATCTCGTTCTTCAACCGTATCAAGGTCTTTGATAAGGAGACAGGCAAACGAATCTTACCGGTACATTATTCGGATAACTATATTACGCTAATGCCGGGTGACCAACAAGAAATAAGCTTGGAGTTTCCCGCTAATCTGCCGGAAGAGCGAATACAAATCGTGGTGGATAGCTACAATTCTCCTTTGCCTTGACGTACGATCTCGAAATTATCCGTCGTGCAATCTATAACCGTAGAGGCTTCCAATCCTCCGAAACCGCCGTCGATTACGATATCCACTTGATGCTCGTATTTCTCGTGTATCAATTCCGGATCTGTCGTATATTCGATCACCTCATCCTTGTCACGGATGGACATGGTTAGGATTGGATTTCCCAAGGATTGTACCAATGTACGGGTGATGTTATTGTCCGGTACACGGATTCCGACTTCTTTCCGGTTCTTGTAAATCTTTGGAAGCTCGCTGCTGGTGGGTAAGATAAAGGTGAAAGGACCGGGCAGATGTTTCTTCATCAGCTTGAAAGCGGCGTTGCTTACCTTGGCGTATTCACTAAGATTAGACAGGTCGTAGCAGATGATAGACAGGTTGCTTTTCTGTGGATTAACCCCTTTCATCTGACATATTTTCTCTACCGCACGTACGTTCAGCGCATCGCAACCGATGGCGTATACCGTGTCGGTAGGATAAACGACAAGGCCGCCGTCCTGCAGGACTTTGACGACCTTGTCTATTTCTTTTTGATTCGGATTCTCCGGATAGATTCTCACTAACATATTAGCCGTAGATAATGTGTCCGTTCTCGTCTGTATATTCCTCTAATCCTTTACTATATTGGTTCATGGCCCGGAGGCTCATACCCATGCTTGAGAAACCACCGTCGTGGTATAGGTTCTGCATCGTTACCTTGCGGGTAAAGTCGGAGAACATCATTACGCAATAGTCCGCGCACTCGTCGGCGTTGGCGTTACCCAGTGGACTCATCTTGTTAGAAAAGTCCATCAAGTGTTCCATTCCCTTCACGCCGCTACCCGCGGTTGTCATTGTCGGGGATTGGGAGATCGTGTTCACACGTACGCCTTTCTCACGGCCATAGATGTAACCGAAACTACGGGCGATAGATTCCAACAGGCTCTTAGCGTCCGCCATATCGTTGTATCCGAAGAACGTGCGCTGGGCGGCCACGTAACTTAATGCCACCACGGAACCATTCTCGGCGATAGCGTCTTGTTTCTTTGCTACCTGTAGCATCTTGTGGAAAGAAATAGCGGAGATATCCAACGTCTTTTCCAGCATTCCATAGTCCAGATCATCGTACGTACGTTTCTTGCGTACGTTCGGGCTCATACCGATAGAATGTAAAACGAAATCTATTTTACCACCTAATATTTCCACTGACTTCGCGAATACGGTCTCCAGATCCTCTACGCTGGTTGCGTCCGCCGGGATTACCTGCGCATTCAACTTCTCCGCCAAAGCATCTACCTGACCCATACGAACAGCGATAGGCGTATTGCTTAACGTGATAGTCGCACCTTCCTCTACGGCTCTTTCTGCCACTTTCCAGGCGATAGACATATCGTTCAGCGCACCGAAGATAATGCCTCTCTTGCCTTTCAATAAATTATGACTCATACCTCTTGTTTATTAATTACGGCACAAACATACACAAAATGTGCAACATACGCAAATGAATATCATAGCCTGACATTTGAATATGTGCCTTGATATTAAAACAAGGTAGAGCCATTCTTTGTTGGCGGTTACTTCTTATTCCCGGAAATAAACCCTCTTTACCCGAGGCGAGATAGAGGTTAATATCTCATAAGGGATTGTTTTCAGTTTATCCGAAAGTTCGCTCACCGGTAGTTCGTCGCCGAAAATAATTACGGCGTCGCCTTCTTGCGCATGGATGTCGGTGACATCGATCATGCAAGCGTCCATGCAGATGTTGCCGATAATCGGACAGCGTTGTCCATTGATCAAGACCTCCCCACCTCCGTTGCTGAAGTGGCGATCCAGTCCGTCGGCGTATCCGATCGGGATGATAGCGATCCGGGAATCACGTTTCACATAACTCATACGGCTATAACCGATCGAATCCCCTGCGGGTACGTTTTGTATTTGTAAGATCGTTGTCTTCAAGGTGCTGACATTCCGTAAGCCTTTTTGTCCGGATGCGCTTACTCCATATAAACCGATACCTAAACGTACCATATCCATTTGATAAGCGGCGAAACGCTCGATTCCCGCGGAGTTTAGGATATGTTTGATTACCTTATACTCTAACCCGCTTTCTAGTTCCCCTGCGGCTTTGGTGAATTTATCCAATTGTTGATGGGTAAAATCATCGAAGACGTACGAGTCGCTTCCGGCTAAATGAGAGAAGACCGAACGGGCGATAACCCCGGATTGCGCTCTCAAGCGTTCACAGATCGCCGGGACATCCTCCGGTTGAAACCCTAGGCGATGCATGCCGGTATCGATCTTGATATGGATAGGGTAAGAGGTGATCCCTCTGCGCTCGGTCTCCCGGATCATGGCATCCAATAGGCGGAAGCTATAGACTTCCGGTTCCAGATGGTTCTCGAACAAGACATTGAAACTGCTGAATTCCGGATTCATGACGATAATGGGGATCGAGATGCCTTCTTTACGCAATTCGGCTCCCTCGTCGGCTACCGCCACGGCCAGATAGTCGCAACGATGTTCTTGAAGGGTCTTCGCCAACTCGTAAGAGCCGGCTCCATAACCAAAAGCTTTTACCATACAAACCATCTTAGTCTCCGGCTTTAGCTTGGAACGATACTGATTGAAGTTGTGTACGATCGCGTCCAGATTTACCTCTAGGATCGTCTCATGCACTTTCTTCTCCAACAACTCGGAGATCTGCTCGAAATGGAAATGGCGGGAACCTTTAATCAAGATCAACTCATCCTTGAATTTCTTGAAGGAAGGAGACTTGATAAATTCCTCGGTGGTCGTGTAAAACTCCTTCTCGATCTCGAAGACGGAAGCATATTCCTTTAAGTCGCGGCCGATACCGATGATACGATCTATCTTCTTACGGCGAACCAAATCGGCGACCTTCTTATATAGAGATTTCGGCAAGGTGCCCGATTGAAGGATATCGGAGAGGATTAAAGTGCTCTTTAATTGCTTGCCTACCCGGCGGCTTTGTTGGAAATCGAGCGCGATATCCAAGGAGTTGATATCCGAGTTATAGGTATCATTTATCAACAGGCAATTGTTGATACCTTGCTTTACGTCCAATCGCATAGCCACCGGCTCAAGATGCAAGAATTTTGTTACGTCGTTTACGCTGGTGGGTTTTAGGTAAAGCATAACCGCCATACAATGGATCACGTTCTCGATAGAAGCGTCGTCCGTGAACGGAATGGTAACGACCCGGTTGAAGCCCAGTAAAGTACAGTGAATGATCGTCTCAAACTCTTTCTTATCGATAGACTCGATAAACAAAGGAGCCTCGGAGTCCGTACGGCTCCATGCGATCGCTTTATGGGAAAGGCAAGCCGATTCGATACAATTGGCGATAAATAAATCATCCCCATCATAAATAATGGCTTCGCAATCATTGAAAAGCGTCAGCTTCTCCATACATTTCTGATTGGAGGAGAGGAAATTCTCTTGATGAGCCTCCCCGATATTCGTGATGATACCGATCGTGGGGGCGATAATGGGTTGCAGGCGTTCCATCTCGTCCGGTTGTGAGATACCGGCCTCGAAGATGCCCAGTGTATTTTTCTCGCTCATCTGCCATACCGAGAGAGGAACCCCCAACTGGGAGTTGTAGCTCCGGGGCGAACGTACGATGTTGAACTCGTTATGCAACAGTTGATAGAGGAATTCCTTTACGATCGTCTTTCCGTTGCTACCGGTGATGCCGATCACGGGGATATTGAATTGCTTCCTGTGGTGGGTGGCCAGCTTTTGTAAAGCCCGTAACGTATCTTTTACGATCAGGAAGTTCGCATCCTTCATGCTCTCGAACTCCGGTAGCATATCGCTTACCACGAAGTTGCGAACACGAAGTTTATAGAGTTCCTGTATATATCTATGTCCGTCGTTCGTCTTGGTTTTCAAGGCGAAGAAGAGGCTTTTTTCCGGGAAGGAGAGACGACGGCTGTCAGTCAACAATAAACTGACCGTATCGTCAAGCAATTGGTTTGTTTTAGCACCGATAACTCTTGCTATTTCTTTAATTGCGTATTCCATTCTTTTATTTTAGTTTAGACTTTACTATTTCGATCTCTTTTCTGATATCAAAGGAAGGAATTTTCTCGCTAATTCGTTCCATCTTTAACAAAGTTTGAAGGATAAACCGCTTATAGGCCTCGCTATCCGGTTGAAAGGGCTTATGGTTAATAGCTTTTTGAATATCACCCCATTCTTTAAGGATTGCCGAAGTGTCTGTGGATAAGAAATTTTCGATAAAACGTTGCCAAATATAATCAATGGCCAATGGGGAGGGATGGAGCATATCGTCCGCATAGAAACGATAATCCCGGAGCTCGTCCATAAGGATCTCATAAGCGGGGAAGTAGGCGATTCGGCCGGGATAATCTTTCTGTAAGGCGTCCGTGGCTAGCAATAGGGTGGCTTTGCTGAGTTGGTTCTCGTGCGCCCCGTCTTTCCAGTGGCGGATTGGACTTACGGTAAATAAGATTTTCAAGGCGGGGTTTTGTTCCCAAAGGGCTAGTAACAGAGGTTTCCAGTCCTCGACGATCTCTTGCGTGGATAATCGTTGCCGATCGAACATCTTTTCCGGTAGCTTATGGCAATTCGACACGATTCGCCCGTCGCTCTTGAGGCGGTACACGAAAGCGGTTCCCAACGTGATTACCAACCGGGTCGCTTTTCGCAGGAAATCGGAAGATTGGGATAAGCGGCTGTTTATATGGTCTAGGCATTCTTCTTCCGAGGAAGCGGAGAAACGGCTATGATGGGTAAAACTATGGTATACGCCCTCATGCCGGAATAAATCCCCGGAGGTAAAACGCTCCGGGCGTAGCAGCATCCGCAATCCTTCCGCTACGGAAGCTGGGTTATACAGAGTACCGAATGGGTTTATATCTACGGAGAATTTATTCTCTTCCAGCTTCCGCCCGATATTCTCGGCGAAGCAGGAGCCCATCATCACGACCCGGTCCTCATACGAGAAAGAGAATCGTGCTTTCGGCAATAGGATTCGGGTATAAAGTTCCATATTTACTTTTTCGCAAAAGTAGATATATGTTTACGGAAATGCAAATAAGGAAGGTGTTTTAGGGGAATAATGTAACAATGCCCATTGTAAGGTTGTTAGGATGGGCAGTATAAGGAGCTTACGATGGGCATTGTTGCGACCTTATAATGCCTATTGGCGGAAGGTCGGGAGTGATACTATAAAAGAACGGCGGTAACTTGTTGAGTGTTACCGCCGTTGGTCGTAGCCTTTGCCGGGGCTACGCTTCATCTCCCATCGTTGCCATATATTCTTTCCATAAGGAGTCTATGTCGTAATCATTGCCGAGCGCATATTTCACGCCACCATCGAACGACCAAGGAATAACCTCTAATGTGCTTCGGTTGAACTTCCGCAGGAAATCCGGGCTCTTGGTTTGCGTAAGCCATGCGAGGAAGAAGCCTGTCGTGCGGTAACCATCCATATAATGGCCGCCTTTGGGACGATCTTCCAAGGTAAAACCGCCGTTCAGGTATCTTACGGCATCCGCCACACCTTCTATCATAGCCCAGAAAGTCTTATTAGTCCCATAGCTACCTATGCCTTGAGGCTCCAATTGGAAACCATGCGTCAGCTCATGGTATAATACGCCACGGGTCTCGTAATCCACTTTCGCGGTGTCATTATTGGCAAAACTTTTCTCGATCCATTTCGTGCTGTATACGATACTGATGGAAGGGGGCGCTCCGTCTTTTGCGGATACCCCGTCGTATTCCTTTAATGTATAGTGGATCTCCTCGATGCCCGGGATACTATCTTCCGGAGTGAAATAAAGCGTCTCTACGACCTTGCGGGCGTGCTTGGTAATATAAGCTTCCGGATCAGGGATAACGGCGGCATAGATCGCCGAGCCCTTAGCCTCGGGGGAAAGATTCTTGAAATCGATCTTTCCGATGTAATAATTATCCCAAGGATTTGAGGTGGCTTCCGCTACTGTAGCCGCCTGTTCCTTTTTGCCGGAGCAAGCGATGCAAGTCCACAGCAGGAAAGCACCGCTGATTAATTGTTTATACTTCATGAGTCTTGTCTGTTTTTTCTGATAAAATGGGTTAATCCGTCAGTGAATAAGGGCGATCCTCTCCGTTGAACAATCGCTTTTTGTTCGGGCTGGAAGTCATCTCGAAAGTGAGCGTTCCACCGTTCATGATGTCATCCTGCGTGATGTATCCTTTGGTATAGGGTTTCCCGTTTAGCTTTACCGCTTTTACATAACGGTTCTTGTCGCTGACTTTATTGGCTTTTACCTCGAAAGTCTTACCATTCTCCAAGCGGACCTTCATATAGGGAAGGTAAGGAGCGCCTAATACGTATTGATCCGTACCCGGGCAAACCGGATAGAATCCCATGGCGGAAAGGATATACCAAGCGGACATCTGGCCGCAGTCGTCGTTACCGCAAAGGCCGTCGATATTGTTGCGATACATCTTATTCATGATCTCGCGTTGCCAGAATTGGGTTTTCCAAGGCTGGCTGGTCCATGCGTATAAGAATGGGATGTGATGGCTGGGTTCGTTGCCGTGTACATAACCTCCTAGTAATCCTTCTTTGGTTACGTCTTCGGTCTCGGCAAAGAACTCATCGGGAAGATGCATCGTGAATAAGGAATCCATTTTAGTGATGAATGCTTGCTCGCCTCCCATCAACTGAATCATACCATTGACATCTTGAGGGACATAGAAGGAATAATTCAAGGCATTTCCCTCGATAAACCCTTCACCGTGCGTGCTTAACAAACTGAAGTCCTCTTTGAATTTACCATTCGTATAACGGGGACGGGCATATCCGATCGAGGTATCGAATACATTCGCGTAATTGGACGCACGCTTTTTATAGGTATCGGCCACGGATCGGTTTCCCACTAATAAAGCTGTATTATAGATTGTCCAATCATCATAAGCATACTCCAAAGTCAAGGAGCCTGCGCTACCGTTGCGATCTAAAGGAACATAACCTAATTCCATAAACTCTTTGGTTCCCTCATAATACGGAATCGTAGAGCTGTTGATCATCGCTTTTAACGCGGCGTCTTTATCGATCGGTAATCCTTTGGCGATAGCATCTGCCAAGACAGAGACGGAATGATAACCGATCATGCACCAGTTCTCGTTTGCCATATGGCTCCAGATCGGCAAGGCATGATGAACGCTTTGCTCGCAATGTTTCAACATAGATTTGGCGATATCCGTGTTAACTTGTCGGTTGATGATATTGAACAGGGGATGTAGGGCACGATAGGTATCCCATACGGAAAAAACCGTATAGTTCGTGAATCCGTCCGCTTGATGGATATTATGGTCGAGTCCGCGGTATTGACCGTCAACGTCCGTATATACGCAAGGATTGATCATCGTGTGATACAAGGAGGTGTAAAGCATAGCCAATTGATCATCGCTTCCTTTCGCGTCGATGACGGAGAGCGCTTTATTCCAAGTATCGGAGGCTTTGGCGGCTAATTGGTCGAAGTCCGCACCGGAAGCCTCGGCACGTAGATTTTTCAAGGCTCCCTCGGTGCTGACTCCGGAAAGGGCGACTTTCACTTCCAACTCATCAGACGTTTTCGGATCGAAATCAAAATAAGCGACGATCTTACGTCCTCCGATATCCGGGAAGTTCTCTTTCATATTGAACTTGGCATAACCGCCCCGATAATTAACTTTCGCTTTCTCTTCGCATCCGTAATGCGTGATCGGTTTGGAGAAAGACATGGCGAAATAAGTATAGTTGGTACGTGCCCAACCGTTTGTGATACGATAGCCGGTTACCAGCGTATCGTTCTCTACGCGAATATTGGTCCAAAGAACTTTGCCGTCATAGTTATAGATCCCGTGAATCATATCAAGGATAATGCGTTGGTTCTCACTGTTCGTAGGGTATGTGTATTTGTGGATGCCGACCCGTTGGGTGGTGGTCAGTTGTGCCTTTACGCCATAATCGGTGAGCATCACCTCGTAGTATCCGGGACGGGATATCTCGGTGCCATGCGAGAAACGGGAACGGTAACCGCCATCGGGATTCGTGGCCGTTCCGGGGTTTAGCTTCAACGTTCCGGTGGTAGGCATAATCAAGATATCCCCGAGGTCGGAGTGGCCGGTACCGCTGAAGTGGGTGTGGCTGAATCCTACGATGCTACTGTCTTTATGTTGATAACCCGCACAATACTCGTAGGAGCGAGGTTGGTATTTACCATCTACGTTGTGTGGTATGGTATCCGTATCCGGACTGAGTTGTACGAGTCCGAAGGGTACGCAAGCACCCGGGAACGTATGTCCCATTCCATTCGTCCCGATGATCGGGTTTACAAGATCAACTACACTGGTCTGTGCGATCGCTACTGTTGAGCTGGCTGCCAGAAAGAGGCAACACATCGATTTCTTGAGATTTATCATGTCGTATCAATTAGTTAGAAAAGGATGAAACATAAAAGGTCACCTTTGATAGTTCCAAGGATAACCTTTGATAGTGACAAAGGTAACCTTTTATATTTTCAGATCAATAAGTATAGTAGTCCTCTATCATTGTCAAGTGCTAATTTGTTAATAATGGATTTCTACTATACTTAGTTGATATTTAGAACAATGAGTTAGCCTCGTTCGGAGATAAGTTTGCGTTAGCATCCAATTGTCTTTGCGGAATAGGGAAGATATTACGCTTTGGTTCGTTGGATGCAGTCTTGTCCCACCAAGAAGTGGTTACGAACTTGTTAAAACGAACCAAGTCTGTACGGCGGATTCCTTCGAAAGCAAACTCTCTACCTTTTTCGGCTAAGAACTCATCCATTGTCAATGTAGCGGTCGTATATTTCGCTTTCTCCCAATCCTCTGCCTTGAAAGAACGTTGACGAACGCTGTTGATCATATCTACCACTTCTTGCGTTGCTTTGCCTCCGTTCTTACGCATCAAGGCCTCCGCTTTGTTATAGATAACCTCGGAATAACGGAACATCACCCAGTCGTTGTTCATATCGCCGGTAGTACCCGGTTGGATTTCATACTTGATAGAGCGAGCGCCGCTGTTTTCTTCGCCCTCGGTCATGGACTTAATGTAGTTTACGAATACCAAATCCTGCCCATTGTACTCCTCTGAACCTTTCAAAGGCTCTGCGGTCGTGTCGTAGTAGTAATTACCGTTTTCATCTACTTTGCGAGGATATTGCTTACCGATCAAGAAACCCTCAATTTTTCTCAAGTCGTTGTCAGCGAATGAGTCATAAAAGGTCGGTTGTGTCACCAAGCCGTTCCAAGGACCGGATTGCAAATCCCAGCCAGTTTGGTGTGCGTAATGCAACCAACGTTGATACCAACCCATTCCTTTGGCATATACTTCATCATACACGATTGACCAGATAATCTCGGTAGATCGCTTGTCGTTATCCGCACGGAAAGTGTCGTTCCACTTCTTATCCAATGCGAAACCTCCCTTAGCTAATTCATCGCAAGCTGCGATACAATCATCCCAGCGTGCTTGTCCAGTATAAATTTCCGCATTCAAATAGAGACGAGCCAATAATGCGTAAGCCCCCCATTTGGATACACGTCCGTAGGTCTCTGTTTTACTCTCTGACAAAGAAGGAATACTCTCGTTTAACTCTTTTTCGATCCAAGCGAATAACTCTGCGCGAGATTTGGAGGAAGGATTGATTTCACCGATTTTCTCGCAAATTGGAGCCGTACCGAACATATCCATCACATACCAATAACAGTAAGCGCGATATACACGCATCTCCGCTTGTGCTTGTGCTTTAGACATTGGAACTTGGAGTGCTTCAAAATCTATATTCTCTGTATCTGTAAGGAAGTTGTTAGCATATCCGATACCTTCAAATAATTTTTTCCAAGCATCCACTACTTGACCATCCGTAGGAATCCATTGATGGCGGTGTAAGCGAATCCAGTCTCCATTGTCATAGCCGTGGCGACCTTTTTGAGGCCATGCGGCACAGTCGGAAGATAACTCGTTACATGACCAAGGCGATTGGGCTACTTGCATAGTTCCACAGAAGTGTCCCCATGGACGCATCATGGCGGCCATTACCTCGCCTGCATTGTTGTAATAATTCTCAGCGATTACCGAGCTATGTATTTCCTCTGTCAGGTCCGTACAAGAGGTAAATGCGGTAGCTCCCAGCAATAATGAAATTGCGCATATATTTTTTAAAGCTTTCATTGTATTGTCTTAAATCTATTGTTACTTAATTAGAATCCAAAATTAACGCCAAACGTGAAGGTACGGGTGGTGGGATAAGATCCGCGCTTCTCTATACCTGCTTGTAGTCCTGTTACGTTTACGTCAGGGGTTAAACCAGAGTATCCTGTAATAGTCGCAAGATTGGTGACATTACCATAAATACGTAAGTTGCGCACATATTTATTATTTTTGAAGTTGAATGTATAACCTAGTGTCACGTTATCGATCTTCAAGAAGTTCCCTTTCTCTAGATAATAAGAAGAGAACAATGGTTGCTCTGTTACCTTGTTCTTCAAGGCATCCTTGTATCGTTTGTGCCAGACTGATCAATATTAACAGTCGTTCCGAAATAAATAGCACCCTCGTTCAATACGTCATAATCAAACATACCGCGCAGGAAGAAGCTGAAGTCAAAGTTCTTATAGGTAAATGTGTTCTGTAAGCCAGCCTTGAATTTCGGCAAACCATTACCGATAAAGGTACGGTCAGCGTCAGACAGACCTTCCTTTCCGTCTATGTCGCGAAGATTCCAAGTTCCGTCCGGATTGATACCATCGCATACATAACCGAAGAATGACGCGATCGGCTGTCCTTCTTGTAGGCGGTAAGCCTTGCCCGGGTTACCCGGAGAGGGCAGGTCATATTGATCCTCGTAAGAAGATTTGTACACGTCGTTAGACAAAGATGTCAATTTATTATTCTCGTATGAGAACGTGAAATTAGCCGTGTAAGAGAAATCCTTAGTCTTTACGACCTCTGCGTTTAATGCTAATTCTATACCTCTATTTCTCATCGTGCCTACGTTGGTGGTGATCGTGTTGTAGATCAAGGATGGCTGTTGGGCATTGTAGCTACTGATCAAGTCGCGAGTCGTACGACTATACCAATCGATCGTACCATTTAGGCGTCCACCTAGCAAGCCGAAGTCGAAACCGATGTTCAAGGACTCATTCTTCTCCCATTTCAAATCCGGATTCGGGTTGATATTCGGACCGTAAGTGGCGGTTAGCCATGAACCGGTGTAAGCGTTCCAAGCTCCAGCACCTGTGCCGTAGGTAGCGAGAGACATATATGGATCGGTAGGTAGACTACCCGTGATACCGAAACCGGCACGGAATTTCAATACGTCGAATACTTCTTGGCTCTCCATGAAGTCCTCACGAGAGATCATCCAGCCTGCGCTGACAGAGGGGAACCAAGCCCATTTGTTGTTCGCTCCGAACTTTGTGGAACCTTCACGGCGGATAGAGGCGCTGGCCATGTATTTACCGTCGTAATTATAGTTGGCACGGGCGAAGAAGGCGATCAGTTTGCTGGTCTCTTTTTTACTCTTCATCTCGGCCTTACCATCTTTTAGGTAACCGCCGGCTTCTAGGTTATTGGTACCGAATACGTCCGTCAAGAAGTTCTTGTTCTCGGCGCTGAATTGCTCGTATTCAAAATCTTGGTAACTGTATCCCAGCAAACCGGTAATATTGTGTACGCCGTTGATGGAAGTATTGTAGTTTGCTGTCCATTCAGTAGTACGATTGGTATTCTGATAATATTCTTTTTTGGCGCGTCCGTTTGTACCGTCTTTATATTGGCTATATTCCTCACGCATACTATAATCGTTAGTTAATGCGTCGTTCTTCTCCATAGCGAAGAAAGCGGCGGCTGTCAGACCGGGGATAATCTCATATTGAGCCTTGAAGTTCGCCAATAAATTCTTGAATTCCTTTTTCTTGGTACGCTGGTATATGCGGGCTACCGGGTTGAAATCTTCGTAACCGCTGTAAGTTTCCCAGAAGGAGCCGTCTTCCTTATAAATAGGCATCGTCGGGTTGATACGGATCGCCTGGTATAATATGCCGTAATTAGGGATATCTCCTACCTTATCCACATCATCGGAAACCGCGTCCACTTTCACGAAAGAGTTTGCTAGATTGAAAGAAAGCTGTAGTTTATCATCAAACGCACGGTGGTTCACGGCGATAGAGCCATTGATCGTTTCACGGCTGGTGTTACGGATCATACCATCATTCTTTTTGTAATTTAAAGAAGCGCGATAGTTTGTCTTACCATTACCACCGGTAGCGGTCAAGTTGTGTACATGGGTGAAATTACTCTTATTCAATAAAGCGTCGTAATGGTTATCCCGTCCACCAAAGTCGCGGATATTGGCGTTGTTGGTTTCCTTGCCATAAGCGACGAACTCGTCTCCATTTAAGATTTCCGGCCGTTTATAAACCGCCTCGTGCATGATATATCCTGAGTAATCCACTTGAGTAGTTCCGGCTTGCGGACGTCTCGTGGAGACGATGATCACACCGTTATTACCCCGGGTTCCGTAGATAGCGGCTGCGGAACCGTCTTTCAATACGTCGATCGCCTCGATATCCTCGGGTGCGATAGCGTTCAAAGAAGTCATATTACCCGGCATACCGTCGATAATAACGAGAGGCTCATTGCTACCTTTCAGAGATGAGGCACCACGCATCTGTACTTTTACCTCGCCATTCGGGTCGGTGCTACCACGTGATACAGTCAGACCAGCTACACGTCCTTCCACCAATTGCATCGGGTTCACTACCGGTGCCTTGTTAAAGTCGGATGCTTTCACGCTGGTAACGGATGAGGTGATCTCACCTTTCTTTTGGGAACCGTAACCTACGACTACTACCTCGTCTAGTGTCTCAGAGTCTTCAGCTAAGACTATGTTCAATGTTTTTTGCCCGGTATAACGAACTTCTTGGGATTTGAAGCCGATGAAGGAAAATACCAATGTGCTGTTATCCGGCACATCCAAGGTGAAATTTCCGTCAAAGTCCGAAGCTGTTCCGTTCGTGGTTCCTTTCACAACAATACTAACGCCAATCAGAGGTTCACCCTTTTGGTCTTTTACTACACCTTTAATGGTTGAACTTTGCTGTGCGATCTGATGAATCTCCATGTTTCCCATTTCAGGAACAGTAGAATCTTCGGCCGCATAAGAGGACTGAAACATTAAAGATAAACAAAGTAACAAAGAGGTTCGTCCACCTAATAAAGTCAGGCATTTCCTCGTCTTACCTTCACTCTTTTTTTTCATAAAAACATTAAATTAAAAGTTAATAATGTGCTTCCCGAAGGAAGAATACACACAAGCGGTTTGCTTTGTTATTCGACAGCAATATTAATAGGTCTTAACGAATTGAAGAGTGCTTTGAAATACCGAAGAAGTGTCATGAAATGCATATGGCAGATTATGATACTCTTTTGGTAGATTATGACACTATTTAGGAATCAATGATTTATGCCTCTTTTGTGCGGTATTCTTTAGGAGTCATGTTATATTTACGGGCAAACTCCCTATAGAAGTATGATTTGTTAGAAATCCCTACATTATAAATAATTTCCTGAACGCTCATGTTGGTATTTACGAGTAATTGCGCTGCATAGTTTAACCTATAATCCTTTATAAAATCACTCGGCGTCATGGTAGATATTTTCTTGAAACGGCGATATAAGATGCGGGTGTTTATATTCAGTGCGTCCGCTACCAGCTCGGGACCGAGTCCTTCCTTGCTGACATTTTCTTTGATGATAGCGGTTACGGCGTCAAGGAATTCCTTGTCTTCTTGATGTAATAATTGCCCTTCCGTATATTGATAAGCACTTTCCGGAGAATAGAAATACTCTTTTAATTCTCTTTGATTTGTCATCAATCGGTTCACGACGGATAGGAGAACTGTTGGCGAGAAAGGCTTGGTTAGATAGGCATCCGCTCCTATATTAAGTCCTGCCGCTTGCTCTTGGTCTGATATTTTGGCAGATACGATAATAAGCGGGATATGACGGGTATATCTATTTTCCTTGATAAGAGAGATCAATTCCAATCCGTCGATATTAGGCATCATGATATCGGTGATGATAAGGGAGGGAGTGTATTGCTTGAGGAATTCCAGAGCCTCCTCCGCATTATAAGCTTCCTGAACCTGATATTCGGAAGAGAGGGTTTCCGTGATTAGCCAGACGATGTCTTTATGATCGTCGATAACGAGTATCATCGGTTTATCTTCCGTCTCTTTTTGTGCCGTATGTGAGATTTGCGGCTTTTGTATATCCGTGTTTGGGGAAGGAAGCGATACGGGAATATCTTCGTCTATCGTGTCGTCTGAGCTCTCCTCTACGATGCCAAAAGGTAAGGTAACTGTAAATTCAGCATATTGGCCGACCTCACTCTCTATGTCGATTTTACCACCTAAGGATTGTACGAGGCTGTGGCAGATAAATAAGCCGAGGCCATTCCGTGCCGTATTTTGCCTGTTATCGTCGTTATCCATCGTGCCAAGGATACGATATCGGTCGAAAATATTTTGCATGTCTGCCTCCTCGATTCCTTTGCCGGTGTTGTAAACTTTAAGGACGAGGAAGTTCTCCTCCTCATGTAAGGAGATACGAACCGTGCCCCCGTCTTCCGTATACTTAAATGCGTTGGAAATCAGATTTGCTAGGATCTTCTTGAAATAGACGGAATCCGTATTCCAATAAAGCTCTTTGGGAGCATCGATCTTGAATTGGATTTGGTGTTGCTCGGATAGTGGGTAAAACCATTCGAATTGAGTTCGCAAAAGAGAGGATACGGATACTCTTCGGATGTGCGTATGACTGAATCCAGCGTCTTCCGCTTTCCGGAAATCAAGGATTTCTTGGATAAGCCCGTTCAGTTCCTCTACATTTTCCCGGAGGACTGAAGTGTATTTTTCTAATGTCTTGTCTTTTGAGGTGGCGGCATAGGCTTGGATATAATTCTCCACGCCATTGATCAAGGTAAGCGGGGTACATAACTCATGCGTGATATGGGTAAAGAAATTCAGCTTAGACTCGTATAGCTTCTCTTTTTGCTCCTCCTTGATCTTGTCTGCTATTTGTTTCTGTTTCTTTAGTATTTGGTAATGGATGCGATAGATGGCAATGATGATTAAAACCGTACCGATAAAAAGATACGTGAAAATAGCTAATGAGCTTAGATAAATAGGAGGTAATACCTTGATAGGTAGGGTGTATTCTTTTGCCGACGAATCAATGACATCGTTACGATAACGGACTTTCAGCAAGTATTCCCCGTACGGGAGGTTCATGAAAGTTACCTTGTTTGTCTTTTGCAATTTTTCCCAAGAGGAATTATAGTTGACCAACTGATACGAATACTCGTAATTCTCCCCGTTGATGTAATCCGGAGCGACGAACGCAATCGTTAACGATTGCACATCAGCCGGAACCGTTACACCGTTCCGGCTGATGTCCTTATATAATGGAAGGATTTGTTTATCCATTTGCAACTCGAAGAAACTTAATTCGGGTTGATAGGTATGCTCCGGCTCCGTTTGTTTATTTACCCAGACTAATCCGTTGATGCCTCCAAAGAATAAACGCTCGGAGTATGGGCATTTCCAATAAGCGTCATCAGAGAATTCCGTGACGCTAAAATAAGGTTGATGATAATTATGGAAAAAATTATTCCGGGGATTATATTTGGTGAGACCTTTATTGGTGCTTAACCAGATACAGCTATCATTCCCCTCATGAATGCCATGGATCATGTCGTTTGCGATCCCGTTGCTTTTATCGAATTGGCGTAAATGTATCTTTCCTCTTTTAAATTTAATCCGGGTAAGTCCGGAGCTGGCGCCTGCATAGAAAGTAGAATCCTCGGTCTGGCATACAGATAACACGTCTCCAATGGCCGGATTCCTTAAATTGTTGGTTTGCAGGAACTCATATTTCTGGTTGAATATGTTAAAACTAATAACCCCATAACCGCCACGACTCCCGAGAAATAAGGTCGAGTCGTTATCATATATCATGGATTGAATCTCTTTGCAGGTATTCTCCCCGTTTTTTAGCGGGAAGGTTTGTATCTTACTGATTGTAGGCGTGACTTTATCCATACGTAAAGTAACCTTCAGTAATCCGTTGCCGGTTGTCGCCAACCATAATGTCGAGTCGTTTACCTCACAAATAGAATGGATATAGCGGATAGGGGGAGTGTCCTCTTGCTGCGGGATCGTCTTTATTCGATTTTCTTTATAAGAATAATAACAGAGCCCCGGGCCTTCCGTACCGATCCAGATACAAGGATGGAATTCGCTTCTCTGGAAGCTATATACCCGGTTGCTGGATAATCCGTCGGCGGTGGTGAAATGCGTGATAGCGCTTTGTGGAATCGCCTTTTTGTTTGGGTAAGTGTCATAGGCTTGTATCCGGACAATTCCGTCTCCTTTTGTCCCGAACCAAAGGGATCGATCATTGTCTGTATATAAAGAACGTATGGGGTTCTGTATATTAATCGGTAAATCCTTGAGTAAGATAGAGCCGAAAAGATCGGGTTTATCGTAAAACATCCGTATGCCTTGTCCATCGGTCCCTACCCAAAGAATCTCCTGTCTTTTATCGTTCATCAGGCAAAAGATACCGATGCCCGTGTCTATCGTGTTTTCCGGTTGGCTTAGGTCTAGAATATTGCCGTTACGGAAAACGATATATACATTGGATTGGAAGGTACATATCTTAATGATGTTTCCATATTTATTTGTCATTCCAGACAGATCAAACAGGAATTCTTTCCCGCTTCCGTCTACCTGTTGGCGATATAACTTATTGTCGGTATCGACAATGAAGATATGGTTATTCTCATGAAATGCGGATAAGATCGGTTTATTATGGAATTGGCGTTCTTCCGATAGTAAATTAAAAGTTGTATTGGAGAAATCCGGTGTTAACTTTTTCAGTATTCCCGAGGTCAATAGTAAATAAAAATATCCGTCTGTTCCGGCGAATAAAGTCCGTACGGTTTGAGGGCCTATCCCTTCTCTCGGCAGATCCCGGAATCCATCGCTAAATGGGGTGTAACAAGATATCCGGTTTTCTTTACAAATGGCTAATGTGATACCGGATGAATCGGTCGCTACCAGATCACTCTCCATGTATCCCGGGTAAGACTCGGTGACTTTCCGTTTCTTTAGCGAGAATTTATTGATACCTAAAGAGGTTGATATCCATAAAAAGCCGGGTTCTGCGTCGGATATTTTGTGAATGATATTACTACAAAGAGAGTTTTTGTTATTTAATTCGAAACGATATACATACGTATCTTTTCCGTTGTATAAGTTAAGTCCGTCGTAAGTCCCGATCCACAAATAGCCATCCGGATCTTGATGCATGCAAATAATGGCATTGTTCGACAAATTAATCATATTTGCCTTATGCAAAGATTTAGACGCGAGTGAGATAGGAGATGCGATTAAAGATAGTATTCCTATAAATAAAACGGTAAACAGGATATTTCTCATGTGTTTGATCCAGATTAACTTTTACGTTCTGTAGGCAAAGATAGTGAATAAAATGGAGACTTCGTGCAAAGCATCGCATTACTATCCCGTTTCTTCTTGTATATTTTTAATACCTATTTATAGGGATTTTAGAGGGGTGTCGCAAATGTTACAGGAACATGAGGATAAAAGTTTTACCTTTGTGCCGGTAAAAATGTGGTATTAGATAAGATTGTTTATGAAATTTGAGAATGAGTACTGGGATCACTTTAAGGGTGAGACCTGGAAGAGAGAGATCAATGTAAGAGATTTTATCCAGAGTAACTATACGCCTTATGAAGGGGATGATTCCTTTTTAGTCGCTTCTTCCGAGAAGACCCGTAAGGTCTGGAACAAGCTGACCGAGATGTTTAAGGTCGAGAGAGAAAAGGGAGTTTATGACGCCGAGACAAAATTACCTCAAGGGATCGATGTATATGGTCCGGGCTATATTGATAAGGAGAATGAGGTTATCGTTGGGTTACAAACCGATGCTCCGCTGAAACGTGGTATCTTCCCGAAGGGTGGTATCCGTATGGTCGAGAATAGCTTGGAAGCCTACGGTTATCATTTAGACCCGATGACGAAAGAGATCTTCACGAAGTACCGTAAGACGCATAACGAGGGCGTTTTCTCCGCATATACGGAAGAGATGGTTGCCGCACGTCGTTCGGCTATCATCACCGGCTTGCCCGATGCGTATGGTAGAGGACGTATTATCGGTGACTATCGTCGTGTCGCTTTATATGGTACGGCAATCTTGATCGAGGAGAAAAAGCGTTTCTTGAATCGTTTGGATATCCAAGAGATCACGGAAGAGATTATCCAGAGCCGTGAGGAGATTTCTGAGCAAATCAAGGCGTTGAAAGCGTTCGAGAGAATGTGCGCTAGTTATGGCTTCGACGTGACCCGCCCGGCGCAAAATGCTCGTGAGGCGGTTCAGTTTGTGTATTTGGCTTATCTGGCAGCGGTAAAAGATCAGGATGGTGCGGCAATGTCTATCGGACGTACCTCTACATTCTTGGATATTTACATCGAGAAAGACATCCGTGAGGGTAAGATGACGGAAGAGGAGGCGCAAGAGTTAGTAGACCAGCTGATCATCAAGTTGCGTATCGTTCGTTTCTTACGTACACCGGAATACAATGATTTGTTCTCCGGTGATCCGGTTTGGGTAACAGAGTCGTTGGGCGGTCAAGGAGTGGACGGACGTTCTTTGGTAACGAGAACTTCCTATCGTTATCTCCATACATTGTATAATTTAGGTCCGGCACCGGAACCCAACTTGACGGTGCTGTGGTTCAAGAACGCTCCCGAGAACTGGAAACGTTTCTGTGCCAAGGTCTCTATCGATACGTCGGCTATCCAATATGAGAATGACGATTTGATGCGTCCGGATTATGGGGATGATTATGGTATCGCTTGTTGCGTTTCCCCCATGAAGATCGGAAAGCAGATGCAGTTCTTCGGCGCTCGTGCGAATTTAGCGAAGTGTTTATTGTATGCGATCAATGGAGGACGGGATGAGCGTAGCGGCGTACAGGTAGCCCCGATGTTCGAACCGGTTCGCAGTGAGTATCTGGAGTATGATGAGGTGATGGCTAAGTATGAACAAATGATGCGCTGGTTGGCGAAGGTATATGTGAACGCCTTGAAGATAATCCATTATATGCATGATAAATATGCGTATGAGGCATTCGAGATGTCGCTTCACGATGGGGATGTAGAGCGTATCCGTGCGACAGGTATCGCCGGTCTTTCTATCGTTGCCGATTCGTTGGCTGCTATCCGTGATACGAAAGTACGTGTGATCCGTGACGAGCGTGGCTTGGCGGTTGATTTCGAACGTGAGGGCGAATATGTTCCTTTCGGTAATAACGATGATCGTACGGATAGTATCGCTGTAGAGATCACCGAGAAGTTCATGGAATATTTGCGTCAGCACGAGACCTATCGCCATGCGAAACCTACGCAGTCCATCCTTACGATCACCTCTAATGTGGTATATGGTAAGAAGACTGGTACGACACCGGATGGCCGTATCGGTGGAACTCCTTTCGCTCCGGGTGCGAACCCTATGAACGGTCGTGATACGAAAGGTGCTATCGCTGCGCTAGCTTCGGTAGCGAAGCTTCCATTCCAGCATGCGCACGACGGCATCTCTTATACTTTCGCTGTTTCTCCGGCTACGTTGGGAAAGGAGCGTGAAATGCAGATCAATAATCTGGTTAGCTTATTGGATGGCTATTTTACTCCGGATGGAGGTCAGCATCTGAATGTTAACGTATTTGATAAGGATTTGTTGATCGACGCTATGGAACATCCCGAGAAATATCCGCAACTTACGATCCGTGTATCCGGATATGCGGTAAACTTCGTGAAACTGACTCGTGAACAACAGTTGGATGTTATTTCAAGAACCATTAACCATTCACTGTAAGTGATAAAAGGTAAGATACATTCATTAGAGAGTTTCGGGACCGTAGATGGTCCCGGAATTCGCTTTGTCGTTTTTATGCAGGGCTGCCCGTTGCGTTGCCTGTATTGCCATAACCCGGATACTTGGAACCCGAAAGGGAAGGTGAAATATCAGATGACTCCCGGCGAGCTATTGACGGAAGTTTTACGGTATAAGAGTTTTATCGCCCGTGGGGGGGTGACTGTTACCGGTGGGGAACCTTTATTGCAACCTGAGTTTCTGAAAGAGTTTTTCCGTTTGTGCCAAGAGCAAGGTCTTCACACAGCTTTGGACACATCTGGTTTCGTATGTACCTCAAAAGCTTGGGAAGTCTTGGATTATGCGGACTTAGTGTTATTGGACATCAAAACCTTAAACCCGGATTTGCATCCGTTACTGGCGGGTGTCAAGCAGGATAATACGCTTCTGTTTTTGGATGAATTGGAGAGACGTGGCATAGATACTTGGATTCGCCATGTTATTGTCCCCGGATATACGGATAATGACGAGTGGCTGGAGGCGTTAGCTCGGTATGTCAGTTCATATAAAGTGGTTCGCAAAGTGGAATTGTTGCCTTATCATACGATGGGAACCTATAAATATGAGCAATTAGGCCTCGATTATCCGTTAAAGGGGGTGGAGCCCTTATCAAAAGAACGTTTAGATAATGCGAAAGCGATATTCTCTCGCTACAAACCAGAAAATAACAAGGCCTGATCTCTCGATCAAGCCTTGCGATTATGCAACAGCTAATCAGGGAAAACAATCTAATCCGATTAGCTTTTAAACGATAGTAATAATTTTTTGCCTAGACTAACCTTGACTATTTAATATGTGTTTGTTTTGTTATGTGCAACAAATATCTATTTTTGTAAGGAGATAAAAAATGATATAGATCAGAAAATGATGAATAGTATGAAGACACCACAAGAAATAGCCGAAATGATATCCAAACGTTTTTATCCATTACCCGATGCGGATTTGGATTCTCTGGCCTCGATCATAGAATCAAGTAAGGCTGCGAAAGGAGAATTATTGTTGGATAACGGACAAATATCTAAATATTTATATTATGTGGAATCGGGATTATTACGCCAGTTTTACTATAAGAATAAACGTGATATTACCGAGCATTTCTCCTGTGAGGGAAATATCGTTATTTGTATAGCCAGCACATTCCAAAGAGAACCGACGCGTTTATTAATCGAGGCATTGGAACCGACGGTTTATCACCGGATCTCTTTTTCGGAATTTAGCGATTTATTGAAAACATCTTTAGCTATTAATAGATTGTACCAGAAAATACTGGAGTGGGCTTTGATGCTTTCGCAAGAGAAAGCGGACTCTTGGCGTTTTGAGTCGGCAAGAAAACGTTATCTGCGTTTTCAACAGGAATATCCGGAAGTAGCGAAGCGTGCTTCTGTCAATCATATCGCCTCGTATTTATTGATGACACCCGAATCTTTGAGCCGGGTACGGGCGGGAGTGCTGTAGCCTCTACCTATATTCAGGTATTATTGAGGCGAAAATAGCAATTTGTGGTGATTTCACGGTTCAAGTAATCCATCTATATTTGCGTCAGTTTAAAAAACGTAGAAGCAATGAAAATAGAAAAGATTACAGGACGTGAGATCCTAGATTCAAGAGGTAACCCGACAGTAGAGGTTGATATTTTACTAGAGTCCGGCGTTATGGGCCGTGCGTCTGTGCCTTCCGGTGCGTCCACCGGCGAGAACGAGGCTTTGGAGTTGCGTGATGGCGATAAGAAGCGTTATGGTGGTAAAGGCGTATTGAAAGCGGTTGAGAATATCAATACGATTATCGCTCCGGCATTGAAAGGGATGTCTGCCTTGGATCAGATAGGTATCGATCATGCGATGTTGGCTTTGGACGGTACGAAAACTAAATCGAAACTAGGTGCGAACGCTATCCTTGGCGTTTCTTTAGCTGTAGCGAAAGCTGCCGCAAATTATTTGGATATTCCTTTATATAGATATATTGGTGGAACGAATACCTACGTGATGCCTGTTCCGATGATGAATATAATCAATGGCGGTTCGCATAGCGACGCTCCGATCGCTTTCCAAGAGTTTATGATTCGTCCGGTAGGTGCCGCTTCTTTCAAGGAAGGCTTACGTATGGGCGCTGAGGTATTCCATGCGTTGAAAAAGGTATTGCACGATCGTGGGTTAAGTACCGCTGTTGGTGATGAGGGTGGTTTCGCCCCGAATTTGGAAGGTACGGAAGATGCCTTGAACTCAATTATCGCCGCTATCAAGGCGGCTGGTTATGAACCGGGCAAGGATGTGATGATCGGTATGGATTGCGCTTCTTCTGAGTTTTATAAGGATGGAATCTACGATTACACGAAGTTTGAAGGAGAAAAAGGAGTGAAACGTACTTCCGACGAACAAGTGGATTATCTGGAAAAGCTGATCAACGAATACCCGATCGATTCCATTGAGGATGGTATGAGTGAGAATGATTGGGCTGGTTGGAAGAAACTGACAGATCGTATTGGTAACCATTGCCAATTAGTCGGAGATGATTTGTTCGTGACAAATGTAGAGTTCCTTTCAAGGGGTATTAAAGAAGGTTGCGGTAACTCAATCTTGATCAAGGTAAATCAGATCGGTTCCTTGACGGAGACACTGAACGCTATCGAGATGGCTCACCGTCATGGATACACGACCGTTACTTCACACCGTTCCGGTGAGACGGAAGACGCTACGATCGCCGATATCGCTGTCGCTACCAATAGCGGACAGATCAAGACGGGATCATTAAGTCGTTCGGACCGTATGGCTAAATATAACCAGCTGCTTCGTATCGAGGAGGAATTGGGAGACCGTGCCGTATACGGATACAAAAGAATCAATTAAGTATATAAAGTAAATTATAATCGCTAATTATGTAGTAATCCAAAACCCAAGATATTGAAGGGCTTATCCGTGAGGATAGGCCCTTTTTATTGATTGATAAAGTGTTATCTATAACCTCATAAAATATATCGATTAGAAAAATTGTTTTAATGAAGAAATATGTTATATTTTTGTATCGGAAATAAAAACAAATAGTATTCATTTAAAAATAGGAACAAGTATGGAACCGATTATTAATTCTCAACTTCCGGAGTTTAAAGTACAAGCTTTTCAAAATGGTAATTTCAAGACTGTAACCAACGAGGACGTTTTGGGTAAGTGGGCTATCTTTTTCTTCTACCCGGCCGATTTTACATTTGTTTGTCCAACAGAGTTGGTCGATATGGCTGAGAAGTATGAGCAGTTTAAATCAATGGGAGTAGAAATTTACTCTGTAAGTACAGACTCTCATTTTGTACATAAAGCTTGGCATGACGCTTCCGAGACTATCCGTAAGATCCAATATCCGATGTTGGCGGATCCCACTGGAGCACTGAGTCGTGCGTTTGGTGTGATGATTGAGGAAGAGGGTATGGCATACCGTGGCACTTTCTTGGTAAATCCGGAAGGAAAGATCAAAGTGGCCGAGATTCATGATAACAATATCGGTCGTGACGCTTCCGAGTTACTTCGTAAAGTTGAAGCCGCTCAGTTTGTCGCTTCACATGATGGTGAGGTTTGTCCCGCTAAATGGAAGAAAGGGGAGGCTACCTTGAAACCTAGCATTGACTTGGTAGGGAAAATCTAAATAATTAAGAGTATAGATCGTGTTAGAATCAACATTAAAAGAACAATTAAAAGGTATATTCGCAGGGTTAAATGCGAATTATACCTTTGATATATCGATCTCTCCTGCGCATGAAAGTAGACAAGAGTTGTTGGATTTATTAGGTGATGTTGCCTCTTGTTCGGATAAAATATCTATGCGAGTATCTGATGGGGATGGATTGGAATTCATTTTATTAAAGGATGGAGCGAAAACGGGGATTAAGTTTCGTGGAGTACCTAATGGACACGAGTTTACTTCCTTGCTGTTGGCGATCTTGAATTCAGATGGGAAAGGCAAGAATTTTCCGGACGAGAGCATTTGTAATCGTGTTAAAGCCTTGAATGGCCCGATACATCTGACGACCTATGTCTCTTTGACTTGTACGAATTGCCCGGATGTGGTACAGGCATTAAACGCTATGACGACTTTAAATCCTCAGATCCATCATGAGATGGTAGATGGGGCTATCAATCAGGCGGAAGTTGATGCCTTGAAGATACAAGGCGTCCCCTCTGTCTTTGCGGATGGAAAACTGATCCATGTAGGACGTGGGGAATTCGGTGAATTGTTATCGAAGCTGGAAGCTCAGTATGGAATCAATGAGAGCCTGACAGAGAAGACGGTAAAACGATATGACGTGGTTGTGGTCGGTGGAGGGCCGGCTGGTGCTTCTTCCGCTATTTATTCCGCACGAAAGGGGCTGAGTGTCGCTGTCGTGGCGGAGCGTATCGGCGGGCAGGTGAAGGAGACGGTAGGAATTGAGAATCTGATTTCAGTTCCGGAGACAACAGGTACCCAGTTGGCTGACAATCTGCGCTTGCATATGCGGCAATATCCGATTGACCTGCTGGAGCATCGTCGTATAGAGAAGGTAACGATAGAAGGAAACGAGAAGGTTTTGTCTACGGCTGGAGGTGAGATATTCAAGGCTCCGGCGGTTATTATCGCTACGGGCGCTAGCTGGCGTAAATTGAATGTACCGGGTGAGGCAGAGTATATAGGGCGTGGAGTGGCTTTTTGTCCTCATTGCGACGGTCCGTTTTATAAGGGAAAACATGTCGCCGTGGTTGGCGGTGGAAATTCCGGTATCGAGGCGGCTATTGATTTGGCGGGGATCTGTTCGAAAGTAACCGTTTTGGAGTTTATGGATGAGTTAAAAGCGGATCAAGTCTTGCAAGAGAAAGCGAAGAGTTTGCCGAATGTCGAGATCTTTGTTAGTTCACAAACAACCGAGGTGGTTGGAAATGGCGACAAGGTAACCGGTATCCGTACAAAGGATCGTAAGACAGGGGAAGAGCGTGTTATTCATTTAGACGGTATTTTTGTTCAAATCGGCTTAGCCGCTAATAGTGGTGTCTTTAAGGAGATTGTCGAAACAAATCGTCCCGGTGAGATCGTGATTGACGCACATTGCCGGACGAATGTCCCGGGTATTTATGCTGCGGGCGACGTTTCCACCGTACCCTTTAAGCAAATCATTATTTCTATGGGAGAAGGCGCCAAAGCGGCCCTTTCGGCCTTTGAAGATCGGGTACGTGGCGTACTTGATTGAGGAAAGTACCTACAAATAGGTAATTTTTGAACAGCGTATCTCTTTTATCGGTTATATTACTATATTTGCGATCGAGAGAAAAGAGATGGATAGATTAAGAAAATATCTGAGGATATTACTCCCTGCGCTGTTCATAGCCTATTTGGGATGTATTATTGCGTTTACCCACGTTCATATTGTCAACGGGGTAACAATCGTCCATTCTCACCCGTATCATAAAACGGACGATGGTCGTCCGGACCATGAACATGGCTACGCCGAGTTTCAGTTGCTTCATCAGTTATCTGTCTTGCAGATAACAGGTGCGGCTTTCGTCGCTATTCTGCTGGCGGCTTTTTATTCCTTTATCCGTAACTTATCTTTCGCTCCGGTCTATCCGGACTATATCGTTCCCTTCCGGGGAAGACGTACGCTTCGGGCTCCTCCCATATTCTGATATTGTGAGATTAATAACATTGTATTACTTATCAGAATAAATTAAAATGAATAAATTTTTCATCTTTATACTATGCCTGTGCTGTGCCCTAACGGTAGCTCAGGCCACGGGAGAGGACCGTCTAAACGACTCAGACGCAAATGTTTTCGGACATGTATTGGATAAGAAAACAGGGGAGCATCTTCCCTTTATCAACGTATTGTTAAAAGGTACCACGATCGGTACGACCACCGATAACTCGGGACATTATTTCCTGAAGAATCTGCCGGAAGGTAAATTTACGCTAGAATATAAAGCGCTCGGGTATAAGACTATCTCTAAAGAAGTGACCCTAAAGAAAGGAAAAACCTTAGAGATTAATGTAGAACTGGAAGAAGACCAGATCGCCTTGGATGGCGTGGTGGTATCTGCGAATCGTGCGGAAACTTCCCGCCGGTTGGCTCCCACATTAGTGAATGTATTGGATGCGAAGGTTTTTACTACGACCAATGCGGTGAATTTGGCACAGGGACTAAATTTCCAACCGGGTGTACGGGTAGAGACGAATTGCCAGAATTGCGGTTTCCAGCAAGTCCGGATCAATGGATTAGACGGACCTTATACCCAAATACTGATTGATTCACGTCCCATATTCAGCGCTTTATCCGGCGTATATGGGCTTGAGCAAATACCGGCGAATATGATCGAGCGGGTAGAGGTGATGCGAGGAGGGGGATCGGCACTGTTCGGCTCGTCCGCTATCGCCGGGACAATTAATATCATCACGAAGGAGCCCTTGAGAAATTCCGGGGAATTGTCGCATACGTTAACCTCGATTGGCGGGACATCTGCTTTCGATAATAATACGACCCTAAATGCCTCTTTGGTATCGGAAAATGGGAAAGCGGGCTTATATCTTTTTGGCCAGAACCGTCATCGTTCCGGTTTTGATCAGGATGGAGATGGTTTTACGGAGTTGCCTAAATTGAAGAATCAAACGGTCGGTTTCCGTTCGTACCTGAAAACGAGTACTTATAGTAAATTGACATTCGAGTATCATCATATGAATGAATACCGCAGGGGAGGAAATCTGTTGGATCGTCCGCCTCATGAAGCGGATATCGCCGAACAGTTGGAGCATTCGATTGATGGAGGAGGTCTGAAATTCGATCTTTTCTCCAAGGATTACAAACATAAATGGAGTGTTTTCACTTCTGCCCAGAATACAGACCGGGATAGTTATTACGGGACGAACCAAGATCCGAACGCTTACGGCAAGACTACGGACCTGACGGTTATGGCCGGTACGCAATATGCTTATAGTTTTGATAAATTCTTGTTTATGCCATCGGATTTGACTGCCGGTTTGGAGTATAGTTTCGATCATTTGAAAGACGAGATGATCGGGTATAATCGCTTTACGAATCAGAAGGTGCATATCGAGAGCGCATTTTTGCAGAATGAGTGGAAAAATAAGCGATGGAGCTTCTTGATTGGCGGTCGTTTGGATAAACATAATATGATGGATCATGTAATATTCAGCCCTCGTGCGAATATCCGTTTTAACCCGACGGAAGATATCAATATCCGGGCTAGTTATTCCAGTGGTTTCCGTGCCCCGCAAGCGTTCGATGAGGATATGCATATCTCGGCGGTCGGCGGAGAGGTCGCTATGATCCAGCGTGCGAAAGATTTATCCGAGGAGAAATCGCAGAGCTTGAGTGCTTCGGTCGATTTTTACCATCGTTTTAAGAATGGTATCCAGTTGAACTTCTTGGTGGAAGGTTTTTACACCAGCTTAAGTGATGTGTTTGTCTTGGAAGATATCGGGAAAGATGAGCAAGGCAATCTGATTAAGGAACGTCGTAACGGTTCCGGGGCGAAAGTGATGGGATTAACCTTGGAAGGAAAGTCGGTGTTAACTTCATGGCTATCTTTGCAAGCGGGCGCTACTTTCCAGCGAAGCCGTTATAAAGAGGCCGAGAAATGGAGCGATGACGAGAATGTGCCAGCCGAGACAAAGATGTTCCGTACGCCGGATATCTATGGTTATTTTACGGCTACTCTCACGCCTTTCAAACGTTTCACGGCTTCCCTGTCGGGAACCTATACGGGAAGTATGTTGGTGCAGCATTTGGCGGGATATATACCTTTGGATAAGGCGGTGGAGACTCCGGATTTCTTTGATATGAATATCAAGCTTGCGTATGAGTTCCCGCTTTACAAAGAGCTGAAACTAGAAGTAAATGGGGGCGTGCAGAATCTGTTCAACGCTTACCAATCCGACTTTGACCAAGGTAAGAACCGGGATTCCTCCTATATCTATGGCCCGGCTAGCCCGAGAAGTTATTTTGCCGGTGTAAAGATGAGCTTTTAATCATGTAATGCCCTTTGAAAAAACATGTACGTGTTTCGTGAAAAACACGTACGTGTTTCCGAAAAAAGACGTACGTGTTTTTTTGAAGGCAAAATAAATAAAAAGACAGTGTTCCCAAGCGTATGATCGCCCTACGGAAACACTGTCTTTTTTATGGGATAAATCGGGATGTTTTATTTAACGAACGGAGCGGCTTGCAAATAGGCGGCGCTCTTCTCTACGCCCTCGAACTGGGTACGGCCTTTTTTGTCACCTTCCAGTTCCACGTAGTAGCCGAGGATACCGATCTCGTACGCTTTTTTGAATATATTCGGGAAATTCATCATACCGGAATCACCGATGATCCAACGATCCTTGATGTGCAATAACTTAAAACGATTCGGATAATTCTCCATCCATTCCACGGGATCTTGCTGCCCCATAACGGCCCAATATACATCCAACTCGAACATAACCTTATCCGGATCGGTATTTTTTAGGAATAACTCCTCGATATAAGTACCTTTAGGAGGTGCCCACGGATTCGGGTTCTGTTCCGGTTTCTCGCCGGCTTTCAATACCCGTTTGAACTCATTGCTATGATTATGGTAACCCCATAGGATTCCGGCTTTCTTCGTGATCTCTCCGGCACGGTTGAAGATCTCTGATACTACTTTGGCGTCATCCTCGTTTTCGATACGGGGTAAACTCGGTTGTACCATACAACTAACACCTAGCTCGGCATGGATATCGGTTGCCTTTTTCCAGAACTCGTCGAATTTGGGCATATTCTCTTTCGTGTACTCACGAAGAGAAGGGGTCAAGTGTGAGCTGCTGATTCTCAAACCGGCATCATCCACCATTTTCTTATAATCCTTGGAGGCGATGAATGTCGTATTTTTAGGATTATAATCACCGAATTTACCAGTGTCTTCCCTATATCCGAAAATCTCCAGATCGGTATATCCTGCTTTTGCCAATCGGTTCAACCCGTTAGGCATATCTTGCAGTAACTCCTGTCCGAGCGAATAGGTTTGCAATCCCATCTTTTTCCCGGCGGTTGCCGAGGATACCGCATCCGTGGCGGGTATGGATCTGGTGGGATTTGAAGCCATTACTTTTTGGCTGGCTATGCCCCCTAAAGTAAGTAATGAAATGTTTCTCAAAAATGTTCTTCTGTCTGTCATGGTGATAAAGAATTAAAATTAAACATCTGTTTCTCGCAAATATAGTTAACCTTTTTGAAGTTTATTAAGAAAAAGTACCTCAAAAACCTACGATTGGGTTTAAATAGATTTAAAATTTGACATAACTCAATTTTACGAACTTACTCCATACATCCAATTACCTGAATAAGGGGATTGTTTGGTATACCTCCGTAGATTTTTAATGTGATTTTACCCATTCTTAGGTATTGTGGGGCGGTAGTCTCTGATCGTAACTTTGCAACGTTTTAAATAACATAATTGATTAAATGATGATGAAGAAAATCAGAGGGCTTTTCCTCTCCTTTTTACTGTTGCTTATTTCCATCTCGGCTTTTTCTCAACATAAAACAATGATATCGGGCAAAGTCCTGTCCACGGAAAAAACAACCGTGGATTTCGCTACCGTTTATCTAAAAGGTACGAATTACGGCGGGACTACGAATGAGGAAGGTATCTATCATCTTCAAGCTCCCGCGGGAGAATATACATTAGTAGTATCGGCTATCGGATATAAGACGGTAGAGAAACCCGTGAAACTGATGCGTGGGGAACGGACGAAGATGAATGTGGTAATCAGCCCTCAAGCTACGGAGTTGGATGAGGTGGTTGTCGTTTCTAATGGCGTGACCCGGCTCAAGCGTTCTGCGTTCAATGCCGTGGCCCTCGATACGAAAGCCTTGCAAAATTCAACCCAGAACTTGAGTGAAGCCTTGGCTCAAGCGCCCGGAATGAAGATCCGGGAGTCCGGCGGTGTCGGCTCGGATATGCAACTGATGATGGATGGATTTACCGGCAAGCATATCAAGATCTTTATCGATGGGGTTCCGCAAGAAGGTGTCGGCAGTTCTTTCGGACTGAATAACATTCCGGTGAATTATGCCGAGCGTATAGAGGTCTATAAGGGTGTGGTACCGGTGGGTTTCGGAACAGACGCTATCGGAGGTGTTATCAATATCATCACCAAGAAGAACCGGAACAAATGGTTTTTGGATGCTTCTTATTCATACGGGTCTTTCAATACGCATAAATCTTATGTGAACTTCGGACAAACTTTCCGGAGCGGACTCACGTATGAGATCAACGTTTTCCAGAATTATTCGGATAATAATTACTATGTGGATACTCCGGTGAAGGACTTTACGACCGGAGCGATCAATAAGAAAAAGATCGAGCATGTGAAGCGTTTTCATGATACGTATCATAACGAGGCCGTTATCGGGAAAATAGGTTTCGTGGATAAGAAATGGGCGGATCGTTTGATGTTTGGGTTTACCTATTCACATATGTATAAAGATATACAGACGGGCGTACGCCAAGAAGTGGTGTTTGGCGGCAAATATCGGAAGGGATACTCGATCATGCCGTCGTTGGACTATCGCAAGCGTGATTTCTTCGTTAGGGGCTTGGATGTGGTATTGACGGCGAATTATAATAAGAACATGACGAACAATGTAGATACCTCTTCCTATGAATATAATTGGCGTGGCGAGATGCGTCCGCTCCGGATGCCCGGTGAGCAATCTTATCAGAACACCCGGTCGGATAATAATAACTGGAACGGAACCTTAACAGCTAACTACCGTATCGGTAAGGCGCATACGTTCACGTTCAATCACGTGATCAACGCGTTCCGGCGTTCGAATCAGTCTCTTTTGAACGAGGACTCGGAAGCGAACGCTATCCCGAAGGAAACCCGTAAAAATATCAGCGGTCTTTCGTATCGCTTGATGCCGACGGAACATTGGAACTTGTCTGTGTTCGGTAAATATTACAACCAGTTTATCGCGGGGCCTGTCGCTACTTCCTCGGCTCAAGATGACTATATACGTACGACCAATTCGGTAAGTGCGATGGGATATGGGGCCGCGGGAACTTACTTTATCTTGAAAAGCTTGCAAGCGAAATTGTCCTATGAGAAAGCCTATCGCCTGCCGACCAATGAGGAGATGTTTGGCGATGAGGACCTTGAGACCGGCGATATTTCCTTGAGACCGGAGAACAGCGATAACGTGAATCTGAATTTAAGCTACAACGAGACATTCGGTAAGCATTCCGTATATGTGGAAGGCGGATTGATCTACCGAAATACGAAAGATTATATCCAACGGAATATATCGGATTTGAGCGGCGGTAAATATGGCGCTACCTATGTGAATCATGGTCGTGTAGAGACCAAGGGTTACAATATCTCGGTTCGCTACGGTTTCGCTAACTGGGTAAGCGTAGGAGGAAACTTTACGCAGATGAATGTAAGGGATAACGTGAAGACGGTTACCAGCGGGACGAACCAAGAGAGCTTGACATATGGCGCACGTATGCCGAATCTTCCTTATCAGTTTGCCAACTCGGATGTGACCTTCTACTGGCGTAATTTGTGGAAGAAAGGCAATACGCTAAGTGTCACTTACGATAATTTATATATGCATAGTTTCCCGCTGTATTCGGAGGCAGTAGGCAGTGAATCCGAATTTGTGGTACCAACTCAATTCTCGCATAACCTGACACTCTCTTATGGTATACAGAACGGGCGTTACAATATCTCTTTCGAGTGCAGGAATCTCACGAACGAGAAATTATACGATAACTTCAGCTTGCAGAAGGCTGGCAGGGCTTTCTATGGTAAGGTGAGGGTTTATTTCGGTAATTAATTTAAAGTGTGACTATCTTTTATTTATCAATAATTAATTCAAAACATAATAGATTAAAACAACATGAAGAAGAATTATTTAATGACAGGTCTTGCCGCTGCGTTATTGGTTGGGGGGGTATTTACTTCTTGTAGTGACGACGATCCTGTAAACCCGGATAACGGAGGCAACGGGAATGGAAATGGCGGAGGATCGACCTCGGAGGCGGTTTCGAGCTATGTAGTCGCCGCTTCTGTCGGTGACGCAAATTACTTGTTGACAGCCGATACGCTGGGGGATGGCTCTATCTCCGCTAAAAACAACGGACTCACTACGGAAAGCGGTACGCAATGGATCTTCTATAAGGATAAATATTTGTATCGTTTGGTTTACAACCAAGGAAATGCTGGTGTTACTTCTTCATACGTACTGAATGCGGAAGGTAAGATTAAAGAGCGTGATAATACTTACGAGATCAAGCGATTTACTTCTTATGGTATCTATGGCGACTATATCATTACATCTTCTACCGGTGATCTGGGTGAGGAATATGCGGACGAGAATGGTTATCTGCCTAAAGGCTTCTTGCTCTCTTATCTGGATGTGGCCAAAGAGACGTTTACGACAAACACGAATACGATCTTGTCGGAGAATTATTTGGGAAATGGCGAGTTCGTTACGTTAGCGGGTATTCTCCAAGCGAACGGCCGGATCTATTCCGCGGCTATCCCGATGGGATTGAGTAAGTACGGCGTGAAAGCGGAGGGAGGTAAATATGTTAAATACCCGGAGCTGGTAAAGACTGAATCCGGAGGAAGCGGTAGTGGCGCTTACGAAAAAGGGGAATTGCAATGGACGCAATATCCGAACGAGGCTTGGGTCGCTATTTATGCGAACGAGAAATTCGAGAACCCGAAACTGATAAAGACGGATAAGATCAGTTATGCTTGCGGACGTAACCGTTCTCAATACTACCAGACCATTTGGACGGCAGACAACGGCGATGTGTATGTGTTCTCGCCCAGCTATGCCAAGACGATGACCGCGGAGGTACAGAAAACGACTTTGCCGGCCGGTGTAGTTCGTATTAAGGCTAACGCGGAGGAGTTTGATCCCGATTATTATTGTAATTTGGAGGCACAGACGGGTGGTAAGGCATTCTTGCGTTGTTGGCATATCACGGAAGATTATTTCTTGTTGTTGATGTATGATCGTCCGTTGACTGAATCCGGATTCGCCGCGAAAGAGTTGGCTATTTATAAAGGAGAGGATAAGAGTCTTACTTACGTGAAGGGGCTGCCTTCCACGGATGTTATTTCTGGATTTGGCAATACTCCGTTCTCGGAGGATGGTATCGCTTATATGGCGGTTACGACTACCGATGGGAGTCAACCGGCCGTGTATCGTATCGATCCGAAGACAGTTACCGCTACAAAAGGTCTTACCGTTGAGGCAGAGCAAATCAGTGGTGTAGGTAAATTGACTGCCGCTCAAGAATAATAAGCAAGTATGAGTCGGACTCACATTCTTTTAATATTCCTCCTGCTCCCGCTAACCTTGCGGAGCCAGGAGGATATTTGTATAGGAAAGGAACTGGTTTTGTACTCTACCGTATTGCAAGAAGAACGGAGTTATTGGATACACCTGCCGGAGCATTATAATATGGATACGAAACAACGCTACCCGGTTGTTTACCTGCTAGATGGAGATTCTTTCTTTCATTCGCTGGTAGGCATAAGGAAAACGTTGGCATCCGGTAGAGGTAAATATCTACCTCCCTGTATTATTGTCGGGGTATTAAATTCGGATCGGACACGTGATTTTACGCCTACCGCTTCAGCCGCCGGACGGGATGGTAAAATCTCCATAGATGCGATTCCGCAAGGAGGGGGAAGTGAGGCTTTCAGTAAGTTTCTTACGGAAGAACTTCGTCCTGCTATCGATAGTGCCTATCGCACGAACGGCTGGAATATGCTTATCGGTCATTCGTATGCGGGGCTTTTCACCTTGAATACGTTTCTTCGTCATACGGAATTATTTGATACCTATCTAGCGGTCGACCCTAGTTTGTGGTGGGATCAGGGGCGGTTGGTCCGGGAGGCGGAGGCTTTGGTTGCAGGCCGGGATTTTAAAGGGAAAAGCCTGTATATCGGTGTCGCGTCTAAAAAAAGGACGGACCGGGTGGACATTCATCTTGACAAAGTGAGTTATCTTCTTTCGGAGCTTTTACCGCAAGCGGAGAACCTGCGTTTCTTTAGTAAATCATTTCCCGACGAGAACCATGGAACGGTAGCGGTTCCGGGTATATATGACGGGATTAAACAATTATTCGGAAAATGAGAAAATTCTTTGCGAAAGTACATTTATGGCTATCGATACCTTTTGGCATTATTATTGCGATTGTCTGCCTGACCGGGGCGATTCTCGTCTTTGAGACAGAGATATTAGAATTAGGCTACCCTTCCCGTTATTTTGTAAAGGAAGTAAAAGGGGAACCTCTCTCGCCTGCCACCTTGATAGAATCGGCGCGCCAACAATTACCCGATTCGGTTCGAATAAACGGTATTCGGGTATCGTCTGACCCGAGACGAACTTATCAACTGATATTACCGGGGAAAAAGGCCGCGGGTTTTATTGATCCCTACACCGGGGAGGTGACCGGGATGGATGACGGACAAGGTTTTTTCCTGAAAATGATGCGTCTTCATCGTTGGTTACTTGATGAGTATAAACGGGATGGAAGTTTTTCTTGGGGAAAATCAATAGTTGGCTATGCGACTTTGGTCTTGGCGATTATTATTATAAGTGGAATCGTAATTTGGTATCCCCGTAATAAAAAAGTATTGAGAAACCGGTTGAAAGTAAAGACCAAGGCTGGTTGGTTCCGTTTCTTCTATGATTTACATGTCTCCGGGGGATTCTATGCGGCATTGCTCCTGCTTATCTTAGCGTTAACCGGATTAACATGGTCGTTTGGTTGGTATCGAAATGCCTTTTATAGTGTCTTCGGTATTAGTGCAAACCCGCCTCAAGCGCATCATGCTCCAGCTTCTTCCGGCGCGAAGAAACCCGCGAAGAAAAAGACGGATTACACACAATGGGCTGAGGTGTTATCGGCATTGAAAAGCCATTATCCGGACTTTAACTCAATCACGATCCAAGATGGCTCCGCTACGGTTTCTACGGCCCGTTATGGGAATACAAGAGGAAGCGACCGTTACTCCTTTGATCCTGCTACGGGTGAGATTACGGAAGTCCAATTATATAAAGATCTCCCAAAATCGGGGAAGATAAGAGGATGGATTTATTCCGTACACGTCGGCTCGTGGGGGGGAATGACTACCCGTATATTGACTTGCTTAGTTTCCTTGTTGGGGACGATCTTCGCGATAACCGGCTATTATTTTTGGATAAAGAAACAATTCAGGAAACTGAGATGAAAAGAAAGAGGTATGTTTGACCCACATACCTCTTCATAAATCTAAACCAATCAAGTTGAATACGCAAATGTTACAATAGTAAGGGTGCGAATACCCATGAATGATCAGCTAAAGTCACCACTCAATAAACTTACCTCTTTGCCTGCGTTTCTCCAACTCCTCTTGCAGATAGCGTTGGCGATCCTTGGCGATGTAACGACGGGCGAAGATATTGGGGACGGCTACGCCTAAAGAGATACAAAGGATGATGAGGGCGGAGTTAATACCATTGGAGAAGGCGTTCGTAACCTCGCCGATCACCCCGTGAAGGTTGATAAAACCTAATAACGAGCGATACATCAATACTCCCGGGATCATTGGGATAACAGAAGGGATCGTCAATACATGGTTCGGTACATGGAACCAATGAACCGCTTTCACTGCGATCAGGCTGACAACGAAACTTCCCATAAACGAGCCGATCACGGGACCATAGCCCAGCTCGAAGTTCACGAAGTTCCGGATGCATACGGCGATAATACCGCCTAAAGCAACCACCCATAATAAACGGCGTTGGATATTGAATATCATAGAGAAACCAACGGCGGATATGGCAGCCGCTATCGCATATACGTAATACGGATCATGCGGGACCATGCTTAGTTCGCTGAATTTATGGTCGATCGATACGTCGTTCATCACGAGCAGGCGCAAGGCGAAAGCGATACCGAAAGTCATTGCCGCTACCATCATCACCGTGTTTGCGGCACGGGTAATACCGACCAGCAAGTGATTATCGATCATATCGTCTACAAAATTAATCAAAGGTACGCCCGGTACGATGAATAGGGCACAAGCCAGTAACGGGAGATACGGAGTACCGGATATTCCCAGAAAAGATGAGGCATATGCTAGACAAGTACAAATAAAGGCGGCAAGAGCGATCCCCATGTAGGCGTTAAGGCCAGCCTCTACACAACGGGCACGCACCCTGAAACCGATAAAAGTACAGATCGAGGTTAACAAGAACGCGATCCAGTCTCCTCCAAATAACTTACAGAAACCTCCACAAGCGAATCCTGCTCCGATCGCTACGATATAAGGGGTATAATTCCGAGGTTGGCGAACTATCTTTTCCAATTCTTCCTCATATTTATCCAAGGAATAATCTTGCTCGATCGCCCGCCATGAGAGCTTACTGACCTGTGATATCGTTGTCATGTTAATACCATGTTTCTCGCATTTCTGGAATTTGGAGAATGAGTTTCGCTCATCGCTTACGTTCACCATAATCATGGTCCATCGGATATCGATATGCAATTTCTCCTCGGGAATCCCCATAAAGGCGGCCACCCGCTTCATGTTGCGCTCGATACGGTTCGTATCGGCGGCACTTTCCATCAACAATTTTCCCGTACGGAGCAAAAGATCCAATTTGCGCCGTAATAACAATACTTCCTTGTCTGTCATCATCTTCTTTTTGTTCTTATATATGTGTTCTCTATACCCTAACCCACGAGGATATGAATCTTAAATGAATGGCAGGTCTTCTGACTGACTCCCATTCTAATGCCTTCCCGGCTTACTAGGCCAGTGGCGAAAGTAGTATTAGAATGTTAAAGGAGTTTCACAGCAGCGGGACTGTACCGGATTCTCACCGGATTCCCTTTTAATCCGTATGCCCGAACGAGCGTACGGAACCAATTCGGATGCAAAGGTATGAAATCATGCTAATATCCGTCTCGCTTCAGTAAGAATAATTATCCGGATACTTATATATTCTTTGTTGAATGCGCTTCTATTCTATAAATCAAGACGTGGTCTGTATAAATCACGCCGTGGATTTTATAAACCACGCCGTGGTTTGTACAGACCACGTTGAAAATTGAGGAATAGATGCTGATGCAATTCTCTTTATATATAAGAGAACGGATGTTTATTTCTTATTCCGTACAAGATTTTATGCATGTGTGTGCCTTAAAAGCCTTAAATAAAAGGATCGTACTTGTATTTTACGATTTCCTTTTTATTTAAAGAAGCTTGTACGTCAATTAACCGTTGGTTGCTGCTTCCCCGGAATAAAAGGCTCTCATCCCGAAGGGTTTGTTTGTAGCGCCCATCTACCAATACGTCGATATAGGATAATAAGGCGGCTTGTGCCGGGTTCTTTATCAGGTCCTCGAATTTATATCCCGTGTAGCACCAGATCGTCTTTTGGCTTTTTTCCTTGATCGCCTTGGCTACCTCGGTGAAGCCTTCCGGCTGGAACATGGGATCTCCACCACTGAAGGTGACGTTGGCGAACTCGTCAGCCAGCACTTTCTCCACGATCTCTTCCGTTCTTACTTTCTTTCCTTTATGGATGTCCCATGATTCGGGGTTGTGGCAACCCGGGCATTTGTTCGGGCAACCCGCCGCATAGATGGCGGTCCGGAATCCCGGACCGTCTACGGTGGTATCTTCGATGATATCTATGATGGACAACATGGTAATTGAAAATTGAAAATTGACAATTGAAAATTAGTTGTGGGTGATGCGGTCGTTCAGCTCGGATAGCTTGGCGTTGTTCCAACGGTCGGTGGTTCCTACCAAGTAACCGGTGATGCGTTGAAGTTTGTCCAAGTGTTTGCTGCCGCATTTCGGGCAGGCTTCCAGATTCGGGGTGGAGTTCTCGTAGCCACAATCCAGACAACGGTTACGATTATGGTTTACGGAACCGTATCCGATATTGTATTTATCCATCATATCCACGACACGCATGATCGCTTCGGGGTTATGGGTAGCGTCGCCATCCATCTCTACGTAAAAGATATGGCCACCACGAGTCAAATCATGATAAGGAGCTTCCACTTCGGCTTTATGACGGGCACTGCACTTATAATATACCGGGACGTGATTAGAGTTCGTATAATAATCCCGATCCGTGATACCGGGGAGCGATCCGAACTTCTTACGATCTTTTCCCGTGAACTTGCCGGACAAGCCTTCTGCCGGAGTTGCCAGTACGCTATAATTGTGTTGATATTGCTCAGAGAATTGGTTGGCACGATCCCGGATATACGTAACGATCCTTATGCCTAAGGCTTGCGAATCCTCATCTTCGCCATGATGCTTCCCGGTAAGGGCTACCAAGCATTCGGCCAGTCCGATAAAGCCGATACCCAAGGTGCCTTGGTTGATAACGGAGGCAATCGAATCGTTGGGCTTCAACTTCTCCGAGCCTAACCACAAGGAAGACATCAACAACGGGAATTGCTTTGCGTAAGCGGTTTTCTGGAACTCCATACGCTCATGCAACTGACGAGCCGTAAGTTCCAGCATATGATCCAGTTTCGCGAAAAACAGGGCGATACGCTCTTCCTTGTTCTCCACTTGCATGCACTCGATAGCCAATCGTACGATATTGATCGTCGAGAAAGAGAGATTACCTCGTCCGATAGAAGTCTTCGGTCCGAAACGATTCTCGAACACACGGGTACGGCATCCCATGGTCGCTACCTCGTGGATATAGCGCTGAGGATCGTCCGCTTTCCAATCCTCGCTTTGGTTGAAGGTCGCGTCGAGATTCAAGAAGTTCGGGAAGAAACGACGGGCGGTGACCTTGCAGGCCAATTGGTAAAGATCGTAGTTGCGGTCTTCCGGCAGATAACTTACGCCTCGTTTCTTTTTCCATATCTGGATCGGGAAGATAGCGGTTTCGCCGTTACCTACGCCTCTGTAAGTACTTTTTAATAACTCCCGGATGATGCAACGACCTTCCGCCGAGGTGTCGGTCCCGTAATTGATGGAGCTGAATACCACTTGGTTGCCTCCACGGGAATGGATCGTGTTCATATTATGGATAAAAGCCTCCATCGATTGGTGTACACGGCTTACCGTGCGGTTGATGGCATGTTGTATGACGCGTCTATCACCGCTTAATCCATCCAAGGTCTGTGTCTGGTAATCGTCGATAGGCTTATTATATAAGTGGGAGAAATCCTGTCCGTATAAATCCTCTAAGGTCTTTACTTCCTCGATAAAGCTATTACGTACGTAAGGAGCTAGGTAGAAGTCGAACGCCGGTATCGCCTGTCCGCCATGCATCTCGTTTTGGGCGGTCTCTAGAGAGATACAGCCAAGGATGCTTGCGGTTTCGATTCGTTTAGCCGGACGTGATTCGCCATGACCGGCGGAGAACCCGTATTTCAGGATGCGATCCAACGGGTGTTGTACGCAGGTCAAGCTTTTAGTCGGATAATAATCTTTATCATGAATATGGAGATAGTTGTTTGATACGGCTTCCTTGACCTCTTCGCTCAATAAATAGTCATCGACAAACGGCTTGGTGGTCTCGCTGGAGAATTTCATCATCATGCCGGCGGGTGTATCGGCGTTCATATTCGCGTTCTCACGGGTGATGTCATTGGATTTGATATTGATAATCTCCAAGAACATATCCCGTGTTTTCGCCTTGCGGGCTACGCTTCGCTGATTTCGGTAAGCGATATATTTCTGCGCTACGTCCTTCCGGCTACTGGCCATCAATTCCAGTTCCACGGCATCTTGAATCGCCTCTACGGTCATTTGAGGTTCTCCCTTGAATGAGATATGATCTGTGATCTGGCGAATCAGTTGCATATCTTCTCCCTTGTCTGTATGCAACATGGCTTTACGGATAGCGGTTACTATTTTCTCCTCGTTGAAGCCAACGATACGCCCGTCCCGTTTAACAACTGTCTGTATCATGATGTCGATTAATTTGTGATTGATTATGCGTGCAAAGGTATCTTATTACACTATATGATTTTCTTTTTGGAAAACTTTTTGCTGATTAAATTATGTTAAGGTGTTAATTTGTAGTGTGTTGTAAAAAGTTTTGGAAAACTTTGTGTCTTGTATGATTGCTTTTGTTTTCCTTTTTGGCGATGTGATGTGTTATAAGCTTCTCTTTGTAAAGCTTTTAAAGAACATAAGCCGGGATATATTTTTGTTTATATAAAATAATTCATACTTTTGCCCCCGTTTTGGTGATGACGTAAAACCATCCGGTTTCGTCATAAAGAGGGAATCCGGTGTGAATCCGGAGCAGTGCCCGCTACTGTAAGCTTTTGTAAAGTAGAAAACATTTCTCATACCACTGTCTGTAAAAGACGGGAAGGTCGTTTTCTACGAGGTAAGTCAGGAAACCTGCCAAGCGTTTTTATTGCTGTTTTTCTCGGGGTCAGGAAAGCGGAAATATACATAATAACAAATCGTTTATGAAAAGAAAGTGTTTGTGCGCGGCTTTAGCTGTAAGTTGTGCGATAAACGTATCATTTGCGCAGGTACGTTTACAGGGTAAGGTCGTGGATGAAAGTAATGAACCAATCCCGGGCGCGAATATCCGCGTGTCGGAATCCTTGAATGGTACAACCACGGATGCCGGCGGAAAATTTGAGCTGAACCTTCCCGATGGTAGACATCGTATTCGTGTGACTTACCTTGGCTATGAACAGGGCGTGTATCAAACGGATCACTCGGAAAAAGATGTCGTTATTAAGCTGAAAGAAAAGTATGTGAATATCGATCAAGTGGTGGTAACCGGTACCGGTTCGCATCGCCGCATGAGTAATTCTCCTATTCCCGTGAAAGTGCTTACGGGAAAAGACTTGAAAGAGGCGAGCGTAACCAATTTCCAAGATGCGATGACCAAGCTGAATCCGAGTATCGTATTTATGGAAAACGGACAGGGGGCTACGATGAATATGAACGGATTGACAGAGAAATACGTGGTTATCTTGGAAAACGGTAAGCGTTTGGCCGGCGATGATACCTATTCCCGTATCGATATGTCTAACGTAAAGCGGGTAGAGATCTTGAACGGGGCCGCTTCCGCTTTGTATGGTAGCGATGCGATCGCCGGCGTTATCAATATCATCACGGATGATTCCCGTAATAAGGTGAACGTGACGAGCAATAGCCGTTATGGTAGCAAGAACCAATTCTTGCAGTCGGTCAATGCGGACGTGAATGTAGGGAAGTTCGGTTCATATACTTCTTATCAATATCAACGGGCCGATGGTTGGCAATTAAATCCCTATACGGAGAGTAAAGGCGAGTTGGTTCCTACCAATAAGCAAGCTTCCGAGGGATTTCACCGGAACGTGATCAACCAACGTTTCACGTACGACGCTACGGATCGTTTGTCTTTTTATGTGCGTGGTACTTTCTTCGGACGTTCCAGCGATCGTCCGATGCCGATGGATAAAGTGAATACGACCAACTATGATATGCGGAAAGAGACGTTCACTTATGGGGCGGGCGCTCAGTACATGATTAATAAGAACTCTTATTTGAACGCTGATTATCTGTCGGACAATCATAGTACGTATAAGGATTTCTTTGATGGAAAGAAAAGCGGAGAGAGTGATATGACGAAACGGATTCATTACCATAACTTGAATGTCAAGGGAATCTTTCGTTTGGGCAAGTATAATAAGCTTTCGGCTGGTACAGAGTTCATTAAAGAGTTACTGAGTAGCGAGACGGATAACATAGCGGGTAAAAGTATGTACACGACCGCGCTTTATGCGCAAGACGAGATCAATATCAATGAGCATTTCCAAGCGTACGCGGGTTTGCGCTATATTTACCATGAGAATTTTAAGAGTTATGCGACTCCTAACGTGGCTTTGCTGTATAAGGTAGGCGGTTTTAATTTCCGCGGATCGTATGCGGCTGGTTTCCGTACACCTGAATTGAAAGAGCTGTATACGGAATCGGAGAAGAAAGCGTCCGGAGCGACTCGCCTTACGATCGGTAATCCGGATCTGGACCCGGAGAAGAGCGACAATTTTACGTTGAGCGCAGAATATACGATGCGGTATTTCTCTTTGTCCGTGTCCGCTTTTATGAATAACGTACGTAGCATGATTAACTATAAGATGTTGGATACGGCGGAACGGGATGCTTATAACACCGCCCATGGTACGGACTATGATGAGATACAGATGCGTGCGAATATCGATAAAGCGAAGATCAAAGGTATTAACGTGGCCTTCAATAGTTATCTGGGAGCGGGCTTTACCTTGAATGGTGGCTATAGTTTCATGGATGGAAAAAACGTATATGAGGATGAGCCTTTGGATAAGACCGTTAAGCATAGTGGTACGGTAGCGGCTATGTGGTCTCATACTTGGAATAAGTATAAGCTGAACGTGAATTTTAACGGACGTATCCAAGGGGAACGTTATTCTACTTCTTATGGATATGCGCCGAAATATTCCTTGTGGAATCTCAATACGAGCCATACGTTTAGAGCCGGCGATTTCTTGTTGGAACCGGGAGTAGGTATCGAGAACCTTTTTGATTATGTAGATGATCGTCCCTTTAATTACAATTACGCTACATTGACCCCGGGCCGTACCTATTACGTCAGCCTTCTGGTCCGTTTCAAGCAGTAAACTGTCACATGTCAACTATCAACTAATATAATAATGTATAGGGGATTTTTACGATCCATGTTTGTTTGTTCACTCCTGCTTGGGTTCGCCTGTTCATTATGGGCGAAACCCGGGCGGGAGTTTTACGCTTCCGATATCCGGGAGAGCATGGAAAAGGGAGATAAGTTAGCGATCTTGATGGTACATTTCGGGAGTGCTTACCCGGAAGCTCGTACCCAAGTACTCGATGTGATGAACAAGCGTGTCAAGGAGGCTTTCCCAGACGTGGAAGTCCGGCAGGCTTATAGCGCCCGTAGCGTAGTGAGTCGGTTGAGGGCGCAAGGTGTTTGGGTTCAGTTGCCGGCGGACGCCTTGGTGGAGTTGCGTGATCAAGGGTTTACCCATGTAATTATCCAACCGACTATCATTATAGAGGGTGTGGAGATGGAAGCGATCCGTAAAGAGGCGGAACAGCGAAAAGGTTTGTTTAAGGATTTGCGTGTAGGTAATCCCTTGTTATATGATGATGCCGATTATGAGGCGGTGATGAAAGCGGTTTCCTCACCTTCTGGAGTGACTAAAAATGGGGCTAAGTTATTGGTGGCGCACGGAACTTATCATGCCAGTAACTCGGCTTATGCGAAATTGGGGTATATGTTCCAGACCAAAGGAATGAAAGATTATTATACCGGAACCCGTGAGGGTTTCCCTACGATCGAGAATGTAGGTGAGCAAATGCGCCAAGCCGGTCATAAGCGTGTGCAGTTGATTCCTTTTATGTTCGTACTGATTCGAGGTACGGAAAATACGGTTACGGATTTCTGGCAGAAAGGGCTACGTCAACAGGGTTTCGATGTGGATATTTATTTAAAGCCTCTAGGTGAGAATCCGGCGATCCGGTCTTTATTTATCGATCACATCCGTTTCGCCATGAAATATAAACGGGCGACGATTTTTGATCGAAAGAAATTATATACACACTGAACAATTGAAAATTGAGAATTGAAAATTAGTGAGTACTTACTGAACCAATTTTCAATTCTCAATTCTCAATTATTTACTGGTAGTCTTCTCCGGTTTCCCAAGCCTCCGCATCATTATATAATGCTTTTAGATGGTTCACCCAGATCTGACGAACAGCGTCGTAATCGCCTAAGCCTATGATCTTACAGTTCTCTAAACTTCCGTTATGGCTTTCTTTCGTGTCAATCTTGAAGCCCATCTTCAAAAGTTTTAGTCTCCAGCAAGCGTCGGCGTTAGGAGCGGCAGCGCTGAAATCATCACCCTCCTCGATACCCCAAAGGTCATTATGCGCATGGTCTCCGGCGATAGACATGAACGGAGCTAAGGAGATCGTGATCTCTTCCGGTTTTAAGTTATGATCCTCGCAGTATTTGGTAAGTTTGGAGTAGACACATTCCTCATTTGGTTCGCCTTCTTCCGGCCAGAACAACATATCTCCGTAATCAACGGTACCTACGAATACATTCTTGTTAGCGGCCAAGGCTTGCATAGCCTCTTCTGTTTCCGTGTATTTCGTATTTGCGTTATAGTTTTTATCCGGGTTACCATGTCCCATTAATAAAAGGATGTTCTTGTTATCAGCCAATTTATCACTGTAGTGGCTGTATAGGACTTTCGCTACGGCTTCCACATCCTCTTCGTTGTACACCAAACAAGGGCTTTTTACGACTTGAACACTCGGGAAAGACTCGATCATGAATTTCTTCTTCACGTCCGTATTCATCAAGCTTAGGTATTCCTCACCCGGGATGATGTGTAAGGACTGTACCGCAACCTTCTTGTAACCGGCATTTCCTAGGGCTTGTAACCAAAGGTCCGGTTGGTAACGTGCGATACCTGTCTCTGCTTCTACACGATTCACACAAGTACGGGAGGTAAATGACAAATAGATGTCCGCATCGGGAAATGCGTTTTGGAAATCGGCTAGTGTAGCGTCGTATGTCTTGATAGACTCCTTGAATGTGCTACCGAATGTACACAACAAGATCGCCGTGTCATGTTTCTTACTTGCCTTTACGACTTCTTCCGCCGGGTTTGCGGTATTGTCGTCGTCTCCATCATCACAGGAGGTAAAAACTGCGCTTGAGGCAAATAGACTCGCCGCAAGCAAAAGGTACTTAAATTTGTTCATCGCATTTAACTTTTAAGATTGTTTATAGTTTATGTTTATTCTGAAATTTCACGATAAAAGAGGCGTACCAAGTCCGTCCGGGAGACGTAGTTCCACGATGGCGTCCGAACGGGGTACGATCCACATAATCGAAGATATTATCGATACCGACATTGATATCTAGGTTCCATTTTTTCTTTTTCAATACGTTATGACGGGTATTCAATCGCCATAGCTGATAACTTTTTCCATCACCGTCCGTGATATAAAAGCGGGTGGATTGGTATCGGCCGAACAAGGTGACATCCAATTTATACTTTTTCCACGCATGGTTCCATGCTAGTTTCCAATTGGCATTATGGAATGAGGTTCCGTTGATCGGGGTGTAGAGCATATAATTCGAGTCGGCCGGATCATCCGTATATTGCGCTTTGGCATCCGTATAGCTATAGCCTCCACCAATAGCCAAGGAAGATAGGATTTGATAGGTGAGCGATATATCTCCCCCGAAAGAGCGGGCTTTGGATAAGTTCTTGTGTTGCATGCTGGCCTCGATCTCATCCAATCGGTCTTCGGCGCTTGTCGGGATCTCGGTCAAGGCGATCATGTTCTTGATACGGTTGTAGAATCCTGTTACCGTGATCTGCAGGTTCGACGCATGATATTCTACGCTCGCCGAATAATAATTGGACTTTTGCGGTTTTAAATCCTTATTACCATAATAATGTTTCCACGGGCCGCCGCCGATCTGCGTGATATAATCATCGTGCAACTCCTTTAAGGTAGGAGCCTTAAATCCATTTGAGTATGTGGCTCGGATATTGAAGTCGCCTAGTTTGTACATGGCGGAGACTTTAGGGGTAAACGTAGCCCCGAACTCTTGGTGCACGACGAAGCGCCCACCTACCGTCACATTCAACCGATCCGTCGGATTCCATTCGTCTTGTACATAAGCGGAAGCCGTAAATACGGAGGCTTTCCCGTTCTCGATACGCCGGGGAGATTTCAAATGATCGTATTGATATTCGAGTCCGGCGCTTAGGATATTGTTTTCCCCGAGGTGGAATACGCTTTTGGCTTGTCCTAGGAAACGTTGTTGAGAGGTTTCCAGAATATGTTCTCCGGGATAACGAGTGATACGTAAATCCGTTTCCGGATCGAAGAAGTTCGTAACATCTTTATGATGGTAATTATAGAAATAACTATAGTTACCATAAGTTAGGTCTACCGAAAGAAAATTCAGTCCTCCCAATGCGTATTTAGCTCCTCCGGCCACATCGAAGTTCCGGTAGAATTGATCATAGGTATAATACTTGAATGCGCCGTGCGGACGATAATTCCATTTCTGGTAAAAAGAGCCATCGGCCGAAAGGCTCAGCCGGTCGTTCACTTTGTAGGTTAAGTTCTCCCTTAACGTAAAGTTCGTGGATCGGTTTACGGTTCGTGTCACGGTTCCATTCATTACCTCGTGATGGTCCCATTCTTGGGTCGTATTTCGCCAGCCGTCCGTATGGGTCGTACTAAGTGAGGTGGTGGAATTCACTCTCTTATGCCCAATGCCGATTTGTACGCTTTCCAATATATCTCCATACGATCCGACACGAGTCGTATTCGATAGGCTCACTTTATCCCGGTTCTTTTTCGTGATAATATTGATAACACCGGCGATAGCGTCCGAGCCATACAGGGAAGAGGCGGCACCTTTTACGATCTCGATACGCTCGATATTGGCGGGGTTGATAATACTCAAGTCGTTTTGTCCGCCGGTATCTCCGTTGATCCGTTTGCCATTGATAAGGATCAAGATGTAATCGTTGCCTAATCCGTTCATCTGGATGCCACTACCCATGTCGCTCGGATTAAAGGTGATGGAAGCGTTCAGCCCTTCCAGAATATCTTGCATACTGCGTCCTTGGTAACTGTCAAGGGCTTTGCCAGTGATTACCTCTGTTTGCACAGGGGCGTCTTTCAGATAGTGTTCGGTACCCGTACCGGTGACCACGACCTCGTTCAATAGCACGGAAAGTTCCTTCGGATCTTTCAATATGCTTTGGGCGCATACGGATTGTACGCATGCCACCAGAATAGCGAATGCTAAAAGCCTCATATAGTGTTTTATTTGTACACGAAATAAAACAACAAGCCTCTATCTGGTTATGTCTCAAAAAATAAATTGAATCGTTTTTTGTATGACACATACTTCTATCCTGGAAGCTTGATGTTATTGTAAGACTTTAGCAGGTATTCTGGCTCTCCTCTGGTTAGAAACCTTCCCATTCCGACTTAGGAACAGTGGCTTTTGAACTTCTAACCAACTTCATGAGGATTACAGCTGCAGGAACAGCTCCGGATTCACACCGGATTCCCTCTCACCAAACTATGTGATAGCTTGATTACTAAAATCGGAGGCAAAGATATGAATGTTTTCTAATATTTAGAAAATATATATGAAAAAGTTTTTCTATAAACAGCCGATTGCGTTTTTGTAAGGTATGATATGTCTGTCCACTTCTATTTAGGAGAAAGAATATTTACATCATAAAGAAGATATCGGTAAATGTAATTGGCTGACAATTCGTAAGTAATACTGTTTGTCGAATCTTACTTCAAGCCTCTCGATTGATAGATCCTTTCCTTGGCCTCATTTATTTTCTGAAACTTCTCGTTGGCGGCCTTGCGGATGTCTTCTCCCAAACTGGCTACTTTGTCCGGATGATGCTTGACGGCCATCCGGCGATAGGCGGCACGGACTTCCTCGTCCGTGGCGGTCGGTTCTATCTCTAGCACCTTGTAGGCATCGTCCAAGGAACTTCCTTTTAGGTTCAACATGGATTCAACTTCTCTATCAGACATTCCCATCGCCATCGCTACCTCTTTCAAGGCATTGATCTCGGCTGCGCACACATTCCCGTCACTCTTAGCGATCTCGGCGAGGAACGCGAGCAATTGCAGCCGCTCCTCATAACTTAGGTTGTATGCGATCTGGGTTCCGCATTCCCGGATGGTATTCTTGAATCCCATGTTGTTCTCCTGATCCATGCGTTTAGCTTGGTCGAAAAGCTTTAGCAATATCTCCTCACCTTGGCTTACGGCGATCTCGCCGAAGTTTCTCCGAAGGAATTGACGGACGTATTCCATCTCGCTATGCATGATCTTCCCGTCGGCACGGATGATATAGGATGCCATAACCAACATGGAGAAAAGGAAACTGTTACGTTCCCCGGCGTATGGGTCTCTTCGTATATATTCATCATCGTAATTGGTGCCGCCACCGAAAGACTGCCCCGTCATATTTGCCCCTTCCTCGAAGAAAGAGCCTAATATAATGCCGGCTAGAGCGCCTAGCGGTCCGAACGCCATAAATCCCAAGACGCCACCTATCCATTTCCCGATACCCATATTCCTGTTTATCTTATTTGTTGATTACCGATATGCAATATTCGTAAAAAAACGGGAGATATGCAAATGTGAAAGGCGGGTGCGTGAAGCATACCCGCCTTGCGGTTATTTGGAGAGTTGGATCTTGAATGTTTTCTCATTTATCCGGATGACATACGTACCGAAGGGTAATCCCTTGTAGCCCTGTAAGCCTATTTGCTTTTGGTAGCGTACAATCTTTCCATTGAGTGCGATCACTATCACTGGCTGTAGCTATTATTGTTCAATTTTGATCCCGAAAATTCGCTCTATTTCAAAAATATATTCTTTGGGTGTTGTGAACAATACGGCTTCCATTCCAATCGCCTTTGCACCCAATACATTCACCATTCTGTCATCCGTAAACAAACATTCCGACGGTTTAAGGCCATATTTGTCACAAAGGCGAAGATAAATTTCCTTTTCAGGCTTGATGAAGTGTTCCTCACACGATATTACCACACCGTCAAGCAACTGGAATATGTCGAATTTCTCCATGACCCGGTAGATTGTGTCGCTCCAGTTCGTCAACCCATATAGTTTGAATCCAGATTGCTTTAACTTTTTTAGAAGTACACGCATACCTTCAATCTCTCCTGTTATCTCTTCAAGATAATTATCCTTGAAAAACGTGAAGGCATCGCTATATTCAGGATACCTTTTTATTGCTCCGTCAATCATTTTCTCAAACGGGATTATTCCACGGTCGCACATGTTTATAAATTCCGGATCTGATAGAATCTTGTGAAAACCGATTAGCGACACTTCATCATCCCCGAAATGTCGTTCAAGCAAGGGTTGCAAATCGTGATTTACAAGGACCTTGCCAAAATCAAAAATGAGGTTTTTAATCATTATCTTCGATATTTTTAATTACACGGCAAGGATTGCCGACAGCTATGGAATTGGCAGGAATATGTTTCACGACAACACTGCCTGCTCCGATGACAGAGTTTTTACCGATGGTCACACCCGGAAGGATTGTAGAGCCGCCTCCTATCCATACACCATCTTCTATAAGGACGGGGCGGGCAATTGTGTCGCAGATGGACGCTCCGGGACATGTCCTTTCCGGCATCCTTTCCGCGAGGTGAACGGAATGAGTAGCGGTATATATTTTTACATCGGGGGCTATCATCACGTTGTTACCGATAATGATATTGTTATTATCGAGGAACGTGCAGTTCATGTTCACGATCACCTTGTTCCCGAAATAGATGTTTTTCCCATACTCGCATCGGAAGTCTATGTCGATGTAAACATCCTTGCCGATACTTCCGAACATCTGCCGATAGATGCGCTGCTTTGCCTCATTGTCGGCATAATCCGTTTCTCTGAGTTGGTGTAGTAGCCTTTTGTTACGGACAGTCATTTCCGTTATTTCGGGCGATGAGCCGTCGAAAGGCTCCTCATCCATACATTTTTGATATTCAGTTTTCATGCTTTCAATTCATGTCATTGCAGAGCCATATTCTTGTTTGAGCCAATTTTTACAGCTTGAAGGTACAAAGTTATTAAAAATCGAGAAGAAGACGAACGGATGGAGATCTGTTTTTCTCAATCTCACTTTTTATATTAACTTTGTTCCAGATAGACTTCTGAATGCGGAAAAAGATGAATCTACATATTGAATTAGATACGAGCCATCCGGCATACGAATGGCTTGAAAGGCAGGCCGACAAGATCGGTGCGAAAGGACATTTCGGCACTCACGGGCAGCATCACATTGAGCGGGATAAGATGTGTGAGGCCGCCGGCTGTTATGTGATAGAGAACATCCGCATCGCTCCCGGAGAAATCGATGAGATACAAACGATACGTGTTAATTTTGACTTGGCCTACCCTTCGACAGGTAAGCCTTGTACGGTTATTCCTTGGAGTTGATGGACGACAAGTTCCGATACAGGCTATCCGGGAATCAGAAGATTGAGATAGCTCAAAACCTGATTGATATCATGGAAAAAGGCTCGGGGATAACCGAGCAGACCATTACGTTTATTGATAACTGGATTCGTACCGGTCCCGCCGAAAAGGGAAAAGCTTTTTTCGATGTGTGGGACATCGTCTTGAGAAACTATCTGCCGACAACCAGACCTGTTCTATTCCGCACGTGCGCAGAAATCGGTAAGGACGGCAAAATAGCAAGTTTTACCGCACGATTGGAATGCGCAAGAAGATTCGCCAAAGATAATAGTGAATTCCTAATTATATGTGATACAAAAGAAACGCTTATGTGTGAGGAGGAAGTTTATCGGCCGGGGGAGTACGAGCATACGTTCTATCCGCTTGTAGAAGTTTTGAAGAAAGCGGAGTCTTGCGGTGGATGCGGCTTCTCGCAAAGATTGCTGGATGACTATATTGGCGAGGATGAGTATATCATGAGAATCAACTTAACGGATATACATTGTTTCAAGTGGAAATAAGAAAGGGACAATGATATTCCACATTTTAATCGGATTTTTTAAAAGTTGAAAGAGGTAACGCCACAAGAATACAGAAAACATTTCCTATCTTTGCCACCGATCAAGGTGTAACCGCTATCCGTTCCGGTAGTGGCTAGTAAAAGGGAATCCGGTGTGAATCCGGAGCTGTACCCGTAGCTGTAAGTCCTTGTAGCCCCGGCAAATCTTGTTGCCACTGCCTATCGGATAGGTGGGAAGGTAGCCGACAGAGGGTGGACGAGCCAGAAAACCTGCCATGATCTTGTTATGCGACGTTTCGGGTGAAGACGTTGGTAAACCTAAGAATTATTATGCGAGATTTATATCTTATAAGATGTCTGTGCGTTTTTAGCGTATGGTTATTTTCTTTGGGTGTCGCTTTCGGTCAACAGATCGATACGACGGCCTATCACGAGCTTTCCGGGGTGGAAGTAGTGGAGAAGGTACGTCCGTCGGTTACCCGTGAAGGTACGCCTTTGCAAATTATGGACCGGGCGGGAATCGATCGCTTGGGAGTACAAGACCTATCCGAGGCCGTGAAACGCTTCTCGGGAGTTACAGTACAGGATTATGGGGGGATCGGAGGATTGAAAACGGTCTCGGTACGTAGCTTGGGAGCGAAGCATACCGCCGTCAGTTACGATGGGGTGACGATTACGGATGCGCAAAGCGGGCAAGTCGATATCAGCCGTTTCTCGTTGGATAACGTGGAGATGGTTTCCTTATCGATCGGACAATCGGATGACATCTTCCAAACGGCAAGGGTGTATGCCTCGGCAGGAGCCTTGAATATACAAACCGGAAAGCCCACGTTTAAAGACAAATCGTTTCATACTTATCTTAAGGTTAAGGGAGGTTCCTTCGGACTTTTTAATCCCGTGCTGCATTATGATCAAAAATTAGGAAAGCGTTGGAGCGCATCCTTACATGGTGATTTCGTGCGTGCGGATGGGCAATATCCCTATACATTGATTAATGGGGAATTGGAGACGAAAGAGAAGCGTAGAAATAGCGATATCCATGCTTACCATTTGGAAGGTAATCTATTCGGCGATTTTGGAAGGGGAGGCGAACTTTCCTTTAAGGCGTACTATTTTGATTCGGAGCGGGGACTTCCCGGTTCTGTTAATTTATATAACAAGAACACTTCTGAACGATTATGGGATAATAACTTTTTCGTGCAATCGGGGTATAAGAATGTTCTTAATGAGAAATTTACGCTACGGGCCATGGCTAAGTATAATTATGCTTTTACTCGTTATTTAGATGTAAATGATAAATATGCCGCAGGCGAACAAGTCGACTTGAATACACAGAATGAGTATTATGGCTCTGTAGGTTTGCTGTATACTCCTATAAAGTATGTATCGGCGACGTTAACAACGGATTTAACTCGCTCTATGCTGGACAATAATTTTGTAAACGGACCTAATCCAAAGCGAATGGCCTCTCAATCGGTACTAGCGGTGCAATATAAGAACAGCCGATTCACGGCTACCGGTAGTTTATTGGGAACATATATCACTGATAAAGTGGAGCAAGGGGAAAAACCGGATGATAAAAGGCGTTTATCCCCGGCTGTAAGTTTGTCTTGGCGGCCATTCTCGGAAAGTACATTGCGGATACGTGCCTCTTACAAAGATATATTCCGGGTTCCTACATTTACGGACTTGTATTACCTCCGTATGGGAAATACAAATTTGAAACCGGAAGAAACTTCCCAATATAATGTAGGGGTAACATGGAGTTCTTCCTGTGGGGATTGGCTGCGGCATTTCAGTATTTCGGCGGATGGATATTATAATACGGTGAAAGATAAGATCGTGGCTTTACCTACCATGTATGTTTGGAAGATGATGAATATGGGCGAAGTGGATATTAAAGGGGTAGATGTAAATTTATCTACACAATTCCGATTGCCCTTACGAATGAGCTTGTTTTTGGCTTCCACTTATTCTTTTCAATATGCGGTTGATGTGACAGATCCGGAAGCTAAGAATTATAAGGATCAGATTCCTTATACACCTCGTCATTCAGGCACGGTTTCCGTAACCTTGGAAAATCCATGGGTAAATGTCTCTTATATACTGACTGCGGTTGGTGATCGTTATGCATTGCCGCAAAATATAGATCGGAACAGGATTGATTCTTATATAGAACAGAGTATTTCTATAAATCGAGATTTTCGTTTTCGATATTTCGGTTTGCGTTTGCAAGGTGAATTGTTAAATCTTACGAACGTGAATTATGATGTTATTCAGTATTATCCCATGCCGGGCCGTTCTTGGCGTTTAAGTGTTTGTTTATCCTATTAGTAAACTATAAAAGTAAAGTAATGAAAAAGAGGAATTTATTTTGTGTCTCTGCCTTGTGTGCATTGATGTCTTTCTCGTTTGTCAGCTGTGATGATGACAATGAGCCTTCACTGAATATACCAAATGTATCTGTAACTAATGTCAGTTTTACGGATGAGAATCCGGAAGCTTTAAAAGTTAGTGGAACCTTAAATTGGACAGCTCCGTCTTCTGTTGACAATGTAACAAAGTACGTGATTTATGGTTCCTCTGATGGAACCGTTAAAGATATGAAAATTGCGGAGGTAGAAGTTGGAACACATTCATATGCTATTACGGATGTCGTAAATATAGGTTATTTATTAGTTATAGCCGCGAATGCGGAAGGTGAGTCTTCTGTTTATGCTTCCGTAAGAGTTATTGATTTTGTGAAGGATAGTTCTTTCATGGCTTTATATTTCTTGAATTCGGGCAATATGGGAAATAACAACTCTTCTTTATATATGTACGACATAGAAAAGGATGAGGTTGTTCCCGATTATTTCTTGGCTCAAAATGGCAGGGGGCTGGGAGATACGGCACAGGATATGATCGTGTATGGCGATAAGATGTATATTGCGGTATATGGAGAGTCTACGATAGAAGTGACGGATCTGAAGGCAAAATCCATTAAGCAAGTCAAGACAGAGGGGCAGCCCCGTTATATGGTATCAGAGGGTGGAAAAGTCTATATTAGCTATTATAATGGATATGTCGCTCGTTTGGATACCGCATCCTTGGAGGTTGAGGCGAAGGTAAAGGTCGGACGGAATCCGGAACAATTGGCGGTATCTTCTAATAAATTGTTTGTCTCAAACTCCGGAGGTATGGATTACAGTACCGAGGTTGGGTATGATAAAACGGTATCAGTGGTTGATCTGTCTACTTTTACAGAGATAAAGAAGTTGGATGTAGTATTGAATCCCACACGGATACAGGCGGATGAGCAAGGAAATGTATATGTGGTTTCTATGGGTAACTATGCGGATATACCCAATACGGTACAAAAGATAAATACGGAGACTTATGAGGTTACTTCCCTTACGAATTGTCCAAACGCAACGGAGATGGCCTATGAGGATGGCAAGCTATTTCTGTTCTATGCGCAATGGGGAATGTCTAGCCCTGCATTTTTAACATTTGATACAAAGAGTCAATCTGCGGGAACGAGCTTTATTACAGATGGAACCTCAATACAGTCCCCTTATTCAATCAGTGCCGTGGGTGGAAATGTCTATGTCGCAGAGTCTGATTATAAGAATAATGGCGATATTTATTGTTTCGGAGGTGACGGTAAATTGTTCAAGAAGTTTGAGGCCGGTTTAAATCCCATGAAAGTAGTCCTCGCTCAAAAAGATAATATCTAATGCGATTACTGATTCTCTTAGGGTTCGCTTTCTGGATGGTGGCATGTACGCCATCCGGAAAGCAAACTTCTTCCAAGGAAGCTCTTTCCTCTGATAGAATTCAATATGCCCAAGGTTTCACGGTTCAGCGCTTTGATACCTATACAATGGTGGAAGTTCGTGATCCGTGGGATAGTACTCGTCTGCTTCAACGCTATTTATTGGTAGACCGGACAAAGTCGGTTCCTGGCGGATTACCCAAAGGGACGATCGTGAAGGTCCCGGTAAAAGATATTGTGGTTTATACTTCTGTTCATGCGGCTATTATTGATCAATTGCACGAAATCAATAAGGTTATAGGTGTTTGTGAGCCTCGTTATATGGATACTCCTGCCATACAAGAGGGTATACAGGCCGGAAGAATCGCTGATTTAGGTGAGGCTACCTCTCCGAATATAGAGAAAATGATAGAGATCGGTGCGGAACTCGTGATAGCTTCCCCGTTTCAGAACAGTAGTTATGGGCCTGTCGAGAAGATAGGGATACCCATTATCGAAGGAGCCGACTATATGGAGGCATTTCCTTTGGGGCGCACGGAGTGGATTCGCTTTTATGGTTTGCTATTCGGAAAGGAAGAGATGGCCGATTCTATATTTAAAGAAACAGAGCAAGCCTATTTGTCCCTAAAGAACTTAACCGTGAATATAGATAAGCGTCCTACTGTTTTGTCGGAGAAAAAGTTCGGTTCCTCATGGTATATACCGGCTGGAGATAGTTATATGGCCCATCTTTTCGAGGATGCAGGAGCCGATTATATGTTTAAGGATTTACCGGGTGCCGGAAGTACCCCCTTAGCGTTTGAGACCGTGTTTGATAAAGCGATCCATGCGGATATTTGGCTTGTTAAATATAATCAGTCTTCCGAGATGACCTATAACGATTTACGCTCCGAATATACTCCCTACGAGAATTTCGACGCTTTTAAAAAACAACGGATTTATACCTGTAATACAGGGATAGTTCCTTATTACGAGGAATTCCCATTACATCCGGAATATCTATTGAAAGATTTAATCTGGATTTTCCATCCGGAGCTAGTACCCGGATATTCTCCCCGTTATTTTAGTAAAATGCCCTGATTGTCTTAAAGGTTTCATATCTTTGTTGAAATGTCGTTACTAGACAAATAAAGGTATTAGACTATGAAGATAAAAAAGGTATATGTTGATGTTTTAACTGCATTAGCGAAGGGAACAGATGCCGGGATTTACAGGTTGAATCCCAAACGAGTTGAAATCGTGAGTTGTGAGCAGGATGTAAAACGTGTTCTTGCTGAATGTGAGAAGACTGGTAAATCTGTAACCTTTAAAGCTGGGGGGACCTCTTTATCCGGCCAGACTATTACAGATTCTGTATTGATGGAAATCAGTCCTGACTATGGAAAGGTTAAGATTTCAGGAGATGGGAGTTTGGCTAAATTCCCTTGTGGTATAACTGGAGAAGAGGCGAACCGCTGGTTGAAACCTTATGGCCGTAAGCTAGGGCCTAGCCCTGCCTCCATCAAATCCGCACGTATCGGCGGGATCGTAGCGAATAACTCAAGTGGTTCTAGCTATGGTATTATCCATAACTCCTATAATACGGTCCGGGATATGGAGATTATCTTTGCGGATGGAGCCTTTTTGGATACCTCTTCGTTAGCGAGTCGCAGGGATTTCATGCAAACGCATATAGGCTTATTGGAGAAGTTGATGAATTTCCGTTTGGAGATTTTGTTGAATCCAGACATGGAAGACCGGATTCTATCTAAATATGAGTTGAAGAATACCTGCGGTTATGGAATGAACTCTTTCTTGGATTATACCGATCCATACGATATACTCATGCATTTAATGGTTGGCTCGGAAGGAACCTTAGGGTTTATTTCTTCTGTTACTTTCGAGACAGTCCCCGATGAGGCTTTAAAAGCTTCCGCCTTGATTTATTTTCCCTCTTTGATGGAGGCGTGCAGAGCCATAGCCCCGTTACGCCAATGCAAAGTGTCCGCCGCCGAGTTGATGGATAGAAACGCCTTACATGCGGTAGAGGATGAACCGGGGATGCCGGAGATATTACATTCTTTACCCGAGGATGCGGTAGCGTTGCTGATCGACACGTCTTCTAATTCGGAAGAAGAACTTCAAATCCAATTCCGAGATATAGAGGAGCGGCTAGCAGATATACAGACCTTATATCCGGTATCATTTACGACCGATCCGAAGCTTTACGCTACTTATTGGCGGGTACGAAACGGTTTATTTACTTCCGCTGCGGGAAGACGGCCACGGGGGACGGTATCTATTATTGAAGATATTGCTTTCCGGGAAGAGGTTTTAGGAGAGGCTTTGGAACAAGTGCGTGGGGTCTTGTCGGATTATGGATACGGAAATGCGGTGATGTGGGGACATTTATTGGATGGAAACGTTCATTTCACGATTTTTCCGGATATAAACGCACAGGAAGGTATTGATCATTACGCTTCTTTTATGCGTAGCCTTGTAGATGTGGTACTTTACTACGACGGTAGCTTGAAAGCGGAGCATGGCACGGGACGAAATATGGCTCCATTTGTTAAAGATGAATGGGGTGAGGAGATTTATGAGTTGATGTGGAAGATCAAAAGGCTCTTTGACCCGGAAAATATATTAAATCCGGGTGTCCTTTTAAATCGGGACCCGGATGTGTTTATAAAGAACTTAAAGCAAATACCGTTGGCGAATGAGCTGATCGATAAATGCATCGAGTGTGGTTTTTGTGAGATACAATGTCCGTCAAGGCATGTGACATTGACACCCCGGCAACGTATCGTGATCTATAGGGAATTATCGGCTTTGGCGGAACAGGGGGAAACAAACTCTAAGCGATATAAAGAACTCAAGAATGCCTTTAACTATAAAGGTAACGCTACCTGCGCTACCGATGGCCTATGTGCTACGGCATGTCCGGTTGGCATTAATACCGGTTTATTGATCAAAGAGTTACGGTGGGAAGAGAATGGTACCTTGGCGAATGCTATCGCTTCGGGCATCGCCGGGAATATGGGAGTCGTAACGGGTATGCTTCGTCCTTTGCTTAAGTTGCCCCATGTGCTTTCAAAGCTGGTGGGGTATAATGCATTCGAGAGATTTGCCTCTTTCTTGTTTAAGGCTTCCGCTCGTAAATTCCCGCTTTGGACTCGGCATACACCTTCTGGCGCGTCAAAGTTCAAGGAACTGACGGGTGTAGAGAATGGGATGGAAATGGTCTATTTCCCCTCTTGTATTACCCGTACGATGGGGACTTCGGCTGATTATGAAGATGTGGATTTCGTGAGTGTAACGGAACAAACAATCGTTTTGTTGACAAGAGCCGGCTTTACGATTCGTTATCCGGAGAATCTAAGCAAGCTTTGTTGCGGTATGGCTTTTAGCAGTAAGGGGTTCCGGAAGCAAGCGGCGCAGAAGGCGGAGGAATTGAATGAGGCTCTTTTGCGGGCGAGCGATAACGGCCGATTGCCTATTTTGTGCGACATGAGCCCTTGCTTGCTGCATATGAGGGAAACCTTGGATAAACGTTTACGATTATATGAACCAGTGGAGTTTATCTATGACTTTATGCGTGATCGTCTGAACTTTACTAAGTTGCCGGTTACGGTAGCGGTACACTCTACTTGTAGTACAACGAAGATGGGAGTACAAGACAAGCTGGTGGAACTGGCAGGCTTATGCGCGAACCGGGTGGTCTCTCCCGCTCAAGTTACTTGTTGCGGTTGGGCGGGCGATCGTGGTTTCTTCTATCCGGAACTAAACGCTTCCGGTCTTCATTACTTGAAACCGAACTTGCATGGGGCGACGGAAGGATATAGCAATAGCCGTACGTGCGAGATTGGTTTGACGATGAATAGTGGGATATCCTATAAGTCGATCGTATATTTAGTGGAAAAGGCTACCCGTTAAAAATCAAAAACCCCGGTTTCGTACAACTGAAACCCGGGGCTTTGTAGTTTGGCATTCGAAATTATAGGGAGTTTTATTTCATAGATTCTTTATTCATATTATGCGTAACCGTTAAGCATTCCGTTGAAATACATCGGTTTTAAAATATATACCTTTAAGATCCAAGCAAGCCATTGCTCTTTTGATGTATCGATCATCGAGAATGGGAATGAAACGTCGGGTTTCTTTTCGTAGTCAAACTCACAAAGCAACACGTGTCCATAATCCGTAACGATCGGGCAAGCGGCATAACCGTTGTATTTCTCGGTCGGCTCTTTACCTTCCATGAGCGCGATCAGGTTCTTGGCGGCGATAGGTACTTGCTTACGGATAGCGGCAGATGTTTTACTGGTCGGGATACCGGCTACATCACCCAGAGAAACGATGTTCTGGTATTTCTTATGTACCAAGGTCTCTTTATCGACCATTACCCATGCGTCCGCGGCCAATTTACCTTCTGTCCAACCTAATCCGGCATCACGAACGAAATCGGGAGCGGACATAGGCGGGGTGAAGTGTAAGAAATCGTAATCCTCTACGAACGGCGTTACGATCTTTTCTTCGCCTTTTGTCTCTATTTTCTCAAAATGCACTTGTTTTGCGGATGTGTCTACACCTTTTACACGTACATTCAAGTTAATAGGTATATTACGTTCATTATATATTTCCAGCAAGCGAGGCGTGAAATACGGAATATCGTATAGCTCCTTCGATGCGGTAAAATAATTCAATTGCAGTTTGTCGCGAGTCCCTTGTTTCCTTGCGTAATGCTCGGATAATAAACAGATCTTTTTGGGAGCGCCACCACATTTATGTTTTGTATAGGTATCGGTATAAATACCTTTGCCTCCTTTTTTAGCGAATTCTTGAAGAGCTTTCCATGTCTTTTGGGCTCCTTCGAAATCGTAAATAGAGTTTGCGTTTCCTTGTCCCAAGGTGTCGTGGGTAATGCCCTCTACTTTTTCCCAGTTACATTGTAATCCCGGGGTCAGTACTAAAAAGTCGTACGGAATCTTTCCGTTACTTTTGGTCGTTACTTGATTCCATACGGGATCAACCGCGGCGACCGAGTCCTTTATCCATTTTATACCGCTAGGCATACAATCCTCTTGCTTCTTCCAAACATCTTCCGGTTGGTATACACCTGAGGCGATCAGAGTGAATCCCGGTTGATAAAACTGACGATCGCTGGGGTCAATCAGGGTGATATCCGGTTCATCAAGCCAATGTTTTAATCGGGCAGCCATACTGATACCAGCGGCTCCTCCACCGATAATAACGATTTTACCTTTTGCGCTGCTTGAAAAAGCGTTTGCTTTTCCGGTATTAGCTCCCGCGATCAGTCCTGTCGCCGCTAATAACTTAAAGAAATGCCGTCTGTCGACACCTTTCTTTTCTAGCGCATCTAATTGTTTCTCCAGTTCGTGTTTCATCATGTCGAAAGAATTTAAGATTTTATTCGCTGGCAAAGGAAACACAATAAATTACGGTAGCCATGAAAATGACTACTACACGACTTGCGCAAATGATTTTTTTATTGGATAAGACTACTACAAGACTTTCTCAAGCTCCTTTTGTATATATATACTATGCTGTTATATAGTATATTATATGTCAAATAGATTAAAATTATATAAGACTCACTTTTTGCGAGATTCTAAAGTGATGCGATCCGGAAGCCAGAGATACGCTGGCACATCCTCCAATTCCAACACGATTCTTTCTTCGATCATTCCTTCCGCTTCCTCAAAGCTTCCGACGATGATCAAATCCTCCTTCCCATCCTCGTTAACAGCCTGCGGCTTAATATCGTACGATCAACCGCAATAAGATCTACCACATTTTTTTTATCTCTTCCAGATAAATTAAAGTAAGTCGTGGGAGTGGTTTATTGTGAATATGTAAATATTTAACACATAAATCTTTATCCATAATGAATAAGAAAGGAGCGAAAGAATCTTCTAGTTCCATAGGTAGCCCTAAATTCTTATTATGTAAGCTCAATAGTTTTTTCCCATAGCAATCGTTTCTTAATCGAGCAGGATAATCAGGCGATACGAAAACTATTTTTGTTTTTATTTCCTCGTCTGTAAAAACCTCGTTCATTATATCGACAACTGCATCGATACAAGGAGGACATGTTTTCTCTGAAAAACAAAAGAATAATTTTTTATCATTACATAAATTACTTAAGGAGAAAGAATCTAGAGAGTCTGTTCCCCAATAGGCTATTTGATCAAGGCATTCATAGTGTTCATTTTTTAGTTCTTCTCTTTTAAGGATACCCAGACTTTCTTTCTCGTATTCAAAATTGTCAACATACACATCCTTCGGGGATTTTCTAAAATGATTCACGCATTGCATACAAATTATGCCTGCCAGTATCCCCAAAAGGAAAATATAAATTGTATTCTCGTTAACCTTCATTTTTGAAAACATATTTTACTAAGACAGGATTCTCTTGTTCCGAATGTGATTGAATAATTCTTTGCTGATCCTCATTTCTTAACTTCTCGGGAAATAGATCATTTAATGGAAGCCCTCCTTCCGGAGTACAGAGGATGAAGTCTTCTCCGAAGTAGATCGGGTAAAGTTGCAAGCCCTCCTTGGTTCGCTCGAATTGAAGCAAGTCATGGTTTTTCCTGTTATAAAACAGTTGGATGTACTTGTTTTGGCGGACTACCATGGCGTATCGATATCTGCTGTTTTGTCCCTGAGAGTCTATTATATAATTTACGCTCTTAGAGGAATAGACATCCTTCGCGTATTGAATTATTTCTTGCTTGCTCATATTGGGATGGAATTCTAATTTTTCGATGTCATTATTTAAATCACCAAAATCCCAACGATAAAGCTCTGTAAAGGTCGCTCCCGATAGTGAATAAATCGTATTAGTCAAAGACCTTCGAAAAGCGTGTGGAAATGGAAATACACCCCTACAAAATACATCTTTTATGTCTTCAGGAAAATATTCATCGAGTATCTCGTTTCTTGATAGGGAATAAAACTTCAAGCGATGGTCGTAATCGTATGTGAAGAAAGCTATCGTATCCTTGTTTTGGAACTGTAGGCTGTTGTAGGCCCCCGCTATTTCAGGAAGTTTCTTTTTCTCGATGAACTTGCCCCCTAGATCATAGAAAAAGAGAGCGTTGCTGACGGCGCAAAGTACTACAAGGTTCCTGCGGGTCGTATCGATCGCGAAATCTGTTAAGTTTAAATACTCACCCGGGCCGTTTCCTTTCTCGTTAAGTGCGAATTGGAAATGTCCCTCCCTATCGAAAACAAAGATTTGGGATCTCGAATAATCGTGAATATAATATCGATCCTCAAAAAACTTGATTTGGGTTATATTACGGATCAGCGATTCTGGCGTTGTCTCTAACGGAATGAGTTGGATCTCAGAAAATAGATCTTTAGTGGAGATCTCGTCTCGCTCGTCCAAATTCACGGTGATGATATCTGATTCCATGTTTTTCTTATCCTTCCATCCCGTACAAGAAAGAAAGAAAAATATGGATATCATCGAAAAATAATAGATGATACTTTTCATACTTTTTAATCTGGATAACAATGATGTTCTTGCATTCCTGAGAAATAACAATGCACATAATAAATACCACTTATCCAATCTACATTCCAGCAAGTCCCCTCATATCTGCCGCAGCTTATGACTGGGCCTTGGTCGCCATCCGGGCAAGCATGATCATCACTGTCACCTTCTGCTAAAACATCTACGTTTATAGCGAAAAAGATCAAACTGATTAACACCGTGAATTTAAAAAATCTCTTTCCCATACATCATTAAATTTAAGTGAAACAAAAGTTTGAATACAAATATATATATATATTGATAGTGTAATGATTTCCATGTGAAAATTTCCCGGAATAAATTATTCATGTTAGATGTTGAGTTTGTCGAGAGATCATTTTCGGGAAGAATTTTTTACTTCAATACGATCTTGTAGCTTTCTTCCCCTCCGGTAGCCATGTGCAATTGGAGGACGTATAACCAACCCGTCGGGCGTTCTGGTGAGATTCTCGGAAAATATTTTTAGTAGTTCATCAGGAAATCGACAAGATTCGTATCCCCATCAAGGGCTAATCGCTTTCTTAAGCGGTATCTTCTTAGCTCGATAGCCCGTACGGATACATTCATTAACGATGCGATCTCCTTCGTGGAAAGGTTCATGCGGAGTAAGCAACAAATACGCAAATCGCCTGCCGTTATATCTGCGTATTGCTGGCGTAAACGATCCATGAAATTCTGGTGGGCGCTATTGAAATAGGTCTCGAACTGCACCCAATCCGCTTGATCGTTCAAGGTAGATTCGATCAAGGAACGTAAACGGGTATATAACTTATTGGGGTACCGGTCACCCAATGTCTCTTTCTGCTTATCCAGTTCTTCCAACAAAGCTTGGATTGCCTCGTTTCTTTTTACCAAAGCTGTTGTCTGGAGAGTAAGCTCATTGTTTTTGTTTTGCAACTCCGTTTCCAGCATCTCGCTTTTCATTTGTTGAAGCCTTTGCAGTTCGGCTTGTCGCTCTGCCTCCAGCTTTTCTTGTTCTTTTTTCCGCAAATTCCTTAAATGGTACCGAAGTCCTTCTTGAATGGCGAACCATATCAAAGCGACGTAGATCAAATAGGCCCATACGGTATTATACCAAGGAGGGCGCACCGTGATTTGCATCGTGATCTCGGGAAACGGCCCACGGGTTACATATTTACGTACCCTTAGCTCATAAGTTCCTTCCGGAAGTTGTAAGAAGGTAATTTTGCCGTCTTTCTGCCAAGAAGACCAATCGGCGGATACCCCTTCCAGCTTATAACTGATTTGGTGATTAGGGGTGAATACCGTTGTTCCGATGTATAGCGAGAGTTCTTGGAAGTTATGGGGCAGGTCGATTCTTTGCGTGTCCGGATATAAATAATGTGTACCTTCTTGATCTTGATACTCGATGCGCATAAACCGTGGCATCGTCAATCCTCCTAGGCTTCCCTCTATTAATTGACGAGTGTTGATTAATAGGGTTCCTTGCATGGCAGATACCAAATCAAGAGAATCATTCAAGGGGATGATCCGTTTGCCATTGGTTACCAGATTCAGATCGTAATTATCGAATAGGATCCGGCATTTTAAAGTTCCTGTACCGTTTTCCCGATGGAAGAGTCCGGCCTCATTCTGGATCGTGAGCCAATACAAATTGTCTGGAACCGGGTAAATACTTTCTGCGTTGGCGAATACGCTCAATACGTCTTTATTCTTAAATAAAGAGCTTACCGATAAATGATTATCGGTCGTATCCGGATGGATATATGAACGTCCGATCTCATCGGATATCGGGGTAAACTTATCACCAAACATCAGGCTCCGGCTGAAGTAGCCGACATTGGTCCGGATATAGAGGCGGTTATCCTCTTTTACAGCGTCTTCCAACTTTCCGATCTGGCTTCTTTTACCTAACATGGCGATGGGAGGATTGATATCTATTTGGGAGATACCATTATCCAAGGCGACCCAGATTAAATTATTATCCTGTACGCAGATGGAGCGTACGATATTATCTTGTAACTGATTATTGATGTTGAGATGTTGAAAGATCTCCCCTTCGTCGTTGGTGATATAAATACCGGACGTAGATGTTCCCGTGAAATTGAGACCTCCGGCGCTAGCGAAGGAAGTTGGGTGCTTCTCCTCGATTTCTTTCGGGATCGTGTAATTCGTCTCGGGATCATCGAAATTTATATATGACGGGAGCGTATCGATCGGATGGTATTCCAGATTCCCGAGTTTGTCGTATAGCCAATAGCCTAACGATGATTTGCCTTGGGTATAGATAGAATCGTTCTGGAAAGATACTTTATAAATAGGGGTTTTATCCGGTAATGGATATGTGTTCCATGTATTCCCGTCAAAAGTAACCAGACCGGAATTATTAGCTACATATAAGATGCCATGATAGGAAACCGCTAAATCCCAATTTTGGCAACTAGCCTTGTAATCGTCTACGGAATAATTTTGTACGAGGATAGAGGGAGCGACCACAGACGCACGCAAGGCGAAAACCGCCAGTATAGATAATAATATGATAAAAGGTAGCCGTCTGTACATGGTCTTTAAACTATAGAGACAAGGCATAAAGCCTTGTCTCTTTCTATTACACGCATGCAAATATAATCAAATTTTGATTATTTGTACTCCTGCCAGCTCTTAATCTGAATATCTTCTACGTTCATATTGCAGAAAGCGTCGATAAAGGCGCTGGCCAGACGGGCGTTCGTGATCAATGGAATGTTATGATCGATCGCCGCACGGCGGATCTTATAGCCATTGGTCAACTCACGTTTGCTATGATCTTTCGGGATATTTACTACCAATTCGAAAGCGTGATTGCTGAACATATCCATGATGTTCAAATCACCTTCCTCATCCGGCCAGCAAACGGCGGTTGCCTTGATTCCATTATCGTTCAGGAACTTGGCGGTTCCGTGCGTACCATAGATCGTGTAACCCTTGGCATCCAGCATCCGGCAAGGCTCCAATAAATCGACCTTGCTCTTAGCTGCGCCGGAAGAAACTAAAATGTTCTTCTTAGGAATACTGTTGCCTACGGCGATCATGGCGGAAAGCAAAGCCTCGTTGAAATCGTCGCCGATACAACCTACCTCGCCGGTGGAGCTCATGTCCACACCTAATACGGGGTCTGCCTTGTGCAAACGGGCGAATGAGAACTGGGAAGCCTTGATACCGATCCAGTCGATATCGAACGCGCTCTTATCCGGTTTCGTATACGGAGCGTCCAGCATGATGCGGGTAGCCGTCTCGATAAAGTTGCGTTTCAATACTTTAGATACAAACGGGAAACTACGTGAGGCACGTAAGTTACATTCGATTACTTTCACGAAGTTATTCTTCGCCAAGAACTGGATATTGAACGGACCGCTGATGTTTAACTCCTTCGCGATCATCTTGCTTACTTTCTTGATACGACGGGCTGTCTCGAAGTAAATCTTCTGAGCCGGGAACACCAAGGTAGCGTCACCGGAGTGAACACCGGCGAACTCGATATGCTCGGAGATCGCGTACTCAACCACCTCGCCATTCATAGCGACAGCGTCGAACTCGATCTCTTTCGTTCCTTGCATAAACTCGGATACGACCACCGGATATTCCTTGGAAACCTTAGCGGCCAAATCCAAGAACTCGATCATCTGCTCTTTCGTATGGCAAACGTTCATCGCCGCACCGGACAATACGTAAGACGGACGGATCAAGATCGGGAAACCTACTTTCTCGATAAACGCGTCGATCTCTTCCATGCTGGTAAGCTCTGCCCAACGAGGTTGGTCGATACCTAGCGAATCCAACATCGCGGAGAATTTATGACGGTTCTCGGCACGGTCGATTGATAGCGGGGAAGTACCCAATACCGGAACATTCTGGCGGTAGAGTTTCATCGCCAAGTTGTTCGGGATCTGTCCACCTACGGAGACGATCACGCCCTTCGGCAATTCCAGATCGATTACGTCTAGCACGCGCTCGAATGAAAGCTCGTCGAAGTAAAGACGGTCGCACATATCGTAGTCGGTAGATACGGTCTCCGGGTTATAGTTAATCATGATCGATTTATAACCTAGCTTACGAGCGGTCTGGGCGGCATTCACCGAACACCAGTCGAACTCAACGGACGAGCCGATACGGTAAGCTCCGGACCCCAAGATAATCACGCTCTTCTCATTCGGGTAGTAGGTAATGTCGTGCGGCGTACCGTCGTAAGTCATATATAGATAGTTGGTCAATTCCGGATGTTCGGAAGCGATCGTGTTGATACGTTTCACGGTAGGGAGAATGCCCATTTTCTTACGCAAGTTGCGTACGCGGATATTCTCTTTCTCCATATTGCCTTCCGGGCTCTCTACGTAACGAGCGATCTGGAAGTCCGAGAAACCAAGGCGTTTAGCCTCTTTCAATACATCCTCCGGAAGATCCTCGATCTTGTTGTAGCCTTTCAATACGTTGGCGTAATCCACGATATTCTTCAAGCCTTCCAAGAACCAGCGTGTGATCTTTGACAACTCATGGATCTTGTCTACGCTATATCCTTGTTCCAAGGCTTGCGCCACGGCGAAGATACGCAAGTCGGTAGGGTTCGCCAACTCCTCGTCCAAGTTATCGAAGTGGATATCGTTGTTACCTACGAAACCATGCATTCCTTGTCCGATCATACGAAGACCCTTCTGCATGATCTCCTCGAAGCTCTTACCGATCGACATGATCTCGCCGACGGATTTCATGCTGGAACCGATCTGGCGGCTGACACCCACGAACTTCGTCAAGTCCCAACGAGGGATCTTCACGATCATATAATCTACCTCCGGCGCTTTGTACGCGGAGTTCGGGGTACCCATCTCGCCGATCTCGTCCAATCCGTAGCCCAACGCCAACTTAGCGGCGACGAAAGCCAATGGATAACCGCTGGCCTTGGATGCCAAGGCGGAAGAACGGCTCAAGCGAGCGTTCACCTCGATCACGCGGTAATCGCAAGTCTCGGAGTTGAAAGCGTATTGGATATTACATTCACCCACGATACCTAAGTGGCGGATCGTCTTGGTAGAAAGTTCCTTCAACAGGTCTAATTCTTTCTCGGTCAAGGAGCAAGTCGGAGCCACTACGATACTCTCGCCGGTGTGTACGCCTAGCGGGTCAACGTTCTCCATGCTCACTACCGTGAAGCAATGGTCGTTCTTGTCGCGGATCACCTCGAACTCGATCTCTTTCCAACCCTTCAAAGATTCCTCGACCAAAATCTGGGATGAGTAAGCGAAAGCGCTTTCCGCCAAGGTGCGAAGCTCGGCCTCGTCCTTGCAGATACCACTGCCCATACCACCTAATGCGTAAGCGGAACGGATCATTACGGGGAAACCGATCTTGTAAGCGGCAGCCACGGCGTCGTCCATGCTTTCTACGGCTTGGCTGATCGGGGTCTTCACTTCTATCTCGTTCAGTTTCTTAACAAATAGGTCACGGTCCTCGGTGTACATGATCGCCTCAACGGATGTACCCAATACTTTCACGCCATATTTAGCCAACGTGCCGCTGGTGTAAAGTTGAGTACCGCAGTTCAAAGCGGTCTGGCCGCCAAACGCCAATAGGATTCCGTCCGGTTGTTCTTTTTTGATAACTTCCTCAACGAAGTAAGGAGTGATAGGCAAGAAATATACCTTATCGGCTACTCCCTCGGATGTTTGGATAGTCGCGATATTCGGATTTAGCAATACGGTACTGATCCCTTCTTCTTTCAGAGCCTTTAACGCTTGCGAGCCAGAGTAGTCAAACTCCCCGGCCTGTCCGATCTTCAGGGCACCCGAGCCCAGAACAATCACCTTTTTGATATCACTTTTCGACATAGTAATTTGGGTTGTTTTGTTTATTATAATGATTTTAGAATATTATACCTTTATATTATATCACCGGACCGCTGGACACAAAAAAAATGCGTTAGTAAAAGTAACCAACGCATCTTATATAACCAAATTATAATCCCGTAAAATAGAGAAAAGAGCCTCAACCTCCGACATATAACCGGAATAGAACTTCGGATTATCCTTATGTGTCTTGTTTGTCATCTGCTCTCTCTTCAAAATTTCGGCAAAGGTATGGATTATGTCTGAAAGAACAAAGCTTAAATGCGAAAATCTATGCTGAAATAGTATTGTCTGTGTTTAACAGCCTCTAAATCCAGCTTAACACATCCATTATTTAAAAACAATCTTATGTGTTTCATAAGTATCATTGCCTATTTGGAGTCTTAATACATAGATGCCCGAAGGTAATGTATTAAAATCTAAGAGATCTCCTTCTCTCAAGAATGTCCCCTCCCTTACTAATGCTCCGGTTGATTGGTTATATAGAGTATAGGTTGGCCTAGTCTCTAACATAACACTGAATTGATCTTGGATTTGAGTTTCTTTTGAAATATTAACCATATGAGTGGATGAGGAAGTTGAAACAGAATAATAATATCCCGTAACAGATACTGTTTTTATCACATAAGACCCGGGTGTTCCACAAGTGCTGGTTGAACGACAGCCCACAATATAAGTTCCTGGTGCGGAGAAGGTAACACTGTTTGAATACCGATAGGCAGACATGCTAGCCGTGTTTGGACTGACCATCCATTGATAATTCCCTTCGTCTTCCATAAATATAGGGCTAGCCGTAAAAGATGCACTACCACCAGCCCCTACTTGATCCGGACCGGACACGGAAGTTATGGATGGGGCACCGATAGAAACAGTTTTCGCTACAGAAACTGAAGAGCCATTAGGAAGTACCACATTCGCATAAATCGTACCACTCATTGTTCCTCCCGGATTAGAGATAGCCCGAACCGTGATTGAATTACTATTCTGTCCTCCACTTACAATTTGTAGGCCACTGGTTCCTAATGTCCAATTCCCCTTATAATTACGATTTAACGTGTAGGTTTTATTTCCGGTACATGGCACTAAATTATCGCCGGATATTTGGGGATATACTTCTCGGACAGCCGCCTCTGCATCAAGCAAACCATATCCCATATTGGCATTCCAAGTTCCAAATGGATGTCCTGAAACTGTTGAGTAAGAATAAGATCCAATTTTTCTGGCAGAGTGTCCAAGTATATTTCGAACTTCAGCTTCTGTCAATTTTGGATTAATAGATAGTAGGAGTGCTGCAACGCCTGAAACTTGAGGGCAACTCGCTGAGGTTCCTCCAAAAGTAGAGAGATAATTTCCGGGGTAAAGCCCGGCACTCCCCATTAAATCCAATGTGCGAATATCCCCTGTATAATCCAAGGCACCAGAAGGTGCAACCAGATTAATTTCTGAACCTCTTGCACTATAAGAACACAAAGCACCATTTTTATCAACTGCGCCAACTGCGATAACCCCATTAACAGTTGCGGGAAACGAAACAGAGGAACCAGAATTTCCTGCTGCAAAAACAACTACACATCCCAGTCCACCGCGTCCATTCGTTCTAGCATTATTTATGGCTGAGGTAATTGCATCAGCTACAGAACCACCCCAAGAGTTACTAATAACATCTGCTTCAGCATCATCCCACGCATAATTTATCGCAGCTGCAATATTAGAACTAGATTGACTATAAAATATATTAACAGGGACTATTTTCACTAGAGGGGCAATCCCTGCTATACCTAAATTGTTATGAGAAGCTCCAATAATACCAGCGCAGCATTCTCCATGTGGATTATTTGAGACTGGTGCTCCATTCCCATTGGCTAAACCCGGCGTAAAACCCGGCAAAAGTCTATCACCCAGATCCTCATGCCCTGCCACACCTTGATCGATAACAGCCACTTTTATCGAAGAACTACCTTTTGTCATACTCCAGGCTTCAGGAGCATTAATATCGATATTCCACGTCCCACCTAATTGTCCCGTATTATTTAAATAATATTGTTCGCTATAAAGAGGGTCATTCAGAAATTGAGTTATTCTCATTATAAAGTCAGGATGACAAAAATCGACCAAACCATTCTCATATATTATATTGGCATAAGTTAAAACATCAAACCCTTGATTCACGGATAATGTGTAAACCCCATATTTAGTTTGATCAACAACTTCTACTATCTCATTCATACCTGCTAATATAGAATCAATACTTACGCCATTTTTAGGCTTAAGCAGTATATGATTAGTTACATATAATGTATCTGTTCCATTTACTAAATAAGCAGGAGAAGCTCTTTTCACTAAAGGATCCGACTCGTATGCTTTAAAATCATTTTCAGAAAAGATATTGGATTTATTTTCTTTTACAATGATGTTCGGCGATATTTCATTAAATCCCTTATAATCCGAACTTAGCATTGGAGTTCGGATTAAATCGGCTTCTATATTCAACACAAGGTGTGATGAGTCTGGGGTTAAAGCGATTTTCCTATTTTGTGACCAATAATATTGCGCATTAACATCGCAATGTATTGAAGACAAAAGCACAATCACTAAAAGATATATCAAATTATTTGTTTTCATTCCAGTTCGTATTTAATTATTTCAACATTTTCAGCAATATACATAGGGACTTTGTTCGAAAGATATTCAGAGTTTGGGTCCCGTGGGTCATAAGATTCCGAAGGGTGAGGTATGGTAAAAGCATCCAATATCACACCATCTATGGCTGGATCATAAGCTCTACAATTGAATTTTATTGTATAGGCAAGCTTAACTGTACGATTATCGGGGATATACAGTTGTATGGCATTCGAGAAATTCAAGCCGGTTACACCAAGCTTCGGACCTTCATGAATTGCTACAAGACAGATATTATTATTTTCGAGCGCAATCATGCTTACAAAGCCGACCAGCCTATCATCTTTATCACAGCTTATACATACTATGACTAAGAAAAATGCAAGTCCTGTTATTTTTGTTTTTAGTTTTTGCATATAGTTGAATTTTAAGTTAAACAAATTTATTGGATAGTCATGTAACTGATGAATTAATTGAGAGGGACCGGATAAGTGATTATACCGGTTTTTTTCATTTTCGTTTGCTATATTGCAATATAGCTATACGAAAAGCGACCTGTAAGCAGAATGATAAACGTTATCTACGTTCTAGTATGTGCGCAAGTTATCAAAAAAAATTAAGCGTGCAAGAAAAAAATAGAATATTTTAGGTCCTAGATTCAACTAGAAGTGAATATTCAGAATTATAGTTTCGCCTAGCCTGCCTCGTGAAGGATATAACTTTATCTCACTTTTTATTTTTATCTTTGTGCGACTAATCTGAAAAAAGAAAGCTTATGGCACGGATAACGATTCCTTATGCGGTAGCGGATTTCGTAGATTTACGGGAACGTGGTTATTATTATGTGGATAAGACCGATTTCATCCCGAGCTTGGAAGGTTATAACGCTCCTGTTTTCTCCGTCCCCGGCGTTTCGGCAAGAGTTTGCTTATCTCTACCTTGGCGTGTTACTATGACCGCACCAAGGCCGATCGGTTCGAGGAGCTGTTCGGCAGGACTTGGATCGGTGAGCACCCGACGGAGGAACATAATCGGTATATGGTCGTGCGCTATGATTTCTCCAAGATGGTGATGGCTGATGACATGGAGGGGTTGGAACGGAATTTCAATGACCTGAATTGTTCTGCGGTGGAGATCATGGTGACGCATAACCGGGACTTGTTTTAAGGACTTCCGGTTCTCTAGCCGTGGTGATGCTTCCAAGATGCTTGAGGAAGCTTTGGGGTACGCCCGTGAGCATGGATTGCCAAAAGTGTATGTGCTGATCGATGAGTACGATAATTTCACCAATCAGCTATTGACGGCCTACAAGGATCCGCTCTATGAGCAGGTAACCACGAAGGACAGTTTCCTGCGCACCTTCTTCAAGGTGATCAAGGCGGGTATTGGCGATCCGTACCTGTTTCTGCACGGGGGTTCTTCCCGTTACGATGGATGACTTGACAAGCGGATATAATATAGCGGAGATCCTGACCTTGGAACCGGAATTCCTGAGTATGCTGGGCTTCACGTATAAGGAAGCGGAGGTCTACTTGCGTTACGTGCTGGATACCTATACGGAGGGGCAGGATCGGTTCGATGATGTTTGGCAATTGATCGTGAATAATTACGATGGTTATCGCTTCTTGCCGGAGGCCGAACCCTTGTTCAATTCCACGATCCTGACCTATTTCTTCAAGAAATTCGCCGTTCGTAAAGGTGGAATCCCTAGTGAGCTGGTGGATGAGAACCTGCGTACGGATATCGGTTGGATCCGTCATCTGACTCTTTCCCTTGAGAACGCCAAGGAGATGCAGGACGCCTTGGTGATCGATGATGAGTTGTCCTATAACGTTTCCGACCTGTCCAGCAAGTTCAACAAGAGGAAATTCTTCGACAAGAGCATCTATCCGGTCAGCCTCTTTTATCTGGGCATGACCACGCTGCGGAGTAATTACCGCATGGTGCTGCCCAACCTCACGATGCGCAGCATCTACATGGACTATTACAACGAGATGAATCATATCGAGGGAAATGCCCAACGCTATGTCCCCACTTACGAGCGTTTCACCGAGGAGCGTCGTTTTGAGCCGCTGGTGCAAAACTACTTCGAGCAATACCTCGGTCAGTTCCCTGCGCAGGTGTTCGACAAGATCAACGAGAATTTCATCCGTTGCTCCTTCTTCGAGCTTTGTTCCCGTTACCTGAGCAGCTGCTATACGTTCGCCATCGAGCAGAACAATTCGGCGGGACGTTCCGATTTCGAGATGACCGGTATCCCCGGCACGGACTATTACAAGGACGACCGGTTGGCGGAATTCAAGTATTTCAAAGCGAAAGAAGCGGAGCGCATGCTGGCGCTCAGCGATCCCCGTCCCGAGGACGTGGCGCAAGTGCTCGCCTACGCCAAGGATACCAAGGTGAAGTTCCCACACTATCATGTCCGTTCCTACATTGTATATATCTGTGCCAACAAAGGATGGAAATGCTGGGAGGTGACTCCGTGATATTATTCCAATTGCTTTATTAATAGTACTTTGTGGTGCTAATGATGTGCCATGCTATTGGCACAGTTGTGCCACTGCGATGGCACACGCATGCCACGGTGATGGCACATCCGTAACATGGGTAATGGCACAAGCCTCTCTTCCTTGGTTTACCAGTCGTACTCCTCGAAATAAGCGTCGAAGTCTTTTGGTTCCTTCACCCCACAGCGTTTAAGCGCATTCAATACGACCTGTTGCTCGGAGGGTGAGAGCGGCCTTTCTCCCTTGCGGACACGGTAGTAAGTGCGCCGGCTGAAGTGCCTCATGAGTCCCGGGATAACGGAGAGCATCTGTTTGTGTGGCAAGCTCTCCAATAGGCTTACGAATCCCGCGGCATAGCGTACTTTCTTGTTCGGACGGTAATAAGGGCAAGTTCCCTTCAATGAGGCGAGGTGTCTCCTCGTTAAAGGTGATTGTTTGTTTCGGCGTTCTGGAATAGGGGTGTTTACGCATGCGGCCTGCCTCATGAATTTACGAGGTAGGCCGCGTAAAAATAGCTATTATCAAGTACTTATTTAACCGTAACATTCCATCCGGAAAGAATACCTCCGTAGAAGTAAAAGTCTACGCAGAATGTCTTTCCTGTGTTCAGCTCTTTGACCTCGTAGTATTTCGTGGCACCTTTTTCGTTCACCAATTTATAATCGGCGATATTCGGAATAGGCACGTTGGCGAGCTCTTTGATCTTTGCGTTTATCCTATTCAAGATATCCATGCTCTCGAAAGGATTCGTTACTTTGGTGCTCTTGGATAAAGCCGGATTCACCCCATTGTTCTCGGCACGAACCGCACGAACACTATCTGCATAAGCCTTGAACATCGCACGGCTTTCCGGAGTGCGCAAAGCGGATACGGTAAAGATAGAGATTCCTTCCGCCCCATGATTCAGTGCGGCATCCATGGCATTCTCTATATCGTCGGCTACCATCAGTCCGCAGTAAAGCGTGGTTTTCGGGTTCTTATCCCGGACATCCTCTATCATACAGTCTGAGATAAAACTAATATCTTCCGTGTAGAAGTTATGGTATACCATGGGGAAGACAATGTCCAGATTCCATTTCCCCCAGTCTTGACGAACCATTTTGGATGCCATCTTGGGCGTAGGGAAAGGAGAGGCTGCCATTTTCTTGCCGTAAGAGTGAACCACGTCGGCGATCATATTAGCGACCTCGGTAATCTGGTCACAACGGAATTGGAGCCATTTCTCGTCTTGCGAGGGATCTTCTTGTTCTCTTGGATCATATCCGTAAGCGGCCTTGAACTTCTCGATCATGGCCGGGTGATAACCAAAATCCCATTGCGGATATTCTTGGTCTTGCACGATACCGTATTTCGGCCAAAGGGTAGTCGGCAGGATAACATCCACGAAACGGTTGTAATCGATAGCGATACCGTTCAAACCCTCTACCTCGCAGTAAGCCTCTATTTTCTTCTTGATAAACTCCCGTACCTCGGGTAAGGCGGGGCACATAAATTTGTAGTAATCCACGTAAGCGGTCGTATCGGCCAAGCTTTGTCCATTGCGGTTTACGCTGAACCATTCGGGATGTTCTTTTAAGATAGCGTCTCGGTCATGTTCCGGATTCATCGTCCATAACCAAGCGTAGACCTCTATCCCATGTTTCTGGGCGATGGGAATAGCGGCCCGATAATCATCCGGAGTAGGGGCGTTTAGCATGACACCGTCTATCCCCGCCTCATTCATGATCGTACAGATGGAGTCGAAATTCATTCCGGGCTGGTAATCCAACCAAGTCCAGAACATCGGATAAGCATCTTTCGTATCATTTTTCGGGGAACTGCAAGCACCTACGCTGCAAGCTACCAGAAGCAATACTAAATAATTTATGTGTCTCATAAGTTTAATGAATTTGATTAACGATTTATCCGTTAAAGATACGTATTCCTGTTTAATGCCGTTCTTTTTTCAGCGTAAATATCGGTAAATAAAAGAAGATGCCTAGGATAGACATGATAAGGCCGCCTATCGTTCCGGCGGCGAGCGGGAACCAAAAGGCTTCTTTATCGGTGCCTAGCATGAACGGGATAAATCCGAGTATGGTCGATATAACGGTTAGGAAAATCGGTGTGATCTTGGCGTTCCATGCCTTTAGATAAGCACGGATTGGGGAAATAGCGGGTATCCGTTCCCGAATTTGGTTATATTCGTTTAAGATATAGATACTGGCGTTTACCGTGATACCGCATAATAAAACGAAGGAGGCGAATCCACCTTGGTCGAAGTTCAGTTTGAACCAATAGAAGGTCAGGAATACCCCGATATAAGAGATCGGTATGACAAAAATGACCGCCAGCGGTTGTTTCAAGGAATTAAACAAGATACTGGTCGTAAAGAAAATAATAACGATGATCAAGAATAATAACGCATATTGTTTATTATCTTTCTGATCCCATGACCAATAGTTCTTTTCCGCTTTAGCCGTATATCCCATAGGCAGGATCTTGTTAAACTCTCTAAGTTCCCTTTTCTGTATCTTCTCGCCTTGTGAGGAGGCTCCGATATATTCATATTGCAGGCAGAGCCTGTATTGCTGGTTTACTTTCGCTATCTGTTGAGGGGTCTGGCTTTTCTCGACGATAGCGAGTTCGGACAACTTATAGGATTTATCACGGATGGTTTGAGGTACATATTGCATACTCCAGATATCGAACTCCTTTGATTGGCGAGAAGAAAGTTTTAGCTTTTCCGTCTCGTTATCAACGACGATGGTACCTGCGTAGATATCTTTACCGAAAACAGGCCGGATAGATGCGAATAAATCGATAGGCAATATATCCGCTTGCGCCATACGGGATTTATTCAAGTTGAAGTAGAATTCCTGATAATCATCCTTCCACCAAGAAAACTCGGAATTGATCAATACTTCCTTGATACGGCGATACGTAAGCAATTTCTCCCGTAGTTTTTCCGCCCATTCGTATAACTCGTCATAATTATATCCGTACATCTCGATCCGGAAAGAACCTGCGTTCTCACGGACATCATTGCTGAAACCTTGGTCCATAAGTCCCCATACGCCCCAACTTCCACCACCTAATTCCAACGCTTTGCTAATCACCCTGCTTTTCAAGGTGTAGGGGAAACCACTTCGCTCGTTCTCACGGGTGAAATAGACGTTGATACTGGCTTGACGTGCGTTATAGATACTGGTCTGGAATTGCCGTATTTCCTTATAGGTACTCAAGTAAGCCTCCATTCGGTTGATCAAGTGGTTCATTTGATCAAGGGTCGTACCGTTCGGCATGGAAGCGCTGATACTTAATACCGTTTCTTCATTCCGGGTAAAATAACTTCCCTCGTATACCTTTTGGACAAATAGGCGCAAGGTTCCTCCCAAACTCTTATCGACGATAGGTTTTATCGTTTCCTTCCAAATACCTTTCGCCGCGAATTCATTGTAGCGAGCGATCCACAAAGAGTCCCTTGCGGATAGATCCTTCTCTTCCGGCTCGATCTTCTCCGGCAATAAAAATATCGGTAGTCCGAAAGCCAGTACTAGAATAAGGCAAGCCAGCTTTTTCCAATTGCAAAGGAAACGGATCTGCGCCCGGTAATAATGAGAGAAATAGACTGGGAAACGGTGTATGAACGACCGTATCGGACGGACCACCGGATGTTGTCTCCAATGACTCCGGGCTTTTGGGGAAGAAGAAGCGACTTTCTTCCGGTGCAAATTCATCTTGTCGATCAATGCCGGAACCAAGAATAGCGCGATGAACAAAGATACCGCCAGATTGATGATCACGACAGCGGCGAAATCCTGTAAGTTCAACCGTATCTTCTCATCCAAGAAGAAGATGATCACGAGGGCGCCCATAGTTGTCAAAGTGGCCGCCAGAATAGACAAGAACGCTTTCCGGTCATGATGGTGCCGGATATGATCGGTCATCACGATCGTATTATCGATCACCAAGCTGAGAGAGATCGTGATACCCGCCAGCGAGTACAATTGCATCTCCAACCCTAATAAATAATAAAGGATAACGGCTATACACAGGTTGATACTTAAACTGATGATGATCAAGAACAGATAACGTACATTCCGGGTAATCAGCAGAACGAAGAGCAAGAGGATCAAGATGGTCAAGCCTGTACGGACGTAGATTTTATCCAATTCTTCTTGGATAAATTCGGTAGCGTCGTAACTGGTATGGATCTCGTAACCGGGAGGAAGCAAGGTGCGGATATGTTCCATTTCTTCCTTCACTTTCTTGGCTAATTGCAACTGGTTGGCAGTCTCTTCCGCACGGATAGACAGGTAAATAGAGTTTAAACCATTGATCCGGTAGTAACTTTGCGGGGCCTCTTCTTGCCGGGTTACCTTTATCAATTGATCCAGCCGGATTAAGCTACCATCTTTGTTTGCGACGGTGATATGCGATGGTTCGAACCCATTCGTGATCTTTTCCGGCATTAACGCCAGACGAATCCATTCCTTGCTGGTATCTCCTTGTCCCATATTAGCGGTTCCAAGGAACTCTTTTTTGTAATATTGGCTGATCGCCGATTGGATATCCTCTATCGTGATCCCCAGATCCCGTAGCTGGCGGCTATCGTATTCCAAGCGCCATTCCATAGGGGTCGCTCCGCTTACATCGATACGATAAATACCTTGCACGCTGCTAAGCCGGGGCTTTATCTGATCCTCGGCGAATCGCTGGATGAATATCGGGGTAGCGGAAGCGTTCAAGGTATAACTCATGAACGGGCGTGATTCCTTGTCGTCCGGACGGCTCATCTCTAAAATCGGATAACTTAATTCTTCCGGAAGGTCCGGCCACGTCTGTCTAACAATTGTTGATGCCTCAAAACGTGCGGCATCTATATTCGTATGTTTATCTAGTTCTAAAGTAATCCTTCCCCATCCGTTTCCCGAGGTCGAGGAGATCTCTTTGATTCCTTTGATACGGGCAAGCATCGCCTCCAACCGTGAGGTTACCTCCATCTCGATAACCCTCGCTGAGTTGGAGGGCATATTATAGCTGATACTTAATTTCGGCAGCGTACGGGAGGGAGATAGCTTGATCGGCAATAAAGGCACGAAAGCGATCCCCGCCAATGCGATACAAAGGAAGGTGACGATGATCGTAAAGGATGATATGTTCGGCTTAGAACCCATGCTCGTAATCAAATTCGTTGGCTAATGAGATGCCTGTCTCGAAATCATGTAAGGTGAGCTTACGTATTTTGTAATAGCTCAACCAATAATTTTGCAAGGCCGTGATATAATTACGTTGCGCTTCCTGCTGTCGGTTCAAGGAGAGCGTAAGGCTATTGATATCCGCTTTGCCGATCATGAAACGTTGCTTGGTCTCGTTATAGGCCATGATCGCGATGTCCAAAGCCTCTTCGGCGCTGGCGATCAGGTTTTGCTGTACATTGAAATCGCCGACAGTCATGATTACGTCTTCCTCCAGAGTGACTTCCGTCTGCCGTGCGGATATTTGCGTAACATTTAGATTGCTTTTGGCTATATTGTATTTACCCTTCCGTACTCCCCAGTCTATAAGGGGAATAGAGATAGATATCGATACCAAGTCCTGCTGCAGCGGATTCTTGTAAACTTCCTTAAACTGGGTCGCTACTTGATTGAAACCGATACTAGCATTCAAGGAAGCGTTGAATAAGGTTTCCTTTTTGGTCTTATCCACTTGTTGCTCGGCCTCTAACACCTCTTGCCGCACTTCCAGAAACTTGGGGTTATTCTCCCGGGCTAACGTCAATGCTTGATCCACCGGAATATCCATATCATGGGGGCGTGACGGCAGACGAAGCCGTATCTTCGTATTCTTATCGAAATTCAAATACGAGGCCAGACTGAACATGGCTCGCTTCAAGGCTATATCGGCGTTTTGTAACGTATTGCGGGCATTGATCGCATCCAGCTTGAGTGTCAGTAAATCCGCTTGACTAATAGCCGCGATCTTATGCCGCTCTTGGCCGGTACGGTATAACGTATCGGTTGTCGCTACATTTTCTTTGGCCATATCATATTCTACTTGAGCCATGGCTAAAGAGAAAAAATAAGTGGTGGCTTGCTCGCTGACGGTCTCGATATTATAAAGCAACTCTTTCTTTACTTTCTCATATTTTAGAGGCTCTATCTTCTTCTCCCACCGGAAAGGATTGTATCCCAATAAATCTTGGCTGTATCCGATACGGATTGGAACGGAGGTGAACTGATTATAAGTATTCGAGCCGAAATAGCGCATATACCCCAGATCCGTATCCACGAAGAAACTACCACCCAGCATATCGAAGTTCTGCTTGATCTTTAAGTTTCCTCCCGCATAAAAGGACTGTTGCTTACGGTATTCGTCAATGTCTTTTTCTGAATCGTATCGTTTCGTGATATCCCGGTAATATTCGGCGGGTGTGATATTCAATGTAAGACTAGGCAGTCGCTCCGCTTTGTAATTACGAAACTCCCAGTAGCCGGACAAGAATAGGTTTTTCGTACGAAAAGCCTCCAGCGAGCTATCGGCGGCCAATGAGATCGTCTTCTCAAGGGAAAGGACGAGCGATTGGGCCGATACTCCTTCGGCTAATAGCGAACAGAACGCGTATAAAACTAGGAATGTCCTCTTGTATCTTTTTTTCATAATGCATGTCTCCTATAGATAAACCAATAAACCAAAGGGATAATAAATAAACTGACTACCGTACCGATCAGCATCGCCGAGATCATGGCAATGGAGAGTGGCTTTTGCAACTCACTACCCATATCGAACGTGAATAGTAGCGGTACCATACCGAATATAGTTGTCAATGAGGTCATGATAATCGGGCGCAGACGGCGACGACCCGCCTCATGGATCGCTTCCATCAAGGGTACACCTTCTTTCCGAAGCTCATTGATCGCGTCCAGTTTCAAGATAGAGTCGTTTATGATGATACCGCAAGTTACCACGATACCGATAGCACTCATCAGGTTTAAGGTATGCCCGCATATCCATAATACCAGTAAGGAGGCGGCTACGTCTATAGGTATTTCCAGCAGGACGATCAAGGGCTGCAAGAAGCTCTCGAATTGCGCCGCTAAGATAAAGTACATCAAGAGAATGGATATGAACAAGATGACGACCAGTTCATTCAGCATTTGTTGGTTCGAGAAGAAGCTTCCCGAGAAATCGATGTCCCAATTCGTCTTATCTTTGGATTCGCTGCGGACGAGCTCCCGAATATTTTCCATTAACTGTTCCGCATTCTCTACTTGATAGAAGCTAAAAGGAATATATTCCCCGTTCTTTCCAGCGGTGAGTATCTTCAAATCCTCTCCGGGAGTAATTTTTGTTACTGCACTAAGAGGGACATGATTCGTCTTTTGGTTTTCGTCCGGTTGCGTACGGATTAACGTATTATGTAGGATATGATCGACCGTTTGCTCGTTTCCGGCTAGCGTGATCGGTAAATACTGTTGATAAGAGCGTAAAGTAGCGACTTCATTTTCCTTGAAGGCCGTCTTAAGTACCCGGTAGACCTCTTCATAGGAGATATTATAAAGTAATAGTTTCTGATGGTCTATGGATATGTTTAATTGATTCTCGAAAGCTACGCCAACGGGAGCGAGACCGGTCTTACTCTCTAGTGTTTTCTCTAGTTTTTGCAAAGTAGGGGCATCCGGAGCTTGTTCTTTGTTACGGGCATAGAACTCGGCTACGATATCGGCCTCACCGGTTACGAACAGTTTCTCAAACACGGTCTCCGGCGGAGAGAACGATAATACGGCTGTCGGGTAATTTCGCTTTACCCAAGCGGAGATTTCTTGTTGTAAAGGAGCGATAGCATCGGTCTCTTCTGTCTTGAAATAAAGCTCTACTTCCGAGATGGATAATTCCCTGTCTCGGTTTAGCAGGAATTGTTGCTGTCCGATATAGGCCGTGTGTTGCGCACCTAACCGATCGGCCTCACCAAATAATTCGGTGACTCTCTTTCTATTCTCATCAATATGGATGTTCTCATTCCATTCAACATGTGCGATTAACTCATTCTGATCGATTTCCGGCATCCGGCTTTTGGGGATCATATAGAATAGGATCGCGCAAAGGGGGATGGTGACAGCTACAAATAGTAGGCTAGTGGTCTTATGCCTGAATATGAAATCAACCCCTCCGTCATAGAATCGGTCCAGCGTATGCTCCTTGATCAAATTGTTTATTTTCAGGTTGAAAAAGGAATGCTTGATCTCCGGTATGCTGTAAACTAATTTGTAAAGTACAGGCAGTAACATGATTCCAGTGAAATAAGAGACCATTAAACCAACCGTAACAGCAAACGCCTGATCGAAGAAAATCGCTCCCGCTATACCACTCATAAATACCAGCGGGACGAATACGGCGATCGTGGTAAATGTGGAACTAAGCATGGGGGTGATTACTTCTGTGGTCCCTTTTATACACGCTTCTTCCAGATTATCTCCTTTTGCCCGGTATTGCGCTATATTCTCCGTCACGATGATGGAACTGTCTATCATCATACCCAATGCCAAAATCAATCCGGATAGGGAGATGATATTTAAGGACATATTGAAAAGGTAGAAGAACAGGAAACTAATGATGATACTGACTACCATACTTAGTCCGATTACCGCCGGGCTTTTTACGTCCCCGAGGAAAAGGATCGCCACGATGCAGATAAATAAGAAACCTAACGATAGATTCTGTTTGAGGTTGGAGATCGTATAATCCAATAACTCGGTCTGGTTTCTTGTGATCGTAAATTCAATATCCGGGTAAATAGACTTGAAATAATCGGTAACCTCGGCAAGCGCCTCTTTCATATTGTCCATATTCTCATCCGCTTGCTTGATAACGGCTAATGTAACGGCCCTTTCCCCGTTGGCTAGCGATAAGCCGGTTTCTTTTTCCGGTACGACAGCTACTTTTGCCAGATCTTTTATCTGGAAGATTCGGTCATTCTTACGGATATAGATATTTTGTACGTCTTCCGGTGTACGTAATAAGGTAGAAAATTTAATATTGTACTCATAATAACCATCCCGTACGGTCATGCTTCCCGGCTCTATATTATTGGCAGACAAGGCTGATTCCAAATCATTTAACGTAATATCAGCCATATCCAAGAGTTTCATATCCGGTACGATCTGTAATTGCCGTCCTAATATGCCCGTGATATCCACCATCGCGACTTCCGGCAACTGTTCGATCCTTCGCTTGATTACTGTTTCTGCGAATTGGCAAAGATCGAGGAAAGCCTCGTCGTTTTCAATTGTCTTGAGTGTGAGGTTGAGGCAAAACACCGGAATGTCCGTAGCGCTCGCCTTGACTACCCGTGGACGTTCTACCTCACGGGGCAGGTAATTCATGGCGGCGTCTATTTTCTCATTGACCTCTATAAAGGCAAGATCCGTGTTCGTGCCAAAGTCGAAGCTAAGGCGGATAATACCCGCTCCATCGCGAGTCTCGCTATGGATATCCCGTAATCCTGCCACTTGCATCAATTGCAAACGGACCGGCTTTACGACAGTATTTTCCAATTCCCGTGCGGATGTATTTTGTCCGGATATCTGAACGGTAATCTCAGGTATGGCGATATCAGGCAATAAGGAGACCGGTATGGTGAAATAAGTCACCAACCCCACGATAAAGCAGGCCGTAAAAGCCATCAATACCGCTATCGGACGTTGTAGCAGGAAGCGAATCATACGCAACTAATTTTCAATTCTCAATTCTCAATTCTCAATTTTCAATTACCTTGACCGGTGACTCATGCGCCAGATTAATATTGCCGCTTGTAATCACGACATCCGCTTCTTTCAATCCTTCCAAAAGGGTATAACTATCCGCGTTTTCCAGTCCGGTGCGCACGTAGTTCCAATAAGCGTGCCCATCAACTAAAGTAAATACGACTTGTTTTCCGGAACGTAATACCACAGCCGTTTTAGGTACGACCAATTGCTTCCCAAGCGAGCGTTGTACGCTAACCCGTACATTCATGCCTTCGAATAATTTACCTTTGTCGTTTACCGCCGCTTTCACTTGTACCATCCCGTTCTCATCCACTAGCGGGTTGATCTCGGATATACGTCCTTCAGTCTTTAAGCTGGTGGTGGCGAAAGGGGTAACTTCCACTTTATCTCCGTTTTGGATAAGCGGCAACTCACTTTCCAATACGGTGAAAGAGGCTTCCAGACTATGAGGATCGATAACGGTACAGAATGCGTCCGTCGTAGACGCCACGTTCTCTTGTTTAGCGAAAAGGTTTGCGATAATACCGTCGAAAGGCGCGATTAGCGTCGCATTCTGTTCCTCATATTGGGCAAGTTGATATTGGGCGAGCGCCAGATCATATCCACTTTTTACCCGTGCTAGGTTGAGCGTCGCAGGCGGGACTTTCGCTGAGTCTTCCAGCATATATCCTTGACCGATCAATACGTCTTTTAATTCAAGCCTCGCTTTCTCTAGGGCATCCTTGGCTTGCGCTGTTTTGTTCGTGAGCCGGAAAGTAGCGAGTTCCGCTATTTTCTGTCCTTTGTTTACCCGGTCTCCGTTCTTCACGTAGATGCGGGCGATGGGTTCTGCCGACTCAAATTGTAAGTCCACCAACTTGCGAGCGGACAGTTTACCATTGCTTATCAACTCATGATTAAATTCCGTTTGCTTCAAAGTCATGATCGTGACTTCGTTCGCCTCATCCGGCAATACGGTTTCTACGGAATCCTGTGTGGTATCTGTATCTTTCTTTTCTCCGCCGCATGCGCTTAAACAGAATAAAAGCGTAAAGGTCAACAATTTATAGTATTTCATACTCGTATGATTGATCGGTTTGTACAATTTGTCATTCGCAAATATAAGTATTTATTGTTACGATGTAGTCGTAATTGCTATAAAAATAAGGATATTGTATTCATATTGATGTGTTGTTTAACATACTTCGTGCTTTCTCTTTCATTTCTTTAATAGCGGAACTTTCCACTTTGGGTTTCTTAGTTAATACGGAATCAATCGCCATTTTCAATTTTGCAGGTTGAAAATAAGATGGTTCCGTATAAAGATTCATTAACAGATAATACGGATAGATACGTTCCGGTAAAATATCAATGGCATGTAACAGGTGCTTTTCCGCTTGTCGGTATTCACCTAAACACTGCTCATTTTTAGCCATTACGTAATAAAGCATGGGATCGGAGCTTAATAAGACAGCTCTTTCCAGATATCCATTCGCTTTCTTGTATCGTCCGGTCTTGCTTAGGCATTGAGCGACCTCGAAAAGGAATTCCGGTTTATGCTTCAATAATGGATACAAAGGTTCATATACCTCCAAGGCCGCTTCGTAAGCTTTATTTTTGTAATACATTTGCGCCTTGTTCCATTGTTGATAAGCCTTATAATGATCTTTTTGCATCCAGAACAAACCAATTCCAAGGATAGCGATTCCCATAAAAAATATCTGTTTGCCCCATCTATGGCCATTTGATTGGGCTTGGTTCTCACGGATCTCATCCTTGTCCGGTGTTACGCTCATCACCCCTAGGAATATCAATACTACCCAAAACTCCGGCAATTGTAATGGATAAGAAGAGAAGGCGAATATAGCCAGAGACATCAATCCCCCGCAACAAGCATACCTTTTGTTCTTTATTCCTTTATAAAATAGAAGCCCCAGCCAGCCTATAAATAGGGCTAATCCTACTAACCCCTGTTCTAATCCAATCTGCAAGTATTCATTAAATGCGTACTCCGGGCATCCGGCAACCAACTTTTCCTGTTCAGTCGCTTTTCCCGAAGCCATGTATTCCGCTTGTGTTTCAGCGTAAGCGGCAGGGAACCCACCTAGGCTGGTACCTGTAATCGGTTGTTTTTGTATCGCTTTCGTCGTGATCTTCCACATCAGAAACCTTCCGTCTGCCGAATCTTTCTTTAATGTATAGAGTGATGCGCTCCCGCCAAGAAGCAATATGCCGCCTAGGATACCGCCTATGATATACCACCTTTTGTGTTGTCTCAGTCTGGTCGCTGCCTGTTTCCTGTCAAGGCGGTACAGGGCATATACCCAGGCGCAAGAAACGACCACCGCTATCCATGCCGATCGGCTCATTCCCGCAGGAAGTACAACGATCGCTGTGCCTATACATCCCATGGACAGGTAATAGGGCATATTTCGTTTGGACTGTTCCAGCAAGATGCCAAGAGCCACCGGTAATGTGATCGCCAAATATCCGGAATAAGGCCCCGGATTGAAAAAAGAGCCGGTCAGCCGAAACAGGGAATGGTTCGAATAGGCCCATCCCTGTAATTGACGGAAGCCCCAGATGGCTTCTATAAGGCCTGTCGCGATAAAGAACATTGAAAAATATCCTATGAGCACCGGACATTCATGGAGTACCTGCCGAAGCAGATACCACAAGACAACCATTTGTCCGATAAACAGGAGCTTTTCCGGCTCCGGGTGTATGGAGTAGGGATAAGAGAGGAGGATAAGCCCCAAGAGGGAAAGGGGGAGGATATCCACGTAAGTCCATGGGCACAGCTCCTTGCTTGGATTCAACCACAAACCTTGTAGGGACACGGCGGATAAGAACAGGGTGATTAGTTGAATCCAAAAGGTTTTCTCTGTCACCAAGTGTGTGGATAGCATTCCCAATCCTGCGAAAGGGGCGCTTAGCAAAAGTGTCCCAAGTAGGGTATATACGCCGAGTTTCAACAGTTCTTTCATGGTTAATATCTTTTTACCGTACCGTTTTCCACCAAAAAGATACGATCTTCCGCAGCCTTTTCCGGTCGCGAGATCATCGCTTTCAACAGGCTCCCTTTAGGTATCTTGCGAATGAGGATGCCACCGGGTATCGTGTCTGTCGGGAAATATCCGTTTTTAAAACACTGCTGTTCCTGTTCCCAATAAGCGAGTGTATACGGCACTTGCTGTTGATACGGGTTGTCCGAGGCGATAAAGATGGAATCGGTTCGGGCCGGATCGGGCTTAATTTTCGTGATGATCCCCGTATTGCTCACATGGAAAGGGGATGTGATGAAGCGTAGTGAGCCATAAGCCTCTTTGTCATATTCGGCGATGATAAACACATCATCGCCTACGATCTTCGGGAAGGTACAGCGGTTGCCGATCCGTTCGCTCATGGCGAAAGGCCTCCAGTTACCATGATTATAGGTACAGAGGTAAATAGGTGCTCTTTTTGATCTCACCGGGAGGTCGCAAGTCGTATGGATATCTGCGACAGGTGGTAGGTATTGCTCCGTGACAGCGGTCAATAACGGATTTTTTAAGAACGTACGGTATTCATCGGTCGACTCGGTCGTTACCGGATGTAAGGGGGAGAATCCGTATCTGTAAACCTTGGCCGGGGTCAAGAACGGCTTGGTTAGGTTGTAGATCAAGGAATCCGGGCCTTCGTACTCCGGAGCGAAAGGTAGGAATCGCCCATCCTCGTTTAAGAATGCGCACCAATAATGTTCCCCGTTCCTACGAGTCCAGATCGTATGTTCTGCTACAGTGGGAATACCGGCCGCACGCATCAGCTGGATACCATACAAGACTACCCCATCACAACGTCCAACCCCTGTCCGGTGGATCTCCTCTGCGGTTGGATAGTGGATGGGTATCTCCGTTTGATAGGTGACTCGGGTTCGTAGTATCTTTTGTAACCTCACGGCCGCATCGTACGTGTTATCAATATGCGAACTATCCAGCAAAGGGAGGTACGTCCGCATCAGCTCCTCACGTAAACCGGAGGGCGGTTCGTATAACCCCCGGTAGGGAAGTATATACCTGCAAAAATTCTCGAAACTTACCGATTTATTCCAGGGCTTGGGCCACGCCTGAAACGCCAGCTCGATATTACGGATTAGATAGTCCGAGGATAGGGTGGTGATGTCTGATACCCTCTCTCGCTTCTCATATCCGAAATGATAGACCATATTGCGTATCAAAAAGCGGGCGGCCTCTCTTTTTAACGAATCCCCTTCATAGTATTTGATGACATATTCCAACTCTTTCCTGTTATCGCCGGCTTGCGACAACGCATATTCCAACATACTTTCTTCTTGGCTTTTTGAGAAACCGCAAGAGTGCAGACAGATCCAAGCGCATACATATAAAATAAGCTTATTCATAATTCTTCAATTGTTTCGAATATTTTTCCAAAAACGTCCCTTTCTGTATTCCCCCGTGTAAGGGTCAACGGATTTCCACACTTTCCAAGCTACCCCTACGATAAATTCCTCCGGTATAAGTCCGAGATAACGGGAATCTCTAGAGTTTTCTGTCTTATCTCCGGCCACGAAGTAATAGTTGCTTTGGAACTGGTATTGTCTTACCTGTTTGTCTCCTATATAAACTTTACTATCTTTCCACGATAGGGAATCTTTTGATTCCCACTCGATCATTTGTTTGTATAGCTTATAATTTGTTTGATTCACGGTAATTCTATCCCCTTTTCGGGGGATATACAAAGGACCGAAATCATGAACATTCCAATTGAATGTAGAATCAAAAGGGAAACAACGGTAGACACCGTCCGGCATCCGATCCGCTTTTTGTCTGGATAAGTTCGCTTGACTTTCCACATTCCCCAAAGGCTCTTTTGTATGGTTGTTTCGGTAGAATCCCTGTTCGATCCGGATGGAGTCTCCCGGTAACCCGAGGCAGCGTTTGATATAATATTGCATGATGTGCATTTCGATCCGCTCCCATGAATAGGGATGCGGGTAGTTGAATACGAGAATATCATTCCGTTTGATTTGCCCGACTCCGGGTACTCTGTATATATCTACCCGCTTCCCTTTCATAGATGCGAAAATATTGAATAACCTAGGTCCGGCTATCCATTTGTTTACTAATACTTGATCTCCGGTTTGGAGTTGAGGCTCCATGGAATCGGAAGGGATTTTGAACGTGCTGAAACAGAAGATGAGGAGGAATGCGTATATGCAACCAATACCAAATACCCCATAAAATATAAGTGTCAGATATCGTAACATCTGATTTATATTTGTTTTGTATATACGTTTTTCTATTCCCATTCTTTTATGTTTATGCCTCATTTCCTAAATCCAAATTCTTTGGATATCAGTCATCAATAGTCGAACACTACGATATGATATTCCGGATCATCACTGATACCATAGATCTTCCGTTTTTGATTGTCTACAGCGATGGAGGAGACTCCTTGGTCTAATGTGTAATGGCATTCAAGGCTACCGTCCCATCCGATTACAAATAATTCTTTGCATAATATATTGTAATTAGGCTCTGTCACCATTTTTCCATTATAAAGAACAAATAAACTATTCCCCACGTTTACAGGACTATAAAAAGCGTCTCTATAAGTTTGCGGGCTCGCTTTACTTCCGATAATGTCTCCATCCCTAAATTCTTTGAAAACAGATGCGAAATGATCCGGTCCCCGTAATTGTTTTTCCAAGGTCCCGTTCACGTTATAGATGCAAATTAAATCAGTGAAGTAGTGAGTGATTGCAACCTTCTCTTTTCGGTTGGTGGTTAGGTCTGCCCGAAACGCATTGATTAATTCGGCAGGAGTATACTCCTGCTCAGTTTTAGGATAAGTACCGAAATCCATCGTTTTCTTACCTGTTTGATCAAAAAGGAATCCAGGACTCGTCTCTTGATAGGATACGCCTAAGAACCCGTTGCCCAAGCTTCGAATATTGCTCCATAGCGGTTTTGTATCTAGGGAGATACGGCTGGCGTATTCCGGTTCTTTTCCACTGGTAAATTCCGGGATAGAGTAAGTGAAAATCGTAGAGGTCATCATATCAAAAATGACTACGGAATCGTTCCGATTGACGAAACATGGTGTCATCATCTCTTTAGGCCCTTGTCCTACAGGAATACATTCTCCTTCCTTATGTGCCGTATTGAGGTTGAAGATGTGGAATTGTTTTTCCGCCCCTTGATTGCAAGTAACTAGGAAGGAGTCGAATAATTGGATTTGTGAAGGTCGTAAAATAAGACTGTCAAATTCAATAGTTTTTCCGGATAGTGATTTTCGGACTTTGAAATCACTTCTCTGGAAGGTTATGTTTTTGTCATCTTGTTTTTGATCATCGGTACAAGCGATGAATACTAATAGGATGAGTGAAAGATGTAAGATAATGTATTTCTTCATGATACTGATTTTTTAAGGAGGGCATGCCAAATTAAGGGATTGAACACATTTTCTTCTTGCTCAAGATACCTAGAGTCTATGAAATACAAATTAAAAATCAATGAGAAAACATCTGCATTCCATTGATTTACCGACTGTATTCCATTGTGATTTTTTTCGTTTTGGCACACCCTCCTTTGATTAAATTTTAGTTCCAACGTCCCGGTATGTAAGTGGATGTCCCATCGGAATATTTGATAATACATCCTCCCCCAGAGTAACTGCAATATCCGCTTCCACCTTCCCCACTAGCCAATGCCTCCACATTGTCAAGCGCTAAATCAGAGAGTTTAATCTCGTTTTCACTCTGGTTGATGTTCCATGCCGCAGCTACTGCTACGACTGCCATTACGGCTATTCCTAAAATCTTTTTTCTCATGATATTTCTTTTTTATAGTTTATGTTTTTGAGAATTTAATCTCTTGCTTACTATTCTTCTGCAAGATAAGGATATTCTCGAATTCCTCTTTCAATTTAATTTACTACTTTTGTGTCACCTCCTTTCTGCTTCATGAGTAAAAGTGGGGTGGGAGGCTTGCTTGTGATCGTTCCAATATATCCGGCAAGCTCTCCCTTCTCTTTTATTTATTGAGCCATCCCCCGAATGTTTAATTTTATCAGTTGATTCGTATTGCATTTCACGGAAATCGTCTCGTCAAAGACTCCTTTGTCTTTCGGTGTCATGATGACTCTTACTTGAAGGATCTCTCCCGGCTTGGCGGGATGTTTGTCGAAAGATGGGCGGGCACAGCCGCAGGTTGTAGCCGCGTCTAGTATGACTAACGGGTTGTTTCCTGTGTTTGTTAATCGGAAAACAGCTTCTTTGCTTTCTCCCATTTGGATAGTTCCTAGCTGTATGGATGCCTCTTCCACTTTCACGGTGGTCTGTATTTGTGAAGCGGGTTGTTTTCCGGTGATCTCTTTTAGGTATAGCTCCCGGATATTCGGGTTGTGGATAGGATTTCCTATCACTACGACCTTATTGTCCTTATCCAATAGAAAGGTTTGAAATCTCCCGTCGGCCGGGAAATGATTCAGTTCGTTCAGTCTGTCTGATTGATCCATGCAGATAGGTTTGTCGAAATTGTCTTTTTTCAATAGATACCGTATTTCTTTCTTGTCATCGGACTGGAAGAAAAAGAGGAAGGGAACCGTTCCTTGGGTAATGGAGTCGGTGTATTGAATCAGTTCTTTCCATCGGTGCAGTTGGAGTTTGCAACTGGTACATCCTATGGAATCCACGAAAACCAGCACCTTGTGGGGGGATTTTGGCAGGGTGAAGTCTACCGTATCGGTTGCAAACCGTGCAAAGACCATGTCTTTCGGAAATCGTATCTCTTTTCCTTGCCATTCGGATACTAAATGCTTGATCTCGTCTTTTTTCTTGTCTTGGCAAGCTAGAAGGAATAATAATAGTATGATTAGATTTAAGTATTTCATGATATTTTGTCGTTATATTTTAAATGAAAGAATCGGATCGTTGCTGTTTACATCCGTGGCAAGGATCGTCCCCGTATCCTCATCTACGTCGATACCATAAATGGCATGGTCGAGCACGTACTTCCGGACGGGGTTTCCTTTGAGGTCGAATACATAGATGTATCGCCCGCCATCCTCGATATCTTCCCCTCGTTGGTATGCCTGCCCGATATCTTTGAAACTACGGCCATGAAATACGGTATAAATGAAATGGTCTGTGATATGAACATCACTGAATCCCATGATACCCGTTGGAATTCCCTCCGATTGTGAGATTGCGAATTGAGGTTCTCCATTAGGTCCGTATCGTACGGTTTGTGTAGTATCTGTGAAGTTGTATATTTCTAATGCCTCTCCTAGTTGGGTTGCCATGACCAAGATGCCTTTTTGGGGATTATAGTCGAAGAAGCTTCGCCACGCTTGCGCCAATGCAGGGCGTGCGATGTCTTCATAATTATTTTCGGTCGGGATCTGATTAGCGGAGTGAATCCATTTCCCTTCTCGGTCTGTCCACTTTTGTCTATATTCACCGAGGTAGTCAGATACTAAAAAGCCCGATTCCATCGGGTAAAAGTCCAATGCCCTAACCAGCCGCTTGTCCATATCGATCGTTTCTACGGGAATGATGTTGTTCATATTTTGTTCAATCTTCCACCGGGTTGTTCGCATTTTGTTCGCATCGAGCGTCCAGATAGAATCCTTGGAGATAAACCGGAAGCAATCTGCCGATACCATTTCTTCGGGTCCCTCGCCTCGTTTGCCAAACGATGTCATATATTCCCATTCGGGGTAAGAGAAGGCATGGAAGAAATAATCTACGTTGTGCAAGTCCATGATAATAGCGATACCATCTTTGACCGCTATCCGGAATGGATAGCGGAACAAGGCGGTATCTAGGTGGATAACCTGCGCATTTAATACCTTTTCATCGGGAAAATCCTCGTAGCGGGGGAAGTGCCGTGAGGATTCCGAACAGGATACCAGACTACCTATTAATAGAACTATGTACACGTAGTAGTTCATGTGTTGTTTTAACGGTTGTATATATATTTGTAATATCCTCCATTACATGATAGAGAGCCAGCCATATAACAATCTTTGGATCCACTTTCACCGGAAGCTAGCGCTTCAATATTAGAGAAAGTAAGATCTGAGAAATTTTGTTTTCCTTCTTTCAAAAGAAAATACGAAGCACACAAGGCGCAAATGAAAATGATAGCGAAAGCTTTCTTGAAAGTAATTTGTTTCATGTCGTTTCTAATTTTTGTTACAAACGTACGGCTTGGTCTTTGGATAGCCAATCTTTTTAGGTGACTTTTAGCTGACAGTTGAAAAATAAGCCTTTTGTCTACCTATAGTCATCTTTCATCTTGCGAGTTGAATGAATTTATTCGTAGAAAGGGATGGAAAACGTATCTTTGCAGTTTCAACGAGGAATAATTATGGAGAAGCAAAATTGGAAATTTTATTGGAAGTGGAGTGTATTTGTTCTGATGACGATGATTTGCTTGTTGTCTTTTTATAAATCATACCAAAATGTAAAGTATGAATTACAAGAAGAGTCTCAAACGTTATTTCAGCGGGCAGTTCAAGATGATACAAATAGGCGGATAAAAGATTTAGGGGATGCTTTTTGTTTTTCCTATTCAGGCGCTAATCGATTGGAACGAGATAGCATTACAATCAAGACTGCCGATGCGATTATACATATGAGGAATAATAAGGAGGTGGCACGGAGGATGTCTTCACAGGAGAAGTCTGATTTTTGTCTCCAACATTGTTTGTCTATGGAGAATCCGATTCAAGTAACCTTGCTGGATAGCGCTTTTCGTGCATCTTTGTATGAACATGCGATTTCGGCTCAGACCGTAACTTGTTATACCTTTATAGACAAGACGGAATGTAGCTCTTCAGATACTTCTTTTTATCAATCTTTCATACCATTAAAAGATATTGTTTTTGGAGCGAATCGGACGATCGTTTTACAAGCGTTTGTTCAATTTCCTTTCCTTTATATAGTAGGTGAAGTGTTTTTGCGAAATATATTTTGGATTCTGGCAATGGTTATTCTCTGGGTTATTGCGATTGTCTTGACATGGAAAAGACCAAGGATAAATATCTTACCGCTACAAGAAGCACCTAAAGAGATGATACAAATAACAGAAGATATCTTGTTCGATGAAACACATGGCGTATTGCATTATCATAGGCATCGTATCGAATTGGCAAATCAACGGCTGAAACTGTTTTGTATTTTATTAGAACATAAAGGATATTTCATTGAGTCTAATCGGCTGAAAGAAGAAATCTGGCCGGATGGAAGTGTGTCCAAAGACGCTCTTACCGCTACGGCTAAAAGGCTTAAAGAGGATTTGTCTCCTATTCCGGATCTGGTGATTGAGAGTGCTCGGGGGCATGGCTATGTGCTGAAGTGTGGTGGGTAGGTTTTACAAGGTGGGTTAGTGTATTTTTTTGAATGTTTATATTCTTCTCGACTTCGTCTTCTAAAAAACACGTACGTGAATTTTTAGAAACACGTACGACTTTTAGTAAAAACACGTACGAGTTTTTCGGAAAATATAATGATGTTTTTTACACGCTGATTATCAGTTATTTATAGATAAAATTAAAATTGCCTACTTGTTGTAATTAATTTAATATGGTTCTCATGGAATAATAAAGATTACCACCAAACTTGTTTGTCATTTTCATATGTGAATATGCGTTCTTCTTCTCCTTTGGTTAAGTCTTTTAACAACAAGAGAGCATTGTCTGGTACATTTGTATAGGTTAGCTTTGATTCAATAGCTCTTTGTTGGCCTAATGACATCCAATGGTTATATTCCCAATAGAATAGCTCATATAGATCACCTGCGTGGATGTTATTATCATCGTTTCTTGGCGTATAAATGATCTTATTGATAGATACCGGTTTGTTGAAGTCCAAGCCTACCCATGGATAATCAACCGTAGAAGGGGCTTCATAGTAAGTTAGGATATCTTTGTCAAATACTTTGGATTTATCCATTGGCATAGTATCGTAACGAACCGAGGCATTTGTTCCAATGATTGTGCCGGTTAATTCTTTTTCCTCCTTGTCTGAGTAGAAAGCGAGTTCGGCTAGATTACAACCCTTGTTTTTTGCTGATACATAGCGCCAATAGCGATATGTTTTTTGAGGTTTTATCTCGAAAGAATCTGCGGACAATAACCAATGAGAAATCGTATGTATTGTATCAGGATCGGAGAAATCCGGATTATTGGAAGCTTCAAAATGTCCTCCGGTGAGAGTTTTTGCATAATCGAAAATATGTTTTGCGAGATAGTATTTCCTAGATAATATAACTTTCTTTCGTTTACTGGTATCTGCATGTAGATATTTTATTCTACCTCGTGAATCAAGTATGAATGGATCTGTAATAGGATGAATACCTTGATTGTCATAATAAAGTGGGAGATAGGCAATATCTTTTCCTATTTCATTGAAGTAACAAACTTTTCCTTTTTGTGTACCGTAACATATAGGTACCCATTTCTGATTGTCGAAAACGGCTAGGTAGGCATGTTTATGGTTTCGTTTTTTTTGTGTTGGAATCATGATATCACAAGTTTTCATGTATTCGGAGGTAACATCTTTCATGAAAATATTCCGGAAGAGGTCGGGCACGACCTCTTCGGTTGTATTCAGCTTTACGAGATCTTGATTAATAGCGTATGTTCGCCTATACACTTTAGCCATCTTCTGGCTAGGTTTATGCAGTATATCCGGATCTGTTTTTGTCTCGCATCCTCCAAACGCTAGATTCTTTCCTGTATTATCTAAAAGTACATTCCAATAATGCCCCATCGAGCGGAAAGGCCATTGTGGTGTGAAATCTAGCATGACAGGAATTCCTATGCTTCTCATCATAGCTAACGCTATTAACGAGAATTGATTACAAGTGCCGAATGATATCATGCTCCTAGTGGAGGTTTTTGCTATGAACGGAATGGAATATACCGAGTTTTCAGGAACTAATTTCTTCTCTAAAAACTGATTGATATGCTTACAAGCCCAAAATGCTGAGTTTTGCATATCGGAAGAATAGCTGAAGTCGTTGAGTTCTGTTAATGTCGTAGAATCTATTTGTTGGTACATGCCAGTCCTCCAATCCTCCAGTACATCCATGGCTCCGATAGAGTAGGGCAATAGGTATTCACAGAAGTCATCAAAATTTAAATGTCGGCTCCAAGGGGCATCTTCCCATAGGTGGAAAGCCTGCTCGATATTTTGAATAAGAAAATCAGCTGTAATTATACGAATGTCTTCTTGTATCGGGAATGAGGTGTTCTCGTGGATTTTAGAGATTCTATCAATGCGATTGGCAAGATAAGGTGTATCATGATAACGCCCCTCTTTTTGTGTTTGAAGTATTATAGAGTCAATTTGTTTATTATATGTGTTGGTGATTTTCCCGCAATAAGAATAATGCCCGGGCATATTCTTAATAAGAAAGCAAGCTGCACGATATTTCAAGGAATCATTTTTGTAATGTTCCAATACCTGTTCTAATTCACGGCGGTTTTCGCCTGCTCTTTCAAGAGCGAATGAGAGTTGTCTGTCTTCTTTGAAATTGTGACAAGAGACTAAACTAGATATAAGTAGCGTGATCCAAAAGAGTTTCATTCGTTTTATTTGTTCTTTTTGCGAAGGACGGTGTTTTAATAGATTGCTCGTTTCATATCGTATTTAATTTTTCACAAACATAAGTTTATTCCTTTTCATGGCCAATTGTTTTAGCTGACTTTTAGCTGACAGACAAAAAATGAGGGTTTGTTGGCATAAAGTTATGTATTTGTATTGCTATCATTTCAACAGGTAGTCCAAGAGGATACAGATCGGCGTATCAAAGAACTTGGGGATGATTTTTGTTTTTCTTATACAGGGGGGGCACTTCAGATATTATCATTAGATAGTACTTTTCGTGCATCTTACCGTTACGGCTAAAAGGCTTAAAGAGGATTTGTCTCCTATTCCGGGTTTGGTGATAGAGAGTGCTCGGGGTAAAGGATATTCACTAAAGATCGTTTCGGGAGAGTAAATTCTCCATTTCAACGTTCATTTGATGGTTTATTTGTGTGATGAGCTTGCTATCGGCAGTAGTACTGACTTGGCTAAGTAATATATACTGTGTCGGGCAAGTCAGTATATATTACTTAGCCAAGTCAGTATTGCTCTTAGGATTGCCAATCTAAGGTCACCTATTTATATCGTGAGTTGAATGAATTTGTGCAAACAATGTTAATTATTTTTGTCCGGGTAAACCTCGTTCATCAATAGGATAGAACATGGTCAACCTATATAAAGGAAATTGCACATCGCATCGTGCAATTTTGTATGAAAATTGCACATCGCATCGTGCAATTTTGTATATTTGTCCTTTAAACATGAATCAATATGGAGACCTTATTTCGTTCCTTTAGAACTCAATTAGAGCATACTTCGACAGAAGTCGTGCGTTTTCTTCACGATCAGATCGCATGGGATAGCCGATTGGTTGCGATTTTAGGTGCTCGTGGTGTTGGGAAGACTACCCTATTGTTGCAGCATATCAAATTGTATGATCGTGAGGATGAGTCTTTGTATGTTACGGCAGATGATTTCTATTTTACCAAGTATCGGTTATTCGACATGGCTTATCAATTTTATAATCTGGGTGGGAAAAAACTTTATATTGACGAGATTCATAAATACAAGGATTGGTCTAGGGAGGTGAAGAATATATACGATCAAATTCCTGGTCTTCAAGTTATCTATACAGGTTCGTCTATTCTTGATCTGGAGAAAGGTGGTGCGGATTTAAGTCGCAGGAAGGTAGAGTATAGATTACCCGGACTTTCTTTTCGGGAATATTTGAATATATCGCAGGGGTGGCAGCTTCCATCGTATTCGTTGGAAGAGATTCTTGCTGGGAAGGTTGAGTTCCCTTATAAGGAAGCTCGTCCACTCAAATTATTTAATGATTATTTATCGACAGGTTATTATCCATTTTTTCAAGATACGGAATATCTCTTGCGTCTGCGTAGCGTGATTAACCAAATGGTGGAATCTGATATTCCGATTTTTGCGGATATGACGGTGGCTTCTGCCGTAAAGTTGAAGAAATTATTATATGTATTAGCTCAAAGTGTCCCTTTCAAACCAAATTATACGAAGTTGGCGAGAGATTTGGATATCAGCCGGAATGTGTTGCCCGACTACATGAGTTATTTGGAGAAGGCAGGTCTGGTTAATTTACTGCGAGAAAAAGCGCAGGGCTTGAAATTATTGGAGAAAGTAGAGAAGATCTATCTGAATAATACGAATCTGGCTTATGCGTTGTCGGAGCAGGTACCGGATATCGGTTCCGTGCGTGAGACGGTTTTTCTATCTTGGATGCGAGTCGTATGCTTCGTTACTTCTTCTGCGATTTCAGACTTTGAGATAGATGGCCGAACCTTTGAGATTGGGGGAAAGAATAAGACGCGGCAACAGATCAAGCAAGCGGCGGATGGGTATGTGGTGAAAGATGACATAGAGTATGCTTTCCGCAATATGATTCCTTTATGGATGTTTGGCTTTATCTATTGAATATCTATTAGGAAATCCACTGGAATAAGGCTTGTCTGTGCTTGCTGTAATATGCTGATATACAGTATTTGTTTATCTCCGGCCGTATCGAGAAACTAGATCGAAACGAATAAAACTTAATATATCGTCGTTGAAATCGGGGTTCATGAAATGGCTGTTACATATGTAAAGGCCATCGGGTAAAACTAATAATTGTCTTGAATTGTACGTGTAATTAGGGAAAAGAGTCTCTCCTAGCTTGTTTAACTCTTTGTCAAGGATTATGATTGAAAAGGTCTTTCGTCCATATTCTATAAGTTCCATAGCTTTAACCCCTTTCTCGATCGTAGTGGATGGATAAGTGATCCGATAAAAAACTTCTCGGAAAGGATCGTATATCAAGTCTCCATACATCGCGTTTTGACAGAAATCGATCGCTTGGGCGGTTAGCTCGTCTGGCAATTGCACTTGGTCAATATACTCGCTTTTCACGGATACCTTGCGGATGGAGTCATGTGCGATATTCGCCACATAGACAGATTCATCGTAAATGAAAGAATATACAAATCGCTGCCCATCAAAAGAACGGCTATAGCTACCCTCTAGCCCGTATCGTTTCAATTTGACCGAAGAGCCGGGATAGTCCGGATAAACAAAAGGTAATGCTCTGATCTCCTTCGTGTCGAGATTGATAGTAGCGGAGACATAATCTTTCTCTATCAAACGGTTGGGATCTGAATAGATATATAGATCCCTCCCTATCAGGGTGGCGGTTCTGAAACTTAGGAAACTACTGTTGTAAAGTCTTGTGCCATCATTTGCTTCCTCATAATTTATTTTTTCTTGTATTTGGCAATCCTTATTGATGCGTATGATCTCTGGTTCAAATAAGCTGGTGAGATATAAGCTGTCCCAATTCTGTATATAGCATCCTAATACACGACCTACTCCATTAGAACCCTCGATCTCCGGTTCTATCTTGAACGCTAGTTCTTGACTATCCTTATCATAAAAATAGAATTTATTGCTACGTGACTGCATGGAGTAAGATTGTAACACAATATATTCCTTTCCCTTTTTATCACGATAGTACGATAAGAAAGGGGTTACGTTTTTTGTCTTATCATCCAAGCTGAAAGCCAAGGTCTGATCGGATCTTACTAATTGATAAGACCTACTTTTCTCTGCTTGCTCACAAGAAGAGAGGATAAAGAGCAAGAGTGATAGGAATAAGAAAAATGGTTGTAGTTTCATTCGTTTATTGTATTATCTGTCACATATCTATCAAGGTCTTGCCACGATCATTACATAATCCCTCTCGAACACTTTAGGATCGTCTAAGAATTTGATCAGGTCTTTTTGGCGGGAGGAGCCTGTGCGTTTAACGGTCTCACGCATTTCGGTGACGGTACGAATCATATAAACACAGTCATCGGTTTGTCCGTCTGGCCAGAACGGAAGTCCATCATCTATATCATTGATAAATCCTCCGGAGCTTTTGGGTAAGGCGTATGTTTTCTTCTCTTTCTTGAGATAGACTACTCGATGGGTGATAACCGGTTTGTAATCGTCCAGCCATCCCAGCCAATTATAGATGGCGGGAGAACCTTTTTGAAAGACTCCCATAAATAGCCCATTCGGATTCTCCAAGAAAGAACGAAGACCGGTCGGTTTATCTTGATTGTCTTTATGAAGCGTATATAAAGGGGTGATCGAGTGGGAACTTGAAAGCTGGTATACCGTATCTCGATAAGGAATCAAGAAATTTATTCGGTCTTGATCCGTATTCCAATAAAAGGTTTGAAACCGGGTGATCGTATCCGGAGAGACGTTAATATCCTTGGCATCCGCAAGGATGAATTTGCAAAGCGTATCTCCTCGAAGGTTGAATGTCGTTATTCCTTTCGGGATTTTAGAGCCTTCCGCGTAATCACAAAGCATATATCCCGAGGAGGAGAAGCCTACTATTTGACTGGCATCCGCATTTATCGAATATTTGGTAGGCAGGTTTTCGGGGAATATATAATTCTGAATGGTCAGCATCGTATCTAATGTGGATAATTCCCCGATACATGGCCTTATATCGTTGAATGTGGTCGAATCTTTTTTATTGTCTTGGTCGAGGCCGCTCAAGGCGCAGTACATACGGGTTGTTTTCTTGTCGTAAAATAGATTAAGGCCGTTCATCCCATGGTTCCATTTATAATCCAAGGCCTTAAATCCATATCGTTTGCTGGGAATGCCTTGCTTACGATAATAAATACGTGGGTTATTGAATGTGATAAAAGCGTCGCTATCCGGAATAGCGATCGCTTGTGTTACCGTGTAACGAGCGTCTCCAACATTATAATATTCCAGCTTAGAGGCTATTTGACTCAGTTTCAACATCGCCGGATGGTTCAGCGCCTTTTCTATATCAATGAGGGCCGGAGTCGTTGAACTATTATATTCCGGTTCATATTGGGGAGAGGTGGGTTGATTCCTTTGCTGGCAACTATTTAAGAGCAATGCAAGGAACAATAAGCATGTTGAGAACTTGGTGATCATGATTGGATACGTATTGTTTATCGCAAACATATGTAAAATAATTGATTGTAACAAATGATTTTACGAATTTATCATAGATTTGCGATAGCCCCGTAAATAGTATCTGGATAGAAATGATACCTATTGTGATTTTATGATTTAGCGTTCTTTTTCTTAAGCGGAAGCCTTGGGAAAAGCTTTCGAAAACGAACTAGGTGGCTTGTTACGTTACTTCCTGCGATAATGAGGGTAACGGCTAGGATGATCAGGATGATTCCGCAACACAATCGTAACGTTAATGATTCACCGAAGACAGTCACTCCGAAGAATACGGCGGTCAACGGTTCCAAGGCTCCGAGGATCGCCGTCGGGGTGGAGCCGATATATTGGACCGCCAGTGTCGTGCAAAGGAAAGAGATAGCGGTTGGGAATATGGCTAGAGCGATCAGGTTACCCCATAAATACCAATCATGGACAATGTGAAGGCTCCTGCCGAAATCTATACGGACTAAAAACAAGGTCATTCCGAAAAGCAAGACATAGAACGTAAGTTTCAACGTAGCGATATTCTTCAATAGCGGACGATTTGCGCCTACGATATAAATAGCATAGGAAAGAGCGGAAGCCATGACCAACAGGACACCGGTTAAACTAAGAGTCGTTCCGTCGCCACTTTTATAAAGTAAGCCGATACCGCCTAATGCCAGCAAGATACAAAAGATGGTTTGTAACGTTAATTTCTCCTTGAAGACAAACGCCATGATCAGCGCCACTAAGATCGGATAGACAAACAGCAAAGTCGAGGCGATGCCTGCTTCCATATAATTATAGCTTTGGAATAACGCTAGGGAAGAGAAGGAAACCAACAGCCCCATGAGGATTAAAGGAACGATCTCGTTGGGTTTCAACTTAAAGTTCCGCCCTCTCGCTTTGATCATGATACCTAATACCGGGATCGCGAATAAATATCTGAAAAACAGGACTGAATCCGGATTCATACCGGCTTTATACAAGGGTAGGGCGAACAAGGGGTTCATTCCATAAGTCGCGGCGGCGATAGCCCCTAGAACATATCCTTTTGCTTTTGCATTCATGATTAAAAATATTAGCGCGCAAAAGTAGTATATTCATGATAAATATTATATATTTGTAGATTATCATTTCAATAAATCGTTAACTAAAAAGTAATAAATATGCCTCCAGCAGCAAGATTGACAGATATGCATACATGTCCTATGCAAACCCCGGCTTGGCCATCACCGATACCCCATGTAGGCGGTCCTATCGTAGGGCCGGGAGCGGCGACTGTTCTAATCGGCAAGCTACCGGCGGCGGTAATGGGAGATAATTGCGTTTGTGTAGGCCCTCCGGATACGATCATTAAAGGATCTTCCACCGTGATGATCTGCGGTAAACCTGCCGCCAGAATGGGAGATACGACAGCTCACGGAGGGCAAATCGTATTGGGATGTCCCACCGTTATAATAGGTGGTTAGGAGGATCTGCGGCATATAATATATGTATATTGTGAGAATATTACTATCTTTGCCGCCACTTGAAAACTAAAAATAACAAGACATGGAAACAGTAGTAAGTGGAATCAGACCAACAGGTAATCTGCATCTAGGCAATTACTTTGGTGCGGTAAAGAGTTTCTTGCGGATGCAAGATGAGTATAATTGCTTCTTCTTTATCGCTGATTGGCATTCGTTGACTACTCACCCGCATCCTGACAATATACGAAATAGCGTAAAGACGATCCTCTCGGAATATCTGGCTTGTGGTATCGATCCGGAAAAAGCTACCATTTATATTCAGAGCGATGTGCCGGAGGTGGTAGAGTTGTATCTATATTTGAATATGAACGCCGGTATCGGCGAGTTGATGCGTACGGCTTCCTTTAAGGATAAGGCCCGTCAGCAGTTGCATATCAGCCGGGAAGGATGTGAAGGCGATGTAGAGAAAGAGATTTTTAATGAAGGTAATAAACATAGCGTAAGCGCTGGTTTGTTGACTTACCCGACCTTGATGGCCGCCGATATTATTATCCATAAGGCGTTGAAGGTTCCTGTAGGTAAGGATCAGGAGCAGAATATGGAAATGGCCCGTCGTTTCGCCCGCCGTTTCAATTCTACGTATGGCGTGGATTTCTTCCCGGAACCTGCGTCGTTCCATTTGGGCAATAAGTCCGTGAAAGTACCGGGCTTGGATGGCTCCGGTAAGATGGGCAAGAGTGAGGGTAACGCGATCTATTTGATAGATGATGAGAAAACAATCAAGAAGAAGGTTATGAAAGCGGTTTCCGATGCGGGACCAACCGAGCCGAATAGCGTGAAGCCCGAGCCGATCGCCAATTTATTCACGATGATGGAAATTGTCTCCGAGAAAGAGACCTATGATTTCTTTAATGAGAAATACAACAATTGCGAGATCCGTTACGGCGATATGAAAAAGCAGTTGGCCGAGGATATCAATAAGTTCTGCGCTCCGATCCGTGAGCGTATCTTGGATATGGCCGCCAATACGGAATATCTGGATAAGGTAGCCCGTATGGGTGCGGAGAAAGCTCGTGAGAGCGCTTCTAAGACTTTAAATGAGGTACGCCAGATTATCGGTTTTCGTCCATATTGATGCTTATTAATTAAAAATAAGAAAAAGCGTTTAGGGATAAGTCCTTAAACGCTTTCTTTTTATTAAAACCATTATAAAGAACCTGAAAAGCGATTTGTTAAAAAGAAAAGGTTGTTACTTTGCGGTGAATAGTTACAGATAACAAACGTATGGCTGCTATTACCACCCAAGAATTTGAACATCATTTCAAGAGTTTATATAAGCCCTTGTGTTTGTTTGCGCTTCGTTATACCGATCAGGTGGACGATGCCGAGGATATCGTGCAACAGGCTTTCGCGGATGTATGGGATAAGAACCGGGCTGGTAATGTGATCGGGAATCTCAAGGCTTATTTATATCAAGCGGTGAGGAACCGTTCTCTTTCATTTACCTCACAACCCGTAAACGCTGAGGCCACCGAGCAGTTACCCGACGTAGAAGATACCTCGGAAGAGGAAGACATCCTGCGATCGGAGCGTGACGCTCGCCTGTGGGACGCTATCGATCGGTTACCTCCCGAACGGAAGAAGATTTTCTTGTTATCCAAACGGGATGGCTTGAAATACCAAGAGATTGCGGAGGAATTGAATTTATCGGTAAAAACGGTTGAGAACCAGATGAGCAAGGCATTGAAAGCTTTGCGAGAGACCGCTATCCGTGTTTATATGTTCTTTTTCGGATAAATTTTATAGAAAGGAATGGGGGTTTTTCATATTTCTCTGTCTTAGAGATAAAGGTTACTTGTTTATTTCATTAAAGCATGGAGAGTGTATGAGGAAGTTGGTGGTATTTGTGATGTTGATGATGTGCGTGATCTCGGCCCAAGCGCAATGGAAAGTGACGCCGGAAGCCGGTATGAACGTGACAAAGTATAAGGGAGATGTCGCTAAGGTAGGCTTTAAGGCTGGGGCTGCGGTCTCTTATACATTCGGATCGGGCTGGTTCTCGCTTCAATCCGGTTTGTATTATGTGCGACGGGGGAAGGGACTGTCTTCTTATAGTGAGATTTATGGAACTAGTGAGAGTCCATATGGGGGACGGGAAGGTACGAGTATATTTCTCTATCCCGTTTCCAGTGATTATTTGAATCTGTGGGGATACGGTTATGGTAATGGTTACGGCTTTACGGGCTTCTATTATGATACCTATGGAATTAAGGATTTTGATGTAGAAGGTATAAGGCATCGCAGTCAGAAGGAGCATCGTGAATATATCCAATTACCGATCTTGGCTCGTTTCGATTGGCAGGTAAGTAAGGATGTTCGGTTACATTTGGCGATCGGTCCCTATTTGGCGGTTGGCTTGGGAGGAAAAGTGACGTATGAGGAAAGTGATTATTCTTTAAAAGGAAAGCTGCCCTATAATAAGGAAATATCATATAACCCGTTTAATCCCGGCCAAGGATATGCGGTAGCGCCTCGTTTTGACTGGGGAGCTACCATAGAGGCTGGTATAGAGGTGAAACGGGTCGCTTTTAAGGTTGGCTATGATCTGGGTATAGATAAGCAATACAAGGGATATGCTTATAACATAGGTCTGAACTATCATACGGCTAGTTTTACCTTGGGATACACATTTTAAAGAGAAAATAGGATGAAAGCGATGGTTTGTATAAAGTGGGTATTTATATTCGCGGTGTCGATGATGATTTTCTCATCTTGCGTATCGTCTAGGATCTCGCCGAGTATGAGCGTGGGAGTTCCATTGAAGAAGGGGCAGGCCCCAAATGTCGGATTCCAATGGTATGAGACTGGAAGGACTTATTAAATAGAAGGAATAGTTATGAATAATAACGAGCATGACAATAAATTGGAACAACGCATCCGTTTCGTAGCGAAACGCTATCGGGAAGGAAGCCTTGACCCGGATAAGGCATGGCAGAAGTTCGCTTCTGAGCATGCGATTAGCCGGAAGGTCTCGTTTCGCCGGTATTGGATCGGGGCGGCCGCTGTCGTGTTAGTGCTCGTAGGTCTGGGGACATGGTTTACGGTAGAGAGAAACGCCCCGGATTGGGTTGCGATTACTACCGCCCCCGGACAAATGAAAGATGTTTACCTTCCGGATAGTACCTTGGTCGCTTTGGCCGGCGATTCATGGATCCGGTATGACGCGAAGAGATATGATAAAGAGAGGCGTGCCGTGGAGATGAATGGAAAGGCCTTTTTCCAAGTGACGAGGAACGAGGCACGCCCTTTCTCAGTGAAAACGAGCCAAACGGAAGTTACGGTGCTGGGAACAAGTTTCCAGATAGATGAGAAGCCTACCGTTACGGAAGTCAATGTAGTTACCGGCAAGGTATGTTTTACCGCCGGGGAGGAAAAGGAGAATGTGATACTTACCGCTGGAATGTCGGCTCAGTATTCTATGGAGAACAAGGAGATAACGGTAGTGACGGAAGAAGACGTGAACAAGTTAGCTTGGAGGACAGGGCAACTTCGTTTTATGGAGACACCGCTGGATAAGGTGATTGAGGACTTGAGTGATTATTATCAAGTCAAGATTGCGAACCAGACAAAGAATGAGGGAGCGAGATTGACCGCTACTTTTAATAATCAGCCTTTGGAGGATGTCTTGCAGGTTGTTAACCAGACATTGGACGCTCATTTGGTTTCCACTTTGAAGAAATAAAATCAGATCATTTATGAGATCTATTGTTGTATGGCTGATAGGGATTCTTTTGCTTCCCGGTTGGATGGGACATCTATATGCGCAGATGCCCGAACCTACGCCGACGGTTACGTTGGATATGCGGCAGGTTCCCCTGTTGGATATATTGATGGAGCTTGAGAAACAAACCGGATTGTTCTTCTCGTACGAGTCTTCTCTACTGAAAGAGCTGCCAGAGGTTTCCCTGTCTGTCCGGGATGAATCCTTGTCGTACTGCTTGAAGCGCTTATTTTCCCCATTACCGATTATCTATCGGGTTACGGGGCAATATATCATCTTAAAGCGAAAGCCCCGTCAATATACGATCAGCGGATTCGTCAGGGATTCAGCCTCGTATGAGAGTTTGTTGGGGGCCTCGGTTCTGGTGAAAAGTTCGAGGGGAGGGACGATGTCTAATAATTACGGCTTTTACAGCTTGATACTTCCACCCGGTAAGGTTCGCCTTAGGGCCTCGTACGTGGGCTTTAAGGCGATGGAGATAGAGATCGATTTGCAAAGGGATACGATGATCGACTTCCCATTGAGGTCATTGGCCTCGTTAGGCGAGGTCGTTATTCGGGGGACCCGGCCTCGCTACGAGATATTGAGTAGCCGTGCGGGGGTGATCGACGTACCTGCCGAGCGGGTGAAGTCGATGCCCGCTTTGCTGGGGGAGGCGGATCTGGTGAAGACCTTACAGCAGTTGCCGGGCGTGGCGGTAGGCACCGAGGGAATGACCGGCTTGTATGTGCGTGGGGGCGGGGCCGATGAGAATTTGTATCTGCTGGATGGAAATCCGGTCTATCATGTGAACCATTTGTTGGGGTTTTTCTCGGCGTTCAACCCGGATGCGATAAAGAATACCCGGTTTTATAAAGGGAGCTTTCCGGCGGAATACGGCGGAAGGCTCTCGTCGGTTGTAGATGTCCGTATGAATGACGGTAATCGGCAGGAGTATCACGGGAATATCTCCGTGGGTTTGCTTTCCGCACGGGCCAATCTGGAGGGGCCGATTGTTAAGGATCGCTCCTCGTTTAATGTCTCGGTACGTCGTACGTGGTTGGATTTGATAACAGGGACGGCTTTGGCGATCATTAATAAGAACAGTGATACCAAGGAGAGTTTCGGTTATCACTTTTTTGATATAAACGCGAAGGTGAACCATTCTTTCTCGGAACGTAGCCGGGCCTATTTGAGCTTTTATATGGGGCAAGATGCTTTTCGGCAGGGAAGCAAGGAGAAGCATGAGGATTCGGATGATATGTTTCTCTGGCGTTGGGGAAACTTGATCGGCTCCGCAGGGTGGAACTACGTGTTCGGGCAAAAGCTGTTTGGTAATCTAATGGTGGGCTACAGCCGTTTTCGCTCGCATATCCGGCAAGAGGCGAAGGGGTATGAAATCGAAGGAAATAGGGCAGAACGGCAATCAATTAAGCGGGATAGCCGTTATAAATCGGAGATGGAGGATCTGAGCGTACGGCTGTCAGTGGATTACAGTCCTTCAATGAATCACCGGATACGAATGGGCACGGATTACCTGTATCATAATTTTCGTCCGGAGAATAGCCAGCAACGGTCTTGGGTGAACGATTCGTTAGTAAATCCCGTATATGAGCTTTTGTATGATTATTCCTTGATAAAAGGGCATGAGTTCTCTTTGTTTGCCGAGGATGAGATGCGGGTCACGGATCGCTTGCGGGTGAATGCCGGATTGCGGTATACCTTGTTTCATGTAGAGAATGAGATCTATCATTCTTTTCAGCCTCGTTTGTCGGCACGTTATTTACTTCGTCCGGATCTATCGGCGAAGATATCCTACAGTAAGATGAACCAATATGTCCACTTATTATCGAATACCTATGTGAACCAGCCTACGGATATTTGGGTCCCGGTGACGGAGCAAGTCCCTCCGATGAGTTCTCACCAGATTACTGCCGGGCTTTATTATAATCTGAAACGGATGTATGATTTCTCGATCGAGGGGTATTATAAACGGTTGAATAACTTGATTGATTATAAGGATCATTGGCCGGTTGAGACACATTTCTCCGGTTGGGAAGACCGGGTCGGTTTGGGAAAGGGTAAGACCTATGGTGTGGAGTTTATGGCGCAAAAGACAAATGGGAAGACAACCGGATGGATCGGGTATACGCTCTCTTGGTCGGATCGGTGGTTTCCGGATGGTTCCGTGAATAAGGGGCGTCATTTCCCGTTTCGCTTCGACAACCGGCATAAGGTGAATGTGGTCGTTTCTCGTAAGTTATCCCGGAAGGTGGAGTTGACGGGAGCTTGGGTGTTCGCCTCAGGAAACCATATTAGCTTGCCGGAGTATAAATATCTGTCTCCGATTTATCAGAAAGAGAACGGGTATGCCGGAGTAGATTCATACAGACCGATGAATTCAGGTTTGAGCGCTCGTAATAATTATCAATTGTCTCCTTATCACCGTTTGGATCTGGGCGTGAATTTTTATCGATATAAAAAGAAGGGTCGGATGGGGATTTGGAACATAAGCATATACAATACGTATTTGAAACCGAATCCCTTCATGACGGAGGTTATGGTAAACCAGGATATAAATCAGCGATATCAGGTGGTGCTACAGGAGACGATTTTGTTCTATTGCATGCCCTCGGTTTCTTATACTTATAAATTCTAGCTTATGAAAAGATATTTACCTTACCTGTTTGTGTTAGGATTATTGATGGTCTCTTGCGTTCGGGATGTGGAGATTGATTTGGAGGATCTACCGGATCGGATTGTACTGAACGCATCGGTATGTCCCGGAAAGGAGGTGTGTGCTCATCTCTCGAAAACATGGTTTATCATGGATAGCGTTCCCGATTTTGAGTTATCCGATGCGAAAGTCCGTGTCTATGTCAATGATGAGTTTCAAGGTCTTATGCGCAATGATGACCTGCCGGAAGATTCTATACATTCACGGGGGCAATATGTTCTGCCCGGTTGTTTCGTGAGACAGGGGGATTGTTTGCGTATAGAGGCCGAGGCCGATGGGTATGAGCCGGTATCCGGGGAAACTCGTATCCCCGGTCGGGCACGGATTTATGAGGTGGATACCTTATCCTATCGATCTTCTGCCTACTATGCCGAATATCTGCGTTTCTCTGTTAAAATCGGGGTTGAGACGGATTCCTATTATCGTTTAATCGTGGAGCAGATCTTGGACTTCCGGAAGGGGGATAGTACCCGTACCGTAACCTCTTTCCGTAGCTTAGGAGGATATAGTTGGTATTATTCCGGTTTTAGCGTGGATTATGAGGATCCTGTTTTCCAGTCTTTTGGAGGTAGTCCTATCACGAGCCAGATGGATGGGCGTTACTGTATGGGCGTATTTAGAGGGGAGGATCTGGTTAATACGAATGCTATTAAGGTTTCTGTTTTTCCTGTTGAATACTCGTATGAGAGTGATACCCTTTCTCTGGACGTTCATTACGATGTGCGCCTGTTGTCTATCTCCGAGGATTATTATCGATATATGAAGATTATGAGGGGGTACTCTATCACGATCGGCGACGCGAATTTCGGGGCGTTGATAGAGCCTGCCGATACGTATTCGAATGTGGAGAACGGCTTTGGGATTGTCACCGGATATCAAGAGGATAAATCGCGTATCACGATGCCGAGAGACACGGTGCCTCCTTATTGGAATCCTTGGGATGGATAAGCCCATCCTGCGTTGACGACCTGCGCTTGCCGGTTCATACATCATGAAGCGGTAAGTTCACGAGGTATGAAAAAAAGGCTTTTCCTTGATAGGGGTATTTCCGGGAGATCCTGTTTTATCAATGAACTCAATAAAGTAGAATGATGACAGAGTGGATGAATAAATGGCTTATGGCCATTTTTTGCTGGATGATTTTTATGCCTGTTCCAGACCTCTTGGCCCAATCAGCCAAGACGAAGGATGATCCCCGGATTACGTTGCGTATGAAGGAGGTTTCGTTGCCGGAGGTCTTGTCAGAGATCGAAAGACAGGCGGGCGTGACCTTCTCGTATGAGTCTTCTTTGTTGAAAGAGCTTCCGAAGATCAGTTTCCAAGTGAAAGATGAGGCATTGACGGATTGTTTGACCCGCTTGTTCGAGTCGTATCCGATCGTGTATAAGGTGAGTGGAAAGATCGTGATTCTGAAGCGTAGACAGAGACAGGTAACGATCAGCGGCTTCGTGAGGGACCAAGCGTCCTCGGAGTCTCTGATCGGAGCCTCTGTTTATGAGGTCGCCAGCCGGAAAGGCTCGGCTACGAATAGCTATGGTTTTTTCAGTTTGACGCTTCCGCCGGGGAATATCCGCTTGCATGCTTCTTACATTGGCTATGAGAGCTGTTCCTTTAATTTCACGGAGTTGGATAGGGATACTTTGTTAAATATTGAGTTGCGTCCGAACGCCCGTCTGGAGGAAGTGGTGGTTACCGCTTCGGAGCGGGATCGTTTGTCTGTAAATAACACCTTGATGGGAACGATGGAGTTTAGCCAGAAGACGATCAAGGCGACACCGACCCTGTTTGGTGAGTCCGATATCGTGAAGACCTTGCAACTGACTCCGGGTGTAGCCAGTGGGACAGAGGGACTGGCCGGTTTATATGTTCGTGGCGGCGACCAAGATGGAAATTTGTTTTTGATAGACGGTAATCCGGTTTACCAGATCAATCATGTCGGCGGGCTATTCTCCGCTTTCAATCCGGAGGCGATCCGTAATCTGGACTTTTTCAAGGCGGGTTTCCCTGCGAGATATGGCGGGCGACTCTCGTCTGTGGTAGATGTCCATACCAAAGAGGGCAATATGAAAGAGTACCATGGTAGCGCTACGATCGGGCTGATCTCCGGTAATCTGAGCTTGGAAGGCCCTATCATCAAGGATCGCACGGCTTTTCAGATAGCGCTTAGACGCTCGTGGCTGGATGTATTCTCTGCCCCGACGATAGCGATCGTAAACAGGGTCATAAAAAAGAACGGGAGCCGGATCAACCTTCGTTACGCTTTTCACGATTTGAATTTAAAGCTTAATCATCGTTTCAGCGATCGCAGCCGGATGTTTTTCAGCTTATATAACGGGAATGATGTATTAAAAGGAGGGGGAACGGATTTCTCAACAGAAGAAGAGCAAGTCCCTTATACGGATGGTACCCATTCATCGCTGCGTTGGGGTAATTTGATGGGAACCTTGGGCTGGACTTATGTCTTCAATAACCGTTTGTTCGGACGGGTTTCCGGGGTCTTTTCACGGTATCGCTCGAATGTACGGAGTTCAAAAGAATATAATTATGGTGTGGAAGGAGAAGATAATTATCTCTCTTCTTCATCGGAAACGAGTAGTTCTACCTCTATCTTGGATATGGGCGTCCGTTCCTCTTTTGATTACACGCCTTCTACGTCGCATGTGATTCGTTTTGGAGGGGATTTCTTGATGCACCGTTTCCGCCCGGAGTATAATGAGGTGAAAGCAGCCGGTTCCGGTATGCTGGAGTTTTCGAATATAGGGAAAATATATACAAATGATCTGCTATGGGCCCGTGAGGCGGCTGTCTTCGGAGAGGATGATTGGAATGTCTTACCTAGCTTGCGTTTGAATGCGGGGCTTCGGTTTAGCCTGTTCAATGTGGAGCGGAAGGCTTATACCTTATTGGAGCCTCGCGCTTCCTTGAGATGGTTGCTACGTGACGATCTTAGCTTCAAAGCCTCATACGCCCGTATGGGGCAATATATCCATTTATTGGGCAACAGTTATATAAATTTGCCGACGGATGCGTGGATGCCTGTTACCCGTAAGTTGAAACCTTTAATCAGCGATCAAGTCTCCGTTGGTTTCTATTATAATCTGATGCGTTCCTATAGTTTCTCGGTGGAGGGGTATTATAAATGGATGAAGAACCTGTTGGATTATAAAGACGGCTATTCCTTCTTGCCCGGTACGGCGGCTTGGGAGGAAAAAATGGCGGTCGGCAAGGGACGTTCGTATGGCGTGGAGTTCTTGGCTCGCAAGGAAAGCGGACGTACGACCGGTTGGATAGGATATACACTTTCATGGTCGGATCGGCGTTTCGATGAGATCGATAACGGGCGACGCTTTCCGGCACGTTACGATAACCGGCATAAGCTGAATATCGTGGTTTCGCATAAACTGTCGGATAAGGTGGAACTGACAGCCGCTTGGACGTATACTTCCGGCAATCGAATGACCTTGTCGTTGGAGAGTTATGAGCAAGCTGGTACGCTTACTATTTCCAACCAATACAAGATGAATAACTGGTGGGAACCATCCGGGGAAGTGGTGGATTTGTATACACGTCGTAATAATTACCAGATGCCGGCTTATCATCGTCTGGATTTGGGACTTAATATTTACCGTCCGAAGAAGAAGGGACGAATGGGCATCTGGAATATCAGTATTTATAATGTATATAGCCGGATGAATCCGTTTATGGTCTATAAAAGTGATAACTGGGAACGAACGAATAACTTAGTCCCAGATTCTTCTTCTCCCTATAGCGGTAAAACAAAACCTTGTTTTAAGTTGATAGGTATTATGCCTATCATACCTTCCCTATCATATACTTATAAATTCTAGGAAGATGAAACAGATAAAGAATATTCTAATAAATACGATTTGTATAGTAAGCCTGTTTGGTTTGATGTCTTGCATCAAGGAGATCGACCTTGAATCCTTACGGCCGGATCCTACCTTGGTAGTGAACTGTGTCGCTATAACCGGCGAACCCTTAACCGTAAGTGTCTCCCGTACTTGGTTTTTCACGGATGATCATCCGAACGTGACTTTGGATAAAGCCGAGGTGAATTTATTCGTGAATGGCGTTTTTAAAGAGCGTATGAGCTTTCAGGAGGGGGATGAGGCATTTAACACGAAAGGTTATTTCAAGTCTGATTTTATACCGGTGAAAGGGGATCGTATCCGTGTGGAAGCTTCTTATCCGGAATATGGTGTGGCAAGTGCTGAGACGGTCATGCCTGAGCCTGCTCAGGTCTTGAAAGCGGGGGTAACCTATGCCACGGTAGCTGGCTCTTTTGGTTCTGCTCGCCAGAATGCGATTTATCAGGTAACACTCAAAGATAACCCTGCCGAGGAGAATTATTATTTACTCCGTATGGAAGAGGGCATTCCTGTTTTTGATGGAATAGCTAAGGAATATACAGGAGAATATAAATGGTTCTCGGTGAGTCCAAACTATGCGACTGAACCTGTTTTTGGTCAATCGTTGACAGCCTTGGATCAAATCTTTGGCAATGACTGGATGTATGGGTATGATGGAAAGGTCTTTTCTGATGAGTTAATAAACGGGCAAGAATATACCTTGCACTTAAGGGATGAGTATTATTATGAACCTTATTATGGATCATATCCGCTAAAAGTAGTCCCGGATTCGATAGGGATAGAAGATCTAAATGAGGAAGATTTTCTTCCGATTCCTCCTAAGCACCTACGGGTACACCTATATGCTATCTCGGCGGAATACTATCGATATCTGAAAGTTTTGCAAGATAAAGACACGGATTCAGTTTCGAACCTTTTGATTGATGGCGGTCTGGCCGAACCGATCCGTGTATTTAGCAATATAGACGGTGGCGTCGGTATCCTAGGCAGTTGCCACGTAGGAATGTTTGAGACGGAAATAGCGTCTTCCTCACATTCCAATCTTGAAGCGGCCCGATTTGAAGACGGGATAGACTAGGAACTGTGGTTCCATCTTCCGTCGTACCGGGTTGTATTCATAGTTGATACCGGCTCCCATCCAGAAATTATCAGTAACCTTGAACTCCATTGAGCCGCCCACTTGGGTATGATAGAAAAAGGGATTCCTAAGCATATGGGGATTGTTGTACTCGTCGGCGTAATAAGCGTATTGTCCCCATCCTTTCAGTTTCAACCAGTCCGTAGGTTGATATTCCACTTGTACGTTTGCGCCGGCTGTTATTCCGGGACTAGGGTTGAAGGGACTAAAGAAACGACCACCGAATCCTCCGCCATAAAGACTCCAATTGCCGCTGTGCCAAGAAATACCCCCGTTCATGATCGTCATGCCTCCGACTCCCGGCCATGTATATTGAACACCGTTAGCGATAAGATCGAAACTTTCGTTTAGCCGTTTCATATAAGTCTCATTGAAATCCAACGCCATTGGCGATACCTCCCGAAGCATCGGGGTATATACGTTAAAGAACGGCTGATAGGCGGCGGAAGATATCTGCATATCCATCGGACGCTCTTGTAGGGACGTATGGGGAATATCGGGCGTGAACTCCCGCAGTTTAATATCGATATCCCGTGTCCCCGCAGGGGTAAATGTCTTATAAGAGGCTTTCGGGATGTTCAACTCATACGTCTTGTTTTTAGGCAGGACGATGATTTTACCTTCTTTATTTAAAATAAACGAAAAGTCAGACTGTGCCTGGATTCCAACGACACATATCCATGCCATGAATATAAATAATCCTCGTCTCATACACTCTCCTCCTATTTTTGATGTGAAGGTAACTTTTTTTTGAATAAGATGCAACTTTTAGGATACCTATTTCATCCATATAATAGAGAGCATAAGTACTTATGGATGAACAACTGTTAATCGATGGATGTATGCGAGGCGAATCATGGGCTCGTAAGGAATTGTACGAGCAATATGCTCCTGCTATGATGAGTGTTTGCATGCGTTACGTGGGTGACAGGGAGACGGCCCGTGATCTTCTGCAGGACGGGTTCGTGAAGATATTTACGAAGATCCGGTCGTATTCCGGCTCCGGGGCTTTCGGGGGGTGGATACGGCGGATCTTTGTCACTACGGCTCTTGAATATCTCCGGTCTTCAGAGAACACGAGGCTAAGTGTAGGTTTGGATGGCTATGACGACAGTTTGGAAGATATCAACTACTCCGTATTGGACCGTTTATCGGCGGACGACTTGTTGGCTTGCGTGGCCCAATTGCCGCCGGGATATCGTACGGTCTTCAACTTATATGCGATAGAGGGATATACGCATAGCGAGATCGCCGAGATGCTGCATGTACAGGAGGCGACTTCCCGCTCCCAGTTTATCCGGGCGAGGAACGCTTTGCAAAAGAGTGTACAATCTTTAATAAGGCATGAAAATGCGGGATGATAAGGATCATAACGAACGGCTGGATGATTTCAGCGGCTATATGCGGCAGCGCTTGGAAGAGCACCGGTTGCCGGTAGATGCCGGCTGCTGGGATGAGGTGGAGGCCCGGATGAACCAGAGAGCGAGACCACGGGGTTGGTTGTGGACGGGAGGCTTGGTCGCCGCCGCGGTGCTGGCCTTGGTTATTTGGCTGCTACCTTCCCCGGAGAAGATGCCATTGGAGGAATTGAGCCCCTTTCAGAAAGAGATATCGGAGAAAGCGGAGGAAATGAATATTCTTTCGGAGCATCCCGTTTTACCTGTAGAGCCTGTAAAGAAACGTATAGCGAAAGTGCTGAAATGGGAAAAAAAGGCTAAGCTTTCCGCTATTGTCGGGGAAAAGGAAACGATTCGGGAGGATGAGAAGTGTAAGACTATCGAGATTATTGAGAAGGATGCGATTGCGGCTATCGTAGAAGAACCGTCTGTGAAGGAGGATGCGTCCGAGGATTCGACGGACATAGTCGTTAAGCGAGGTGACTCTACGGTTCCTCTACCGGAAGGCGAACGGAGTCCCCGACGAAAAGCCTCTTTGAAAAAGAAAGCCAAGAAGAGTAAACGGAATAAGTGGTTATTGGCCGCCGCCGTTGGCTCTAGTGGTTATGTAGATAGCTTTTTAAATACGGATATGAGTTATGGTGATGTTTCTTCTCCGGGAGATATGAATGTTCCTTCCCAAGATCCTGATCCGGATAAGCCGGATAAAGACGATGATGAGAAGGAGAATGGCAATACGCCTTCCCAAACGGCCTCATTTCGTAATGCCCCGGTATTACGGAGTTCTAAGGTGGATGAGAACTTCTTGGATAATCGTTCGTTCGAATCTTATCCGGACGTTAGCTATTCCCTTCCGATATCTTTCGGTTTTACGGTACGGAAGGATTTGAGCCGGCGTATAGCGGTGGAAAGTGGATTGATGTATACGTATTTATCCACTACATTCAAGAGGGGAGGGGATTGCCCGTCAGAGGTGAAATCGTCTTTGCATTATCTGGGTATTCCCTTGAATCTGGTGGTTTATTTATGGAAGAATCAGCGATGGAATGTCTATCTCTCCGGAGGCTTTATGATGGAGAAGGGCTTGCAGGCCGTGTATAGTGGCTATATCGCCGGAAACGGAACGACTATCTCCAAGAGCAAAAAGGAGGATATCCATGGTATGCAATGGTCCGTGAATGCCTCGGTCGGTGCTGCTTATCGTTTTTATGGGGATTGGAGCCTCTATTTCGAGCCTCGCTTCTCCCATTATTTTGACTGTGATCAACCGGCTAGTATCCGTACGGACAAGCCGTTGGGATTTGGGTTGAGCGCAGGTATACGATATGCTTTTTAATGATTAAATCTATTATAATTATGCGGAAACTTTTTTATTGGGCGTTTGCCTTTAGCCTTTGCGTCTTAATGGGATGCAAGGATGATGGAGTGAGAGTGGAGGTCGTGCGGTATGCTATCAACGAACCGGTATTCATGTCGATCTCCGAGTTTCGGAATTCAGTGAAGGTGACGGATGAGGTGGTGCCAATCACCAAGCGGGGTAAGATCTGTTTCTATAAGGATTACCTGTATATTTCTTCCCCGGATAAGGGCATCCATATCGTGGATAACAGGAATCCGGCATCTCCCCGGATAGTGGGCTTTGTAGAATTGATCGGTAACGAGGATCTCTCGATCAAGGATGATAAATTGTATGCGGATTCGTATGTGGATCTGGTCTGGTTCGATATCTCCGATCCGGAGAGACCTGAATTGGAAGGTCGTGTGGAGAACGCTTTCCGTTATGCGCTTCCGACCATAGAGAATGGCTATGGGTTCGATTATAATATGTGTTATTCGGAAGAAGCGAGAGCGAAAGGTGTCGTGGTTGGTTGGGAGCCGAAGGAACGGGAGGAAACCATTTACCATTATCCGAGTTATGGCGGTGATCTGATGGCGAACGATGCGGCGCCGGGTACTTCCACGCAGGGCGTGAACGGATCTATGGCTCGTTTTTCTATTTATGGTAAGTACTTATATACGGTAGAACAGAATATCATGTGTGTTTTCGACCTGTCTGGAGACAAGCCTGTCTTGACGACAAACGACATTTGGTTGCAACGTGATGTCGAGACTCTTTTCAACTATAAAGATAAGATGTTCATGGGAACTCCGACCGGCATGTTGATCTATTCGCTGGAAGATCCGTTAGCGCCTAAGTATCGTTCTTCCGTAAGTCATGTCTTTGGTTGTGATCCGGTTGTCGTGGAGGATGACTTAGCGTATGTGACCGTGCATTCCGGAAATACTTGCGGGCAAAATACCAATGAACTGATGCTCATAGATGTAAGTGATGTGGACCAACCGAACCTGCTGGTTACTTATGGCATGAAATGTCCGAAAGGATTAGGTATCGATAACGGTACTTTATTCCTCTGTGACGAAGGGTTAAAGGTCTTCAATGCGAAAGATCCTATGACCTTGCTGGCTAATCAGCTTGTTCATTATGCAGGTATGGAGGGTTACGATGTAATCCCTTTTAGGAATACCTTGATGATGATCGCCGATGATGGCCTTTACCAATACGATTATTCCAATTTACAGGCAATATCTCAGTTAAGTAAATTGCCAATGGGCGAATAGAGTTTAATATTCCTCTTCACTATTTGCTTTGTAAGGCATTTACGGGATTACGAGGTGCCGCTTTATAACTATGCCTGCTTACGGTCAGTAACGTAACCATCAGTACGATACCGCCGAATAGCAGGCTTGTTTCTATGGAATACGTTCACGAAAATTCGCTACTTTTTATGTGTTATTTATACGAGAATGTAAATAAAATGAGCTTCCTACTTTGATGTTATAATATTTATTCTGATCTTGCGGATGTTATTGTGTTTGATAAATTAAAATCTAAAACTATTATTATGAATCTTTTTGACAATATGCACGGACTAAAAGGATGCATTCGTTGTTTGACTTTTAAAAACGTGCTTTTAGCTCATTTTTTATTGGCTTTTTCAGTGGCAGGTAGTGTTTCTGCCGAGGCTTTGCCTACTTCTTATTTAAATGGCATTGAACAACAATCCCGGAAAGTTGCAGGACGTGTTTTGCAAAGAATTGATAACGAGCCGGTCATTGGTGCTAATATTGTTGTGACAGGTACAACAATCGGTACAATTACAGATGTGGAGGGACGTTTCTCATTGGACAACTTGCCGGCAAATGCCCGTACGCTTACCGTATCTTTTGTTGGCATGACTTCGCAAACGCTTCCGATCAAATCAGAGATGATGATACTTCTGGAGGATGATTCGGAAACATTGGATGAGGTGATGGTCGTGGCCTATGGTACGGCTAAGAAAAGTACGTTTACTGGATCTGCCAGTTTGCTGAAGTCAGAGAAGATAGAGGCTCGTCCTGTTACATCGGCAACTTCAGCCTTACTAGGATCTACGCCGGGTGTGCAAGTAGCCTCAGCCAGTGGTCAGCCCGGTTCAGATTCGGATATCTATATTCGCGGATTGGGCTCTATTTCTGCGACGAATACCCCTTTGATTATACTTAACGGTATGCCCTACGATCAGAGTATCAGTAGTATCAATCCCAGTGATATAGAGAGTATGTCTGTTTTGAAAGATGCCTCATCTGCAGCTCTGTACGGCGCACGAGGTGGTAATGGTGTTATCTTGATAACCACCAAGACGGGTAGTAAGGATCGTATGTCGGTGAATGTGAAAATCAACCAAGGATTCACGAATCGGCAAAGTCAGGATTATGAACGATTGGGCGTGAATGATTATTTGAAAGTATATTGGGAGAGCGCACGCAACCAGTTGATAAGTGGTGGTGCGTCACCAGAGCAAGCGGGAATGGCAGCCGCTCAAAACTTGATTTCAGGAACGCTGGGCTTCAATCCGTTTAACGTGCCGGACGATCAGGTCGTGGATGCGAACGGTGTGCTTAACCCGAACGCTACGTTCATGTGGGCGGATGATACCGATTGGGAAGACGCTATCCAGCGCACGGGCAGCCGTACGGATATAGGCGTGAGCGTGAGCGGAGGTAATAATAAGTCGGATTATTATCTTTCCGCCGGTTATCTGACGGAAGGTGGTTATATCATCGGATCGAAGTTTGACCGATATACCTTGAATACGAATGTTAACTCGCAGATCACCTCGTTCTTGAAGATTGGCGGTACGCTCTCTGGGAATATCAGCAAGGCGGAAGGGCAGCAGTCGCAAGCTTCGGGAAATAACAACAACCCTTTCCGATTCACTCGCTATATCGGACCGATCTATCCGATCCATGTACACGATCCTCGTACCAAAGAATATGTGCTGGATGCCAATGGTAATAAAGTGTACGACTTCGGTCAGGCCTATACGATCGAGGAGGGTGTGGAAGCGCCTTCGCGTGCGTATATCTCTGGTAATAACCCGGCTATTGAGTTGCAAAATATCAGCAACGGATACAAGCGGAATCAATTGAACGCAAAATTGTATGCGGAGATCCGTTTCTTGAATGATTTCAAGTTTACGGTGAACGGAGCCGTGGGAACAAGCTCTCGTTTAGGGCATTCGGCCAGTATCTATTATCCGGAGAAGACTGAGGTGGGGTCAAGCACGAAGACCGTTTCGTTTGAGACAACTTGGACGTTCAACCAATTGCTCTCCTATACAAAGAATTTCGGCAATCACCATGTCGATGTCTTATTAGGACATGAGAGTTATGATTATGAGTACAATTACCTGAAAGGCTCCATGCAAAACCAGACCATCCATAATGGCAACTTTGAGTTCAGCAATTATTCGGTGCCGGACGAGCAAGACTCTTATACGAATACCTACAAGACGGAGGGATTCCTTGCCCGTGCGAACTATGACTATAACAGCCGTTATTTCCTTTCTGCATCCGTGCGCCGCGACGGATCCTCCCGCTTTTACAAGGATTCCCGTTGGGGTACATTCTTCTCGGTAGGAGCTGGTTGGCGTATTGACGAGGAGCGTTTCATGGAAGATCTTGATTTCATCGATTTGCTGAAGTTGCGTGTCGCTTACGGTGAGGTGGGTAATGATGCCATCGGTAGCTACTATGCGTGGCAAGCGGCTTACGAGCAGGCCATGAACGGATTGGAGGCCGGTTATATCCAGCAACGTGTCGTTCGTAATAAGGATTTGCAATGGGAGGTGTCTCGCAATGGCGATGTGGCGTTAGAGTTTGAGTTGTTTAAAAGCCGTTTGTCGGGTAGTGTAGAGTATTTCGATCGCCGTTCCAGCAACTTATTGTTCTCGATCCCGCAAGCACCGGATACGGGTACTACCAGCGCATATAAGAATGCAGGTACGATGTACAATCGAGGTGTGGAAGTTGATTTGAACGGAAGAATCATCCAGACGAAGGATTGGACGTGGTCTGTGGGAATTAACGCTACATGGTTGAAAAATCGGATTACCTCTTTGCCGGTAGAACCTTATAACAGCGGAGTACATCGGGTGGAAGAGGGACATTCGCGCTATGAGTTTTATCTTCGCCAGTGGGCGGGAGTAGATCCTGCTACCGGAAACTCTATCTATGTGCCGGATCCGGAACTGACGGTGGAGTCTGTCGACCTAGTAGAGGTGGATGGAAAAACATATACGACTAACGTGAATGAGGCCATTTATGATTGGGCCGGAGAATCTACACCGAAGGTATCGGGAGGTCTTAATACGAACGTATCTTGGAAGAATCTTTCTTTAAGCCTGTTGTTTAACTTCCAGCTAGGTGGCAAGATGTATGATGTAGGATATTCTGATTTGATGACACAGCCTTCAGGATCCGCATCCTTGACTTCCAACAAGCATGTGGATATCTTGAATCGTTGGCAGAAACCGGGCGATGTCACGAATGTGCCTCGCATCGAGGATTTCGCAGATACGAATATGAATGCGGGAACTTCTACTCGTTGGTTGATCAGCTCGAATATGTTGGAGTTGGCTTCCGCTACTTTGAGCTATGATCTGCCGAAGCAATGGCTGGAGAAGGTTTCCATGCAAGGACTCCGGGTATATGCGTCAGGAGAGAATCTATTCTTGCTGACGAAACGAAAAGGTATTTTCCCTCGTTCAAACATATTCTCAGGATATAGTGGTAATGCGGATGTTTATTTGCCTGCGAGAGTATTTACTTTTGGTTTGAATCTTACTTTTTAAATCATGTTCAATATGAAAAATATATATATAGTAGTGTTGCTATCTCTTGTGGTATTATTCAATGGCTGCAAGGAGGATTTTTTGGAGACAACTTCCACACAAACGGTGGATGAGCAAGCAGTGTTCAATGATACCCAATCGGCTATGTTGGCTGTAAATGGCTTGCATAAATTGATGTGGACGGGTGATCTGTCTAGTTCGGCTTTTTATGGCGGTTACGATATGTTGATGATTTGGTATGAGGTGATGGGGGATGATTTGGTATATACGTACAGCAATGCGCAGTTCCAAAAGCAGGCTCAATGGTCGAGCCATCGGAATGCGACGATCGGTAGCGCGACCCATTTTTATCGCTTGTTGCAATATTTTATCTCTAACAGTAGTATGATTATCGATAATATCGATGCTGCGGAAGGTTTGGAGAGCGAGAGGAATTATATCAAGGGGCAAGCCCATTTTTACCGGGCTTTCGCCTATTTCACGATGGTACAGATGTATGGCGGCCGTTATAAGGCAGAGGGCGATAACACGCAATTGGGTGTGGTAATTCGTAACGATAACTCAACGGAGCCAAGAGCGAGAGCTTCTGTAGAGGAGGTGTATACGCAGATCAATGAGGATATCGACTTGGCGATCCAATTATTGGGTGCTACGGAGGAGAAACGGACTAATAAGTCGCATATTGATTTGCACGTGGCTCGCGGTTTGAAGGCTCGTATCTTATTGACGCAAGGTAAATGGTTGGAAGCGGCTGAAATGGCTAAATTGGTCGTTGATCTATCAGGAGCCAAATTGCAAGATGATACCTATACGACATTGAATGATCGTTTTAGCGATCAATCAAATACAGAATGGTTGTGGGGATCGAATCCTTTGTTGCAGCAAGCTCCGAACTTGACTCACTTCCATGGATATATGTCGAATGAGATCATTTCGTATAATGGCAATACCCCTCGTGCGATTTATAATAAGTTATACGACAAGATCAGTGATACCGATGTGCGTAAAGGAATTTGGTTTCCGAGGGCGACCGATCCCAATACTCTTCCGCGACCGATCCGGGCGGAGTGTAACAGTAAAGCGTATGCTAATTATATGGCCAATAAGTTTATCGTATCGGATCCTACGACGAAAGGTGGCCGGGATGTTCCTTTCATGCGTTTGCCGGAGATGATGTTGATCATGGCGGAGGGATATGCACGTGCTGGGGAGCCAGGCAAAGCGGCTCAGGCTCTTTATCCGCTGGCAAGTCATCGGGATCCGGAGTATACATTGTCTACGAAAACGGGCGAAAACTTGATAGAAGAGGTGATGACTCAACGTCGCATAGAGCTTTGGGGGGAAGGTTTCCGTTGGTTCGACTTGAAACGTTTGAATATGGATTTGGACCGTGGACCGGCTCCTCGTCCTGAGGTTTTCCCGAATGGTTTGATTGAATATTGGAACAAAGACGCAATGCCTAAAGTGGTGGATCCAGAAGCTTCTAATTACAATATGTATGGAGATGGAACGGTGACGGGTAACGGGAACAGATATCGTCCGGCCGGACATAGGGATTGGCAATGGGCTATTCCTGATAAGGAGACTCAACTGAATCCGCTTTGCGAACCGAATCCATAAAGTAAATAAATAGTTATGAGAAGATTTTTTTTAATGTGCCTGTTGCCAATCTTCTTGGCGACAGGTGTTTTTGCTCAACCACAAGCGGATGAGTATCCGTATGATTTAACGTATTTCTTGCCGGAAGGTTCTCAGGTTTATGACCCTCAGGTTCCTACCCCGGAAAAAATCTTGGGATTCCAGCTTGGAGAACAACATGCCGGATGGGATCAAGTAGTGGAATATATGAGAACATTGGCGCGATGCAGCGACCGTGTCACGATTAGGGAGACGGGGCGTACCTATCAGCACCGTCCTTTTATAGAGGTCGTGTTTACTTCGGCCGAGAACCAAAAGAATATAGATCGACTGAAGGAGGAGCACTTAAAGTTGAGCGACGTGGCGAAATCGAGAAGCGTAGTGATAGACGACATGCCTGTGATCGTAAGCTTGATTTATAGCATTCATGGAAATGAGGCATCGGGTGTGAACGCTTCGTTGGCTGTTGCCTATCATTTGGCGGCGGCACAAGGGCCTGAGATCGAGGAATTACTAGACCAAGAGATTGTCGTGATGACTCCCGGAGCCAATCCGGATGGAATCAATCGGTTTGCGTCGTGGGTGAATTCCTCTAGAAGTTTCACGAATGTTAGCGATATAAAATCACGTGAGTTTACCGAGCCTTGGCCTTCCAGTCGTACGAACCATTATTGGATCGATTGTAATCGCGACTTGCTTATGGCACAACATCCCGAGGGGATCAATGGCTTAAATGGATATTTTGAATGGTTGCCCAATGTGGTCGTGGATCAACATGAGCAAGGGGCGTTACGTCCTTATTATTTCAGTCCGGGACATCCTAAGCGTACCCATCCGTTTACTCCCCAGCTTAATCAAGACTTGACAGCCGAGATTTCTTCTTATACGGCAAAGGCACTCGATCGGATTGGGACGACTTATTATTCGAAGGAGGGTTATGATGACTTCTATTACGGAAAAGGGGCTGCTTATGGAGATGCGCATGGATCCGTTTGCCTGCTATATGAGCAAGGTTCCACGCGCGGACATTTGCGTAATACCCCGAGCGGGGAATGGACCTTTGGCTGGACGATCCGGAATCAGGCATTAGCCTCTTGCGCTACGCTGGAAGCGGCCAAGGCGATGCGTACCCGTTTGCTGGCTTATCAGAAGGAATATTATGAACGTACGGCTTCTGAGGTGCGGAAGGAGGCGGTACAGGGCTATGTGTTCGATACACGCGGATCTAAGTCTGTCGCTTTTCATTTCTTGGAGAATATGGCCCGTCATCATATCGAGGTCTATCAGTTGGCGAAGGACTATCAAGCCGCAGGTAACAAGGAGTTCCAAAAAGGTTCAGCCTATGTCATTCCGGTGGCGCAAAAATACAGTACGATGGTTAAGGTGCTTATGGAGGATTGTTTAGAATATACGGATAGTACTTTCTATGATATCTCTACATGGACGTTCCCGCATGCGTTTAACTTGGAGTGTGCTCCGGTGAAGAGTGTCGCCGGATTGATGGGTGATCGGATTGAGCGAAATGATTTTCCGCAAGGACGGCTCATCGGCGGGGAAAGCCGGGTGGGGTATGTGTTTGAGAACCGGGAGTTTTATGCACCTAAGGTAGTCTATGAGTTGCAGCGTAAGGGGATTCGGGTCAGTGCGACCAACCGTCCGTTCCAATTTAAGAACGAAGAGGGAGAATGGACGATGGGCTATGGTACCTACCAGGTATTGACGCATAATCAGCCGCTTCCTTCGGATGTGCTCTATGCGACATTGGATGAGTTGGCGAAAAATACGGGAGTGGATATCTATTCGGCCAACACGGGATTGATGGCTGATGTGGATTTTGGCAGCCCGGCTTTTAAACCATTGGAGCAGCCGAAAGTGGCTATGTTGGTAGGACGTGGCGTAAGTATCCCGGAATCGGGTGAGATTTGGTTCTTGTTGGATAAGCGTTTTCAGATGCGTCCGGTATTGATAGAGAACCCGTCTTTGACAGGCAAGGACTTGAAGGCTTACAATGTTATCATTTTGGCTAATGGTGTTCCAAATCTAACTAAGGGTACCGAGACAGCCTTGAAGGAGTGGGTTGCTGCCGGAGGAGTGTTGATCGCTACCGGAAAGGCTAGCGCATGGGCTGGTAAACAAGGGCTTATCTCTTTAAAGACAAAGGAAACATTGCTTGAAAAGGCGGACAGCTTATCGGTTTATCGTTCTTTTGCGGATAAGGCGGAAGCAAAAGCCGGAAAGTTGATCAAAGGGGTAATTCTGAACTGTCATTTGGATAAGACGCATCCGCTAGCTTGGGGACTTGATCAAGATGAGATTGCTGTTATAAAAACGAATGATATCATTTTCCAGAAAGATAGGGATCCATATGTTTCGCCTTTATATTATACCAAGAAGCCTTTGTTGTCGGGATTCTTGTCGGCGGATAATGCGAACCTATTGAGAGAGGAGCCTGCTATAATGGTGAAACCTTATAGAAGCGGTAAGGTGATTGTTTTTGCTGATGATATGAATTTCCGTTCTTACTTCTTTGGAACTAGTAAGTTGTTCATGAATGCGTTGTTTTATAACAAATGTATGTAGTTGTCGGATGAGTACGCAACGAAATATATTGTGTCTCATGGCTCTTGTTTTATCAGGAGCCATGGAATTTGCCAATGCTTGCACGTCGGCTATCATTTCTGGCAAGGTAACACCTGACGGACGTCCGATTATGTGGAAAAATCGCGATGCGGAAAACTTGAAGAATTGTGTGCGGTCCCATTTATCTCGCTCATTCCATAATCCTTTGATGGGTATCGACTTGAAAGATGGAAAACATAATAAGCCAGAGACTTCCGGTTGGTTTGCGGAGCAGGATTTTATCGCTCGTAGAAGTACCTCTTGCGCTGTGGCTATTCAAGGTGTACGGCCGGACGAGGATGCTTCGTTCACTACGATGTGGACGGTTATCGGTTACCCACCGGTTACTCCTGCGGTTCCGGCTTGGTTGAAAGGCGCCGATAAGAAGTTGCCCAAGGCGTTAACTGTCGATCAAAATAAACATGCTCCGTTATGTGACGCGTCGAACATGCTTCGGGATAAGATTTACAGTTATCATCGGGGGACGAATACGGAAAGTTATTTCCATTGGGAATTACTTTTCAATCTAAGCGGCAATGGGTATATGCAGCAAACCGAGCGATTGGAGGAGGAGTTATTCGAACGTTTTTATTCCTCCATCGAAACGTGGCGATCAAGGTCGGTAATTCCCGAGGAATTAGTTTTCAATTTGTATGATGATTGTGATGCATTCCTTGATGAGAAGACACTGAGGTGAGTATCCAAAATATTCCTTTTCGCTATTCGCTCTGTAAGGCATTTACGGGATTACGGGATGCCGCCTTATAACTATGCCTGCTTACGGTCAGTAGCGTAACCATCAATACGATACCGCCGGACAGCAGGCATGTTCCTATGGATATGTCCACCCGATATACGAAATTCTCCAGCCAGCAACTCAGCGAATACCACGTGATAGGAACGGCAATCGCGAAAGCGATCCCTACCCAGCCGATAAACCGACGATTTAATAGATACAAGATCTCCCCGGCCGTAGCCCCGTTTACCTTACGGATACCGATTTCTTTCGTACGCTGCTGGATGGCATAGAGAGCCATGCCGAATAATCCGAAGGCGGTTAGCAGGAGGCTGATGATCGAGTACATGATGAGCAAATGTGCCAGTTCGATCGTTTTTCGGTTAGATAACATAAATTCCTCGTATATATCTTGGTATTCGAAAGGTACGTTGGGATTGATCTTTTCCCATGTTTGTTGCAGTAAAGCTAGAGCCTCGGCTCTGTGCTCTTTTTTCAGTCGGACTTGGACGAGGTTATAGGGGGGAGTATGCGTTAGGTAGGTCAAGCTAGGGTAAACCTCTTGTCGTAAGGTTCCTGTATATAGATTCTCCACGATCCCTGCTATAATCGCTATCGGTTCTCCCTCCTTTTCCATCTTCCCGAATTCAGTGTCGTAAAGGCGGACAGGCTTACCCACGGGATTCTCGCCTTTGGGCACGAGCAAACGTGCGTATTGTTCGTTAATATAGACGGGTGTGCTGTATTGTTTTAGAGCCTCTCGCTCTGAGAGCCCTTGAAGAATGTTTATCTTCATAACCTTTAGGAAAGTACTATCACCTTCGTATTGGCCTAGCGTATAATTTAGTTCGTTTCCGTTTTCGTCTTTCAAGACCATTGTCCGCAAGTTGAACTGTATGATCCCGCTTCTCGAAAGGCACATCTCTTCTATGGAAGGATAACGCCGGATCTCTTCAGAGAAGGTCTGTATATGATTCCCACTCCAGTCGGCTATTTCGATGAGGTCCCGGTAACGTTCACCGTTTGTCTGAGTGAGCGTTAGTTGCTGCCGTACGGTTAGCGTGGCGAATACCAGAGCTATTGAGATGGCGAATTGTAAGATGGAGAGCCCGCTTATGATTGTCCGCTTCCGGGTACCGGTGGTGAATGATTTATACTCGGAATGGGAAAGGGAGTTGATCTTATGGCTCATATATAATGAGGGGATAATGGATAGAGCTAGGATGAGTGCCACGATCACAGGTAAGACCTGTCCACTAAAGAAAAATCCCAAGGAGATACGTCCGGAAACGATCCGGTTGAAAGCCGGCAGGAAATCTAGTGTAAGTAACAAGGATAAAAAGAAAGCGATCAGCACGGTAAGGAAAGTATCCAAGAATAGCTGGCGATGGATTTGCCCAGCCGATGCTCCCATCACCTTCTGGGTGTAGATCATCCTTACCTGTTGCAAAATGCGGGAGAAACTTAGGTTGGCATAATTGAAACAGGCGATCACGAGGATTAGGATGGCTGAGAACAAACCAACGTACAGTAAGTCTTTCTGGTTTCGGTGGATATAGGGGATGTATTCTTGTGTATAGGTTTGCTCTTGGAAATAACTCTCTTGGAGGGTATAGAAATAATACTGTCCGGTTCCGTTGAAAGTAGGTACCTTATCATCCTTTAGTTTTTGAGTGAACGTATCAATGTTGAAGAGATCGTTTACCAGTAATAAGGTAGGGCCGCCATTGAATTGGGAGGTAGTACCTGCCAATGCGTTGAACTTCAAGAATGATTGAGGGTACTCTTTGATAACGGCGGCGACCTCGTAGGTAATCGTCTCGTTCTCATAAGCGTACTTTGCCGAAAAGGTTTTACCGATAGGATCCTCGTTCCCGAAGAATATCTTCGCTTGGTATTCGGTCAACGCAATTGCGTTTGGTTGGGTTAATGCCTTGTTTATATTTCCTGCCATTACCTTGTAAGGGAAAAAGCGAGGAAAGGAGGGATCAGCTCTGACGATCGAGATTGGGTCGAAGCGCTTTTCTCCTATCGTGATGGAGGCGGCATTGTCTATGTTCAGTCGTAAATAATCCTCAACTTCAGGGTATTGGTCTTTTAGCTGCACAGGGATCTTCCCTTTAATAAAAGATACTTTCTCTCCGGAGGTCAAGGGAGAGTCTTGTGCCATATAGATGATATGCGACTTATTGGGATTATGGGCTTCTATCCTAGATTCATAAATGACGTATGAGATCAGTAGGTTGGTACAAGTGATGCCTGCCGCCAGACTCAATAAGGAAATGACGGCGAACGTCTTGTTTCGCCACCAGCTACGGAATATAAGTTTTAGAGATATGGATTCCATGGTTTTATCTGTTTGTTGGTTCAAAGCTATCCGGTTGCGTGGAATATGGCAAATAAAATCGGAGGAAACGTTCGTAAAGGACTGGATTTGTCTAAATATTGGACACTGAGAGCCGGGAAAAGATCGTATCTTTGCGTGCGAAAAAAGAGGAGGCTTCATGCGTAACGCGAAGATTATAGTCGTAGATGACAATGAGGCGGTATTGAGAAGTCTGCGGACGATCCTGTCCCATGAGTTTAAGACGATCGTTACCGTATCATCTCCTGTTCTATTGCCTGCCCTTTTACGGAATGGAGATGTAGATATGGTTTTACTGGATATGAACTTCGGCGCTGGAAAGCAAAGCGGTGGGGAAGGGCTTTTCTGGTTGGATCGTATTTTGGAGCTTAAGAATCCTCCGGCCGTTATCTTGATAACCGCTTTTGGGGATATCGAGTTGGCTGTATCTTCCCTTAAAAGGGGAGCCTCGGACTTTATCGTGAAACCTTGGGATAACGAGAAACTTATTCAAACCCTTGTCCATGTGTGGGAACACCGTATGGAATCAAATACAGATAAGGCTTCATCTGTGGCCGAATCTCTTATTAATGCATTGCTAAAGAAATATACGGAGGCTTATGCGAAACCATTGCCTCGTCTGACAGCGGAGGCGGTCGATAAGTTATCCGATATGGCCGGGCGGGGTGATTTGGCCTTGTTGCAGCAAATCGTCGAACGTACGGTCTTACTTGTGGATAAATGCCGTTTGGATGCCGATGATTTCTATGTGGAGGAGCTTTCGGAAGTCTCCCATCCTTGTACGTTGGAGGATATGGAACGGCAGTTTATCGCCGAGGTATTGAAAGAAAAGAAAGGGAACCTGACGCTTGCGGCTCAACAATTGGATATTAGCCGCCAGACCCTTTATAATAAGATGCGGAAATACGGATTGTAGATTATAAGGAGAGTAGCTATGGTTAACCGGAGTTTATACTTGAAGATTATAGGAATCGTCTCCTTGATCGTGTTTCTCGCGTTACTTGGGTCCGTATTGTTGATAACCGGTACCTCTTACTTCTTATCCTTTGTATGTCTGTGTATTATCCTGTTGATAACTCTGTTACTAATCCGGTGGATGAACGGTATAAACCGTAAGATAGCTACCTTCTTTGAGTCGGTTCGTAATGGGGATACAGCTTTGCGGTACCCAAATAAAACGAATGATCCTTTTGTAAAGGATTTGTATACGGAAATGAACCGGATTATCCTCCTATTCAGTCAAAACCAGAGTGAGATGGAAGAGAAGCGTTTATATTACGAGAGTATCTTGCGGGTACTGACGCATGAGATTCGTAATTCGATTACGCCAATCCGTTCCTTGTCTGCTGACCTATTGAAATATTCCGATACATATACTCCGAAGCAATTACGGGAAGGTTTGGAGGTTATTCATGGGCAAGCGCAAAATTTATCCGCCTTCTTGGATTCCTACCATCGTCTGACGCATCTCCCGGAGCCGGAAAGAACCGAGGTGCCTATAACCTCTTTATTTCAGAAGATGGAACGGTTGTTGTGTGCCGAGCCGGGTAGCGACCGTATCCGTTTCTCCTCTGCGGAAGCTTTAACGGTACGTGTGGATCAAAACTTGATCGTGTTGGCTCTGATTAATTTGATCCGTAACGCATTACAGGCGATAGAGGGGCAAGCGGATGGTATCGTCTCCGTAGAAGCCTTGAAGACAGATGGTAGGGTATATATAACTATAACAGACAATGGCCCCGGTATTTCTCCTGAACTATTGTCTGCTATCTTTACGCCTTTCTTCTCTACGAAGTCCGGTGGTAGCGGCATCGGCCTCAGTATCTCCCACCGCATAATGCGCTTGCATGGCGGCGATTTAACCGTTGATTCCTTACCCGGTGTCCGTACCGAGTTTCGTATGAAGCTGTAATTGTCTGATCAATACCCCAACTCAAACGGTTGCTCTACGGCAGGTACGCCCTCGGACATCCATTTAGGCATCTTCTGGTTCTTCAGGTAATGGTTGAAGAATTGGAACATGCGGCGTTGGAAATCGATGCGGTTTGCCATATGCATCGGCCAATGCGGTTCACCTGTATAATTCAGTAACCAGCAAGGTTTACCTAACCGTTTCATGGCAACGAAATACTCGATACCTTGGTACCAAGGCACATGACCATCGGCATCGTTGTGCATGATCAATATTGGGGTCTGCACCTTATCCATCGTGAACAACGGCGAGTTTTCCAGATAACGAAGTGGAGAACTCCATGGCGTAGCTCCTAAACGGCTTTGTGTATGCTCGTATTGGAAAGAGCGGGCCATGCCGGAACCCCAACGGATACCGCCATAAGCGCTAAACATATTTACGACAGGCGCCCCAGACTCGATAGCGGAGAATAAATTCGTGCGAGTCGCTAAATAAGCTACTTGGTAACCTCCCCAGCTATGTCCTTGCGCACCGATCCCTTTTTCGTTGATATATCCTTTGGCGATCATCATGGTGATACCCGGCATCAAGCAGTTATAGCAGCTTTCTCCCGGATAACCATCTACATAGCGAATGTCCGGGTTGAAGATGACATATTCGTTGCTATTGTATAAGTGATAATCGATCGTAGAACGATGCGGTTCCGGCATACGGTAATTATATAAAGTCTCCGAATTCCGCTCGTAGAAGTTTACCATCATCGGGTACTTCTTGTTCGGATCAAAATTCGCCGGCTTATAAACGACACCTTCCAGTGGACGGCCGTCCAAGGAAATCCATGATACCAACTCGGCGGTACCCCAGATAAAACCTTCCTGCTGTTTGTCTCCATGCGTCAATTGCACGGATTTCTTGAACGCCAAGGTCGAATAGTGGATATCCGGGTATTGCTGGAAGGTTTCCATCGTATAGATCACGTCGTCCGTATTCTTCGCCTTGTTGATAGATCGCAACATATAGTTGCCTGCCAGCAAGGTCTTCGGGGCTGCTGGAGCGGAGAGGCGTGCGTTATAGAATCCGTATCCTTTCGTGGTCTCGTTGAATCCTTTTAATAATTGCGGTTTGCCGAGGTCGATAAAGCGAGCCTCTTTATCCAGTTGTTCCAAGCGGTAGGACAGTTTCTCCTTCCTTCCGTTCACGGTCAGGTTGATCGGTGAGGTAGCTGCGGTCGGATCGAATTTCCAGATGTCGTAACGATCATAGATCAATAGATTTTGATCGTTCGCGGTCCAGCCGGCGGCTCCATGCGCATAAGGATGATTAGGAACGTCGTTCTCCTCGTCCCAAGCCGGGAAGCTTTCCGGGGTGGTTAGGCGATATCGCTTACCTTCTGCCAAGGCGATCGTGTACCAGCAACTATCCGTCTCGCCATACCAATATGCGTATTTACCTTGTGGGGAGAGGCGGAAACGTCCATAATCCGCTTGGGCGATTTGCTTGCGCTCCCCGTTATCCAGCGATACGGTATAATAGTCGCTGCGTGTGCGGGCCTCCCACATGGAAGACAAAGAATAGGGACGGGAAGTGGAAAGGAGCGCCAAGGCTGCGTCACCCTCGTTACCCAATTGGATATTCGGTAATTCCTCATTCGCCAATTGGAAGATAGAGCCGTTGCCCAGATTATAAACCGCTTGATAGCTTTTCTTTAAGTCTTTTTCCTTGTTATAATTCTGTACGGTATATTGTACGGGCTCATCCCAACTCCAAACCTGTACGTTCGGACGATTCTCGGCTAGTTGGGTCGTGTCTTTTTGCCTCGGCTCCGGTGAGGTACCGAAGAACAGACGGGAAGCAGATTTCGAGAATTGAAGCATCCCGTTCTCATTGATTACCCATTCAGCGGGGAAAGCCTTGTTTCCACGGGTGGCGATTTCTTTTGCGGGAGCGTTATGCTCGGATAACCATAAGCTTAACGCTTTGTAAGAAGAATCTTTGTCGGCGCAATATAAGAAAGCTAGCCGTTCCCCTTTCTCGTCGAACGTGGTTTGTTTGAATACGCCTTTTCCCTCTTTGATGAGCGCCGGACTTCCTTTCTCCGGGTTCAAGGTGAATATACCTGCTTCTCCTTCCGCTGCGCTCGTGTAATATAGCATACCGCTTTTCTTGGCGAATTGGAAATCCGTTACGGTCGGGAACTGGAAGGTCTTGCTTCCATCCAGCGAACGGACGTACAACGTGGAGTCCTTCCGGCCTCTTTGATAAGCGATCCAATCCGCCTCGTCCGCTAATTTGAAGGTTTTGAGGGAGTCTATCGTCTCCTTTTTACCGGCGACGGAATAGATTACCAAGGTGTTCATCGGCATCTTGTCCTCTTTCGTCTTCAATACTTTCAGGGAATCTACCGTGGACTTTCCGGGTGTTTGCGTGACAACCAGATAACCCGAGGAAGCGGAGAACGCGAACTTATCGGCCGGAGAAAAAGTGGCGGTCTCTTGCCCTTGGGCCGCATACAAATAAACGGTAGCGTCACCTTCCCAAGGTTCCATCTTGCAAGCTACCCATTTTCCGTTGTCCGAGATCTCCCGGTCCGTGATTCGTTGCCAAGTGACTAGGTCATCAACTGTTAGGCTTTTAGAGGCGTTTTGCGCGAAGGCTGGGGAAAGACTTCCCAGACATGCTACAAAAGCCAAGTACTTTAAGTGTCTCATCATGGTTATGTATTGATTTTAAAACAAAGATAATGGCTTTATCAGAATCTTTGTTGCTTTTGACCGGAATTTGCTTCTGGAAAAACACGTACGTGTTTCCGAGAAAACATGTACGTGTTTTTTGTAAAAGTCGTACGTGTTTTCTGGACAAGGTAATGGCGTTTTTAATGTATTGATTATCAGTGTCCTTTTTGAGCGTTCTAATGATCGCAGTTATAAGCGGCTTACAATGGGCATTATAAAGGTGTTACATTGCCTATTGTAAAGACCTTATAATGGGCATTATGATGATAGGAAATTCCTTTGGTCAACGGTAGGAAAAAAGGTTTGTAAGTGGTTAGTTATTCACTTCCCAAGCCGTAAGTTATCCACTAGGTATAGCCGTTAGTTATTCACTCGACAAGCCGTTAGTTATTCACTTCCGAGGCCCAAAACGGGGGAGTTTATATTGAATATGTTATTTATTGCAAGGAGATATTTTAGTACGCTATTATAATGTACGCATGTACATTATATTATATATATGAAAATGATTGGTGAAAACGATCGTTATAATTAGTCATTTGCAAAGGTACGCGTTTCTTTGACTTCTGCAACCCTTCCGAGCTATTTTTTTGTTCCCTTATTCGCTTTCTTATCAATAGGATAGCCTATCCTTTACGAAACAACCGATTCCGTAAACGAACCTCCCGTTTTTCTTCTTTAAAAACGCAAGATCTAAACGATCGTTTAGACTAGTCGTTTTCGAATAGGAGGTGATCGGTTAATATGTTGAATGATATTTAATTAACACTATTATTAATATTTAAATTAGAGATTATGAACAAGAGAATTTCTACGTTGATGACAATGGGCTTGCTGACCGCAGGTGCATTGTTTACTACTGCGAATGCTCAAACAACCAAAGAAGCGGCAGATACCCAATTCAATGGCAGCAAGTATTATTATCTTGCGAATGAGAATGGCGGAACTTACAGCTACATTGGTGGACAGAGCGTGAAAAAAGGTACTGCGGAGCAATACACCGCATTGAATACTACGGCGGAAACTGATAAGGATGTAGTTAGTGGCGATGGTGCGTATTTATGGGCTATTTCTCATGTAACTCGTAATGGTAAATCCTATTTTACGTTTAAGAACAAGGAAACAGGTACTTTATTGTCTTTTGCCACGGATGGTACAATCACTACGACGGTGGATGCAGGCAAGGCTAATGAGTTGACATGGTTGGACGCAAACAAGTATATTCAAGCAGGTAAGGCTATCCAAGCCGTTGACGCTTCTCACCAAATCGGGCTTTCGGGTACAACTTGGTCAATGAACTCTAGCGGAGTAAATATTCAAGTTTTCGTACAGGATGCAGCTCCTGTTTCTGTTGATGACTTAAATGCGGCTTTAGGTAATGGTTTCGCTTTGAGTTTTCCGGCGATTAATCCACAGCCGAAGGAGAATATCTTCGATCAGAAGATTAGGGCTTATAACTTTGCTGGAGAGACTTGGGCTACAAACTTGTCTTTACCGTCAGGAACTTATTTCGCCGTATCTGCTCCGAAAGGTGGTATTGTAGATGAGGCAACTTTCAAGGCTTCTACCTTTATCGCTGTAGACCCGGTAAACCATTTTGGTATCAATGCGCTGAAGAGAGCGGATGGCGTTGGTTTCGCTTTCAAGTTGGTATCCGGAGAGAATTTGGTAATGACTGCAAACACGTCTAAGGAGCAAGTTTACGCCGGTAACGCTGCGTTTACGGTATCAGAGATGGATAACGTAAACAAACCGGGTGAATATACATTGAAACTGTCTTCCGTACGTGTGAAGAAAGATGCGGCTAAAGACGATCAAACTACAGTTCCTGATGTTTATGTAGACGCTATTACCTCTACAGGCACTACTTATGTAACAACGACTAGCAAGCCGACTACCGCAAAATGTACGATTAGCACTTCCAATATGCTGAAAGCTTCTGAATTGTTGAGTAAGGATGCGCCGTCCGTATTTAATGTATTGTTCGTAAGCAATGAGAAGAATGTGACTAAATCCGGTTCTTCCGAATACGGTAAGTACTTAGGTTTAAAAGTAGGAACGAGCGATTATGAGTTGTTCGCTCAAGGCCCGGATTATGTAAACTTGAACGCTCCGCAGAATCAGTGGGTAGTAACTAAGATTGACGGGCAGAAGTTCACGTTCACGAACCGTGAGGTAAATACCTATAATACTTCTACGGGTGCTGCCACAGGCCTTTCATTCACGGCTTCTTTACGTAAGACCGATGAGGCTAATGTTTACGAAGTAAATGCGGAGTCTAAGACATTCACTTATGCTTATGTTGCAAATAACTCATATACGATTTCTAATGACAAAGATTTGGCAACAGTAGATGGCTTGAAGATCAAATTGATCCCTGCTACGGTAACTCCTTCCGCAGGTTACGCTGATTATTCAGACGCTGAGCTTGCTGAGTTAGCTAGACTGAAATTTACGGTTGGATCGAATGTTCTTTATAAGGATTTGTACTTGAAAGCTAAATATACAGGCTCTACTCCTTCTTCTGTAGAGGCTACTCAAGAAGCGTTGGATGCCGCTGAATGGGAAATCATCAAGTTCGATTGCAGTGCCGCTGAAAGCGACGTGGCTAAATCCGATACGATCTATGGATCTACAAAATACGCTTATATCGTAAAAGACGAAGAGACTAAGACGAAAGACGTGAAAGATATCGCTATCGTATCTTACGCATTCAAATTGCATATGGACGGTAAGGCTTTCTATTTGAATGAAACTCGTGGAAGCTATTCACTTATTCAAGAAGATGACGTGGAAGACGCTCCTAGATTTATCGTGAAGGAGAACAAGAACGGTTCCGCTTATTTAATTAAGGCTGGTACAGAACGTAAATACACAGAGATCATTAATAAGAATACGCAAGGTTTGGCTTTGAGTAGTACGGATGGCAAGTTGACGCAGGAAAGTATTTATGCGACAGCAAAAGACGTAAAAGCTAGTTTCTTCGTAGTGAGAGATATCACGACTCCTTCCTTGCCTTCTGTTCTTAGACATGCTTCTTTCCAAGCATTGGAAGGTGGTTTCGTGGCTGTAGGCGAGGCTAACGACGCTGTTATCGCTCCGACAAGCGCAGATGCGGAGAACTTGACATTCTGGTTGGATACTGCTGATACGAAAGCTTATACTCCTTCATTCTATATCTCTAAGGGTGTTGATACGACAGCCAACGCTCCGAGAATGTTCTTGTATAACGCTAAGGATTCCGCTTCTTATTACAACCCGGGTTCTGCTAGCCTAGTAACAGACGATAGCTATAAGTTGGTGGATCGCACCTCTATCAAGGCTATTTTCCGCCCGGCTACTTTGGTAGGTATCGATACTTTGTCTACTACTGTAAAAGGTAAGGAAACAGAGGTGACCGCTAAGAATGGCTTGAACAACTTTAAGTTCCAGATCGTATTGAAAGATGCTACTGTAGAAGGTGAGTATATCATCAAGAGTTTATCTAGTTCAAACTATATCTTCAACTTGAACGGTAAACTTGGATTCACGAACGATAAATCAGAGGCTTTGGTCGTAAGCGTTGAGAACGGTATCATCCCGACCGGTAACGAGTCTATCGACAGCTCCGCCTCTTCTATCGTAGTGATCGGCAACGCCGGTTCCGTAACGATCCAAGGCGCTCAAGGCGAGACGGCTTATGTTCGTAACCTGTTGGGTATGCCATTGGCTGAGACAGTGGTTACTTCCGATAACGCTACGATCGCTGTTCCCGCAGGAATCGTTCTTGTAACGGTTGGCGACGAGACTGTAAAGGTGGTCGTTAAATAAGACATGTAAAGGAATAATGAAAAATAAATCGAAAATCATCCCCGTGCGGATTATCCAAGTATCCCGTGAGGGCGAACAAGCGGGAATGGATTAATATTAATACTAAAGTAATAAATTAAAGTTCATCCCTTAGTACTTCCGTGAGGAAGGAAAGCGGGAAAAGAATCAGCCCCGGTCGTTTGTTCGATCGGGGCTTACTTTTTCGGCTCAGTCCTCACTATATGGAAATCTTCACAGTCATATTTCCTATCGCAAAAGTAGGAGATGATAATAACAGTTGCAAGGACAAATAGTTAAAACATCTCAGATGTTCCATTATATAGGATTTTGCGATAGTATGATTTGTACTAATGATTCGTCCCCTCGAATAAATCCTTTGAATTGTTGGATAAGCCATTCTTTAGCTTGAACTGGTTGAACGTATAGCTAAGGGTCAAGCCTATCAACGGGTAATCGGGCCGGATTCGTGTTTTGGAAATCAAGTTCGAGGAAGTGATCGTATTGACATAACGGGCCGTATTGAAGACATCCCGGAAAGAGAGGGTGGCCGTCAACTTCCGTTTGAAGAATTGTTGCCGTATCGCTAGGTTGACAAACCAGAACGACTGGGTTCTTCCTTGGGTGGTTACGGAAGGGCCTACGAAATTGCCGTCAAGCTGTATCCTTGTGTATTTACCTGCCGTGAAAGCGTTGTTCCATGCGATCTCGTAATTGGTACTGGTCTCATTCTTCCCGTCCGTCTTATACTCGTTCTCTACCCGGTAGTGATAAAGGCTACCGTTTATTTGCGTATTCCACCAACTGGTGGCCTGCAAACTGCCCGATAGTTCTATTCCGGTGGAATAATCATGTCCCACGTTCGCCATGGAATCCAAGGTAACCCCGGCTTGGTAAGGAACCCGTAATCGTTCGATCTTGTCTTTGCGGGTTCGGTGGAATAGGGAGGCAGACAAGGCATTGTCGCCGGAAGTCAAGGAATAATTCAACTCGAAAGAATGAATGTACTCCGGGCGTATATCCGGGTTACCGATCTCGGCTGTATAGTAATCCTTGTAAGTGATGTATGGCTCCATGAAATAAAGCTCCGGTCGGGTCGTACGACGGCTGTAAGCGAATAGAAGCTTCTGATTTTGTGTGAGGTTATAACCGATATGGGCGGATGGGAACAACTCAAAACGCTTTTGTAGGCGGTTTGCCCAATCTTTGGAGCTACGTAATACTTGATGCGTATGTTCTCCCCGTAATCCTACTTGAAAATCAAAAGACCGGTAGCTATCCCCAACGATCGCATAAAGGGAGTTGATCCCTTGTTGGAAATAGAACGTGTTGTAAATATCGTCACGCCAGAAGAACTCTTTGGTATCCGGGTTCCAAAACTGCATACTATAATCGCCGTCTTCCGAGTATGAGAAATATTGATAACCCGCCTTGATTTGTCCGGTTTTGCTGTATGGAAATACATAATCGGCTTTCGCACGGACGGTCCAACGATGTTCGGCCTCCCACGCACGATGACCTTGCTGGCGTACGTTGTTTTTGTCGAACAGATCGCTTTGGAAATATTCCAGAGCGTCGCCTCCATATTTCAAGAAGAAGCTACCGCTAAGGTTATGCCCCTTATCATTGAACTTATGATCCACGGCCAGATTCCCTAGTCCGAAAGTCTCATGGATATCAAAGTCGTCAAGGCTCTTGAACTCTCCGTTCTCGAATTGCTCGCCATTAGCGGAACGTTCTTCCGTATATTCCAGATCCCCTTTTCGCTTGAGTCCGGCATATCCACCTTCCGTGTTAATGGAAAAAGTCGTTTGTTTTTGTGTATAGCTCCAACCTCCATTGAGAATATATGCGTAGCCGTTACTTTCACGGGGGCCATTGGAATAAGAAGTCGTTGTCGTATCGTTTACCAACGTCGTTTTCTCTTGGGTAAAATGACTTTTGCGAAGTCGGTTTCCCACATAACCGCCTATACGCCATTGAGACGCCTTGTTTTGTCCGGTCAACAAGAAATCCAAGGTCCGGCTCCATACCGTATTCCCGCTTAGGTTGATTACTCCGCTCAACCCTTCCCCGAAGTTCTTCTTGGTAATGACATTGATGATCCCGACATCACCCCCTGTATCATGTTGGGCGGACGGGGTAGTTATGATCTCTATATTCTGGATTTGTCCGGACGGGATCTGTTCCAAGGCTTGGGTCCCGGTAAATATACTGGGCTTTCCATCTACGTAGACTGTGAATCCGCTACTCCCCCGGAAGGTAACCTCTCCCTCGGCGTTCACCCGGATGGAAGGCGTGTTCTCTAGGATATCGACAGCGGTTCCTCCCGAGGAAAGCAGGTTGGAAGAAGCCTCGATGATCTTTTTATCCAGTTTATAGATGACTTGTTTCTTGTTGGCTACGACCTCCACTTCCTGTAAGCCTACCTCAAGCATTTGCATCGGGATAATACCCAGATCCTTGATTTGCTCTGTAAGGATAAACTCCTCTCCCATATAAACATCATATCCCAGAAAATGGATACGGATCGAATACGTTCCCGGTTTTACGGGCTGGATTAGAAAAGAACCGTTCGCTTCAGTCATAGCTTCTTCGACGATATGATCTCCATCATATAATACAACGTGAGCGTAGTCTAATGCCTTACGGGTGGTTTGATCGATTACGATTCCTTTAATACCCGGATTCGCATGGATAGATAGTAGTGCGCTAAGGAATACTAGCGATAGAAAAAGTTTTCTCATATTTTACATTCGTTTTAGAATTGATACCGCAAAGCTAGGGAAATAGGGAGGGAGCGGGCCGGACATATGTTTCATAATACCGTACAAATCGTTCAATCTTTCTGTTTTCTGTGATTTTCACCCACTTAATCTTTATATTTGGGGCATTAATCGGATGAATGGATGAGAATATACCTTTTACTGCTGTTTGTACTTATGGTAACGAGAACGCAAGCTACCAACGTTATTTTTGACCGGATAACAATGGATAGCGGGCTTTCTTCTTCTTCGGTGACCTCTATTTTGAAGGATCGTACCGGGTATGTCTGGGTCGGGACGACTGAAGGCTTGAACCGCTACGATGGATATACGTTTAAAGTATTCTTGCCCGTACCGGATTGTCCGGAAAGTATACAAAGCAGTTCTATCGATAAATTATTCGAGGATTCAGATGGAGGTATCTGGATCTTTTTTTCCTCGGGTGGGATTAGCCGTTATGACAGAGGTTCGGATACATTTCTGAATTTCACGAAAGAATGGCTTCGACAACAGTTACGTGTGTATGGTAGTCCTACTTGTTTCTCGGCCTCCGTTCCGGGACATATCTTTATAGGTACGGAGAACGGGATGTTGGAGTATGACGCTAAAGAGAAGAAATTGGTACGCCTTTCTTCGGCGGGTTCGGTAGTCTCGTCGTCTCCTGTGAATTGTTTGTATTCGGCGCCGGATCATTCGTTTTGGGTAGGGACTTTAGCTGGTTTTAGTTTGTATGACAAAGAAACAAACCACTTTCAAGATTATACGATACGGACAAATGACCGGGAGGATATCAATGCCGGCAATTTGAATGGCGTTAACGCGATCTATATCGACCGGTTTGATTATATGTGGTTAGGTACGGGACGTGAAGGGGCTTTTCGTTCGGTTGATATGGGAGAGCGAGAGATCTTCCAATCTGTCGGTCGTGAGGATACTCGGGTATATCAATTCTTGGAGACCGGTGATGGTGATTTCTGGATCGGACATAATAAGGGGACAAGCTTGATTAGCCGGATGAATCGGCTTGCCTTGCGATGTGAGCATTTCTTTGACCGGCCGGAGGATCTGGAACCTACGGGAGAATGCCAAGTGAGATCCATCTTCGAGAGTAAGGACGGAACGGTCTGGTTTGATGATAGCCGTTTCAATCAAGGTCTTTTTTATTATTCTCCGAAGGAGAGGAAAATGGGACAGTTGAGGAACGTGCCGGAAGACGCACATTCAATCAGCAGTAACCAGATTACCTGTTTGTTTCTGGATGACTCGGATCATCTGTGGGCGGGGCATTCCACGTATGGGGTGAGCCATGCGGATTTAACACCTTCCTTGTTTCGATATACCTTGGGATACACGGAAAAAGAGAATCTGTCTTCTCTTCATATCCTAGCCGTTTATGAGGATTCGGACCTGAATCTTTGGGTTGCGACCTCTAGGGGATTAGATCGGATTAACCATAAGACTTCCCGGGTAGATATGCGTTTTACCTTCTCACCCCAAAAAAGTCCGTCCTCTTTATCCGGAAAGATTATAGGTTCTATCCGTGAGGATTCGGAGCGGAACCTATGGATCAGTTATCAAGACGCCAACCCGGACCGGTTGAATCTGGATGATTTCCGAATCCGCCCTTTTATACCGGATTACCAAGTCTCTTATGATTATCCGATCAACTCGTTGTCGGAGTTATGTAACTTATGCGTGAGCGAAGAGTCTTGGTTTTGGGGAGGAGCGGATGAGGGGCGGCTTCGGGTGTGGGATACGAAGACGAGAGCGCTTATCACGTATCGATATATACCGGGTGAGATGAATCCCCTTGCGTCGAATCATATTCATTGTCTGTTTGTGGACTCTTCCGGTTATTTGTGGATCGGTACAAATGCGGGGTTGGATCAATACGACAAGCGAACCGGGCGATTTGATCATTTCACGGTACAGGATGGCTTATCGGGAAATATCGTACGAGGAATCCGTGAAGGCGAGCCGGGCATCCTGTTTGTCAGCACGAATAAAGGGCTGAGTCGCTTGGATATACAAAACCGGCATATCGTTAATTATACGACGGCAAACGGTTTATTATCGAATGAGTTTATGGGTGGCGCTTGCTGTAAGCGCAAATCGGGTGAACTTGTATTTGGCAGTAATGAGGGGATCGTTTCTTTTGATCCCGTTCAGTTAACGGACGGTTTGAGAAAAATACCTGAGTCTCTGCGAATCACGAACCTCACGATCGGAGACTCACGTGAGAAGCAAGGTTTACAGGTGGGTTTTATTGCGTTCGATTATTCTCATCCCCGTAGTATCCGATACCGGTATCGTCTGGATGGATATGATACGGATTGGCGGGAGGTGGACGCCAGCGATCGTACGGCTATATATAACCGTCTACCACCGGGAAACTATGTGTTTCGGGTGGAAACTTCCGGCAATGGTTCCTATTGGAGCGCTCCCATTACCGAACCTGTCAGGATCTTTCCTCCTTGGTGGCGGACGTGGTGGTTTATTTTGCTGGTATTCGTGGTTGTATGCGTACTGTTGTGTATCGCCTATAAGAGCAGGGTGCGCTGGTATCAACTTCGCCAAGCCGAGTTGGAGTGTAAGATACAAGAACGTACACGGCTGTTGAAACAGGCCAAGCAAGAACTGGAGGAAAAAGATGCGTTGAAAACTCGTTTCTTTATGAATGTCTCTCATGAGCTTCGTACCCCTCTGACGATAATCAAGGGATTGACGGAGGATCTGGAACGGCATTCCGGTTCAGAAGTATCTTGTGGAGATAAAGAGATTTTGCGTACGATCTCCCGGAATACCAATCGCTTGATTTGGCATGTCAATGAATTGCTGGATTTATCGGTATTGACCCGGGGAGTACCTTCCCCGCATATCGTTTGTGCGGATCTCAGCCGATTCTTAGAGGATATTTCGGAAACCTTTATTCCTTTGGCCGATTCCTATAAAATCGCGTTTACGTATTCGATTGCCCCGGATATCTCAATCGCTTATTTTGACAAGAATATCCTAGAGCAGGTTCTATATAATTTACTGTCGAACGCATTTAAGTATACGCCGGATGGTGGTTCGGTAAGCTTTTCCGCTTCATTGGAGCAAAGCTCATCCGATGCGGTCATGACTTTACGAATTACGGATAGTGGAATCGGCATTCCTCCCGAATCGTTACCGTATATTTTTGATCGATATTATAAGGGGGCATCGATAGCGTTTCGCCGCTCGGAGAGTTCGGGGATCGGCCTTGCGTACACAAAAGAGCTATTGGAGTTACATAAGGCAACCATTCAATGTGAGAGTGAATTGGGGAAAGGTTCTGTTTTTACGGTTGCCTTGCCTATATCGGAAGAGGCTTATCCTGAGGAGTGGTTGGAGTATTCGGAACCTAAAATGGAAGAGGTATCTTTGCGGGAATCAGTTCCATTGGAAGAAACAAACTCGGTCCCGGAGAATCTACGACAAACGCTTTTGTTTGTAGAGGATAATGAGGATCTATGTCGTTATTTGATGAATGCTTTTCAAACGGATTACCGGGTCGTGATAGCGAAAAACGGAAAGGTCGGCTTGGAGAAAGCCTTGGAGATCCTACCGGACGTGATTGTCTCGGATGTAATGATGCCGGTCATGAATGGGATTGAATGTTGCGAGGCTTTGAAAACGGATGAACGGACGGCCCATATACCGGTTATCCTATTGACTGCTTTAGCGGAAGAACGTCAACAATTGGAAGGGTATGGAGCCGGAGCGGATGATTATCTGCCTAAACCATTCAGTCTTGCTGTCTTAAAAGCGAAGATCAAGAATCTGCTCAAACGTAGTGAGCAACTAAAGTTATATTTCAGGGATCGGTTCGACTTGCGTACTCCGGAGCAAACCATCGCCGATCCGGATAAGGAATTTCTTTCGAAAGTGACAAAGGTCGTTCTGGCTCATTTGCAGGACCCGGAGTTTGATGTAGAGCTTTTCTGTTCCAAGATGGCGATGAGCCGTGCCAGCTTATTTCGGAAATTAAAGTCTACTACTGGTTGCTCCGCTTCCTCATTCACCCGTAATATACGTATAAAGCGTGCCGCCGAGTTATTGGGGCAGCACGCTTATTCGATTGGGGAGGTAGCTGCTCAGGTCGGCTTCTCCGATCCGAACTATTTTACCCGTTGCTTTAAAGAAATTTACGGGATCACTCCGAGTGAGTTTATTCAGACTTCACCGAGTTCACAGGATTCTCATTCGCCGCTTGCCAGTTCCGGAAAGTAACGGTACCGATCGTAACCGAGAGAATGATTAGGAAAGCTACGATGAAGACCCAAAGATGGAGTGGTGTTTTATAAGCGAAATTCTCTAGCCACTGTTGTGTTCCCATCCATGCTATTGGGATCGAGATGATGAAGCAAACGGAGACGATCTGGATATAAGTCTTGTTGAACATCAAAAGAATCTGTCCGGTAGTCGCTCCGTTGATCTTGCGGATACCGATCTCTTTCCGGCGGTATTGCGTCTCAAATAGCACGAGTCCGAATACACCTACGATAGAGATCAAGATCGCCATTATTCCGAATAGGGAGATTAGTTTACCCAGTGTTTGTTCTTTCTGATATAAATTATTTAAGATGGTGTTGTAGAAAGAGATCTCGAAAGGGAAAGTCGGATCGATCTCTTTCAATGTTTCCCGGACGTGGGCGACAGCTTCCTGTAAATTCGTTTTCGAATTGAAGCGGATATAGGATACCAATTTAGGATTGGGTATATCGTTATTCAATGCGAATACGAAAGGCGAGCTTGCGATCCGGCAAGAGTTAAACCGGAAATCCTTGCTGACTCCTAGAACCGTACGATCATTGAAACGATCTCCGGGATGTAAGTGGAAATCCCGCTCTGCCGCCGGATTGATGATATAATCACTTTGTGCCTTGTTTAAATCCTCCCGTGTAAAATCCCTTCCTTCCTCTACTTGGATATCCATGACGGAAAGGAAATTCTCGGAGGCATAGAATACCTTGAAGAATACATCCTTATCTTCATGACGGGCATATTCGAGATCGATCATGTCATCTTCTTTCGATAATTCGTAGACGGAGAAGGCCACATCCTCTATTCCCGGATAATCTTTAAGTTTCTGGATATATTGGGGCTTATGCTTGGCGTAGATCTCCGGTGTCAGGTTCACGATGGCTACTTGGTCTTTATTGAATCCTAGTTGCTCGCTAGAGGTCATGAAATGGTTCTGAAGTCCCATGAATAAGGTGACAATAATCAAGGCGATCGATACCGTGTATTGGAAACCGATCAGGGCGACACGTACTTTTTTCCCTTTGGGACTAAGACCGAAAGAGCCCTTTAGTACCAAGGCCGGCGCATAGGAGGTACTTCGTATAGCTGGATAAAGTCCCGCCAAGCAACCCGTCAAGATAGCGATCAGTGCAGTGAGAAGGATCAGGCCTTTGTATTGACTAAGACGTATATCCGCATCTACCCAATTAGCGATCGGTGTGTAAGACAAATCGTTTACGATGAATAAGGCGAGAATGTAGGATATCAAGCAGATCACGATCGATTCAATCAGTGAGATGGCTTGTAACTTATAGATGGAGCATCCTAATACCCGGTGCGTATTGATCGTTTTCAATCGTAGGGGAATCAACGAGGTTGTGAGATTGGTAAAATTGATTCCGGCGATGAATAAGATGAGGAAAGCGATACCCAGTAACACATAATTTGTCTCCCGGTGACCTTTCGGATTAAAGTCGAAAGTTGTATCATGCGTGTAATAAACATCCTTTAAGGGGGTTAGACGTAATGCGATCTCTTGCGCTGAACCCATTTGGCTTTTAGCGAAATCGAAAGTCTTGTTGAAATGATCCAATACCTCCTCTTTATTTAGGGGATCGTCTAGCGTGACGTATATTTCGTTGGCATACATTTGCCAAGAACTTTTTAATAGATCCAGTTGGTCCATCGGGACGTAAATACGGTTTTGTACCGTAGTATTTCCCGGGAAATCCTTATAGACACCCCCAATAGTAAGTATCGTGGTACTTACAGGTTGCCAGCCACTACTGCCGGACATCCGGATACGTTTACCGATAGCGGATTGTTTGTCGAACAGCCTTTTGGCGACACTCTCCGGAATGAGTACGGAGCCGGGAATGGATAGGCATTCGACGGAACCTTCTTTCATGTGGAAATCAAAGACATCTGAGATATTGGGTAGACAAAGCTGGAAGTTTTCCTTAAAGACTTTCGCTTCTCCTTGATCGTCTACTTCGTCGATTTGGCAATACCGTTCTCCTCCGTAGAATGGATAACGGTAGGAGTAATCCGTGATATGAGCGGATGAGTTAACAAAAGCATCGCTAAACATTAGGCAATGGATGGCGTTATGCTCGAATTCTCCGTGATTTGCCTCTAGCCGGAAGGTTCGGCCTGATTTGCTGTGCATGGCATCGTAATTCATCTCGTAATCCACCTGCATTACTATCAGGAGGAAAGCGGCGAAAGCGATTGTTAAGCCAAAGAGGTTTAACACGACAGCGGTCTTAAACCGCTTGAATAGATAAAGTAAGTTTCGAATCATTAGTTTCATTGTAACAGGTTTTAAATATATTCATTTTTTAGAAAGGAGGCAAATAATGTGCCATCGATGTAACGTTCTGCTAATCATAAGATAATAGAAAAATGCTTAGAAACGATTGTGTGTGCCTTCGCACGGTGCACGTTCGCTTCCGCACGTTATTGGATTTTAATTCGTAAGTTCGCGGATGTTTTACATACAGAAAGATAATTCGGGAATATTAGCATGGAAACTTCAAATAAACTCTGTTATTGGTTCCTTTTTTATAAAGACCAACTGTTGCTTCAGAAAGAGAATGATACGTATACCATCCCCTATGGCGAGAATCCCCCAGTTCCGGTTTCTCATACGCTGGAGGTTGATTACCGGGATGGACTTCCCGCACGTACGGCAGAATTAGATACTCCGGTGGAGGGGAATGACCGTTACGTACATATGGGGTTGCGTGCCTCTTGGGATTATATCTCGAGAGCGTGTTACGAGAAGGCGGGTAAGGCTTATCAATTGCTTTATTGGGATAGCCATAGCCGTTTCTGTCCGGTATGTGGTACTCCTACCGTGCAGACTACGTCGATCACGAAGCAATGTCCTTCTTGCAAACATGAGATTTATCCGACAATCTCAGCAGCGATGATCGTCTTGATCCGTAAGGAGGATTCGATTCTTTTGGTACATGCCCGTAATTTCCGGGGAACTTTCCATGGATTAGTGGCCGGATTCTTAGAAGTTGGCGAGACCTTGGAAGAGTGTGTGCGCAGGGAGGTCCGTGAGGAAACGGGTTTAGAGGTCGATAATATCACTTATTTCGGAAACCAACCTTGGCCTTATCCGAGTGGCTTGATGGTTGGCTTTGTAGCGGATTATGTAAGTGGGGAAATTAAGTTGCAGGATGAGGAACTAAGCTCTGGTGCCTTCTATACCAAAGATAATCTACCGGAGATCCCCCGTAAGTTGAGCTTGGCCCGTAAGCTAATCGATTGGTGGTTGGATCATCAATGAGGAGTCCTTTTTTGCGGCCTCTGCCTGTTGTCTTTCGAATTTCTTTTTTTTAGAGATGACATCCGGGGTAGGGAGGTTGCCGTAGTTTTGCCAAGTTCCGTTGCGTTTTGCGTTGCGTTTATGGACATATGTTTTCCGGCTGGTCATCCTTCCTAGATCGAAGGTAGCTAGTGAGGTACGACCACTGGACGGAGTCCTTTTCAATTCATCTAAGATAGATTGATAGACAGGCAGTATCTTTTTATACGGTGGATTATGTCGCCAGAATACCGATGGCGGTAAATCCTTCAATGCTACTTTTCGGTGTGTCGTATCGTCTTGTTGGATATATTCTGAGAAATCTTTGGTGATAGGGATATTGCTGGGAGCGGCCAGTTGAGGTTTCCCCATCGGTTTTCCCGGTTCCGGGTTGAGGAAAGAACCGCTTTGGATTGCTTTTTGGAATTCAGGGTTCAATTTGATGGAATCTTTGCCTGCTAATACATCCTTTAGCCAGATCGAATCTTGCTCAGTCCATTGCGCATAGCCTAAGTGTATATTTATACAGACGAAAAATCCAATCAATAGTGGTCTCATGAATGCCTGAATTGTTAATTGTGTTCAAAGATAGTCTTCCTTCTTTCTCCTCGTTTTTTCTTTCGCTTAAATAGTCTTACCGTTTACTTAATCTTAACCCTCTTTGCGGACTATTAATTTAACAGTTCATCTGCGCACGGTAATCGTTCGATTACGCACGCTTCTTCCATTGATTTAATACCTACCTTTGAGGCATCACAAACTAGTTCAGCGCTTATGAAAAAGGGAAAACTATTAATTATAGATGATAATGAGGACATCCTTTTTGCCCTTAACTTATTACTGGAGCCCTATATGGAACAAATAAGAGTGGCTACGCAACCGGAGCGCATCGATCATTTCATGCGGACTTTTATCCCGGATATTATCTTGTTGGATATGAATTTCAAACGGGATGCTATTAGTGGTCAGGAGGGTTTCTATTGGCTGGAGAAGATAAAGAAGATAGACCCGGACGTGGTGGTTCTTTTTATGACTGCCTATTCGGATACGGATAAGGCCGTGCGGGCGATTAAGGCGGGAGCTACCGACTTTATCCCGAAACCTTGGGAAAAGGAGAAATTACTCGCTACACTCTCTTCTGCATTGGAACTTCGGGAGAGTAGGGCGGAAGTGCGAAATTTAAAGAAACAAGTTGAGATTCTTAGTTCACCCGAGGATGCTGGCTTCGAGATCATCGGTGAAAGCGAACCGATGCAGGCTATTTTCGCTACGGTCGATAAATTAAAGAATACGGATGCCAATATATTAATCTTGGGGGAGAATGGAACCGGTAAAGATTTAGTTGCCCGCGCCTTATATCATCAATCTCCGCGTTCGGAGAATCTTTTCGTCGGGATCGATGTGGGCTCTATTCCGGAACAACTTTTCGAGAGTGAATTATTTGGCTATGAGAAAGGGGCTTTTACGGATGCCCGTAAGGAAAAGCCGGGACGAATGGAGGTAGCTTCCGGTGGTACCTTGTTCTTGGATGAGATCGGGAACTTAAGCCTTTCCATGCAAGCGAAACTGTTGACCGCTTTGGAAAAACGACAGATAACCCGCTTGGGAGCAACGCAACCCATACCGATTGATATCCGGTTGATCTGCGCAACGAACGTGAATATCCATCATCTTGTGGCAGAAGGTACTTTCCGGCAAGATCTTTTATATCGTATTAATACGATCGAGTTACATATTCCTCCCTTGAGGGAACGAGGAAATGACGTGATCTTATTGGCTGAACATTTCTTGTCGAAGTATGCCCGTAAATATAAGAAAGACTTGAAGGGCATTAACAGGGATGGGAAGAATAAGCTACATAATTATGCTTGGCCCGGTAATGTACGTGAACTGCAACATGCGATTGAACGGGCGGTTATCTTGTCTGAAAGTAATTGGCTAAGGCCGGAAGACTTTATTCTGCGTTCTGTCCCGCTTAGGGATAAGGAACCATCCGATGAGTTAAATTTGACGGTATTGGAGAAAGAAGCGATCGAACGTGCCTTACGTCGTGCCGAGGGGAATATCACTCGTGCCGCCGAGCTTCTAGGGATTACCCGCTTTACCTTGTATCGTAAATTGGAGAAATTTGGCTTATGATACGTTACTTGTTGTTCGCTCGTATTTTGGGGATCGTGGTCTTGTCTTTTACTGCCTCATTCTTAATGCTGAAAGGGTTTTTGTTTATTCCTGCGCTGTTCGGATTTTGTATTCTTGCGCTTTCGGTTTTCTTATATAAGGATCAGCAAAAGACTGTTAAGCGGATGGAATACCTGATAGAGAGTATTCATTACGGGGATCTGAGCCTGTTTTATCCTTCCGATTCAATGACGGAAGACGAAAAGGCTTTGGCCTCTTCTATGAACGCTGCCTTGGAGGCTTTGCGGAGTCGATTGTATAGTTCGGTGGTCGCTGAGGCGGAAACCGAGGCATGGCAGAAACTTATCCGGGTATTGACGCATGAGATCATGAACTCGATCGCTCCGGTAATCTCTTTATCGGAGACGGTAGCCGAGCGTGCGACGATAAATGGCATGAATGAGAAAGACTACGCTATTATGGTGCAAGCCATGCAAACGATCCACCGAAGAAGTAAGGGGTTATTGGATTTTGTCGAGAATTATCGGAAATTAACCCGTCTGCCTTTACCTACTTTACGAAACTTCTCGGTTTCGGCTCTCTTTGACGATATCCGGCTTCTATTCCCGGAGAAATCCGATATCCTCTTCTTTCATGTAAAGCCGGAAGACTTGAATTTATATGCGGACCGGATCATGGTGGAACAAGTATTAATTAATCTATTGAAAAATGCGATAGAGGCTTGTGAAGAATCCTTATCCCCTCAAATTATAGTGGAGGCTGTCCAAAAAAACGGTATGGTAATTATTTCGGTGATTGATAATGGTAGCGGAATTGTTCCCGAGGCAATCGACAAAATCTTCGTTCCTTTCTTCACGACTAAATCTAAAGGTTCCGGCATCGGATTAAGTCTTTGCCGGCAGATCATGAACCGTCATAGAGGAAGTATTAGTCTCGACTCTCAAGTAGAGAAGGGTTCCTCTTTCGTTTTGCGTTTTCCGATTGTTACCAAACGGATTCTATAAATAAGTATTAATACATGCGATTAGCTTATCCGGCTTGATCGGTTTAGCGATGTAAGAGGAGAATCCGCTTTGTTTTACCCGTTCCTCATCTTCTGCGAAGGCGAAAGCTGTTACGGCGATGATAGGAATGGACTGGTTCTTTTCCCGAATTACCCGTGTAGCCTCATAGCCGTCTACGATCGGCATTTTTAGGTCCATTAGGATTAAGTCCGGTTGATATTTATTGAATAAATCGATCGCTTGTTCCCCGTTCCATGCGTGTATAAGGTTATAATCTTTCAACATGGCTTGGAATAAAGTATAGTTGCTTTCGTTATCTTCCGCTATTAATAGGGTTGCAGATTTGGATGACTGGCTCTTCTGTACATTCTCGGTCTTTGGTTTCTCATGCGGGACTTCCTGCATCTCTAGTATCGAATAGGGCAACGTAAACCAGAATGTAGAACCTTTTCCTTGCTCTGATTCCACCCCTATATCTCCACCCAGACGCTTGATAATCATCTGGCAAATCGATAATCCCAGCCCCGTTCCTTGCACAAAGCTATTTAACTTAACGAAACGGGTGAAAACTTGACCGATCTTATCCTTGGCGATACCGCATCCCGTATCTTTTACATAGAAATACAACTCATCGTCTCTACGGCGGTAGCCAAACAGGATGCTACCTTGAGTTGTGAACTTGATGGCATTGTTGATAAAGTTGGTAATGACTTGGGAGACCCGGTTACGGTCGGTGCGTAAGATACAATTCGGGATCTTCTCGACAAAGCATACCTGCACACCATCTTGCGCCTTCAAACGGGAAGACTGCTCGATATCGGAGAATAGTTGATTGACATCTACGTCTGAATCCACGAATTCTAGCGTACCCGCCTCTATCTTGGCTAGATCGAGAATATCATTGATCAATTGCAATAGCAGGTCGTTGTTGCTATTAATGATATTGATATATTCCTCTTTATCCTCCATATTCTCGGTTACGGCCAATAATCCGGAGAAACCGACGATCGCATTCAATGGCGTTCGAATCTCATGACTCATATTCGCCAAGAATGCGGATTTCAAACGATCGGACTCTTCCGCTTTCTCTTTCGCTTTCCTCAGTTCGTTCTCCGCCTGTTTTTGTTTTGTCACGTCTTCTTTCTTGAAAATAACCCCGATAAGGTTGTTGTGCTCGTCTAATACAGGGTTCGCCAAAATATGAAGATACTTTCCATCGCCGAACTCATTCGTGATATCGACCTGCTTTTTGGTTTCCATGGCCTTTGCGACCGTGCAACGGGTACAATAAGGCTTTACTCCGTTCTTGACCAAGAAGCAATTAGCCGGACCGAATTCAGGGATACAGTCATGGAACTCTACCTCGTTTCTCCATTTTACGGTATAATCCGGCTTGATGAAATAGATAGAAGCTTGGATATTATTCATGATTAGTATATTATCTTTCTGTAGATCCAATAACTTATCTTTCAGCTTATTGGTCCGGATAAAGAAGATTAATATCATAATCAGGAAAATAAACAATACGGTGATTACGCTTAGCAAGATTTCGAACCTGTATTTGGAGAATAGGCTCGGGTCCTCGTTGATAATAGTAGCGTCGTGGGGCAATGACAGTCTGCTGATATCAAAAGCCTTGATCTTTGAAGCGTCGAACACATATCCATTGGGGATGATTTGGGGATGGATATCTTTAGGGGCGATTTTCTTCTCCAATATACTTAAAGCCTCTTTCGCCAAATCGGAACCTATAGGCCTGTATTTGGGACTGAAACCTCCGATGGCCCAGTGCCCTATGCCGACGGATGCCAATGTGAATGTCGGGATTCTGGGATTGGCGGTCATCATGGTATACGTGGCATTTCCAACATAATACCCGTCGTTCACGTCTACACGCCATGTACCGATCAATATCACGGTCTGATCCGGCAGGTTCTTGATTTGCTCAACGATGGTGTAGATATTATTCTTTCTTCCATCCAGTAATATCAAGTTCAGATCCTTGATATTTTCCATTTCCTTTTTTACCAAGGTCTGCATAGCTAAACCACCGTAGGTATTATCGGTGATTAATGCTATATTTTGAGTTTTGGGATATAGCTTACGTATTAACCGGATATTTTCTTTTACGTCATAAGAATACAAGAACCCGCCAAGGTGTAAACCTTTATCTACGTACTCTTGGATATCGATGTATTTCGGCTCCCATTCGGCGACATTTAAATCCGAGTCGGGTAATAAGATCGCATTCTTACTGATCATACCGCATAAAACCGGTATATCAGGCTTGTATTCTTGGGAGATATAAGAAGCCCATGCCTCTTGACCTAAGATAATGATAAGCTGAGGGGTGTTATTTTCCTTATATTTATCCAATATACCTCTCATCTTACCGTCCCATAAGGGGGCTTCCGGGAGGCTCTTACAGTTCATGTTCTCGATAACCACCGGCGAGATACCACCTCCCCGCTTATATTCCTCCATAAACTCGGAAATATTGGCGGTTGTATTACGTGTATCGGGATTGTAGGAGCTAATGATTAAAATAGGGCCTGCATTATCTGTAGCGTATAAGTGGAAAGAAAAGACCAGACTTAACACGATAAAGAGTACGAATCGTATGTAGTTTTTTAATAATGTCATTCTTTACCTACCTATTCATGTGCTTATTTGCGATTAAAGTACTATTTGTTATTAATACAGACCACAAAAATAGGAAAGATTTATGATTAATTGCTGAAATTCAAAATAAAAAGAATCTATTACGCCTAAAATCTATAACTCGATCATCACTCCGATACTTGGGAGAAGCGTTCCTGTAAGACGTTCTATCGGTCTTAATTCGTACCGTTGTTCATATATGGGAGCTTCCGGGTTGATAATTTTACCCGTTTTGATATATACGTCTTGCTCTTTGTATTTGGAATTCAATATGTTTTGGATGTCGATATAGGCTCCAAGCATGATCTTTTTGAAGTAAAATGTTTTATCGATACGGATATCTAACTGCGTGAATGGCTTGAGCCGTTCGCTGTTAAACCGGCTGTAATCATAGTATAGCCCGTTATTAGCGTCCCAAGCTTCTACATAACTACTCTTTTCTACATCGTAAGGCGTATAGGGAGCGCCTCCTACTACCCGGAACTTGGCGCCTACGTCCCAGTTCTTGGGTAAAGAATAAGTCCCGCTAAACGTGAACAGATGCTTATTGTCCCAAGCCGAGGGAAGATAAGTGTCCATATTTCTCCCATCCTTGAATTCGCTTCTTACCAAAGTGTAGGACGCGATGAAAGTAAGCCCTTTATAATTATACCAACGTCCCATGATCTCAAGCCCATAAGCTCGCCCTGTAGCGGTAGACGATACGGCCTCATTTCCCAAGACACCATAGTCCGTACCTTTCGACGCGAGTGGGATACTGTCGAGTATGGACATCGGATAACGATCATAATGTTTATAGAATCCTTCGGCCGTGAATTTCAAGTATGAGGTAGGACGGTATTCCAAGCCTAATCCGGCTTGGTCGCTTCGGATATAGCTTAAATGATTTGCCCGGTTTACATAATTACCTTCATTATCCTTGAATCCCAATGTCGTATAAGGAGGAAGCTCGTAGTAGCGTCCGATATTCGCGTTTATATAAAGCGGATCGGACAAGCGGTAGGATAAGGATAGGCGAGGAGATAACTGATCTAACAAATTATTCATATCCGAGGAATAATTGTTTGCGTCCGCACGAACACCTAAAGAGGCGGTAAACCGCTCGTTATAACTCTCATAAATAGCCGTGGCATAGATACCCCACTTCCATATGCCAAGGTCTGTTTGATATACGATGGTACGGGGGATAGAGGTAAATTGCTTTTGATAGGTGTCATTCGTGTATTGGGCGTATTCGATGTTTCCTCCGACATTCAATTGAATGAATGGTAAGCGGAACGTGTTTTCCGTTCGGAACTTATTCTCGATCTCATCCGAACGGTAATTTAAGGAGAGATTCTCTTCCTTGCTTTCGTCATTGTCTTTGTATTTAATATTCTTATTGTTGGTCTGGCTACGGCTGATAATGACCGAGTAGAGATTTTTACCGGCGTAGTGTTTATAAACCGCTCCAAGGGTATACGTTTTTTGTTTTACGACCGGCAAGTAAGAGAGGATATATTGGTTTTTCTCGCTCATGTCTTCCATTCCTGTATTCAGCTTCATATCATCGATCGCCCCTAATCCGAGAACTGTAAGCTCATTCTTGGGGTTGAAGGAGTGCTTAATCTTGAATTGGGCATCCGTGAAAGTAGGTAAGAACGGCAAGCCGATCATATCGAAAAGGAATTGAAGGTAAGAGCGACGAACAGACACTTGGTAAGTGGTCTTTTTTCCTAGCGGTCCATTAGCGGACACACCGATATCTGAGGCTCCTAGGACTCCTCGCAATGAGAATTTCTCCTTATTCCCATCTTGTAGTTTAAAATCCAATACCGAACTTAAAGTGTTCCCTTTGGATGCGGGGAATGCGGCCGAATAAAAGTTGACCTCCCGGATAAAATCGGGATTGATAATACCGACCGGACCTCCGGAGGCTCCTTGGGTAGAGAAATGGTTGATATTCGGTATCTCTACGCCATCCAAAAAGAAACGGTTTTCCGAGGGACCTCCTCCTCTTACCATCAAGTCGTTACGAAACGCTGCCGTAGACGCTACTCCCGGAAAGGTTTGTACTACCCGGGAGATATCCCGGTTTCCTCCCGCACTTTTCTCTATCTCCTTGAAACCGATTACACGAAGTCCTAGCGGACTTTCGGCGGTTTTACGGAACGGAGAGGCTACTACGCTAACCTCTTGCAGATTCTGGCTGGCTTCCTCTAGCTCGATCGGGAAGAATATATCTTTATTCGCTAGTCTGAATTCGGCGGTAACGAATGGCTTATATCCCAGAAAGGAGGATTGGAGACGATAGCTTCCGGGTGATATGCCGGATATCTCGAATAATCCGGTGGAATCGGTGACCGCCCCTTGCGTCGTGTTCCATACCACTACGTTAGCGAAAGGTATCGGCTGTCCGCTCGATGCGTCTTTTACAACTCCCTTGATAGAGAAGGAGCGCTGTTGACCGATAGCGGCTTGTATGGTACATAATAAGAATAGTAAGAAGTAAAGATGGCGTCTATCCATATCTTATATCATATTTATAGCGGTAAAGATAAGTATTATTCTGATTCGTATGTATTATCTTTGCATACATATGGAGAAAGAATTACAGATAACGGCGGATGGAAGCCATACGCTATATATTCCGGCGATGGATGAACATTATCATTCCGTGAACGGGGCGTTGCAGGAATCGAGACATATATTTATTGAGGCGGGATTGCATGCGCGGGAGAAAGACTTTATCCGAATCGTGGAAGTTGGCTTCGGTACAGGGCTGAACGCCTTTTTGACATTTAAGGATGTCGAGCTATCTCAAGCACATCATATTGATTATCATACCGTGGAGTTATACCCGCTTCCTTTAGATACGATTCGTACCTTGAATTATGGAGAGCTGATCTGGCCGGAGAGAAAAGAGTTATTCTTAGCCTTGCATGAGGCGGAGTGGAATACTCCCGTTTCAATCTCAGAGCGCTTTACACTTCATAAAATAGAAGGAAATAGTAACGCCTGTGAACTACCGGATGATATCGATTTGATCTATTTCGACGCATTTGCGCCCGAGAAACAACCGGAGATGTGGAATCAGGAAATCTATAATCGTTTGTATGCTCATACCGCACCGGGCGGAGTGATCGTAACCTATTGCGCAAAAGGAGAGGTACGCAGAGGTATGCAAGCGGCTGGTTTTGAGATGAGCCGTCTTCCCGGTCCTCCGGGCAAGCGACATATACTTAGGGGTATTAAAAATTGAGAATTGAAAGTTACAGAGCGTATTCCTCGGTATTTTCAATTCTCAATTCTCAACTTTCAATTATTTAAGCATTGCCTCGATCTTTTCTACGAACTTATCCTTAGCCGTAGCGCCTACTACTTTATCAACCATCTTACCGTCTTTGAAGAAAAGAACGGTAGGGATGTTGCGGATACCGAATTGTCCGACTACATCGTCATTCTCGTCAACGTTCATTTTACCGATCGTCACACGACCTTCGTATTCGGTTGCCAACTCATCAATGATAGGAGATACCATGCGGCAAGGGCCACACCACTCTGCCCAAAAGTCAAGAACCATGGGCTTTCCGGAGTTAACCAACTCCTCGAAATTAGCGTCTGTAATTTGTAGTGCCATTTTGAATTACGTATTATTTAATTATGAATTATAATCTAATGATTGTTATGACGCCAAAAGTACAAATTCTTTCAGCGTCGTACAACTTTAACCATTAATTTTAAAATCGATATTCTCGTTCTCCTGTAAAAAGTCTACCAGCTCACGGGTCACGTTTAAGCGGATATTTTGGGAGAAGAGATTTAGGGAAATATTATGTTCCCCATCGACAACCTTAAAATATAACAGGCTATGGCCCGGATTGTTCTTGATCAATACCGAAAGCTCATTGATTGTCGGCTCGTCCAAATCATGGATCGGGACCGTGATACTGATTTTCTCGATCAGCTTGTCTTTCTCGTCTTGCAAAAGGTTGACGGTACCAATCTTGAAGTCCAGTTTATTGGGGTCCCAGCGGCTAGGCTCTACACGGGCTGTGATCAAGAGATACATCCCTATTTTACCATACTTGCTGTATTCGATATAATCCTGTCCGAAAAGAGGGATCTCGCCACTACCCGTGAAATCCTCGATCTTCAAGATTCCGTAAGGCTTTCCGTTCTTGGTCATTCCTTCCCGGAAACCGGTGACGATACCACCTAATAAAACCTCCCGGCCTTGTAAGGTTTCCCGCTCGTTAAGTTCTACCATGCCGGTATTACATACATACTTTAATATGATACGGTATTCATCCAACGGGTGGGCGGATAGGTAAATACCGACCAACTCCTTCTCTTTATTTAGGCGTTCGAGATCGCTCCAACGCTCGCATTGCGGGATCTCCGGTTTAGCGATGGCGATCAAGGCGTCTCCACCGAATAAAGAGTTGACTGCCGTGCTCTTATCCATCTGGTATTTGTTACCATAGCGAACCAAGGTATCCAAGAACAATTCCCCTTTTCCACTGTCGGTGAAGAACTGCTCACGCTGGATACCGAAGTTATCGAACGCTCCGGCCAAAGCCATGGACTCTATGTTTTTCTTATTGCAAGCGGTCAAGTTCACCCGTTCTACGAAATCGAAGATACTCTTGTACGGGCCGTTCTTCTTGCGTTCCTCTATGATATTTTGTACGGCTGACTCACCTACGCCTTTCACGGCGCCTAGCCCGAAGCGGATGTTCTTGTTCTTATCTACGCTGAACTTCAAGATAGACTCGTTCACGTCCGGTCCCAATACTTGAATACCCATCGCTTTACATTCATCCATGAACTTCGTGATATCCGTGATATTGGATAAGCTTCGGCTCAAGACGGCGGCCATATACTCGGACGGGAAGTTCGCTTTCAAGTAAGCGGTCTGATAAGCCACCCATGAGTAACAAGTAGCGTGACTCTTATTGAATGCGTATGAGGCGAACTTCTCCCAGTCGGACCAGATCTTATTTAAAGTTTCCTCTTTATAGCCGTTGGCTTGACCACCAGCCATAAATTTAGACTTCAAGTGGTTCATCTTCTCGATCAACTTCTTACCCATCGCCTTACGTAAGGCATCACTCTCACCACGCGTGAAGTTAGCGAGCAAACGGGATAGAAGCATGACCTGCTCCTGATAGACCGTAATACCGTACGTATCTTTTAGGTAGCGTTCCATGACGGGAATATCGTACTTGATCTCCTCCTTACCCTGTTTACGGGCGATAAAAGAAGGGATGTAATCCATTGGGCCCGGGCGATACAGGGCGTTCATGGCGATCAAGTCCTCGAATTTAGAAGGTTGCAACTCCTTCAAATACTTTTGCATACCGGCGGACTCGAACTGGAATGTACCGGTTGTCTTTCCGTCGCAATACAATTTATAAGTCTTGGGGTCCTCCAGACTGATATGGTCGATATCCAGATCATGTCCGGTAGTCAGTTTCACGTTCTCGATCGCTTCCTTGATGATGGACAAGGTCTTCAAGCCCAAGAAGTCCATCTTGATCAATCCGGTTTCCTCGATCACGGAACCCTCGTATTGGGTAACCAGCATCTCCTCGCCGGTATCCTTGTCTTTCGCCGTACTGACAGGTACGACATCCGATATATCATAACGTCCGATAATGACACCGCAGGCGTGTACACCCGTGTTACGGACGTTGCCTTCCAGCATCTGGGCGTATTTCAAGGTATCCCGTGCCAGCGGATCATTTCCGTTAGCCGCCTCTTTTAGTTCCGGCACATACTTGATGGCGTCGCCCAATTTGAACTTCTTCATGTCAGGGATCTTATCCGGAACCAATTTGGCTAACCGGTTCGATTCGGATAACGGTAATTTCTGTACCCGGGCGACATCTTTGATAGCGGACTTGGTAGCCATCGTACCATAAGTAATGATATGAGCCACACGCTCGGCACCGTATTTCTCCGTTACCCAGCGTAAGACCTCGCCACGGCCATCATCATCGAAGTCGGTATCGATATCGGGGAGGGAGATACGGTCCGGATTCAAGAAACGCTCGAACAGGAGGTCATATTTGATCGGGTCGATCTTGGTGATCCCTAAGCAATAAGCTACGGCAGATCCGGCGGCCGAACCACGTCCCGGTCCTACGGATACACCGAGTTCCTCACGAGCGGCACGGATGAAATCTTGCACGATCAAGAAGTAGCCGGGGAACCCCATGGTCTTCATGATATGTAACTCGAAGTTCAGACGCTCCTTTACTTCATCGTTCAAGGGGTCTCCGTAAAGCTCCTTGGCTCCGTCGTATGTCAATTTCGCCAAATAGTCGGCTTCCAGCTTGATGCGGTATAGTTTGTCGTATCCACCTAATTTCTTGATTTTGGAGTGCGCCTCTTCCTCGCTTAATACGACATTACCGTTCTCGTCTCGGGTGAATTCCTCAAATAAATCATGCTCTGTCAATTTCTGACGGTAGGACTCCTCGGTGCCGAACTCCTCGGGAATGGCGAAAGTCGGCATGATAGGACCGCTGTCGATGGAGTAGAATTCTATTTTGTCGGCTATCTCGAGGGTATTACTCAAAGCTTCGGGGATATCGGCGAAGATGGTGTTCATCTCGGCGGTTGTCTTCATCCATTCTTGCTTGGAGTAGCGCATACGTTTGGGGTCGTCCAAGTCTTTGCCGGTACTAAGGCAGATCAGGCGGTCGTGGGCCTCAGCGTCGTCGGCATTGACGAAATGGACGTCGTTGGTGGCGATTAGCTTGATATTATGTTTGTGAGCAAGTTCGATCAGTACCTTGTTCACCTCTTGTTGATGCGGGAAAATCGTGCAATCGGCGTTGGGGTCGTGTGTCTCGTGCCGTTGCATCTCAAGGTAATAGTCTTCTCCGAATAAGTTTTTGAACCATTTGATAGACTCCTCAGCCTTATCGATTCGTCCGTGCATGATATGCTGTGGGATCTCTCCTCCTAAACAGGCGGAGCAGATGATCAGATCCTCATGATATTTCTCCAACAACTCTTTGTCAATACGCGGACGTCCGTAGAATCCTTCCGTCCATGAGAGGGATACCATCTTGATCAGGTTCTTGTATCCGTTCTTATTTTTGGCCAGAACGATCAAGTGCCAGCCGCTACGGTCGTCTTGCGAGGCCAGCTTGCTATGCCTTCCGTTGCGAGCGCAATAACATTCGCACCCGATGATCGGCTTGAAGATGGAAGCTTTCGCTTCGGCGATTTGTTTTTGTAGTTCCGTTATCCTTTGTTGTTCCTCATCGGTTGGCGCATCCTTGGCCAGCAGCGGTTTTAGTTCTTTCTCGGAGTCCTTGATGATCCCGAGAGGTTTACTGTTCTTTTTGCTAACCTTATTGAAAAACTCCTTGATACCGAACATAACGCCATGGTCTGTTACGGCGATCGCACGCATTCCGTCTTTGTACGCTTTGTCGATCAATGCGTCGATGGATGCCTGTCCGTCCAGCAAGGAATACTGGGTATGTACGTGTAAATGAATAAACGGTTCCATATATATTAATGTATAGTCTGGTGCATATTGAAATGAGTGCATAAAGGTAGGAAATATTTTTTAGTACGAGAGAGGTTGTTTTGCTTTTAAAAAAACACGTACGTCTTTTTTCGGAAACACGTACATGTTTTTGGAAAAAGACGTACGTGTTTTCTGAAGGATATAATGAGGTTATAATATGTGTGATTCTATAGAATCTATATGTTATATAAACAGATGTTGTATTGATATTTTGCTTGATATAAGCCGTATATCGTGACAGGAGGTTTTCGTGAGGTGCTCGAACTAGCGGATGGAAGATAGTTATGAATGGCGTTTTTCTGTGTGAAAAGCCGTTTTATACTGTACTTATGCTTGGAAAAAGCGAATCTCAGGGAGTTCTGTTTACAAAGTGTCATTTTGCTAGAACAAGGGAAACTAATATTCCGATCTATCGCAAAAGGTGATCTTACTTTTGTTGATTATTCCATGGTGTATTTACTAATGTACGCATGTACATTAAATAATAGAAGAGAAAAATGATTGATTTAAACGATCGTTTTAATTAGTCATTTGCAAAGGTACGCATTTCTTTGACACTTGCAACCCTTCTGTGTTATTTTTTTCATGCCTTATTCGCTTTCTTATCAATAGGATAGGCTATCCTTTACGAAACAAGCTCTTCCTTCCACAAACTCCCCTTTGTATCTCTCGAAAAACGCAAGATCTAAACGATGGTTTAGACTAGTCGTTTTCTAACGGTAGTCTGCTATCAGAAAATAGCTAAGTGCTTAATTAACACTATTATTAATATTAAATTCTAAATTATGAACAGAAAGATTTCTACATTGTTAACGGCGGGTCTGCTCGTGGCAGGGTCGCTGTGCGGTAGTGCCTTCGCTCAAAACTCTATTCAAAGTTTATTGGGCTTGGGTAGTGCTGTTACGGAACTGAAATCCGGAGCTTATGTGATGACGGATGCCAACGGTTTAGCGTATGGTTTTACTTCTGTAAGCGAGGATGGTGTATTACAAGAAGGTATTCTTGATTATAAAGCTACTTCTATTGCGGATGACAAGAAAGATGATGTAAAGCAGTATATCTGGAAAGTTACCGTAACAGAGAATTTGGGCGCTTATTCGTACAAATTTGAGAATGTAGCCACAGGTAAGACTCTACGTGTCAACACGACTGCTGGTTCAGAGGCCGTAGAATTGAATAGTGCGGCTTCTGGAAATGTGATTAAAGATGTTTTTGCATTTGGAGCTACTCAAATCGGAACAACAGGTAAATATACTGCAAGCGAGAAGGCTCTATTCGCTTATAACGGGAATAAGAGTGATGTATTCCAGTTAAAATGGAGTGCTGGTGGCTCTTTAATTTCAACTACGGCTTCGTCTTTTGATTTATCTTTCTATGCGGTAGAATCAGAGGAATTAGGGGCTGTGGGAGCTGATGAGTTGAATGATTTGTATAACACGGCAGGTTTCTCTTTCGTCTCAAAAAGATTGGACTCCGATCAGACTAGCGAGCCTAATGGTAATCTATTCAATGAGAAAAGAATCGTTGCCCGTTATGTGCCTTCTGACTTGAGAGTGGACGCTACTTCTTATCCTTCCTATTCAGGAAGTACGGCTGATTTGAAGATTCCCGCTGGTATGTACTTCTTTACAGAGAATGCACCTGATAAGGATGATTGTAGCGGAACTAATGCTGTTTCTAGCGGTTATAAAGCTTGGATGGACGCAACTGTCTTGGTTTTAAGCTCAACCGAAACAGTGGAAGGTACAAATGCGGGACGTGCGTCTGGTGATGGATTCATGTTGGTAGAGAAAAAGATCAGCGAGTTGAATTTGTATCAAGGAACTTCTTCCAACTGGAAAGCCGCTGGCGATGAGATCTCCATAAACAACGCTAACTTCCGTGTACAGAAGAGTTATTCCGAGGGCTATCCGTATGAGTTGAACGTGGATCGATTCCGTTACCGCAAACAAGCGAGCAAAGCGGATCAAGCAGATGCCAAGGTGAAGTTGCATATCTTGAAGCACAATGACAACTACTATTTGGCCACGACTTCTACTTTGACGGATGCTAGCAATAACCCAATTAACTACTTTATATTCAAGCAAGGTGCTGCCGGGATGAAGAGCGGTATTGAGTTGTTGAATACAGAGGCGAAGGTTTCTGCTTATACAATCCGTGTCTTAGATGGTAAGGGTGTCGATAAGAAAGACATCAAGAGCGTATATGGAAAGTATTTGACGAATGCTGTTAAGAGAGGTTCGTTCCAATTTGTTGCGAAAGCTAAGGTTCTTTCTCAATTGGAAACTCCGGCTTATCAATGGGCTATTTCCAGTGTAGACGATACATATAAAGTGACATTCACGAACCGTGAGACCGGCGAGTATTTCCAAGCTAGCTTGTTCCCGAAAACTGATTTAGGCGAGAATGTTTACGAATTGGCTACAGATAACAAAACAGTTACCGCTATCTACGTAAATGAGAACACATATCGTGAGGCAGAGGGCGATGATGCTGATATGCAACAGCTAATCGTGGAATTGACTCCGGCAGAAGTTGATCCATACGCTGGTTTCTTGAACGTGGACAATGAGACTTTGGTGACGATGGCTTTTGCTCGTGATAACAACGAGACTTCTAATAAGTGGTATGTGGCAGCTACCGAAAATAATTTGCCTTTAGCAGTTTCAGAGTATATATTGAATAAGAATGATAAGTTCGCAAATGAGGTATCTGGCGCCGCTCAATGGCAATTGGTGAAAGAGGATAACAAACGTACGATCATCGAGCGTAGCTTTGTTTATAACAAGGATGGACGTGTGACTGTACAAGCTAGAGGTGATAAGGCTTATGCCTATGTTTATCGATTGCAGTATATCAATGATGGCATTGAAACCGAGGAATACTTCCCGGCAGGAAGTCCTAACGTGTCTGCCCAAGAGGAATTAGTTGGCGAAAATAACACTACACGTTTTGTGATTAAGCAAGCTGCTGATGGTTCTGTTTATTTGATTGAGGTGACAAGCACAAGCTCAAATATCGCTTCTATTTTAAATGCGAATACGACGTCTGTAGTAGACGCTACTTATAAGGCTTCTATCGACGAATGTCAATATACTACTCCGTCTTCTGTTTATGCATGGCCTATCGCTACAACTCCGAGTAGTCAACAAGATTGGTTATTGAATACTTACTTGATTGTTGAGGCTCCGGAAATCAGCTATCCCGCTGAGGAAGGACATATTTCCCTGATAAGCGAGATGAACAACTATATCTCCATGAACGAGGATCGTGATGGTATCGTTGTAAACGAGAATCAATATTCTTTCTACTTACAGGTAACAGATAAGGATGCGGTAGTTCCTTCTTTCTATATCTCTAACAAAGGTACGGTTGAGGATGGTAACAGACTGTTCTTATTCAATCCGAAAGACTCTGTAAACTACTATGTGGCAGACGGTACATACGACAGAAAGTATCAATGGAACGAGGATGACACGAAGGCTGTCTTCAAGCCGGCCACTCTTTGGGAAAGTAAGGATACTTTGACTACGATCGTTAAAGGTAACAAGGTTGCCGTGGCTAAAGAGGCTGATGATGAGGGTGTATTAGGAGGCTTGGACAACTTCAAGGTTCAGATCATCCAGTGTGAGGACGACGAGAACGCTTATCGTATCCGTTCTGTAGCTGATAAGGGTTCTTATTTATATGGTGTCAACGATAAATTGTCTTGGAGCGGTAACAAGAAAAACGCTATGCGTTTCACTATCGCTGCTGGTGATCCTACTTCCAATGAGTCTATCGCTGATGCTGCCGAAGGCATCAAGGTTATCGTTGGCAACGGTACGATCGAGATCCAAGGTGCGGCTGGCAAGATGGTTTCTGTAACGAACGTTCTTGGCAAGTCTATCGCTAACACGGTTCTTACTTCCGATAACGCTACGATCGCTGCTCCGGCAGGTATCGTTGTGGTGTCTGTAGAAGGCGAGGAAGCTGTTAAGGCAGTCGTTAAATAAGAATAATGACGATAAATAACATAAATCGAAAATCATTCCTGCGGGAGTTGTAGTGATTCAAGTACCCCGTGAGGGCGAATAGGCGGGAATGGATTAATATTAATACTAAAGTAATAAATTAAAGTTCATCCACCGTTGCCTCCGTGAGGAGGGAAGGTGGGAAAAAAATAGCCTCGGTCGTTTCTGCGATCGGGGCTAACTTTTGAGCGGCCCTTTCATGAGTTGTTCTTTTTATGTAGCTTTCCTGTATGTTTCAGTAGGATAAATGTAGATGTTATTGAAAAATGTATATCTTTGCTTGCTATTAGAAGGAAAAGCAAATGAGGAAGTTTATGAGAAAGATCGGATTGTTGTTGATTGCCGTGATGATGATTTTACCGGCGATGGCTCAGGTTTCTTTCGGCGTACGTGCCGGAGGCGCTTATTCTTCGTTGATCCAGAAAGTGGAGGATACGTATGAGGCGGGAGCCCGCTTCGGTTTCAGCATAGCGGGTTTGGCGGATATTCCTTTGAGTAAGAATAAAAAATGGTCGCTTCGTCCTGAGGTGGCGTTCGTAAACCAAGGTGGCGCTTATTATTCGAATCAGGATATACATGGGATGGCGCTTCATAATAAATGTTGGTATTACTCTTTGCAGATACCCGTGAATGTGGCTTATACGTTTACCTTCACGGACGTTCATCTGTCCGTATTCGCCGGTCCTACCTTTGATTGGTCCTTGTTTGGCAAGATGAAGAGCCGAGAGACCAATCCGGATCTCCATTTCGGCGTATCCGAGGAGAAGGATTTGAAACCTTGCGATTTTGGCATGAACGTCGGCCTATCGGTAGAATATAGTAACTTTTTCTTTTCCGTAAGTTCCCTATGCGGCATGATAGACCGCCGTGCCTTGAAGCGTGACGGCGAGACTTCCGTTTATCAAAATAACGTGACATTCTCTTTGGGGTATTACTTCCGTAAGTGATGAGTATCTTCATAATAACTTGAAAAATAATTAGATTTGTTTGGTATTTCGGATAAAACCCGTACCTTTGCAAGCCGATTATTATCAAATTGTACTAAGAGTTTAGTTCTTAGCACGTTGTTGCATCATGTGTCCGTTGTGACAATGTTGGTAAGGCTAGTTTTTTGAGTTATTAATTAATTTAATTTTTAAGCAGTGGATACTTTAAGTTTTAAGACCATTTCTGCAAACAAGGCAACTGTAAACAAAGAGTGGGTCATTGTTGATGCTGAAGGCCAGACGTTAGGTCGCCTTTGCGCTAAAGTAGCGAAGCTTTTGCGCGGTAAGTACAAACCCAATTTCACTCCGCACGTTGACTGTGGTGATAATGTAATCATCATCAATGCAGACAAAGTCGTTCTGACTGGTAACAAGTGGAACGATCGTATTTATTTGAGATATACCGGATATCCCGGTGGACAGATCGAGTATACTCCGGCTGATCTTTTGAAGAAAGGTGGCGACCGTCTGTTCCGTAAAGTAGTAAAAGGTATGTTGCCTAAGAACCGTCTGGGTGCAAAGTTGTTGAACAACATGTACGTTTATGAGGGAACTGAGCACAAGCACGAGGCTCAACAACCTAAGTTAATCGATATAAACTCATATAAATAATCACGATGGAAGTAGTAAATGCAATAGGAAGACGTAAAGCGGCAGTCGCTCGCGTATTCGTTAGCGAAGGTACGGGAAAGATCACGATCAACAAACGTGAGCTGGAAAAATACTTTCCTTCTTCAATCCTTCAGTTTATCGTAAAGCAGCCGTTAGCAAAGTTGAACGTCGCAGAGCAATATGATATTAAGATCAACCTTGACGGTGGTGGTTTCAAAGGTCAGTCTGAGGCTGCCCGTTTGGCTATCTCTCGTGCGTTGATAAAGATTAATCCGGAAGATAAGGCTGTCTTGAGAGCGGAAGGATTCGTAACTCGCGATCCTCGTGCTGTTGAGCGTAAGAAACCGGGTCGTCCGAAAGCTCGTAAGAGATTCCAGTTCAGTAAACGTTAATGTTATTTGTGAGTCCCTTACAAGTAAAGCGAAGCGTTTAGTATCTAAATTATCGGGATTCTTTTTACATGTGGACATGCGGAAAGACTACCTGATGGTTGAAATTAAACAAAGAAAGTAAACGATTTAAGAAAAAAACAATGTCAAGAGTAAATTTTGATCAATTATTAGAGGCTGGTGTACACTTCGGACACTTAAAAAGAAAGTGGAATCCCGCTATGGCTCCTTATATCTTCATGGAGCGCAATGGTATTCATATCATTGACCTTTATAAAACAGTTGCTAAAGTAGACGAAGCCGCTGAAGTTATGAAGAACTTGGCTAAACAAGGCAAGAAAGTTCTTTTCGTGGCTACCAAAAAACAAGCTAAACAAGTTGTCGCTGATAAGGCTGCTTCCGTAGGTATGCCTTACGTTATCGAGCGCTGGCCGGGTGGTATGTTGACCAACTTCCCGACGATCCGTAAAGCTATCAAGAAGATGGCTACTATCGATAAGATGACAAAAGATGGTACATTTGATAATCTTTCTAAGAGAGAAAAACTTCAAATCACTCGCCAACGCGCTAAGTTGGAGAAGACTTTAGGTTCTATCGTAGACCTTACTCGTCTTCCGTCAGCGTTGTTCGTTGTAGACGTGATGAAAGAGCATATCGCTGTTCGCGAGGCTAACCGTTTGGGTATCCCTGTATTCGGTATGGTTGATACGAACTCTAATCCGAACAATATCGACTACGTTATCCCGGCTAACGATGACGCTACAAAGTCTGTAGAGGTTATCTTGGGCGCTATCTGCGAGGCTATGAACGAAGGCTTGCAAGAGCGTAAGGCTGAGAAAATTGACGCAGAGGCTGCTGAGGAAGCTCCGAAAAGAGAGCGTAAGGCAAAAGCTGCTGTTAAGAAAGAACGTACGAAGAAAGAAGACGACGATGCGTTGAACGCTAACGTTGCCGGTAAGTTCGCGAAAGACGAAGAATAATTCGATTGACAATTGACGTTGACAATTGACAATTAGAATACAAATACAATGGGCAGTTGGCTTTTGACAGGATTTGTCAATTGGCAACTGTCCATTGTCAATTTTTGAAAGTATAAACATTTTAAAGATAAAGGAAATAAGATTATGGCTGTAACAATGGCTGATATTACCAAGCTGCGCAAAATGAGTGGAGCTGGTATGATGGACTGTAAGAAGGCTTTGACAGAGTCTGACGGTGACATCGAGAAAGCAATGGAAATTATCCGTAAAAAAGGACAGGCTATCGCCGCTAAACGTTCTGATCGTGAGGCTGCCGAGGGTTGTGTGTTGGCTAAGAAGGATGGCGAGTTCGCCGCTATCATCGCTTTGAAGTGCGAAACGGACTTCGTGGCTAAGAATGAGGACTTCGTGGCTTTGACTCAAGCTATCTTGGACGCTGCCGTGGCTAACAAATGCCGTACTTTGGACGAGGTGAAAGCTTTGCCTATGGGCAAGGGTACTATCCAAGAAGCTGTTACGGATCGTAGTGGTATCACTGGCGAGAAAATGGAGTTGGATGGCTACTGCGTAGTTGAAGGTGCTTACACTACTGTATACAACCATATGGGTAAGAACCAACTTTGTACGATCGCCGCTTTCAACAAGGAGTCTGAGGAAGCCGCTCACAATATTGTTATGCAGATCGCCGCTATGAATCCGATTGCTATTGATGAGGCTGGTGTTCCTGAGTCTGTAAAAGAGAAAGAGATCCAGGTTGCTATCGAGAAGACGAAGGCTGAGCAGGTGCAGAAGGCTGTAGAGGCTGCATTGAAGAAGGCTGGTATTAATCCTTCGCATGTAGATAGCGAGGCTCACATGGAAAGTAACATGGATAAGGGTTGGATCACGGCAGAGGATGTAGCTAAGGCTAAAGAAATCATTGCTACTGTTTCCGCTGAGAAGGCGGCTAACTTACCTCAACAGATGATCGAGAATATCGCTAAGGGTCGTCTGGGCAAGTTCTTGAAAGAGGTTTGCTTGTTGAACCAAGAAGACATTATGGATGGCAAGAAGACTGTAAGAGAGACAATGAAGGAGATCGATCCTGAGTTACAAATCTTGGCGTTCAAACGTTTCACTTTGCGTGCTGAGTAATTGCGGTAACGTATTTGATATAAAGAAAAAGGCGATACAACTCAATGTATCGCCTTTTTTATGAAGTATAGCTTACTTGCCCATAGAAGATATACTTACTTGTCCAATGCAATATATCTTACTTTGCCAAGTAAGTATATCTGTTTAATTTTTTCTTATTTCAATGCGGCCAACGCATCCTTAATACGTTTGATCGCCTCTGCGATATTCTCATCGCTGGTAGCGTAACTCATGCGGATACACTCGGGTGCCCCGAAAGAGGTACCACCTACGCAAGCTACGTGCGCTACTTCTAAGAGATACATAGCTAAGTCATCAGCGTTGTTGATTACACGGGTTCCATCTGTCTTGCCGTAATAATAACTACATTTGGGGAATAAGTAGAAGGCGCCTTCCGGCTTATTCACCTCGAAGCCCGGAACTTCTTTCGCTAAATTAACGATTAAGTCACGACGACGTTCGAAGGCCTTACGCATTTCCTCAACGGGTTCTTGTGAGCCTGTATAAGCCGCTTCCGCCGCTTTTTGAGATACGGAGCAAGGGCCAGAGGTATATTGTCCTTGTAATTTATTAACCGCTTTCACGATCCATTCCGGTCCGGCGATGAAACCGATACGCCAGCCAGTCATCGCATACGCTTTGGAAACGCCGTTTACGATAACCGTACGGTCTTTCATTCCTTCGATAGAAGCGATGCTGTTGTGTTTACCAATATAGTTAATATGTTCGTAGATCTCATCCGCTATAACGATGATATCCGGATGTTTTTTCAATACTTCCGCTAAACCTGCCAATTCCTCGGCGCTGTAAACAGAACCCGTCGGGTTGGAGGGGGAGCAAAGGATTAACGCTTTTGTCTTAGGCGTAATAGCGGCTTCCAGCTGAGCTGGAGTGATCTTGAAATCTTGCTCGATACCAGCCGGAACGATAACGGGAGTTCCTTCCGCTAACTTCACCATCTCCGGATAGCTTACCCAGAAAGGGGCAGGGATGATAACCTCGTCCCCCGGATTTACCAATACCATGACCGTGTTACAAACGGATTGTTTGGCACCGTTTGCACAAGAGATCTGGCCTGCTGTATATTCCAGTCCATTCTCGTTCTTCAATTTGGCAACGATAGCATTACGTAATGCCGGATAACCCGCTACGGGAGAATAACGTGAGAAATTATCGTCAATCGCCTTCTTCGCGGCTTCTTTAATGAAGTCGGGAGTATTGAAATCGGGTTCTCCCACACTTAAGTTGATAACATCGATACCTTGAGCTTTCAACTCACCGCTCTTTTGTGACATCGCCAATGTTGCTGAAGGCGATAAACTCGCTAAACGATCTGAGACTTGTGTCATGACATTGCTTTTTGTATAGGTTGTTTTATTATTATGCGACAAAAGTAATCAATAATCGGAATTCTTGCAACGTTCTGATAACTATTTAATGTTATGCAGCACATGCCCCATACGTTCTTTCTTCGTTTTCATGTAGAATTCGTTGTATGGATTTGGTTTCACCTCGATAGGAACGTTCTCTACTACCTCAAGTCCGTATGCTTCCAGACCTACGCGTTTTACCGGATTATTGCTCATCAGGCGCATTTTCGTTACGCCGATATGACGTAAGATCTGTGCTCCGACACCATAATCTCGCTCATCCGCTTGATGGCCTAAATGCAAGTTCGCGTCCACCGTATCCAAACCATCCTCTTGGAGCTTGTATGCTTTCATCTTCTCCATCAATCCGATGCCTCGTCCTTCTTGGTTCAGGTAAACGATAACCCCTTTGCCTTCTTGGTCGATGCGGCGCATAGCCTCGTGCAGTTGCTCTCCGCACTCGCAACGCATGGAACCGAAGATATCACCTGTAGCGCAAGATGAGTGCACGCGTACTAAGATAGGCTCGTCTTTTTCGAATTTACCCTTTATCAAAGCTATATGCTCTAATCCATTGCTTTTCTGGCGGAAAGGAATGAGACGGAAATGTCCGTACTCGGTAGGGAGATCTACCTCTACGCCGTTCTCTACGATCGATTCGGTCCGGAGGCGATAAGCGATCAGGTCCTTGATGCAAATAATCTTGATATCGAATTTCTTGGCTACCTCAATTAATTGCGGCAGACGTGCCATGGTTCCATCCTCGTTGATGATCTCGATCAAGGCTCCGGCGGGATATAAACCGGCTAACCGGGCCAAATCCACGGCAGCCTCTGTATGACCCGCACGGCGAAGTACGCCACGAGAGCGGGCACGGAGCGGATTGATATGTCCGGGACGTCCCAGATCGGATGGCTTGGTCTTTGGATCAGCCAGCGCCAAGATCGTTTCCGCACGGTCGTACATGGAAACGCCGGTCGTACATTTCCCTCCTAATTTATCTACTGTTATCGTGAAAGGAGTACCTAGTAAAGAGGTGTTATTGGCAACTTGCATATCCAGCTCCAACTCTTGGCAACGTTCTTCCGTGATCGGGGCGCATAATACACCTCGTCCGTTTTTCAACATGAAGTTGATTTTTTCCGGGGTTACTTTCTCGGCCGCGATGATAAAGTCTCCTTCATTCTCCCGGTCCTCGTCGTCTACAACGATTAAGAACTTTCCTTCACGGAAATCCTCGATAGCTTCTTCGATGGTGTTTAATTGAATCTCGCTCATATTTATTGATTATTTATATCCGAGTTATTTTTTTAGCAAATGTAATGAATATATCATATTGATCAGCTCCTTACTGGTCTTTTGTACCATAACGATATCATGCCGTAGCAATTTACGTTGGTACGTAGCCAATAGGTAGATCGGCAATCCCAGTGGGAAGAAAATACCGATAGCCAAAGCAAGTTTCCCGTTTATATGCTTGCTTAGCTTATTATTGTAACCTCCGATGACCGGGTAGTCCATCAATTTATTCAAGAGCAAATTCTGGTCGGAATTACTTAATTCCTCCACGATATTTTCCGTGTCTTGAGCTAACAGTTCCGCTGTGTTATCTTTTCCTCCTTGTTTCCAAAATGTCAGATAATTGATCCAACGTTTATGGTTTGTCAGATAAGTCGTACTTTCTTCCACCAATTTCTCCAGTTGGGGGAGGGTGGCCTCATAATCGGGGGTGTATATGATCACCTCTTTCCGTTCCACTTTTCGCCCTTCACGCTTACCTATTAAGTTCTTCAAGGCATTCACGTAAGTGTCGGCATTCAAGATAACAGAATCTTTTACCGCTTTATAGGTTAGGAATATACCCATAGGTGTTAGGACCACGGAGCTAAGCCACATACCTTCCCATGCGTCCCAAACGCCGTCGCGTGCCATCTTGAAGCCCATATTATCTATAATATAATAGAAGATAAACAAGATTACCGAGATAACGACCGGCACGCCCAACCCTCCTTTACGGATGATGGCTCCTAAGGGCGCTCCGATAAAGAAGAACATGATGCAAGCGAACGATACCGTGAATTTCTTATGCCATTCCGTCAAGTGGCGGCGTACCTTATAGGCCTCGTCGCCAACCGTGGCCGCGCGGAAATAATAGTCGGTCTTGATATTCTCGATCGAGGATTTGGCCCGACCTAATAAGGCGGCTTGGCTACTCGCTGCTTGCGCTAGGTAAAGACTGTCGAAATCTAACTGGATGGTAGGAGTGATTACCGGCAATTTTTCCTGCCGCTCGTCTGGTTGCCCCTCGGCTTCACTCTCTTTTTTAGCCCGTAAGGACTTTAGTGTTTTTACGTATGAGGCATCGTAAATGCTTTTTGCGTTCACGTCCTTGATGCTATCCAAGCGTACGCCCATCGAATCGATAGAGGTTTGTAAATCCTTCAAGTTTTTTCCCATATATTGGTTCTGCATGAAAGATTCGTCGGTACGGTTGAAATTCGCATCGAATTCAATCAAGATATCCTTGCTGCTGAATGATTCTCGTCGATAGGGGACGGCGGTTCTCGCTTGCGTCGTGTTGGCTTGGCTTTTACCTACGTTCTCGAAAGATTCTCCGTTGAATAAAGATAGGACAAGGAATAATTTATCGGCGGATGTCTTTAGCCGTCCGGAGTCCGCTACGATTACACGGGCGTTATTGAATCCTTCCGAATAATCATAGATCATCACGTCTTTTAATAAACCGTCCTTCGGGTCCTTTTTCTTCACATATACATTGAATCCGGGAATATCTTTGTAGAATGAACCTTCCGGAATATCCAATTCCGGTGATTTCTGGCGCATGGAATATAATAATGTATATAGCTTGACTTGGACAACGGGCATTACGTTGTTTTGGAAGAAAAAGGCTCCCACGCTCACGAATAGGAGCGTTACGATCAAAGGACGCATGATATGTATCAATGATACCCCGGCAGACTTCATGGCCAGTAATTCCAGACGTTCCCCTAAATTTCCAAAAGTCATTAATGAGGCTAATAGAATAGCCAAGGGAAGTGCCATTGGGACAAGGAACAAAGCCGCATACATAAACATCTCCGCTAATACAGGGATGCCAAGGCCTTTTCCCACCATATCGTCGATGTATCGCCAAAGAAATTGCATCAACACAATAAACAGACAAATACCGAATGTCATAAGAAACAACGGCAGGAATGTCTGCAGCATAAATGTATATAATCGTTTTATTCTCAACATTGCCTAATCTGGTTGAAGTGGCAAAAGTAGTGTAAAAAACGATAACACCCCACAGATTTCTGTAAAACTACTCTAAATACCAAGCGTTCGCTTCAAATCTTCCACTTGCGAGTCCCATAAATTAATGGAATCTTTTTTCTCCCCGGGTTCGGAGAAATCCGTAATCTCAAGTGCCGTAGAACCTGTTAATTCGATTGTATGGATTATAAATTCGAAATAAGCGTTCTCATCTTCCTCGTCTACCCAGCGGTAACGGATAAAGTTCTCCGGCTTGGAGTCGATCACTGTTGCCTCTTGGGCCTCTTTACTCCATTTAAAGGTATAGAGATTATCATTTATAATGACCTCGTCGGCGAACCAAGCGGAAAGTCCCAAAGCGGTGGTTAGGTGATTCCACAGGCTTCGTCGTGAAACTTTATCGAAAATGTATTCGATATGAAACTTCTCTTTCTTCATTGTTCTTATCCTTATATTTGCCGCAAGATACGTAAAAGATTTGAAAACGACTAATTTTAATGATGAAAAAAGTATCTAATAACTAACTGTTTAGGTGGAGACCTTAAAAATTAAGCGAATTTTTTTATTGAAAATGTTGTGTAATTCAAAAATAACCCCTACTTTTGCACCGTCAATAAGAGAAACAGTGACAATAAAATGATGGCGAGATAGCTCAGCTGGTTAGAGCGCATGATTCATAATCATGAGGTCCCCGGTTCAATCCCGGGTCTCGCTACCTAGAAAAGGAGGTCGATTTTTCGATCTCCTTTTTTTATGTCCTTTTTTCTTTTGCTATCAGATGGTCTTTTGGGAGGATAAAAAAACCTGAACAATCTTTCTCGTAAACGATCTTGATTGTTCAGGCAAAATAATTATGTAACCTCGCGGTTATGTTAATTAGGTTTGCCTACATCATAATTTAAGGGTAATTATATATGTAAGCAGGGTCATAGGGTAAAATTTCGCAAATTGCTTTGCTTGATTTATAAATACAAAGATATGTATGTCTAAATGTTTTGAGTGATGGTATTTGTCTCGATAGGAGAATGTATTTCTATCATATAGATAACGCACGCCTCGGAAATCATCTGAAGCGTGCGTTTAGCATATAAAATTTAAATCTAGTTACCCTTGTTTATGTAGTGACCCTGCTGTGATTTTTATATGCTTACCCTAATGTCTGTTGCGAATATATTCATAATATTCATAGGTTGTATCTTTATTTGATCGGTATTTATATCAGCTTAGTGTGTAAAACTATCAACAGGTGGAGTGAACCTTGTGATGAAGCGGGTTTTCGTTAGTGTTTAAATAAAGTTAAGACGGTGTTCGTGTCAATATCATGGGTATTCCTATCACGGAGAATGCGGTTTTTGAGAGAAAAACAGCGCACGCCCGAAATTCTCTAATCTCGTGACGTGCGCCAAAGCATATAAAAATTGAGGGTATCTTAATTCATTGTTATATGTTGGATAACGGTTGCCCAGTCAGCAATTGTAATATTAGCCGAAACTTCTCCGGAGTACTTGAAAGTGATCTCGGTGCGTTTTCCGGGGGTTGCAGCGAATAATTCTCCATTTTTGTCTTTTTCGCTAGAAAAAATAAGATTGCCGTCCTTGTAAAGCTCTACCGTTATATTTTGAGCCGGAAAAATGGCTTGGGTTTCTGTTGTCAAATTACCTTTTTCGTCAAAAGAAGCGGGGAAAGCGAATTCAACCTCTTCTCCTGTTGGGTTGCCATTGTAGTCCAATGAGCTTTTTGTATTTTTAATTCGATATTCAAAATTTCCGGCATTACTCCCTAGATACTTGATCAGTCCTTTTGTTGAAAGCTGGAAAATTGAAGTTTTGCGAATGATTTGTAATTCGTTTGATACGGTGGATTTTGTTGAAGAGTTCTTATGAAGCGTAACTTGTCCATAGAACAAATCGCTCGGAATATTAGCTATGCCGTTATTCTCTTTTAGGCTGACTTGCAAATCGGATATAATATTGGCTTTGCTCATGTTTGAAATCTCTTCGTTTCCAGAATTGATTCCACTCCATGCGATCACGGTTATGTCATTACTGTTCGGACAGTTAATGTCTATAGCCCGGCGAGATAAAATTGTAGATTTGTTTACATTAATCTGCTCGAAGAAATCGTTGTTTTGATCGAAGACAAATAATGTAGCTCCATTCACCTCTCCCTTGGTCGTAATGTCGTTACCATCTGAATTCATTGCTTTTAATACCACGGAGAATGGTACTTCGGCTTGTTCAATAACCTCACTTGTTGTTGCTACTACGTCATTTGAATCATCCGTGCAAGCGGAGAATGACAAAACTGTTAAAATAACAGAAACCGCAAATACGCAATTTGCGAAAAAATTACCCCTTTTCATGACCCTACTTTTTATATGCTTTACCCTTAATCTAAGTGACTTGGTTTTTTTGACCGCCCCTCAACGGTCTTTCCTTATCACTACATCGCAAATGTATGTATAAAAATCATAGGTTGTATCTTTTGTGATGGGTATTTTTATCAAAAAAGTGGGTAAAACTATCATTATACCTCTATATTCCTCTGTTGATGCATGTTTCGGATGATGATTAAATAATGTTAATGGGTTTATTCCTGTCAATTTGAGTGGTAAATATATCATCGCTGGTCCTTATTGATAGCCTTGCCTCTGTTGTGTGATAGGAATGCAGTTGTTGTTAACGTCTATTAAAACGACAGTAAAAAACGTTCGTTTAAATCTTGCGTTTTCATGTGCATAAATTATGAAGTCTCATTGATAATCATGTTATTTTTTTATTATTTTTATCCAACTGAATAACTGAAATTTAAATAAAATTTTTGACCTTTGTAAGGCTGCAAAAAAGTTGAAGATAAAAACGCAAGATTTAAACGAACGTTTTTTACTGGCGTTTTATATAAATAACATCTTAATAATCAATGATATGAGATCAAAAGGTTTTAAAGCGAAATTTATGATGGCATTTTGGGGCTTGTTCGTTGAAGCTCATTATATTGCTGCGAACAATGATACAATGGAGGGCTCTCAAGGAATTCTACCTTTTATCATTTTACTGATAGTGTCCATATGTGTAATAGCTTTTTTGAGTTATTATATGTATAGGTTGAAGAAAGAGAATATTGCCAAAGGTGGTGAGCTTATGGCGAGAAACGATGAGCTTCTTCGGTCTGTCGATGCGTTAAGCGTAAAAAATCGGGAGATCCAACAAATGTTGGTCAATAAAATCCGTGAGACTGATAATTGGAATAGGGATAATGAGGTAGAACGGGAGGATTTGAAAAAGCGCCTTGAGGAAATGGAAAAGCTCCATAATTCGTTTTTTGTTGAAACGATTCATGAAATGCGTACTCCACTATCGCTTGTGCTTGGTTCGTTGAGTGAGTTGTTGCAACGTAAAAATGATATTGACTCTAGTGAAGCGACTCAATTATTGTCTGCTTACCGTAATACTTTGGCTCTTCAAGACCTTATCGAGCAATTGCGAAATACCCGTCATGGAGATGACGTGGCAAACCATCTTCGGATAGCTCGTTATGACATGATCAGTATAACAAAGCAGATTTGTGATTTATTCGTGGACTGGATAGCCATGAATAATGTGGAATTTCATATTAATACCCAAACCTCTGTTCTTTGGGTCTGGATAGATCGTCGGAAGATGGAGTTTGCCTTGCGTGTACTTTTATCTAATGCGTTAAAAAATACCTATCGCTTTGGAAAGATCTCGATCAATATTTCCGTGGTGCGCTCGAATGGCAAGGCTTATTGTTCTTTCTCTATCCAAGATGATGGGTTAGGAGAAAGCGAAAGTACCCGTTTGGGTTTGAAACAGATCGTGGATATGACAGAATCTTCCGGCGCTATTTTCGAAGGAATTTCATCGGAGGACGAGACGGGAACCCAATATACGATATTGATTCCATTGGGGAGAAGCCATTATATGGAACGTGCCGTGGAATTCATCGAGCCGGATGGTGATCTGGTAAAGCTGAATGAGATGCAGAAGGAGGAGATCGCCGAGTTGATCCAAGTTGTTCCGAAAAAGAAAGAGACCGGGAAGAAAATGTTGGTGATTGATGACAGTGATCAGATCCGTTGGTTCCTGCGTCATGTTTTTGCCAGTGAGTATCATGTTTCGGAAGCTCATAATGGCCAGGAGGGTGTAGAGATCGCGCGAGTTGAACGGCCGGATTTTATTTTATGTGACGTGATGATGCCCGTTAAAGATGGGCTTGCTACCTGTCGTGAAATCAAAGGCATCCCAGAATTAGCGCAAGTGCCGGTTGTCTTGCTAACCGCAAAGGTAGAGAGTGAGGATGTTATAGCTGGCATTGAATGTGGCGCCGATGATTATATAACCAAGCCATTCGATGTAGAGGTGTTACGAAGTAAGGTAAACAGTTTATTGAAACGTAGGGATGAGATGAGACGTTTCTATACGTCGAATTCTGTAGGTGCGCATCCCGAGGGAGAGAAAACGGTAAAGAAAGATGATTCCCCTTCCAATCTTTTTATGGATGCGGTTATCTCAACGATCGAGAAACATTTGGATGACCCTAGTTTTGAGGCGAAGATTTTGGCGGATTCTTTAAACATGAGTCTCCCTACATTATATAGAAAGATAAAACTCTACTCGGATAGTAGTATATTGGAGCTTACCCGTATGGTACGTTTGAAGAAAGCCGCCGAGCTGATCAGTATGCAGCGATACTCTATCCAAGAGGTTTCGGAAATGGTCGGCTTCAACGATACCGCCACTTTCCGTAAGCGTTTTACGGAACAATACGGCGTCACTCCTTCACAGTATCTGCCGGGTAAGAATTAATCGTTTTGCCATTTCCCGAATAATCGTCGGGGAATGGCAAAATTTTTTATTTGTTTTTTGAAACGATATTTTTCAACCTCTTTTTGATAGCCTTACAACGGTGCTAATCAGCCCGAAAATATCCCGAATGAAAATTTATAGTTTTACCTCTTATTTATGAAAGTAACACCTATTTACTTTTTTTTATCGTCCAAATACCTTTGCAATGTCATTAACGAACAACAGATTGGTCATGGGGAAGATTTGAACAAAGAGTTCTTGTTATGTGACTGAAAACTTAAAAAGCAATTGAGAAAGAAAGGTTTATATAAAAGATTTATTAACTCATAAAATTATATGTATATGAAACTTAGAAATTTATTATTCGGGACAATGATCGCTTGCGTGTTCGCGGCGTGTTCAAACGAGGATGATCCTATCCCTAGCGTGGATCCGACACCGGAGACAGGGATTGCGGATCTTACAGTTGTGGTAAAGAATTTGGCAAAGAATACACAGACAAAAGCTGCTGATGATTCTAATGCTAAAGAGGGCGAAACTGCGATTCACAATTTGTTTGTGGTACTTTATAATGAGGATGGGACATTCTTGCAAGTTAGTGATATTACTGCTAATAAGGATGAAGAGCAAACTAATTCAAACAATGAGATTCAGTTTAAGGGATTAAAGGCTGGTGCTTCTTATCGTGCGTTGGCTTTCGCTAATGTCCCCAAAGAGGCTCTTACTGCAACTGCTAACTCTTTTGATTTGACATCTGCTTACTATGTCTTAACCGGTGCAGAAGCGAATGGATTGCCTATGAGTAGTGGAATTAGTCCAGTATTCACTCTTGCTGAAGGTGAAAATTATTATGGTTACTCAAACGCTACAGGAGGAAACAGTATTGAATCTGGAAAACCTTTAGGATTAATTAGAAATGTGGCTCGTGTGGAATTGAGTGCTCTTTCTTTGGATATGACTCAAGTCAAGGTTAATAATAGTCAAAAATACAAATCAGGAACAATTAAGTTTGTGCCTAAAGATGTTTTTGTATTACATGGTCGTAAAAAAGCGAATGTGGCAGACCAAAGCATAAGTAATACTGCGTGGTTCAATCTGCCAGATAAGGTTTGGGGTAATATTGCCGCTACTTATGAAACAGCTAATAGTGATGATTATTATTCCGGAACCAACTCTAGTAACTCATTCGGCCGTTTTGCTGGAACTGTCGATGCTGCTAATTATATAAAGGCATTGAGTACAGCAGAAACAACATATACTCAGAATTGGGATGGTACTGCTATTACCGGAAGTAAAGCAATTACTCTTGCTAATTCTTTATATTTTTATGTGTTGCCTAATGATCAGACAAAAGCGGCCAGAGAACAAGAAGATCCGGAAGAAGAAGGCCAGGCTTTCGTCTTGGATAAAACAACTTTGGCATCCGAATTGGTAATCAGTGGTGAAGTTTATATAAAAGCTATAATGAACGATAACACATCTTGGACATTCGGCGAAGAGAGTACTCCTGTATTGCGCTATTGGCCGATAAAGATTGGTATCGATGGATTAGATAGTGAAGACACATATTATGGTCAGGTACATAGAAACGTGGTTTATAACATTTCCGCTACTATCGCAGGTAATGGTTATGCAGATCCTACTCTTCCTAAGGGGGATCCTACAGCTGACTTGTTTGTAAAGACAATGGTTATGAACTGGGGTACAGCCACTCAAGCTCCTGTTATCGAATAATACTTATTCTTTGAATAATAATCAAAAGGCATTCTCTATCAACAGGGAATGCCTTTTTTGTTATAAATATAATATGTCAATGCCCGTTGGCAAAGTTAGAAAGTCAAAAGATTTATGTTTAAGAAGTTGTTCTCTCCGGACACGCCCCAGATGCCATTCTATGTGTAAATAATCCAAATCATCTACCATATCTACCATTATTTATGTAATCTTTTGATTGTAAATAATTTATCTTGTGGTGGTAGATAGTGAACATCTACCACTACAAACTTCGATCTACCATCATTAGGTTACCGGAAAGATTAGCACGAACAATTACTACTAACGATAAATAATGTATAACATTCTGCATTTCAATAAATAATAGTTTTTTGCATAGAAAAAACAAAAGTTTTGCTATAGAGAAACTTTTGTTTCTTTAGTATGAAATAAAAGTTTCTTCAGTATGAAACCACTAACTTCACCTATTGAAACTCTTATTGGCTTTAATCCCTTTGTCTGTCTCTTATAAAATCGTATAATACTAAATATACGAGTCCGCAAGCTTGGGAAGTGATTTTTTTGCGTTTCCCGTAAGCGTCTCCGCGATGCCGTCTTTTTTCATAATTATCCATATCCTACCTTTGTGCTCAAAAAAAATGGAGAGCAACTTACTCTTTTCTCGCATAATAGAAGATTATAAAAATCACTTGCGTGAATCCTATGACAATTATTTAAGTTTCGAGGCATTTTGTGCTCCCTATCACATCCGTGTAAAAAATATCCGCCAGTGGATGTGGCGTCATGGTCTAACAGTCAGTACCTTTTATTATAGCGTACTACTGGAGAAGTACAACTCTGACCCTGACTTCATACTTCCCTCCCCGGCCGGAAGTAGAAAGAATGTTTCCAGCCATACAGGTAAAACCCATACTTATACATCTTCCTCACCGCAAGCGATAAAAGGCATTTGTATCACATTCCCTGACGGTATTGTGATTAACATCCGTCAGACTACCGCTTCCGAGCTTACTAAACTCATCGATTCCTACAACAAACTAAATGACCGTAACCATGTTCAGCCTAAATGAATCCCTCGTTTACTATCTCTATCCCCGTTATATCACAGCGGGCAAGGGGATTGAATGCCTTTATGAGCTTATTCGTTCCCAGATGGGAGCCGATTCCCTGAACGGGGATGTATATCTGTTTTTCCTTAAAAAATGTCACTTAAAAATGAAAATATGAGCAAAACATAGAGAATGTACTGACCATCAGTGGTGTTTGGCATAAAGTGGCTTCAAGTGGCATAAGTAGTGAAGACATGGTCTGAGCAGAATATAGAAGTTGTTATGCTTCCAAACCATTACCTCGTATCAAATGCACTTTTAACACTAACTTCCTATTTTTCTGCGTTCTGCGTAGGTTTGCGTTCTGCCCTTATGACTCTCATGATTTAATTTTGCACCAAACAAAAAGCAAGGATTATGAGAAGTACATTTAAGACTGTCTTCTATGTAAATGGAAGCAAAGAGAAGAGTGGAATTGTCCCTATCATGGGACGGGTTACCATCAATGGGACGATTGCTCAGTTCAGTTGTAAACAGAGTATATCCAAGGAGTTATGGGATGCCAAAGCTAATCGGGCTAAAGGTAAGAGCCGTAAGTCTATGGATGTTAATCATGCGCTTGATAATATCAAGGCGCAGATAGCAAAGCATTACCAGCGGCTTTCTGACCGGGAGGCATTTGTAACTGCCGAAATGGTACGCAATGCCTATCAAGGTATCGGCACAGAGTATGAAACGGTGTTACGTGCCTTTGATAAGATGAATGCGGATTTTGCCAAACGTGTTGGGAAAGACCGTTCGGAGCGTACATACCGTAAATATCTTACCGTAAGGAAATATGTCGCCGAATTTATGAAAAACCATTATAAGCGTTCGGATATGGGGATGAATGAACTGACGGAAGAGTTTATCCATGATTATTGTCTGTATCTACGTAACGAGGTCGGACTTGCCCAATCTTCCGTATGGATATATTCCATACCATTGAAGCATATCGTAACTTCCGCTCATTACCACGGGAAGATACCGAGAAATCCATTTGCACAATATCATGTGAATCCTGACCATAAGGAACGTGGCTTCTTGACAGAGAACGAAATCAAAGCCATGAGTACAATCGAATTGGAAAATGCCAATTTCGCTATTGCAAGGGACATTTTTATTTTCGGATGCTGGACGGGTATATCATTCGTGGACATCAAAAATCTCACCACAGACAATATCGTGGAACTGAATGGCTCACGTTGGATTGTATCCAAAAGGCAGAAAACAGGTGTGCCGTTTCAAATCAAGCTGATGGACATTCCCGCTCAAATAATTGAGCGAAATAAGCCATTCAGAAATGGTAAGAATTTGTTCAACATAAATTCTTACGACATGGTAAATAGGCGCATCAAGACTGTGGCAAAAATGTGTGGAATAGAAAAGAACATTTCATTTCACCTGAGCCGGCATTCCTTCGCTGTTTTAGCCCTTAATTATGGTATGCCAATAGAAAGTGTCAGCAAAATACTCGGACATACAAATATCACTACTACGCAGATTTATGCAAAAGTGACCAACACGAAACTTGAAAACGACATTTCTGCTTTTGAAGATAAGGTTAGCGGACATTTCACCATATAAAGAATGGCTTATGAAAAGAAGTATTATAACAATGAGTGAATCCGGCAATATCATAATGCCGGACAATGTCACAGACATTTGGATGAGCGAACAGGAACTTGGCGATTTATTCGGAGTAATTGCCCCCACATTCCGAGCTTCCATCAGAGCCATATATAAAAGTGGAGCATTGAAAGAATACGAGGTTCAGAAGTATATCAGATTGGAAAACGGCTATCATGCAAATGTATTCAGTCTCACGATGATAGTTGCGCTTGCTTTCCGTATCAATAGTTTCGGTGCGGAACAAATGCGCAATGCCATTCTTAAAAGGATGTACTTGCGAAAAGAGAAAACAACCTTCTTCTTTTCGCTGGGCAGTAACGGGACAAAGGCTTCTAATTATCAGGCATAAAATCCAATAATGTGACGACATGAAATCATGAAACCGACAAATCTTTATCTGTCAATTGATTGCTGATAAAACACTCAGTTGGTAAAACGTATTAGTATTCAGTTGAACTAACGTATTGCTGTTTTACCAATAATACGTATTACCAACAAAAGCCCGAAGAAGCAGACCTGTAACGGATGCTTTTTCGGGTTTGCTTTATATGCTCTTTACCTGCTTCCTGTGCAATTCGCAGCAAGTTTTTCATTCCGTGTAAATTTTGCGCCGTTCTGCTGTGATTTGCTTATCAGGCTTTCGCGTGACTTGCCGTAGCTTTGCACTTGATTAACTATTAACGATTTAAGCGAAATGTAAATGACAAAAACAAAGAACGAAAAGGAGGAGTTTATCCGAGTGGGTACAACCCTCTACAAGTTAGTGAACCAGCCCCGTCTGAACGGTGGCTATGTGAGGAAACGCATTGTGTGGAACAACGAGACACTACGGCAGGACTATGGCAAGGACTATCTCGCCACCGTGCCGAAGTATGACGGTTTCTGTACAGTCCCAAACCATGTGGATTATCGTCCCGTGGTGGACAAGTTTCTCAACCTCTATGAGCCGATAGAGCATTGTCCACAGCAAGGCGAGTTTCCCTGCATCCAATCATTGGTTCGCCACATTTTCGGGGAGCAATACGAGTTAGGAATGGACTATCTGCAACTGCTCTACCTGCAACCCGTACAAAAACTGCCCATCCTGCTGTTGGTATCGGAAGAACGCAATACGGGCAAGAGCACGTTCCTGAACTTTCTGAAAGCCCTCTTTCAGAACAATGTCACGTTCAACACCAACGAGGACTTCCGCAGCCAGTTCAATTCCGATTGGGCAGGAAAACTCCTTATCGTGGTGGATGAAGTGCTGCTCAACCGCAGGGAGGACAGCGAGCGGTTGAAGAACCTCAGTACAACTCTATCCTATAAAGTGGAAGCCAAAGGCAAAGACCGTGACGAGATAGCGTTCTTTGCCAAGTTTGTGCTGTGCTCCAACAACGAGTATCTGCCCGTAATCATAGATGCAGGAGAAACACGCTATTGGGTACGCAAGATAGACCGCTTGCAGTCCGATGATACCGACTTCCTGCAAAAGCTGAAAGCGGAGATACCTGCCTTTCTCCATTTCCTGCAACACAGACAGCTATCCACCGAAAAAGAAAGCCGTATGTGGTTTGCACCCTCGTTGTTGCATACCGAAGCCTTGCGGAAGATTATCCGCAGCAACCGCAACCGATTGGAGATAGAGATACACGAACTTATCCTTGACATCATGGACAGTGTCGGTACGGACACATTCTCGTTCTGTTACAACGACCTTCTTCTTTTGCTGGTACACTCACAGGTAAAGGTGGAGAAGTACCAAGTACGGAAAGTGCTGCAAGAGTGTTGGAAACTTACTCCGGCATCCAACGGACTTACCTATACGACCTACCAATTTAATTACAATCGGGAGTGCCGTTATGAGCCGATTAAGAGAGTTGGACGGTTCTATACAGTCACAAGGAAGCAACTTGACTCCCTGTAACATCATTCTTTTTTTGTTGAATTGTTGAATAAGTATATAACCATGCTGAAAACAAACAACATACACTCTCAACAAATGCTCAACAATCGAAAAGAAATGTTGAGAAAACAACAGCATCCTTTGTTGGATTCTCTTTTTGTGAGTGGTTTGTTGAGAAGATGTTGAGGAAATAAAGCCTTAACATACAGCATAATATATGTGTCATTCATCAAATCAACATTATTACACTCATCATCAAATCCGTAGAAAGAATAAACCATGAACATCCAAGAAGCAAAACAAATCAGAATTGCAGACTATCTGCAAAGTTTGGGCTACACGCCCGTCAAACAGCAAGGCAACAGCCTTTGGTACAAATCACCATTCCGGGAGGAAACGGAAGCCTCGTTCAAAGTGAACACCGACCGTAACCTGTGGTTCGATTACGGGCTTGGCAAAGGCGGTAACATCATCGCTTTGGCAGAGGAACTATACGCATCCGACTATGTGCCCTACTTGCTCAACAAGATAGCGGAGCGAGTACCGCACATCCGTTCCGTATCTTTCTCTTTTCGCCAGCAAGCATCCGAACCGAGTTTCCAGCATTTGGAGGTGGGAGAACTTACCCATCCTGCATTGCTCCGTTATTTGCAGGAAAGGGGAATAAACATCAACTTGGCAAGGCTGGAATGTAAGGAGCTGCACTTCATCCATAACGGCAAGCCCTATTTCGCCATCGGCTTTCCCAATGTTGCCGGAGGATATGAAGTGCGTAACCGTTTTTTCAAGGGTTGCATCGCACCCAAAGACATCAGTTATATACGCCAGCAAGGAGAACAGCAAGAGAAGTGTCTCGTGTTCGAGGGTATGATGGACTATCTGTCCTTCCTCACGTTGCGGATGAAGAACTGCCCGACCATGCCCAATCTTGATGGGCAGGATTATGTCGTTCTCAATTCGGTTGCCAATGTTTCCAAAGCAATGGATGTGCTGCATGGGTACGAGCGCATCCACTGCCTGCTTGACAATGACGAGGCTGGAAGAAATGCCTACTTGGAATTGGCAAGAGAGTTCAGCGGTCGTATCAGGGACTTCTCCGACAACTACAACGGACATAAAGACCTGAACGATTACCTATGCGGTAAGTGGCAGAATGTAACCGTTAATCCACCTCCACGAACCATCGTAAAACCCAAAAAGAAAGGACTTGGATTATAGCACCTTGAACAAGAAAAACGTGAGATGCTCAAAACTCATTCCATAAGGATTGGGAGGTAGCAAGTTTGTGTTTCGGGCGTACCGAAACCGCTTGCTACCCACTTCCCAAGTTTCGGAAGATGGCATCCCGTTGGTCTATACAGTATAATCAGTAACAGAATTAGAAGAAACGAAATATGGAACAGAACAAGGAACGTAACAAGGGTGGTCGCCCCAAGAAGGAAGCGACCGAGAAACTGAAATACCGTGTCGCGGTGAAGATGGCGACAGCCGACTACTACCGTCTGCTGACACGGGCGCATGAGGCTGGTGTATCACCGAGTGAATATATGAGGGGGTGTTTCCGGAACGGTCATGTGAAAGAACGACTGTCTGAGGAACACGCCGGATACATCCGCCAACTCTGTGGCATGGCGAACAATCTCAACCAGCTTGCGCACAAGGCTAACGCCGGAGGCTTCCACGATGAACGGTGGGACTGCAAGGTGGCAGTGGCAAGGATTCACGAACTCTTAACCAAGATAGGGATATGATGGCGAAAATCGTAAAGGGAAGCGACTTCAAGGGTGTGGTGGATTATATCCTTGATAAAGGAAAGAATGCCCAAGTTGTCGCATATGATGGCTTGTTTATGGAGAACAAGGAAACCATTGCCATGAGTTTCAATGCCCAGTCGCTGATGAACGGCAATGTGGCGAAACCTGTCGGGCATATCGCATTGAGTTTTTCCAAAGAGGATGAGCCACGTCTGACGAACTGTGTCATGGGAGGTATCGCACTTGAATATATGGAACGGATGGGAATCAAGGACACGCAGTTCTTCATCGCCCGTCATTTCGACAAGGAGCATCCGCACGTGCATATCGCCTTCAACCGCATAGACAACAACGGCAATACCATATCCGACAGGCACGAGCGTCTGCGCAGTACCCGTATCTGCAAGGAACTAACCTTGATATATGGCTTGCACATGGCAAACGGGAAGGAGAATGTCAAACGCAACCGATTGAAAGAGCCGGATAAGACAAAGTACGAGCTTTACGACATCCTTAAAACGGAAGTCGGCATATGTGGAAACTGGGGCGTGCTTGTCGCAAATCTAAAACGGCAAGGAGTGGAAGTGCATTTCAGCCACAGAGGACAGACGGACGAGATACAAGGCGTAGTGTTCACCAAGAACGGCTACCACTTCAACGGGTCCAAGGTGGATAGGCGTTTCAGCTATTCCAAGATTGACGCAGCTTTGCAGAGTAACAGATGCAGGGAACGGAAAGGAATGATGACCAACGAATATGAAGTTGCTACACCAAGTACACCATCCAGCATAGCACAAAGTGAGTTCTTCAACGGTTCATTGGGATTGCTGAACGGTAGTGATTCTTCTTGCAACGCTGCTGATGTAGAAGCCAATCAGGAAATGGCAGAGATACTTCGTAGAAAGAAGAAACGCAAACGAGGAATGAGATTGTAACAACCATAGAACATAGTCCGGTGGAAAATTTCATCGGCGACTATATTATAATCGGACGTTCGGGATTATGTGCGAAAGATGAAATCCATCCGAACGGGATAAAAACAAAACAAAGAGATAAGGGTGAATTATTGGATTGTATTCGCTCTTATCTCTTTTCGACTAAAGATAAGTTAAAATGATACTGCACAAATAAAAATAATTGGAAACACTTGCGCATTCCGAAATATGTTCGTAATTTTGCGAACAACAAACAACACCGTGAAAATGGATAATAAAGAATATACTACAACTCAAGAGCAACTTGCCCGGTTCGCCAAAGCAATGGGACATCCAGCGAGAATGGCAATTCTTGAATTTCTGATAAAGCAAAATACGTGTTTTTTCGGAGATATACATGAGGTACTGCCGATTTCTAAAGCAACTGTTTCTCAGCATCTGAAAGAGCTGAAAGATGCAGGATTGATACAGGGAGAAATAGAAACTCCCAAAGTAAAATACTGCATCAACCGTGAAAATTGGAAGATTGCCTCTATGCTCTTCACCGAATTTTTTGGGCAATGCCTGTGCGAAAAAGAAAGATGTTGCAAGTAATCGCAATTCTTTTTTATCCCAAATGTTCGTTGTTTTACGAAATACAAACATAAGTTTAATCAAATAAAAGAAGAAGTATGAACAAACTGATTTTGGCTTTTGTCGTTTGCTTCGGACTGACCGCTTGCGGAAACAACGATGCAAAAAAGAACGACACTGTGAAAGTGGAACAGACACAATCACAAGAAGTGAACAACCGTGTGGAAATTCTGTATTTTCACGGTAAACAGAGATGTGCCACCTGTATGGCGATAGAGAAAAACGCCAAAGAAGTCATTGAAGCACAATTCGCAGAAGAAATTAAGAACGGTACTGTGGTTTTCAAGGCAATTGACATTTCCAAACCGGAGAATGAAAAGATTGCCGAGAAATACGAGGTTACATGGTCTTCCTTGTTCATCAGCAAGTGGATAGACGGGAAAGAAACCTATGAGAACCTTACCGAATATGCCTTTGCCAATGCTCGTAAGAACCCAGATGCATTCAAAAGCGAGATAAATAGTAAAATCCGAACCGCCTTGAAATAATCATATATGGACTGGCTACAGACTTTATTGGATAGCAGCACAACACCGACACTGACGGCATTCCTGTTAGGATTACTTACAGCGGTATCGCCTTGTCCGTTGGCTACAAATATAGCGGCAATCGGTTTTATAAGCAAAGACATCAAGAACAGGCAACGCATCTTTCGTAACGGTCTTTTATACACCTTGGGTCGTGTCATCGCCTATACCGTATTAGGTGTCATCTTGATTCTTATACTGAAAGAAGGGGCAAGTCTGTTCGGTATCCAGAAATTCATAGGCAAATATGGAGAATTGATTCTCGGTCCGGCATTACTTCTGACCGGGATGTTCATTCTATTCGGTAACAAACTCAAATTGCCCTCTTTCGGATTCAAAGGTAATGGTGAAAGCCTGGCACGAAAGGGTGGTTGGGGAGCATTGGCTCTTGGAATGCTGTTCGCTATGGCATTCTGCCCTACAAGCGGTGTGTTCTATTTCGGTATGCTGATACCGATGTCTGCCACAGCAACGATGGGTTATCTGTTGCCGATATTGTTTGCCATTGCTACGGCATTGCCTGTTTTGGTGGTCGCTTGGATATTGGCGTTCAGTGTCCAGCACATCGGCAGTTTCTACGGCAAGATGCAGACCGTACAGAAATGGCTGAATGGAATTGTTGGTTGCCTGTTCGTAGGAATAGGAGTATATTATTGTATCGTAATGTTTTAATTAACCAAGGATGCAATGAACACTTTGATAGAAACATTAAAATACTTCGTGTTTATCACGGCAGAATTGATAGCACTGTTCCTGCTGATCAGTGCGGTTGTCGAAATAATACTGATGTATATTCCGCAAGACAAAATCAAGCAATGGCTTTCTGGACGTGGAATCTTAGGCAATGTCATGGCAGCAGGATTCGGGGCACTCACCCCATTTTGCGCCTGTTCCACCATTCCGATGACAGTCGGTTTCCTCAATGCCGGAGTTCCTTTTGGAAGTACCATGTCATTCCTTATAGCTTCTCCGCTGCTCAATCCTATAATAATAGGAATGTTGGGGGCAATGGTCGGTGTAAAGGCGATGCTTGCATATTTCATTATTGCTTTCGCCGCCTCGGTCCTGTTCGGTGTGGTATTGGAAAAAATGGGGATGCAGAAGTATGTGAAAAACGTACGTCTCCGTAACGAACATAACGTAGGCAGTGAGGACAAAAGACAATGGACTATAAAGCGTAAACTGAGAGAAGCATTCGTTTCGGCTTGGGACAGTCTGCGCCCTATTTTAGGTTACTTGTTAATTGGAGTCGCACTCGGAGCAGGGATATACGGCTATATGCCACAAGATTTTGTGCTGAAGATAGCCGGACCAGACAATCTGTTTGCCATTCCTATCGCAGCCGTATTGGGCATACCGTTGTATATCCGTGCTGAAACGGCAATCCCTATCGGGGTCGCACTGATGGCTAAGGGTATGAGCATCGGCACTGTGATAGCGTTGGTTATTGGCGGTGCAGGTATGGCAATTCCGGAAATGACAATGCTTGCAAGCATTTTCCGTAAGAAATTGGTCGCAACGATTGTCGTTGTAATATTCCTTACGGCTGTAATTACAGGTTATTTATTTAACATATTATTGTAAGACAATTAAATATCAAAAGAATATGGAAACAAAAAAAGAAAACAAAAAAGGATTCTGGGCTTCATTATTCTCTCCGAAGCCTTGCTCGTGTTCATGTGGCAGTAATCTGATAATAGAAGAGCCCGAAAAACCAGAAACGTCTTGTTGCTGCGGAGATAAGTCATCTGCAAATAATTCAGGGGTAACGGAAATCAAGATATTGGGACCGGGGTGCGCCAAATGCAAATCAACCTATCAAGTTATTGAGAGAGTGGTCAGCGAAAACAAACTTGATGTGAAGCTTACGAAAATAGAGGACATTGCCGAAATAATGAGCTACAACATTATGGCAACTCCTGCGGTTGTAGTGGACGGTACTGTCAAAATAAAGGGACATGTTCCGTCTGAAAGTGAAGTAAAACAACTGTTGGGAATTTAATCTGTCTTGTATGGAGTTAAAAAAGGAGTTGAAAATTCTGTTATGGATTGTCGCTGTTTTTGTGGCAGTATTCTTTCTGCCACTTGACAGCGAACGGTTCATGACAGCCGTCACTGCAACGCTTGACCTTGCGAAGTGGTATGCAAGGGAGCACGTGGTTTTGTGCTTGCTGCCAGCCTTCTTCATTGCCGGAGTAATTGCCGTATTCGTAAGTCAGGGTTCGGTACTCAAATACTTCGGGGCTAATGCCAAGAAATGGCTCTCCTATACGGTAGCAGCCATTTCTGGTGGAATCCTTGCAGTATGTTCGTGTACTATACTGCCATTGTTCACAAGCATCTACAAACGTGGTGCAGGATTGGGTCCGGCAGTGGCATTCCTGTATTCCGGTCCGGCAATAAGCATTCTGTCGATTATACTGACGGCTCGTATTTTGGGCTTTGAAATGGGGGTGGCACGAATAATCGGTGCTGTACTATTCTCCGTTATCATCGGATTGGCAATGTCATTCATTTTCCGCAAGGAAGAGAAAGCCAAGAAAGAGGAACAGATGAATATCGTTCCGCCCCCAGAAAAACGTCCGATGTGGCAGACTTCGTTCCATTTCTTTACGCTGGTTCTTATCCTTGTATTTGCAAACTGGGGCGCACCTGCTTCGTCAGATACTGGACTCTGGTATTATATATTCACTTACAAGTGGTATATTGTCGGTGCATTGTCGCTGTTGCTTTGCTGGTCGCTTGTCCGAATACTGAAACTGCGAGTGCTTGGGGTGGTACTTGGCGCGATGGCTACTGCCGTTTCCGTCATCCTTGCCAATCTGTTTATTGATGATACAAAACTGATTCCACTTGTGCCGATGATTGTTGCGATTACCGCTCTCGCCGTCATCCTGCTCTTTGACAAACAGGATGAAGAAAACAGGGAATGGGCAATATCCTCGTGGGGCTTCGCCAAACAGATATTGCCGTTGCTGGCTATAGGTGTAGTGACAGCAGGTTTCCTGCTTGGCTCAACGCACGACAATACAGCCATTGCAGGTGTCATTCCGAACAGTTGGATAGAATGGGCAGTCGGGGGTAATTCGCTTTTGTCTAACTTCTTTGCATCGTTTACAGGTGCATTTATGTATTTCGCCACATTGACCGAAGTTCCAATCATTCAAGGTCTGTTAGCTTCCGGCATGGGTAAAGGTCCGGCACTGGCATTGCTGTTGGCTGGTCCGTCATTGTCTCTTCCGAATATGTTGGTCATCCGTGGTGTAATGGGTACAAAGAAGACCATTGTATATGTTACTCTTGTAATCGTAATGGCAACGGTTTCAGGCTTTATATATGGAAATCTATTTTAGAAATTATGAGAGTATTGATACTTTGTACAGGAAATAGTTGCCGCAGTCAGATGGCTCATGGCATTTTGCAATCATTGGATGATACGATTGAGGTCTGTTCGGCAGGCACACATCCTGTTGAACAAGTAAACCCTAATGCCATAGCGGTAATGCGTGAAATAGGCATAGACATATCCGAACATACTCCCACAGATGTAAGGCAATACCTTACCCAAGAATGGGATTATGTAATAACGGTATGCGGAAATGCCAATGAAACCTGCCCGGTATTTGCAGGACATGTCAAACATCGCTTGCACATCGGCTTTGACGACCCTTCCGATGTAACAGGAACACCCGATTTTATTAAAAACGAGTTCCGTAGAGTACGAGATAATATCAAGATGAAATTCTATGATTTTTATCTTCACATTAAGGGTCATTGCTGATGACCAATAAAGAAGAAGTTACCTCAGCATACATTTTCTTGTTCTACTCAATCTACCAATCACACGCTCCATTAGCAACATCGGCAACCTCTTTGTAGGTCTGCCGATGTTTTTATTACTCGGACATTCTGTTTTTCTTTCATCAGAATCACGCACATCACTTAACGAGTGCAAAACCTCCAAATTTTACTTGATAACAGACCATATGTTCAACAGAAAATAGTATCTTTGCACACATACAGAGTTATTTGACAGAAAAGCACTGCATATCGCAGAAGTTATGACCATTGCCAAGTCATTACCTCATATTTGTAAAACATATCATAAGTGGCTTATTCTTAATTAAATACTATTCTTGAATAGGATTTTTAATAAAAAAGGGACCTGGTAAAAATACTTCATTGGGATACCGATGGATTTATCTTATACCAGAAACGATTGGAAAGCGGCACTTTTGAACTGCCCCGTTTTAAGCCGGACGAAGGGCTATGTAAGCTTCAATGGGAAACTTTCTTCATGATAATCAGGGGTATCCCATTGCGTAGCAGACGGTTAAGGAAACGCTTTAAAATATAGCGATTGTAATTGTACGCTATTGACGTACAGATATTTAATCGCTATATTTTTTGGATAAACGCGTTATTATTCATACCTTTACCCCATGAATTACGGGCGGATAATAACCATGTTGGAAGAACAGTTGCGCTTTTCTAAAACTCAGAACGCGCAACTCATCGAACAAAACGCAAGACAGGCAGAACTGATCAGCCGGATGGCTTCTCAGATCGAGACATTGACCGCGTCCGTTCATTCACTCGAACAGGCTTTACTATCCAGGGACGCTTCCCTGGAACAGGCATTGGTTACTAAACGTGCGTTAGGAAAATTAATAAGCAATAAATCAGAAAAGATTGTTACAGCTCCACCTCCCTGTTCGCCATCAGATGAGACACCCCCAAAAAAAGTAGCCCCCTCCGCCAAGGAGCGTGGTAACAATAACGCCAAGCGCAAGGAGCATTTTGACTTGGAGGTGCGGGAACACGACATTTATCCTTCACGGTCCGGTTTCCAGCCTGAGCTTGGCAAGTTCCTGAAAACCGTAGACTCCATCCGCTATGAGCTCGTTCCTCCCCGTTTTATCAAACATATCCATCACCTGCATTATTATCGATACCGGGGAAATATCATATATGGCAATCTTCCTGCCACGCCCCTGCTCAATTCCTCTTATGACGCCTCCTTTATTGCCGGCATACTACAACTGCGTTATATCTACTCCATGCCGGTGGAAAGGATTATCAAGTTTTTCGGTGAAAGCGGTTTTGATATAAACAAATCCACCGCGCACGGACTGATAAAAAAAACAGCGTGGTTGTTCGACTCTCTGGAGCAGGCCCTGGGGGAGGCGGTCCGTCAGGATGAATATCTGCATATGGACGAGAGCTATTACACGGTATTGGAAAAGGGAAGCAAGTCCTCTACGGGGAAAGCCTCTCGCAAGGTCTATATCTGGGCGGCCCTGGCCAGTCATCTGAGGCTGGTCCACTTCTTCAATGAGAATGGTTCCCGTGCCAGAAAGGTCTTAACCCAATATATAAAACCGGATTATCGGGGAGCCATTCAAACGGATGGTCTGGGAGATTATAAAATACTGGAGACGGACGAATATCCACACGCCGTGCGTCTGGCATGCTTTCAGCATTGTAAACGAAAGTTCCTTGACATTAAAGAAAACAAGGATGCCCGAGAAGTCATAGAAATCATCAATAAGCTCTATCAAAAGGAACACGAGATGCCCGCGGGATACTCACCGCGGCAGATAATGAAATACAAAAAGAAGCACGCCTCTCCTATATTAAATGAATTAAAGCGGAAACTGCTGGCCATACAAGCGGAGAAGTCGACCTTGCCTAAAAGCTCTTTGGGGAAAGCGGTGAATTATGCCCTCAAGGAATATCCCGCGTTGTCGAATTATATACTTGCGCCGGAATACGAGCTGGACAACAATGCGATTGAGAGAATAAACCGGTACATCAGTTTGAGTAGAAGAAACTCACTCTTCTGTGGAAGTCATCAGGGCGTAAAGAGAGCCGCACTGATATATTCACTGGCATGCTCATGCAGGATGAACAATATCAATACTTTTGAATACTTTAAAGAATTACTCAACAAGGCTGTCTCACTGAATCCGAATACCGATAAAAATGTGTTGAGAGAATTACTGCCCGACAAATGGAAAAAAAGATAGCAACGCGGAGACGCTTACCGTTTCCCATTAAAACATGGTAGATGCAGAATGAAAATTGTAGATGTTATTCCATCTGCAACCACTATATAACATATTTATTTACAATAAGTATGAGGTTGAATTGTAGATATTGTAGATATTCTCATGAAATAATATTCCGGCTCTTAGGTTCAAGACATATGGGATCGCCATCATAAGGAAAAGATAGTAAATTTTGTAGTCTCCGGATCAATTTATAACCAGAATTATACATGCAAAAAAGGCACTCCCGATAAAAGGAATGCCTTTTGGACGTTATTCAAAGAATAGATATTATTCGACAACTGAAGATTGATTTGCGCTACCCCAATCAAGAACCTTTGTCTTAACAAACAACTCAACAAAGTCTGTTGGAGGAACAGTAGGATCATCATATCCTCTACCGGCTAAAGTTGCGTCAATACTGTAAATTATATTACGATGGATCTTTCCATCCTTTAAATACTCAGCCGTAGCTGCTGCCATTTCATTCGTCGCAGCAATTTTAATAGGCCAATATGCTGTTTTCTCCGCATAGTTGTATACTGCATCACTTCCGCTCTTTTTAGCATTTTCGAGCTTATAAGTACCTTTAACTACAATTTCAGTTGCAAGATCCTCTGGTTTGAAATTTTCAGCACCATTCATTTCACGAGCAGCCTTAACTTGGGGATTTTCGAACACATAGAATTTAGGGGCGATTGTGATAGTCGCAGACACACCATCTTCAGTTGCGATATTCTGTACCAATGCGGTGGCTGGTAAACTGGCCTTGTATCCTTCAATAATAGAACCTCTCATATTCGTAAACATAGCGTCATCATTCACGAAATCTCCTCTATAACCTGAAGCATAATCTGTAGCATTAGCAGCATAAGTTGCGGACACATTACCCCATACGGTATTGCTAACGACATTCCACCAGCTATTGCCATTACCCATATCTGCTGCATTGGACTTCGTCCGCCCATGCATGATGAATACACATTCTGGTACAATCGTCGCAATTCCTTCAACGTATACATCTTTTGCAGCTCTAGTCATGTCTAAGCTAAGTCCCGTAAAATCAATGCGCGCTACATTTCTTATCAAGTACAAGGGATCTGCTACAAGAATATGTTCACCTTCTCCCGCTGTTTTAGTATATCCATAATAGTTTTTACCTGCTTGTAAAGTGAATGGATCAGACAAACCACTACTCATTGGTAAATAGTTTTCTGCGAATCCGGCAGCTGGCATCGTATATACAGGAGATACAAAGTTGTCAATTGTTGTACCAGCCAGTGAGATTTCAGGCATATTAGCAAATGCGATAGCACGTAATTGCGCACCTTCTGTCAGTCCGGCAAATTGAACCTCATCATTATCCGCAGCAGCATCCTCATTGGCAATATCAGAGGTTGAAGCGACAAGCGCTCTAGTTTCAGCATCATAAAGAGCAACTGTTAAGTTTGTAATTTTAGCTTCATTTTCAGTCTGTGTCCCCTCCGCTGCAGCTTTAGTCAAACTTCTAGCCACATTTTTCACAGAAATAGTCAGTGTTGCGTTATTTTCCCCTGTTTGCGGTTGATCCGGTCCTACGATAGGATCATCCTCGTTTGAACACGCCGCGAACACGCAAGCGATCATTGTCCCGAATAATAAGTTTCTAAGTTCTATTGGGGAATGGTTATAGGGGGTTGTTCTTTAGTTGATTAGGCTTTTGTTGTGTGAAGGGAAGTAACAACTCAGTAGTATTAATTACCCTCAACGTTACTTCTTTAATCGAGGTTTTTATTACATTTGCCGTATGATCTCCCGTCAGGGCGAGACTCCGCTGGAAAAAACAATTTATGTATTGAAGAATATGAAATCTATTTGATATGTCCCCATTTAAAGAAAAAGAGGCATACTTCCGACGCTTGCTCGACGTAGCGAATGTGAATGCCTTGTCCCCCAAGGAGCGTGCGACGTACGATGAGAATCTGAAGATCTACCGTGACTGGAAGGCCACGATGGAGTACGCCGTGGAGGAGGCGGAAACAAAAGGTAAAGCAGAAGGTGAGCGTTTGGCTACCCTACGCAACGCTCGTAACATGAAGAAAGCCGGTGTCGATCTTTCATTAATCGCCGAATGCACGGGGCTTTCGTTGGAAATAATACAAAGTCTCTGATCTGATAAGCCAGTTGCGGACTGAAACTATAGCGGATGACACGGATCTTGGGGAGAAGTATCTTTCTTGATCCGTGCCATACGAATCTGAAGTAATATCCGTCTCATGCGTCTAATACGCCATTAAACCGGTCTATTGCCTGTCTTTTACTAGCATCGATGATTTTCGCGTATACTTGTGTGGAGATGATGTTCTTGTGTCCTAGTAATTTACATACTGTATACAAGTCAATGCCAAGAGCTAGTGAAAGAGTGGCGAAAGTATGGCGGCTTACGTGAAAGGTCACTTTCTTGTTCTTGATGCCGGCGGCTAAAGTCCAGCCTTTTAATACCTGACATATAATCGTGAGGCTAGGTAGATGGAATATCAAGCCGAGCCTGTCATTGTCATTCTCATTCTCCCTTGCGGGAAGGTATTTTATCGCTTCCTCGGACAATGGGAGATAAATAGCCTCTTTCGTCTTTCTTTGTATGATTTGTAAACGGAATTTATCATTTCCTTCTTTTTGCATATCTTCCCATCTAAGAGCGGTCAAGTCGCTGATCCGGAGTCCGCAGAAACAGCAGAACAGAAAAGCCTTTTTTACCTCTGGGCATACGCAATCTGTCCGGATTAACCTCTTTAGTTCCTCTAGGGTCAAATAAGTACGCAGGCTGGTAGGTTTGTGGGGTTTTTCGTCTGTATCCAGCGAACCACAAGGATTCGAGAGGATCAGTCCTTTTTTGACCGCCTTATTGAGTGTGACATTCAGGAGCCGGTAATAACCGTGAATCGTGAAGTCGCTTTTGAGGTAGGGTTGTTTACGCAAGTGAGCGATGAAACCTTTCACGAAACCGGTATCTATGTCCTTAAGCAGGCATTGCGGCATATAGTCTCTAAGATGATTGGCCAGACTTCTTAATCGTAGAGAATAGGCTTTGTCGCCATGCGCAGATTTATCGGTGGACAATTCCGAGAGGAATTCTAAAAGTGTTTTTTTCCCGAGCCCGTTTATCATACGGACACCGTAAATCTCGTTCTGAAGATCAATGATCCGTTGTGCCTTGATACTATTGGCCAAGCGCAAAGTGATCCGGTTCTTATCACGGTCTTCAGGGAAACGTTCCGGGGTGAGGTAGAGCTTGAGGAACTCATAATACCTCTTCCCTTTGTAATAGATGTCCAGATATATGGACAGGTTTGCGTTCGACAGTTTCTTGAACCGGAGCTTTACGGGCTCTTTCGCTTTCATCTCATTCTTTTTTCTTGCCATGATTTTGCTGAATTTAAGTGATTATGTATATTTGTTACTAGGATGATCCGAGTACCACCCCGGTAGCATAAAATACACGGATTGAGCCTGTTTTTGTAGGTGAAAGTTGCAAAAGGTAGGGAAACCTATCACTTTTATGAAATTGATACATTTGTCTCTTATTATAGAGAGTTCTGCCTATCAGCACCACGATATATCCTTTCTATTTTTGTCACATATTAATGTGAGAACAAAAAATATTATACTATGAGATTCAAGAAATACATTCTTTTATCGTTGGTGCTATGCGGATTTGCCGCTTGTTCCGATGATAATGAAATAGAAATTCCAAAGGCTCCTGTCTTGGAGAAAGCTCAACTAGCTTTGGCTATCAAGAGTGAGGAGGGGGCGGTTACGAAGACCGGAGAAACTACTCCAACGGATGCGGACGTGAATACGCTAACGGTTGGGGTGTTTGGAGTTGATGGATGGAGTGTGATATATACAAAAGATGCTACTCCTAACTCTGATGGGACAAAGGATGTCGGTCCGCAAGAAGTGTATGCGGGTGAAGCTCATGTAGTGGTTGTGGCGAACGCTGCTCCTGTTATCCAAACCGAATTGGCAAAGGCTAAGGATATAACTGACTTTATTGAAACAACAATCAATCTGTCTGACGAGACTTTGACAAAAGGCTTGACGATGAGTAGTAAAGTGCTTGACGTGACATTAGTGGCAAATACGACCAACTATATTGGTTATGATGATGAGGTTGGTGATATAACGGTAAAAGATATTTCTGGTAAGGAAGTTTATGGCGCAGGCCCGGTTCCCTTGGTTCGAGATGTCGCTTCGATCGCTTTGGCTGGTGCAGACATAGGTAATCCAGAAAATGCGAATTATGAAAGTAAGTCCTTCGTTTTGAAGGAGGTCTTTATCGCTAGTGCGAAAGGTGTATCAAGCGTAGCTTCTACTGAGGAGTGGGGGACGATCGAGAAAGATTTTTTTGGAGATACCCATTTTGGATACTTAGATTATAAGGTAGGTCTACTATTTCTAACGTCTCCGAATAATATCGACGAAGGTTCTTACAAAAAAGGACTCCAGACGAAATATGACGCATTGGCAAAGAAGCATGTTGAGAATGATCCAGCCTTGAATCATGAATTTTATGTTTACGAGAATACAAAGGGTGAGGTGAAGTCCGGTGAATCTAACGTCAATGAGGCTTATGCCAACCATACCTTATTGATCGTAAAAGGTGATTATACCTATCTCCCGCAAGGTGCGAAAGAATCTATTACGAAAGAGAATTGTTATTATGCGATTCCTGTCGGAGAAGAAGTGACGATTGATGGCACGGAAAAAAGGAGTAAGTTTTACGTCCAACGTAACTACAAATACGAGATCTCTTTAACGATTATCGGCCCCGGTTCCGAGATCCCATACGACCCGATGATCTCCACCAATGTGAGCGCATCCGTGAAAGTGGAGCCATGGAACGTGAAGACTATCCATGAGGAAGTAGAATAAAGCAATATAGGGTAAAATAATTGATAAGAAAAAATTAGGATTATGAAACACATACTGTTTACAAAGGAATTGCTTCTCTTGGTTGTGGCTTTGTTCGCTATTATAGCGACTAGCTGCATCAAGGAGGATTTGGATCAATGCTATACGCTCAAACTGAAGGTCGAGAATATCAAGGGAGACGATATAACGGAATACGGATGGATGGAATCTACCGATCTGTATATATTCGACGAGAATCTGAATTACTTGGAGAAACGTCGCTTGGATAAGAACTTTATCCGTTCTCGCAATGAGATTGTTTTGGATGGCTATACCGCCGATCGTAGTTTACGTATCGTGGCATGGGGCAACGTGAATGCCTTGGGTGAAAAGCAATCCGTATCGGAGGCCCAGACCATAGAGGACTTGAAAGTGATGTTGAAAAGCCAAGATGGTTTGGCAGTTACCCCGGACAGCCTTTATTATGGTAGCGAACAAGTGTTGACAAAAGCCGGAGGCGTAGCGAAGGAGACTGAGATCGTGATTCGTCCGAAAGTGGGTACGGTCACGATCGAGACCCGAGGGTTGCAAGAGCAACTCGGCAGGATGGGGTTGAGAAGTTCCGTGGATTGCGACTTCTACTTGAATAATACATTAAGTGGTTTTGATTACCGTGGCACGCAGATTGGCGATAGCGTATATTATAATCCGGAAGGTGCGTGGAACGAGTCCGGGGTTGAATGGATAACCCCTACTATGCAAACCGCTTGTCCGGGACAGGATATGGCTGTGTCGATAAGCGCCAATGGAGTCTCGTTAGGCTCGGCCAAGGTAGACGAGAATGGTGATCCTATTTATACGAGCGCGGGAGAGAATACCCATCTGATCCTTGAATGGGGTGAGGGCGGAACCTTATCCGTCCGGGCAACCGTTCGTCCTTGGGGAGTAGTGGAAGAAGATATTCCGATGCATTAAAGGGTACCTCATCATATATAATTAAGAAATACGATACGAACATGAAATTATTAGCGAACATATTTTTATCCGGTTTGGCGATTCTCGCTTGTGTGAGTTGTTCTAAAGATGAGGATCCGGTTCTTCCCTTGGAAGGCGCTAAGCTGTCCGTCGCTGTCAAGGCGTCCGGTACGGCTACGAAAGCCTATAACCCCAATGACGTGAATGAGTTGGAGGGTGAGGCTTATATCAATAATTTGGCAGTGGTAGTATTTAATGAGACCGGTACGGAACTGCTCGGTTATAAATGGGAGGCTCTTTCCGGGGCGGAACATTCCGCCATAATAGCCGATGTGCCGACAACGAAGGCTGTCCGGGCACGGATCATTGTCTTGGCGAACGTACCGAGAGATTTATTATCTACCGTTTCTACCTACGATGAGTTCCAGACTCGCTTGGTAGACCTCTCCTCGCAATCGCAAACGAACCTAACGATGAGTAGTCAAGTGATCGTTACAAAATCCGCTTTATCTGAGGAAGATAACTATTTAGGATATACGGATCTTGGCGATCAGAATGTGGATGGCATCTCCGACCCGATCCTTTTGACCCGTGTAGCCGCACGTATTGATTTGGTGAATATATCCACTCGTTTTGCCGGAACGCCGTTCGCCGGACGTGAGGTGCGAATCGATGCGGTAGGTATCTACAATATGAAGACAAAGTCTTACTATTTCAGTGAGGCGGATTGGGGAGAGACAGAGGCTCCCGATGCCGTGCGAAATTCGGAAGATACCTCGTTCGAGGATCTGTTGGTAAATGATGGCACTTCGATATCCAATACGCCATTCGTTCATTATGTAATGGAAAATATGAAAAGCGACGATCACACGATGATCGCCGTAAAAGCTACCTTACGGGGAAATTCCAGTTATCAGGACCATACGAAAATCTTCACGGCGGTGATCAATGCGGGTGGCTTGCAGAACGGCTATGATCATAATTTCATCCGTCGCAACTACGTTTACCGTCTCCGTATTTATTTTGACGGCGAAAGTTTCGACAATATTCCCGTAACGCCAGACCCGGGCCCAGGTCCGGATCCGGAACCCGAGGTAGATACCAACTTGAATATAGCCGTGCAGGTAGTAGGCTGGGGCCCGGTAATGCAACATCCGGTAATAGACTAAGTAATGGAATCATAGGGAATGAAATTTAGTATAAACAAGAAAAAACATAAGGATATGAAACTAAGACATTTATTATTAGCCTCCTTCGCCGCATGCGCTTTCGCCTCCTGCTCGGACGATAGCTCGAATGGCATCGAGATACCGGAAGAGAACTATCAGATGATAGACGCGAACGTCTCTCTTACCGCTACGGCTTTGGATGGGATACAGACAAAAGCGGCTGATGCAGGAGAAAATGGCAGTAATAACGAGCAATTTATAAAGAGCCTGACCGCTTATTTATTTTATGCGGATAATGACGATGATGCGGCTAACGATAAATTTGCGGCCATGAAAACAGTGGAAGCTTCCGACTCTAAAAAGTTGCGAACGATTGAAGATATCGTTGTTAAAGTGAAGGCTACGGCGGCAGGTGAAGTTTCTTCTACGCAATTGAAAGTGGTGATCTTCGCGAATACAGTGCTTGATAAAATTCCTTCTACATGGGGGGATATAACGAACGGCAAGCTTTCGAATATCGTAAGTTTTGCGGATGTACATGCGTCAACTCAAGCTACTTATGTCCCGATGTTTAGCCAGATTGTCACAATCGGTAGGCTTGTGGCAGGGACGGATTACGATAATTGGGTAATAGCTAATGATCAGTCTGTTAAAAATACAAAACAAGCTAATATAGGCTCCAGTCATACGACAATCACTAAAGTCGGCGACCAATGGACTGAGGGTGAAGCTTATTATCCTGTGGAGAACTCGGCTGATAATATTTCCTTAACTCGCCATGTAGCCCGTGTCCAACTTCAAGCTATTGATTGCGACTTCAGGAACAATTATGCTAACGCATCATTTGAGTTGACAGATGTATATATTGCCAACGCTAGCAATACTTCCCTTATCTATGCTGACGCAGAACCGTATAGTTTGGATAAAGCTACCACTTATTCTCATGGTTGTAGTTATCACCGAGATGATTATTTTTTAGTAGCTGGTACTACAGATGTAAAGGCTTTGCATAAGCAAATGGATAAGGGGATAGATATCGCAATGACGGGTCATGATCATGCCTCAAATATGAATGAGGATGGTTCCATAAATTATAATGGTAAAAGTTGGTTCTTGTTTGATGATAAAACAGTTAATGGGGATGAAGCTCATAAAGAGATGCCTCAATTTTATGTGTTTGAAATGAAGGGGGATAAATCGATGCCTTCAGATTCGGATAAAGGTGATTCTCCATCTGGAAAAATACAGACCATGTTAATTCTTCGAGGCAATTGGTATCCAAATGGAAAAACGGAAGGACTCGGTAATGATGTGGTTAAAAGAGATCGCTACTACCGTATACCGATTAAACAAGATGCGACAAGTGTTGTTATCGGTGTACAACGTAATACTATCTATAAGATATATGCTACGATAACCGGTGAAGGCTCTAAAGACCCTGACACAAGTGAGTTAAATGCTTGCATCAGTTTCAGTATTAAGGTTGAGCCTTGGAAAGTCATCACGCAAACAGAGGATGATGTTAATTGAATAGGCTATTTTATATTTAAATAAACAGCGAAAGGCGGGGTTCGGAATTTCCGGACTCCGTTTTTTGTCCTATGATGGATGGATTTGCGCCCTGCATAGGTATCCCTATCGCCTAAGATAGCTTTAACCACACCCCCAAAAAGCATTTTCTGATATGCTAGTTTTACCCCTTAAAGTTGAAAGTTACGCCTATCGTGCCGAATAATGGATTCCTCTAATTTTGCTAGCGTAAAACAAGAGAAAAATTCAATCCATTATGAAAATAAAGAATATACTAGCATTATTATGCTTCCTTTGTATTGGAGTGTCCTGCTCCATGGAAGACGATATTTTGAGTGGTGTGGATACGAAAGGACCTGCAGGTATCGATGCCACAGAGCTTTATGCCTCATTAGATCTCTCTCTCCTTGTAGGGAATTCGAATGTTACTACGAAAAGCTCTGAACTTACTGGGCCAACTGACGGAACGGAGGAGAATATGACGAAGGATGAGAGATCTGTTTCTGATTGTTACATCGCTATCTTTAAGTATGATTCCAAGACTAAGAATGTAGGGGACTTTTTAACTTCTTATTATTCCTCGAACGGATCGATAAGCGAATCCCTAATTTTTAAGATTCCAAAAGATAAATCAGAGCGTACGGATCTCAAGATCGTGGTAATCGCGAATGCGGCAGCGTCCGTATCCAAATATGGCTTAGCTTCAGCTAGCCAGATTTCTTATGCGGATTTAAAGGGTAAGACCTTGGTTGAGGTTCCTAATGTTTTTGTAAAAGTAGGGGAAACTGAAATAGCAAAGGGAGATGGAGGAACCTACCCGGATAATAAAGGAGGTGTCTACGTGAACATATCCGAGAAGATTCTGGGTTTGGATCAACCCGCTAATACCCCTGTCGAGGTAAAACTTATCCAACGTACGGCGGCTATCATGTTGCAGCAGTTTAAGATTCTAAAGTCTGATGGGACTGAGTATGATAATGTGGAAATCAAAGGTTTATCTTTGCTGAATTCTAAGACTATAGGTCAAGTAGCGGGTGAGGTTTCTTCTGGTGAGAAATTATACGGAATGCAATCCGTTAATGGCACTACAGAACGTTTGTATAGCTATGAAAATACCTCATCTAGTCAGCCAACAACATTGAAGATTGATTATGTGTATAATAATGGAGAAACAGGAAGTTGTAGTTTCCCGATAAAATCCCGTTTGAGTGAGGCTTCTGATCCTAAGGCAGAAGTATGGGCCGGTTATCTGTATAAGTTGACGGTGAAGCTTACGAATGCTGCTGTCGATGTAACTGTGAAATGTGTGACACAGGATTGGGTGTTTAATAAAGATCATGAGCTAGAGTTTACATTCTAAGGAATAATAGGGTAATAAATAAAAATATAGAGTTATGAGATTTAATGTAGTTTTATTTATGTTGATAGTGGCCCTATTGGGAGGGTTGTCCACTTGTTCCTCTGAGGTACCGATCGGTTTTGATACGGATGAGCTGTCTTTTGATATGTCTTTGGTTTTATTGACGGGGGATATGCAGACAAAAGCATCGGATCCTAATTACACATATGCCACAACGGAGGAGCTTACGATTCAGAATTGTCATGTGGCTGTTTTCGATAAGGATGGTAAACGTATCTATTTTAAGAATTTCTATTCAAAGGATTTGGGAGAAATGAAAACTATCGGTAATCTATCCGGCTATGAATTACAATTGGAGGGTGTACGTACCTTCGGTAAGGAGGACAAAAAGGTATCGGTGTTGGTCGTGGCGAATGCGAATAATGCGAATAATTCGCCATTTGATAACTTAACCACCTATGATGGTGTGGATAATAGTTATACGGCAAAAACAATAGCAAAAGGACCTGTTACAGCTTCCCTATTGGTGAAAATCGGGAAATCGGAAACTACCTTAAAATATAATCAGGATAATGCGCCTGTAACAGTCTCATTGATTCAGCTTAGCGCTAAAATAGAATATACGGGGGTTTATAAGAAAGAGAACGGCGAGTTACTAGAAGGATTCTCATTAACGAAAGTGGCTGGCTTAAATGCTAGTTCGAAGATCACTATTTTTAATACGTCTGCTGTAGAGAATGGAGCTTTCTCGGATTTGGCTTATCCTACGACTAAGCCAGTTACGTTTTATACGTATGAAATTAGTGATGCGTTTAAAGAGGTTATATTGAGTGTGCAAAGCGGAGTAGAGCCAAAGGAATACCCTTTTCCTGCCAATAAATTTATAAAGGGTAACTACTATAGGATAAAAGGTTTAAAATCTTCTACGGAAATAGAATGGGTTTTAGAAAATGTTGAAGACAAGGAAGTCACACTTGACCCTTTTGAATAATAGAATGGATGTCTAATTGCTAAAAAAAACAAGATGATGAAACGATATATTATTTTTTTATTAGGACTGTTGATCTTGGGTGCTTGTGCGAATGATGAGTATTTGACTCAAAGAACAGAAGTGAAAGAAGGTATTCCTACAGTAGTGAAATTATCTGTGGGGGCGGGTATTAGTGATCAGATTGAGACGAAGTCTTTTTTGGATAGTGATGTTTCTGATTTATATGTGTTTTCTTTTAAAAAGAGTACTGATGAGTTTTTAGCCGCTCAAAAGTATAAGGACCTTTCTGGAACTACTATATCTTTCTCTACTCAGTCTGGAGAGCAACAGATTTTTGCGATAGCGAATGTGAACTATGATATGTTTCCGGGACTTTCGGAACAATTGGAGGAGTGGTTGACAAAGAATCCCTCAAAATCGGAGTTGAAATCCCTTTTAGCGGATATTGGAGGTGATAATGCGGTCCAGTTCGCGAATACGACTTCATTGGTGAGTGGATTATGGAAAAAGGATGATGATACACAAGATTATTGTACGGTCAAAGAGGACGGGACGTTAGTAGAGAAAGGCCGAATTATCTTAAAGCGAGTAGCGGCCAAGGTGAGCTTTAAGATTACGGTGGCAGAGGGACGGGAGTTCCATTTGAATAGTTACCAAGTTTGTGAAGTTCCTAAGCAGGTAAGCGTATGGGAAAATGCTACCTTAGGGGCGATGGGTAGTTATTCAACACCGGAACTGACCATATCCAAAGATATAGGTGTAGTCGTTTTCTATATGCCTGAAAATATAGCTACAGGAAAAGAGGGCTGTAATACCGCAGATGCCCGAGAACAACTATCGAAGGGTTCTTTAAGACGCTCAACTCCAGAACAACGAGAATTCACATATGTTGATAAGCCTGCTACGTATGTGTTGCTAAAAGGTTCTTATTACGAAAAAGAGGGTGATGGGAAAGAAACCAGTGCGGAAGTTGTATATTGCGTCCATTTAGGTTTAGGAGCGGGGAGTGGCGATGGGGTTGATCATACAGATTTCTCAACCAATCGTAATACGAATTATACATACAATATCGAGGTAAGAGGGGTTAACAGTATAATGACGGAAGTTACTGCTGATAATAGTAATGTTTGGCGGCAAGAAGGAGATGTTACGATTTCGGGAGAAGGAAGATCAATGCTATTAGACGCTCATTTTGAGGTAAGAAAAATCCGGTTCAGTAAAACAGATTTTAAGACTACGGATTTAAAAGCTTATGTAAAAGATCCTTTAACTGATTTCCAATTGACAGAGTTTAAAGATTTAAAAAATGAAGAATCAAAAAATTGGGTTTCTTTTAAATCGCTTAAGGATGTACCTGCAAAAGAATACTATAAGTATCCTGCGAATGGGGAGGGGGTGCTAGGTGTTGAAGAATTATTGAGAGAGTTAAATAAATGGGCAAAGGGGGAAAACTCTGCTCTATCTCCAACGAACGAGGATTTTATTGAATTTGTTTGTTTTGTGAATGAGTATTATTATCAAAGCATAGAGTGGCCTAAATTCGTGAATACCCTTGATCGTGAATTTTTTATTATGGATAAAACACAGGAACAGACATCAGGAGGAAATAGTACCCTTACTTCGGATGCCTTGTTCGTGATCAGACAGCGTTCTATCCAGACGGTGTACGATTTAAATAAAGGGATAGATTATAATGCTTGGGGTATTGAGACCGTAAACGAGACGGGGTTGTTTAGTACTTCAAGTAATCCAAGTAAAATTAAGGATATGTCTTATGGCCGTTTAAATCTACCGCCAAAGTTAAATAATGGGAATTGGAGTACTTTTTTAGATTATTCAAAAGAAAGTAACTCTAGCCAGATCATTACCGGTACTGGTACTGGAAATGCGTATTATGCCTGTTTACAAAGAAATAGAGATGAGAATGGAGATGGTAAGATCGATCAAACGGAAACGAAATGGTATCTAGCTTCTTCCGGGCAATATATCTCGTTATGGTTGGGGCGTTCCTCTTTATCTGAGGAGTCTTCTCTTTTTAATATAGGAGATTGGAAAAGTGAAGATTTTACGACTAACATCCCACCTGAATATCATTATGTACCCAGTGATAGAACTGGAAAAACTGTCTTTTGGGCGGAAGAAGGAATTACAATAGGTGGTGATGATGATGGACATACGTTGGGAAGTGTTCGAAATTATCGTTGTGTACGTGATTTGAATAAAAAAGGGGAGGATAAGACTAATTTAGAGGCTGTAAAGGCACCTAAGACGCTTTTCAGCATATCTTCTGCTGATGATGCTACTGTTACCGTGACGTTTGACTATATGAATGTAAATTCATTAAAGCCCGCTCCTTCTAGAGGAGAATTGGATCCACATAATGAACGTGATAATGATATAAACAGGGTTTATAAGTCTTTTAGTATTGTTAGAGGGGCTTTGTCGCAGACAGGTTATAACTGGAACAATCGCACGAAGCTTAAAAATCCGTGTGAAAAACTTATGGGTGAGAAGGGCTGGCATATGCCAAATCAAGTGGAATTATCTGTTATTTATCTGGTTGGAACTGATGCGAGTGCATATTCATCTATATATGACAAAGGATTTTTTAAAGACTTAAAAGCTAACGTGATTTTAGCTCGTACTTCATATAGTGGTATAGCCCAAGGTGGTAAATCCGGAGAACATGCTTATAAATTGCGTGCAGGAGGAGCTGTTTCTTTAGTGAAGAAAGATGGCGATAGAGGTTATATCCGTTGTATAAAAGATAACTACAAATAGAATCAATTCATACGAAAAACTATTCTTTAATATATCTAGTTGTAGAGACGCAGCGTGCTGCGTCTCTCTCTATTTAACAGAAATCAATTTGACACTTTGTATCCTTAACTCCCGGAGAATCCCTTTTTTCGTCCCAACCTACGGCTTGTCTCCAAATACGTAAGAAAAAAACAGTAATTGCTTATCATATACGTAGATGCTGAAAAATGCCCTTTCGTCCTAGCTAAATTAGTTCATCGTAATTCATATCAAGTAGGGTGAAAAGGAGAAAAACAAGGCTTACGATTGGGGTGTAACAGTGCAAGAATGCCCATTCGCAACCGCTTATAACCCTATTCGCAACTGCTTACGATGCCCAACAGCACGGTTGGTGTTGCCCAACGCCACCGTATGTGTAGGCTTTTGCCTCCTAATGTGCGTTGAAAACCGTCCTTTTTTATCCTAAAGCATGAATAAATCGGCGCTCCATGTCTTTATTGTGTGGCTTTCGTTAAAAGGGAATGCCACGATATGCGTCTTATATTGATCAAAAGGATCAGATAATGTCCGTTTGGCTAACAGGTTGATCTTTGATGCTAAAGTGATATGAATGGCTTATTTTATCTAGACGAGATTTTTTATTCGGAAAATAGTCCTTACCTTTACGACATAGATACGTTGTCAAGTATTAATCAATCAAAACCCATACGAACTATGGAACATTACGTGAATATCATGTTGGATAGCGGCTTCAAGGCCGTCTTTGGAGACAAGCAAGTAATGCAGTATGATCTCCCGTCAAGGAGAGAAGGGCCCGGAGTGGAAATACGACCTGCTCCCGGTATATGGAATCTACCTGTTGAACTTCAGCCTTCCCGAGTTCCCTTCATGGCGAACGGACGTGGTTCTGGCAAACGAGCAAACAGGTAAGACTTTTGGGCGGATCCGGCTGAAACAGATCTATATCTCTTTCGAGCGATTCGATTTGCGTTACGAGGAGTGCGTTACTCCGTTAGAAAAAACAATTTATGTACTGAAAAATATGAACCTGTTTGATATGTCCCCATTAAAGGAGAAAGAGGCCCACTTCCGCCGTTTGCTGGACGTGGCGAACTTGGGTGCCCTCACCCCGCAGGAGCGTGCCATCTACGACGAGAACTTGAAGATCTATCGGGATTGGAAGGCTACGATGGAGTATGCGGTGGAGAATGCTGAGGCGAAAGGTAGCCGCTTGACCGCTTTACGTACTGCTTGGAACTTAAAGAGAATCGGCTTGGATCCCTCTGTGATCGCCCAATGTACGGGGCTTTCCTTGGAGGAGATAAACGATCTGGAGAATCTCATTCGCAAGGAAGAGATTAAGTGTTAGATGTGGATGATATGGTATAACAGCTAAGGGGCAGGCTTACACAAGTCTGCCCCTTGCTGTCTTTATAAAGTATCGGTGTTCCTATCACCTTCTTTGAAATGAATAGGTGTTCTTATCAATCAAGGATAGTTGGTAGGTTTACCCTTTAAAGTTGAAACTCACACCTATCGTGCTAAGAATTGTTATAATCTATTTTTGTGATGCAAATTAAAAGTGAAAGGGATGAATAGGAGAGAACTCGTGAAAACATTGGCTGATAAATTGTCGGTTACGCAAGCGGAGGCGATGCGCTTTGTTCAAGCTTGGGAAGAGACTACGACAGAGGCTTTGGAAAGTGATGGTTCTTTGATGCTATTGGGCTTTGGAACGCTCTCCGCTTGGGAACAAACCGAACGGATCGGCAGAAATCCTAAGAATGGGGTGGCTTATATGATAAGAGCTCGTAAAAGCGTGAAGTTTAAGCCCGGTAAATTATTACTTAAACAGTTGAATGCGAGCTCGTCGAAGTGAAGGCATTCACGTATGTATAATAAAAACGAAAAAATATTCGATATGAAGAGAATTCTTTTCCTAGTCCTGCTCTTGGTAGCTACGACAGGCGTTTACGGCCAGAAGTTCGCGGTGAAGTCGAACTTGCTCTATGATGCGACTGCTACGATCAATTTGGGTGTAGAGGTTGGCTTGGCGAAAAAGTGGTCGCTGGATCTATCCGGCAACTATAATGGATGGAAGTTTGGTGATGAGGCTCGTATGAAACATTGGCTGGTACAACCAGAAGCTCGTTATTGGTTGTGTGAGAAGTTTAATGGACATTTCTTCGGCTTGCATGCGCATTATGCGGATTACAATGTTGGAGGCCTAAAGTTCTTGAGCAAGAATATGGAGAATCACCGTTATCAAGGTAATTTGTATGGCGCCGGACTCTCTTATGGTTATCAGTGGTTGTTAAGCGATCGGTGGAGCATGGAAGCCGTGTTGGGTATTGGTTGGGCGCATCTGGATTATGATAAATATCCTTGTGCCACTTGCGGAACCGTATTGAAAAGCGATACGAAAGATTATTTCGGGGTTACGAAAGCCGCTATTTCTATTATTTACTTTATTAAATGACCCAAGCGATGAACAAGAAGATAAATGCATATATGATGGCGGCTATGATGGCCGTCGTGTCTCCGGCAATCATGGGACAGACTGCCTCGGATGGGGTTAAAGTGATTTGTAACGACGTGGTACAGAAGGGTGACTCGGTATATATCGATGCCGTGGTGACGGTAAGTAGCGATGCGGTGAAATCCCGTAGCTATTTGGAACTGACCCCCGTCTTGGAATCGGCTTCGCAAAAAGAGGGGCTTCCTTCTATTTTGGTGAACGGACGTATCCGCCAGAAAGTATATAACCGTGAGGTCGCCTTGGATAATTTGAACGACGTACCTCATTATACTATCTTGAAAGCCGGGAAGGAAGATCAAGTGGTAAGTTATAAAACCGCCGTGCCTTTTGAGGATTGGATGAAAGACGCACGTGTCGTATTAGACCCGAATCTATGCGGTTGCGGTAAGGAAGAGGCCGGTAGTCCGTTATTGATCGCGGACAAGATTCGTCGTCGTCCGGATAAGCGCTATGAGGTTCAGCCTACATTCTCTTATATCACGCCGATGGCAGAGACGGAGAAGCATCGTGCGGAAGTCGGTACGGCTTTCTTGGACTTCCAAGTGGGTAAATATCAGATTCTTCCTGATTTCCGTAATAATGCAGTGGAGTTGGCGAAGATCAATAATACGATCCGTACCGTTACAGAGGATAAGAACGTGAAACCGACAGGTATCGTACTGAAAGGATATGCCTCACCGGAAGGCTCTTACGCTAGTAATAAGAAATTGGCGGATAATCGTGTCAAAGCGTTACGTGACTATATCCGCCAGAAGAATGACTTCAAGGCTGATTTCTTCACGATGAGCTCGGAACCGGAAGATTGGGTCGGTTTTAAGGAAAAGGTAGAGGCCGATCCGAATGTGCCGAATCGTAGCGAGGTATTGGCGATTATCGATAGCTCGGATGATCCGGATCGCAAGGAGGCTAAGTTACGTGCCTTGGGTGGTGGCGCCGCTTTCCGTTATGTGTTGAAAGATATTTTCCCTTCGTTACGTCGTTCGGAATATAAGATTGATTATACGGTACGTGAGTTTACGGTGGATGAGGGGCGTGAGATTATCAAGACTCGTCCGCAACAGCTAAGTTTAGGGGAGATGTTCGCGGTGGCTAACAGCTATGAGATCGGTAGTGACGAATATAATAATGTATTTGATATCGCTGTCCGTATGTTCCCGAATGATCCGGTAGCGAATCTTAACGCTGCGAATATCGCTATGGGCAAGGGTGATTATGCTTCCGCTAAGAACTATTTGGCGAAAGCGGGGAACGCCCCAGAGGCGGTTCACGCAAAAGGAGTGTTAAGTATGTTGACCGGTGATTTGGCAGAAGCGGAATCTCTATTGAAGCAGGCTCAGGATATGGGCGTAAAGGCCGCAGCTATAAATTTAGAGGAATTACGCAAGAAAATAGAGGATAATGCGGTATTTGATAGTTTCAACGCTGTAAAATGATAGCTATTCCTCCCTACGTATAGGGCAGAAGGCACTTAATTTGTAAATGTCATGAAAACAAATATTAATAATAATTTCTTTTATATGGAACAAGCATCAGATGTAGTAGAGTTGGTTCTGCCTCATGAGGTAGATAATCCAAACAATGTCTATCTGTATCTGGAAGGAGATGCTTGGTGCGCATACGAACGTTCAGCCTACTATCTGACTCAGATGGAGGTACCGGTTGTATTAAAGAAAGAAGTAATCCACGATGACTATGACGTGGTCTTACTGAAAGCTTTTTTCGCCGTGAATGATATGTATTTGCCGCTTTCTCCCACGGCTGTGCTGAAGTTGGTTGCCGACGATAAGCTACAGTTCCAGATAAGGGATAGGGTAGAAGGTTTTTCCGAATGGAAAGAGAATGAGTTAAAAAAATTATCTGCTTGATAAGGAAGCGAACGCTTCTTATTTAAGCATGTAAAGTTGAGGGGTGTAAGGGTCCTGGAAAGTAGTGATACTTTTCAGGACTATTCTTTTGTATGGGATGCCTCCCTGTAAATGATTACCCGGCAATCCGGGGAGAGAGTGACAGTGAATTGGTCTCCCAAAGCCTCGTTGAGAGTTCCTTGCCACCATGAGGTGAGCTTTCGTCGGCGAATGGGCCAACGGAGTCCTTCCGTACTAATCTCCCCTTCGGGATAAAGAACGAAAATGGAGATTTGTTGTCCCGGATAAGAAGCGAAGGTTGTTGTTTCTAAGATAGGAGTGAAAAGGCCATAGTCGGATAACATCTCCACCCGCTTGAATAAGTGGGCATAGTCCATAAGAAGGGATATATTTCCCAATGTATGATCCTCACGCAATCCGGTAGCTCCTAATATGAGAACTTCTCGATAGCCTTGGGTATGGGCGAAACGGACGGATTTGGTGAGGTCGTTGATCTCTTGGTCCTCTACATGATGGATTCGGTCTGCGTAGCGTTCGCGCAGGCCGGCGGGTATGCTGTCCAAGTCTCCTACGATAGCGTCCGGATGAATACCCTTTTCATAAAGTGTCTTTACGGCTCCATCACAAGCGATAATCGTTTTCGCTTCCTTTAATAATCTCAAGGGTAACTCAGCGGAAGGAAATCTCCCATTCGCTACGATCACACATCCTCCTTCCAGACTTTCCATATTATCTCCCATAATTCAAAATTCATAATTCAAAACTCTTCCCCTTTCTTCCGCCAATTGTAATAGCCTACTATGGCTAGTGTCGCATAGCAAAAATAGAGTAGCATCGTCGGATACAAGCCCCGAAGGTAATAAAGATATACGGAAACGAGGTTTACGATTACCCAAAAAATCCAATGCTCGATAATTCGCCTTGCCAGCATCCAAGTAGCGACAATGCCTACCGACGTGGTGAACGCATCGCCTACGGGGATGGGAGAGTCCGTGAATTGATGAAGGAGATACCATAAGATGGCGAATACAACGGCCAATGTTCCGATAATCCCCACGAAAAGCGGAAGGCTCAGATGGGTGTATAGGATACGGTCGGAGGGAAGACTGTCGTTTTCCGTGTGTGTCTCATGTTTCTTCCGGGTCCATTGATAGAAACCGTATATGCTGATTCCTACGTAATAGGTTTGCAATCCCATGTCCGCATAGATCTTAGCGGACAGGAAGACAAATACATACACGAGGGAGGTGAGGAATCCCACCACCCACATGGCCTTATGTTGTTTAATCTCTAGAAAGAGATAGAGTAGACCGGTTATTACTCCGAAGTATTCTAGCCAAACCATTTTAGTAATTGAAAATTAAGTTAGAATTTGAAGGTGATCCTGGCCATGGCGTTCGTGCCGGCTTGGGTGAAATAACCGTCATCCTTTTTACGTGTGCCGTTTTCGATATACGAGTATACCCATGCGTTGGTCTCGTACTTCTCGTTGAAGAGGTTGTTGATAGTCACGTCTAGGGTTATTTCTTTCATGAACTTAGGCTGGAAGGCGTAACCGATACGTAGGCTATTGATAAAGTAGGGATCGATGGAACGATCCTTGCTGCTTGAATTGTCTATGTATTGGCGGCCTACTACTTGCGAGTTGAAACTAGCGATAAATCCTTTGTAAGCGAAATCGAACATGCTGTTTGCGATTAGGTCTGGGGAGAAAGCGATATTCGTTGTACCTAGATCGTTGATCTCTTGTACTCCGGTATCCCAGTTATCCACGTATTCCACGAAATGCTTGATTTTATTTTGGCTGAGGGTTACGTTCGCGTTCCAATTCAGCCAAGAGGTGATTTGTACACCTCCGGTAAGCTCGATGCCCATTCGGTAGCTATCCTTTATATTGGAAGTGAGGGCCTCACCGATCTCGCTGATCTTGCCGGTCAGGATTAATTGGTTGTTGTAATCCATGAAATAGAGATTGGCTCCAACCCGGAAACGGTTGTTACCAAAACTATAACCGGCCTCGTAATCATATAAGGTCTCGTGGGTAGGACGTTCTTCGGGGCCTGCCTCCGTGAAATTGTCACGGTTCGGTTCCCGATTTGCGACGGAGAAAGAGACGAATGCGTTATGGCCGTTATTATGGAAGTTTATACCGGCTTTCGGGTTGAAGAAGTTCCAGTTCTTATGAATGTCCAGCTCTTCCTCGGCTTTGTCATCGTTTCCCTTAATGGTGTAATGGATCCCACGGTATTGTAAGTCCAGATAGCCGGTGAAAAGAGGGGAAAGACGTTGGGTCAATTTTGCGTATGCGTTGTAGTCTAATTTCTTACCGGTATTGCGGTAATATTCGTAATCCGGTTGTGGCAAGACGTTTGCGCTTTTGGTCCACATTACCCGGCCAAAATGGTCGCCTACATAGTTGTTGACGGCGGTTCCCAGCGTAAGGCGGGTATTGTCACGTTGATAGTTCGCGCTATAAACGGTCCCATAGAAATAATTGTCGAGCCATTTACGGCGCACGAGGTCGGTCTTTTTTACGGTATTACCCTCCGGATCGATATATTCCGGTAGCTTATAACTGCTGAATTTGGCTTTCGATTTATAATCCTCGTAATATCCGTTACCATCGGTGTAATGAAGGGTCAGGTTCATATTCCAGAAATCTCCGATACGCTGGCTGGCCATTAAATGGTAGTTGTGTTGCCAATAATTATCCGTCTGATTGTTATAAAACTTCTTCACTCCATCTTCCTCATATTCTCCGCATGGATTATAGCTACGATCTGTGTCAAGTAAATAAGACGGAACACCGTTCCATGCTTGATAGGTCTTCTCGCTGTTCCCGAAGGCTTGGAATTTAATCAATGTATTATCGGCATAGAAAGCGGCGGAGGCATAGTAAGAGCTCATACGGGCGGAGGCACGATCGATAAAGCCGTCGCTACGGATATTGGAGTAGCGGGCGTCGAAAGCGAAATGATCGTAAAGTAATCCGGTACCGCCTTTTACCGTATGCTTCAGCGTACCGAAAGAACCTGCTGATACGGAATATTCGCCGTAAGGCTTTAAGGACGGTTTCTCGGTTTGCATGGCGACCGTAGCGCCAAAAGCCGCGGCTCCGTTCGTAGAGGTTCCGGCACCTCGTTGGATCTGGATCGATTCTACCGAGGAGGCTATATCGGCCATATTAGCCCAGAATACGGTATGAGACTCGGAGTCATTAACCGGTACGCCATTGATCGTGATATTGATACGGTTCGCGTCTGTCCCCCGGATACGAAAACCGGAGTAACCTATACCTGTTCCGGCATCCGAGGTCATGATAACAGACGGGGATTGGGAGATAAGGAATGGGATACCTTGCCCGTTGTTCCGGCTGCTTAGCTCTTGTTTGGAGATGTCGCTATAAGCTACCGGGGTTTCTTTCCCGACTTTGGTAGCGGTAATAACTACTTCATCCAAAGATACGTCTTTTGAGATTTTCAAGGAGTCGACCGGACTGGGCATTTGTGCCTTGACGGTTGTAGCCAGTAAGGAGCCGGCCAAGATAACCAATACATTTTTCATCTTTTCATCTTTTTGCTTTAAAACTAAATAGATGAATAGAAAGGATCGGAGAAGCATGAATCCCTACGACAGCATTACCTGTACAGGTTCTATGGGTATGATCTCAGCCCGCTCCTTTCGTGAAGGATTTTGCGAGCACCCCTTCGTATTCGGCAGCAAAGATAGGCATAAAAGTGTTAATAAATATTACTGTCAATAGTAAATCGGATTTCTATAGATATTAATTCTGATTACTATGGATAGTAATCCGGTTTGTGTCGTATTAATTTTTTCTGTAAAAAGATGAGGATATTTTGAGAACTCATTGATTTTTTGTATATTTGCGGGCGATTAAGTGAAGTTGAGGAGGGGGCGGGTAGTCCCCTTCTTTTGTTCTTAACAGATATGTGTATGATAGAAAAGAAAGTGGTAAGCCAATTAATAGAGGAAAAACTAGCCTCTTCAAGCAATTATTTAGTAGACGTGGTGATTAAACCGGGAAACCTGATAGTCGTTGAAATTGATAACGATGAAGCGGTAAGCATTGATGATTGCGCTGAGTTGAGCCGGTATTTGGAGGAGCATCTGGATCGTGACGTCGAGGATTATGAGCTGGAGGTTGGCTCCGCCGGCATTACTTCTCCTTTCAAGGTACTTCGCCAATACGTCAAGAACATCGGAAACGAGGTGGAGATGCTGTTGAAAAACGGCTCGAAGCTGACCGGTGTGTTGAAATCTGCCGACGAGAACGGTGTGGTTGTCTCTGTCGAGAAGAAGGTGAAACCGGAAGGCGCTAAGCGGAAGGTGACTGTGGTGGAGGATGAGTCGTATACATTTGATGAAATAAAATATACAAAATACTTAATAAGATTCAAGTAAGATTATGGCCAAGAAAGAGGAAACAATCAGTATGATTGACACCCTTGCGGAGTTCAAGGAGTTGAAGAATATCGATAAAGATACGATGATTAGCGTTTTGGAAGATTCGTTCCGTAACGTGATCGCCAAGATGTTTGGCACGGATGAGAACTATGACGTGATTATCAACCCTGAGAAAGGTGATTTCGAGATATGGAGAAACCGTACGGTTGTGGCTGATGATGAATTGGAGGATGAGAACTTGCAGCTTACGTTGACGGAGGCCCGTAAAATCGATGCCGACTGTGAGGTGGGCGAGGAAGTGACCGACGAGGTGCATTTCGCAGACTTCGGACGCCGTGCGATCTTAAACTTGCGCCAAACTTTGGCTTCAAAGATACTTGAATTGCAGAAAGACAGCTTGTACGCTAAGTATAAGGATAAAATCGGCCACATCATCGCCGCTGAGGTTTATCAGGTGTGGAAGAAAGAAATCCTGTTGCTGGATGACGATGGTAATGAGTTGCTACTGCCGAAATCCGAGCAAATCCCGACCGATTTCTATCGTAAGGGAGAGACCGTACGTGCGATCGTTCAACGTGTGGATAACTATAATAACAACCCGAAGATCCTTCTTTCCCGTACGGATAAGGTCTTCTTGCAACGGTTGTTTGAGCTGGAGGTTCCGGAGATTAATGACGGCTTGATTACGATCAAGGCGATCGCCCGCATTCCGGGAGAGCGTGCCAAGGTGGCTGTCGAGTCATACGATGACCGTATTGATCCGGTAGGCGCTTGCGTAGGTATGAAAGGCTCTCGTATCCACGGAATCGTTCGCGAGTTGAGAAACGAGAACATTGATGTGATTAATTACACCTCAAATCTCTCTTTGTTTATCCAGCGTGCCTTAAGCCCGGCTAAGATCTCTTCTATCCGTGTGAATGAGGAGGAAAAGAAAGCTGAGGTTTATCTACGTCCGGAGGAGGTTTCTTTAGCGATCGGTAAGGGCGGTCTGAATATTAAGTTGGCTTGTATGTTGACTGAGTATACGATTGACGTATTCCGTGATATCGAAGGAGCGGACGAGGAGGATATCTACTTGGATGAGTTCTCCGACGAGATCGACAGCTGGGTGATCGACGCACTGAAGAATATAGGATGCTATACGGCGAAGAGTGTCCTTGCTATGGACCGCAATGAGATTATTGAACGTGCCGATCTGGAAGAACAGACCGTGGACGATCTTTTAGCTATCTTATCTGCGGAATTTGAAGATGAAGGTAACGAATAAGTATTACGACAAAGTTAGATATGCCTATAAAATTAATTCAAGTACAGAGAAAATTGAACGTGGGAATCAACACGGTGGTTGAGTTCCTGCACCGGAATGGGTTCTCGGTTGAGGATAATCCCAACACGAGGATCAGTGATGAACAGTATGCTTTGCTCGTAAAAGAGTTTGGAAAGGATCTGCCAGAGAAAGATCGTAATTTTGCGGCGGATCGTATGCGGAAAGAGGTTCCTTCTGTGAAAGAAGAGAAGACCGCGGAAATAAAGACAGTGATACCGGAAGAATTCAGACCTAAGATCGTAATGAAGGGTCATATCGATTTGGATGGTGGACAACATAAAAAACAGCAGGAAGAGCCGAAGGCTAAAGAGGAGCCGAAGGTGAAAGAAGAGCCTAAGGTAAAGGAAGAGCCGAAAGTGAAGGAAGCGCCTGCCGCTCCCGCTGCTCAAGCTCCTGTTAAACCCGCGCAGCCTGCGCAGGCTCCCACGGAGAAAAAAGAAGAAAAAGTTATAGTAGTGGAAGTGGAAAAAGAAAAAACCGTAGAGAAGCAACCGGTTGTTGCGGAACCTAAGGTGGAAAGTGTGAAACCGGAACAGGAAGTAGAGAAGACCGAGGAAAAGGATGATAATCTTTTCCGTTTGAACTCGGTTAAATTGGAGTCAAAGATCAAGGTAACCGGTAAGATTGACTTGGATGCGCTTAACCAATCGACTCGTCCGAAAAAGAAAACGAAGGAGGAGAAGCGGAAAGAGCGTGATGAGAAGCAAAAGTTTAATAACAATCGGCCGGGTAATAATAGCAACGGTCCGGGCGCTCCTCATAAGAGTCCGAATTCGCCGACTTTGATAAAACCGAACGCTCCTGCTAAACCGGGTGAGGAAGGTGACGCTAAGAAGAAGCGTAAACGTATCAAGAAAGATCGGGTAGACGTGAATAATACGCCGGGTACGAATTATCCGCGCCCGAATCGTGACGATCGTCCGAATAACGACCGTAAGCCTCGCTTGAAGAAGCCGGTGAAAGCGGAAGTTAGTGAAGAGGATGTTCAAAAGCAGATCAAGGAGACTTTGGCTCGCTTGACCAACAAGAATAATAAGAATAATAAGGGGGCTAAATACCGTCGTGATAAACGTGACGCCGCTGTGAAACGTGAGCACGAGTTGATGGAACAGGAAGAACTGGAAAGCAAGGTATTGAAGCTGACCGAGTTCGTTACGGCCAACGACTTGGCGAACATGATGGACGTATCTGTAACGGAGGTTATCGGTACTTGCATGAGCATCGGCCTTATGGTTTCGATCAATCAGCGCTTGGATGCGGAGACGATCAATATCGTGGCTGAGGAGTTCGGTTATAAGACTGAATATGTAAGCGCGGATGTTGTCGAGGCGATCAACGCTGATGAGGAAGATGATAACGAGGAGGATTGGGTAGCCCGTCCGCCTATCGTAACGGTGATGGGACACGTTGACCATGGTAAGACTTCTTTATTGGATAATATCCGTAGCGCGAACGTAATCGCTGGTGAGGCTGGTGGTATCACGCAGCATATCGGAGCCTACAACGTGAAGTTGCAGAATGGCCGCCGTATCACGTTCTTGGATACTCCGGGTCATGAGGCGTTTACCGCTATGCGTGCCCGTGGCGCGAAGGTGACGGATATCGCGATTATTATCGTGGCCGCTGATGATAACGTGATGCCTCAGACGATCGAGGCGATTAATCACGCTTCGGCTGCCGGTGTTCCTATTGTTTTCGCTATTAATAAAATCGATAAGCCACATGCTAATCCTGAGAAGATCAAGGAGGAGTTGGCGAATATGAATTACTTGGTGGAAGACTGGGGGGGTAAGTACCAGAGTCAGGAGATCTCCGCTAAGAAAGGTATCGGTGTCGAGGAGTTGTTGGAGAAGGTCTTGTTGGAGGCCGACCTGTTGGATTTGAAAGCGAATCCGAAAAAACGTGCGGTTGGTTCTATCATCGAGTCTTCTTTGGACAAGGGACGTGGCTATGTATCTACCATATTGGTGGAGAACGGTACGTTGAAGATGGGAGATATCGTTTTGGCGGGAACTCATCAAGGACGTATCAAGGCGATGTTCAACGAGCGTAATCAACGGGTGGAGAAGGCCGGTCCTTCCGAGCCGGTATTGATCCTCGGTTTGAATGGTGCTCCTCAGGCCGGTGATACATTTAATGTATTGGAGACTGAGCAAGAGGCGCGTGAGATCGCTAACCGTCGTGAGCAATTGCAGCGTGAGTTAGGTCTTCGTACGCAGAAGATGCTTACTTTGGATGATATCGGACGTCGTATCGCCGTGGGTAACTTCCAAGAGTTGAACGTGATCGTGAAGGGTGACGTAGATGGTTCCGTAGAGGCTTTGTCCGACTCCTTGATCCGTTTGTCTACCGAGGAGATTCAGGTGAATGTAATTCATAAGGCGGTTGGTCAGATTTCCGAGTCGGATGTGGTTTTGGCAGCGGCTTCGAACGCTATCATTATCGGATTCCAAGTTCGTCCGTCTTTGCAAGCACGTAGAAACGCCGAGAAGGAAGGTGTGGAGATCCGTTTGTACTCTATCATCTACGATGCGATCGAGGAGGTGAAGAGCGCTATGGAAGGCATGCTTTCTCCGGAGATCAAGGAGGAGATTACCGCTTATGTGGAAGTTCAGCAGGTATTCAAGATCACCAAGGTCGGTACGGTTGCCGGATGTATGGTTAAGGAAGGTAAGATCAAACGTACGAACAAGATCCGCTTGATACGTGACGGTATCGTTATCTATGCCGGCGAGCTAGGCTCTTTGAAACGTTTCAAGGACGATGCGAAAGAGGTCGTGGCTGGCTTGGATTGCGGTTTGAATATTACGAACTTCAACGATATCCAAGTGGGCGATATGATCGAGGCTTACGAAGAGACTGAAATTAAGAAGACGTTATAACGATGAACTGGTTGGACATTACATTGCTATGTCTGGCAGGGATAGGATTTGTGAAAGGCCTGTTTGATGGAATCATCAAACAGGTTGTTTCGCTTATAGCCCTAGTGATCGCGATCTTTTTCTGCGGGAAAGCGGCGGCTTGGCTGAAAGGATATATCTTGGCGTTGGGTTGGTTTCCGGAAGAAGGGGTTACGATCTTGAGTTATATAGCGGGTTTTATCTTGATTATGGGGGTATTTATCCTAGCGGGTGAACTGGTTACCAAGGTGGTAGGGGCGACACCGTTGAGCGTTATCAACCATTTGTTTGGTGGTTTTTTCGGGTTGCTGGTCGTTTTGGTCTTTACCAGTTTGCTGTTGAATGCGCTGGAGTTCGTGGATCGCGGATCGGTCTTGATTCATCGCCAATCGAAGATAGAATCTCGTTTTTATTATAGCGTGAAGCAAATAGTACCAACAATTTTCCCACATAATTTGTTTTCATTAGGAGAATGAAGGGCTTTTATCAATGGTTAATTTATAATTATGCAGGATTCAAATCATATCATTAATGAGGTAACGAGCGGAGATTATAAATATGGCTTCGTTACCGATATTGATACGGAGGTGATCCATCGTGGATTAGACGAGGAGACGGTCCGTATTATCTCTGCCAAGAAGAACGAGCCGGAATGGTTACTCGAGTTCCGTTTGAAGGCTTTTCGCCATTGGCAGACGTTGGAGATGCCTACATGGCCTCACTTGAATATCCCGCCGATCGATTATCAGGACATTATCTATTATGCCGCCCCTAAGAAAAAAGAGGGACCAAAGAGCTTGGATGAGGTAGATCCTGAGTTGTTGAAAACATTCGATAAACTGGGTATTCCTTTGGAAGAACAGAAGCATTTAAGCGGAATGGCGGTAGACGCCGTGATGGATAGTGTTTCCGTGAAGACAACTTTCAAGGAGAATCTCGCGGAGAAGGGGATTATTTTCTGTTCGTTCAGCGAGGCTGTACAACATCATCCGGACTTGGTGCAGAAGTATTTGGGCAGCGTGGTTGGTTATCGTGATAATTTCTTCGCCGCCTTGAATTCGGCCGTGTTCTCGGATGGTTCGTTTGTTTATATACCGAAGGGCGTACGTTGCCCGATGGAGTTGAGTACGTATTTCCGTATCAATGCCGCTAATACCGGACAGTTCGAGCGTACCTTGATTGTCGCAGACGATGAGGCGTATGTAAGTTATCTGGAAGGATGTACGGCGCCGATGCGTGACGAGAACCAATTGCATGCCGCTATCGTGGAGATCGTGGCGAACGAGCGTGCCGAGGTGAAGTATTCTACCGTACAGAATTGGTATCCGGGTGATAAGGAAGGTAAAGGCGGTATCTATAACTTCGTGACGAAACGAGGTTTGTGCAAAGGTGAGGGTAGCAAGATCTCTTGGACGCAAGTAGAGACCGGTTCGGCGATCACTTGGAAATATCCGAGCTGTATCTTGGCGGGTGATAACTCGGTAGGTGAGTTTTACTCGGTTGCCGTGACCAATAATTACCAACAGGCCGATACGGGTACGAAGATGATTCATCTGGGTAAGAATACGAAAAGTACGATCGTATCCAAGGGTATCTCTGCCGGTCATAGCCAGAATAGCTATCGGGGATTGGTGAAGGTGTCCGCCCGTGCGGAAGGCGCCCGAAACCATAGCCAATGCGATAGTTTGTTACTAAGCTCTACTTGTGGAGCTCATACGTTCCCTTACGCTGATATTCAGAATGAGACGGCGATCGTGGAGCATGAGGCTACGACGAGTAAGATCAGTGAGGAGCAATTGTTCTACTGCCAGCAACGGGGTATCTCGGTAGAAGAGGCTGTTGGTTTGATCGTGAATGGATATGCCCGCGAGGTAATGAATAAGTTACCGATGGAGTTTGCTGTCGAGGCTCAGAAATTACTAACGATCTCGCTGGAAGGCAGCGTAGGATAGAATAATTTTCAATTTTCAACTTTCAATTTTCAATAAGAAAAGATGTTAGAGGTTAAGAATTTACATGCCAACGTAAATGGCAAAGAGATATTGAAAGGTATCAACCTGTCGGTGAAAGCGGGTGAGGTACATGCTATCATGGGACCGAACGGTTCCGGAAAAAGTACGTTAAGTAGTGTATTGGTAGGTAATCCCGCTTTTGAGGTAACGGAAGGAGAGGTTATCTTCAACGGTAAGAATCTGCTGGATCTTTCTCCCGAGGATCGTAGCCGTGAGGGTATTTTCTTGAGCTTCCAATATCCGGTCGAGATCCCGGGAGTTAGTATGGTGAACTTTATGCGTGCGGCGTTGAACGAGCACCGTAAATATAACGGTCTGGAACCGGTTTCGGCTACGGACTTCTTGAAATTGATGCGTGAGAAACGTGCGATCGTCGAGCTGGATAATAAACTGGCCAGCCGTAGCGTGAACGAAGGTTTCTCCGGTGGAGAGAAAAAACGGAACGAGATCTTCCAGATGGCGATGCTGGAGCCGAAATTGGCGATCTTGGATGAGACGGATAGTGGTTTGGATATCGATGCCTTGCGTATCGTGGCGCATGGCGTGAACCAGTTGAGGACTCCGGAGAATGCCGCTATCGTAATCACGCACTATCAGCGTCTGCTGGATTACATCAAGCCGGATGTGGTTCATGTGCTTTACAAAGGCCGTATCGTGAAGACCGCCGGTCCGGAATTGGCCTTGGAACTGGAAGAGAAAGGTTACGACTGGATCAAGAAAGAGATGGGAGATGAGTAATATGAAGGCCGAGCAACAATATATCGATCTTTTCGCCCAATGTGAGGATCTGGTATGTCGTCATAGTACGCCGGTGATGAATGCCCTTAGGGCTGATGCCTTGGCGAACTTTGAGCGACTCGGATTCCCCTCCACGAGAAGCGAGGATTATAAATATACGGATGTAGCCCAAGCGTTCGCTCCGGATTACGGTTTAAATATCAACCGGGTCGCTATCCCGGTGAATCCTTATGACGTATTCCGTTGTGACGTACCGAACTTGAGCACATCGTTATACTTTGTCGTGAACGATACGTTTTACGATAAGGACTTACCGAAAGCACATTTGCCGGAAGGCGTGTATGCTGGAGGGTTGAAGGCTTTTACGGAGCAATATCCGGAGATCGCTTCCAAGTATTACGGAAAGGCGGCGCCGAGTAGCAAGGATGGTATTATCGCATTGAATACGATGTTGGCTCAAGATGGTTTTGTGGTGTATGTACCGAAAAATGTCGTGGTTGAGCGTCCTATCCAATTAGTGAATATATTCCGTAATGATGTGGATACGATGGCGAACCGTCGTGTCCTGGTGATTATGGAACCTCATTCGGAAGCGAAGCTATTGGTTTGCGATCATAGTATCGATGACGTGAAATTCTTGGCGACTCAAGTGGTTGAGATTTTCGCGGAGGAAGGTGCTCGCTTTGATTATTATGATTTGGAAGAAAGCAGCGAGTCTACGACCCGTTTCTCTTCCGTACACGTAAAGCAGGCGGCCTCGACCAATGTCTTGGTAAACGGTATTACGTTGACGAATGGCTTGACTCGCAACAATTATTATGTGGAACTGAATGGCGAGTATGCCGAGTCTACCTTATGCGGTATGTCCGTTCTGGACAAGGAGCAACAGATGGATACCTATAGCCATATTACCCATGCGGTTCCGAATTGTACCAGCAACGAGTTGTTCAAGAACGTACTGAATGATCATGCCGTAGGTGTCTTCAGTGGACGTATCTTGGTGAAAGAGGATGCCCAGAAGACTGCCGCTTACCAGACGAACCGTAATCTGTGCGCTACCCGTGAGGCCCGTATGTACAGCAAGCCGCAACTGGAGATTTATGCGGACGACGTAAAATGCTCGCACGGTATGACGACCGGTCAGTTGGATGAGAACGCTTTGTTCTATATGCAAAGCCGCGGTATCCCGCGTGACGAGGCCCGTATGTTATTGAGCGTGGCTTTCACTTCCGACGTGATCGACCATGTACGCTTGGAGGCGTTGAAAGACCGTTTGCATAAACTGGTAGAGAAACGTTTCCGCGGTGAACTGGCTAAATGCGCCGGTTGCCGGATTTGTAAATAATTGCGAATAAGAGGAAAACTATAATCAGGCATGGATTATCCCGACGATCATGTAGGGAACCATGTCTGATTTTTCGTATCTTTGGCAGTGACAAATTAAAACCTCCAACTTATGCAGTTAACACACATCGCCCTATGGACGAATCATCTGGAACGTTTACGGGATTTCTATGTAAAGTATTTTAATGGTAAGAGTAACGAGAAATATGTGAATTCGAAAAAAGGATTCGCCTCTTATTTCGTCTCTTTCGAGAGTGGCCCCGCCTTGGAGATCATGCAACGGCAGGATATTACTGAGGCTTACGACAAGGATCATATCGGCTTGGCTCATCTGGCCTTTCATGCGGATAAGAAGGAGCAAGTGGATCAAATGATCGAACGTTTCCGGATGGATGGATACACGATCGCCGGTGAGACCCGCACTTCTGGGGATGGTTACTATGAGGGCGTGATCCGAGATCCTGACGGAAATATCGTAGAGATCGTCGCTAACGGGGAGCCGGAGATACAAGCAGCTTTATTCCCTCCTTATGAGTTACTGCTGGAAGCCGATCCGGATCGGGAGAAAGTAGAGGTTTACCTAAAGGATTCGGATTGCTTTATCGCTACGGTACGAAATTCCGTTGCCGGCGTGATCGTGGTTCGCAAGGAGGAGGGTGGTAAGGCGGAGATCATGAATCTTGCCGTGGCGGATATCTTCCGTCGGCGAGGAATCGCCCGGAAACTATTACGGCATGTATCTGATAAATGGGCTCCGGCTCAAGATGTCGAGCTTTTGCGTATTTGTACCGGAACCTCAGCCGTCGGCCCGATGATGCTTTATCAACAGGAAGGCTTCGATTTGGTAGCCGTAGATCGTGATTATTTCGTGCGGAACTATGCCGAGCCTATCTGGGAGAACGGCATTCAATGCAGGCATCGATTGATTCTTGAAAAGAGATTAAAATAGTATATGTGAAAAGAAAATCGGGAGGTCTCTTAAACCTCCCGATTTAATTATTAGTAATCTATAAATAGGTCCTCGAATGAAAAATCATCGGGGCTAATGGTATCACATTTCCAGCACGAAGATCCCTTTCGGTGCCAAGGATAATTCGTCTCCCAATGGAATCTCCTTTCCGGTTAATATCTCTTTTCCGGAGGTTTTACCTCGCAATACTTCCGCATAGCGTGCCAACGGCAAGTTCACCTCTTTATCACTGCCATTCATCAAGATCAATACGCTTCGGCCATCCAGACTGCGCTCGTACACGTAGACACCTTGGTTCACCATGAAATGTTTCATCTTACCCTTAGCGATGACAGCGTTGCCCTTGCGCCATTTCAATAAAGTCCGGAGGAAATTCCATGCGTCATTTTGTACCTCGCTGCGACCGGATGCCTCGAATTGATTCACCTTGTCGCCGGGCCAGCCACCGGGAACATCCAGACGGATATATCCGTCTCCCTTCTCCTTGGTGCCATTCATCAGCAACTCCTGCCCGTAATAGAGCTGGGGAATACCGGGGATCGTCAACAAGAATGTCATCCCTTGCTTGAATGCGTACAAATCATCGACAGACTTAGGCATGGAGGGAAGAAAACGATCCGTATCATGGTTCTCCAAGAAACGCAATACGTTATAGATATCGGGATATACATAATCATAACACATATGCTCGAAGATCGTGTGTAAGCCTCCGGAATACCCAGTCTCCTCATGGAACGCCTTGCTCGCGATACCCATCAAGCGGAAATCCATTACCGATTTCAGCTCGGTATCCTGCCCGAAGTTCAACCGGCTGCCTTTCTGCCAATAAGCGGAACCGATCGTGTAGTTCATCCACGCTTCGCCTACGATGTTATACTCCGGATACTCGTTCATGACCTCCGTGCACCAATTCCGCATCATGTCCACGTCGGCATACGGATACGTATCTTGACGGATACCATCCACGCCGCAATACTCGATCCACCAGATAGAGTTCTGGATAAGGTATTTGGCTACATGTGGGTTCTTTTGGTTCAAGTCCGGCATGCTCGGGACAAACCAGCCGTTCAGCATCGTCTCCTTATCATAATCCGACACGTAAGGATCGAAATAAGCCTCTTTATCGTGGTTGGTCTGCACGTAGTTATCGAGATTATTAAACCAGTCGTGGCTAGGGATATCTTTCATCCAAGGATGATCGCTTCCACAATGGTTGAAGATCATATCCATTACGACACGCATGCCCCGCTCGTGCGTCTTCTCGATCAAGCGGACGTAATCCTCGTTCGTGCCGAAGCGTGGGTCTACCCGATAATAATCCGTCGTGGCATATCCGTGATAAGAGCCTCCCTCCATGTCATTCTCCAATACCGGGTTCAGCCAGATAGCGGTAACGCCCAGATCCTCGATATAATCCAAATGCTGTTCGATACCGGCCAAGTCGCCTCCGTGACGGGCGTTCGGGCTGTTACGGTCTACCTTATAAGCGGTGCGCATCGGGATTTGATCATTCGAGGGATCTCCGTTCGCGAAACGATCCGGCATGATGAGATAAAGCACGTCGGAAGAGTCAAACCCCTTGATCCGATCGGCGTTCGGTTTACGGGCCTTCAACTCATACGAGTAATTGAAACTCTTTTTGTCCTTCGTGAACGTGATATCAAACCTGCCGGGCTTGGCGTTTTCCACGTCCAGATAGATCAATAGGTAATTCGGGCTTTCCAACGCTACCGAGCTTTTCAACTGTACGCCGGGATATTTCACGCTAGGGAGATATCCGGCGATATCCTTACCGTATACCATCAGCTGGAGTTCCGGGTTCTTCATACCACTCCACCAGAAGGTCGGCTCGATTCTAAGGTTATCGGCTGAAAGCGTACTGGAAGCGAAAAGGGCCAGTAAAAGGCTCAAGAATAAATGTCTGTTCATGATATATGTTTATTGATTTATATGACAAGGTTGTACATACGCGAAGATAGAAGGATTCCATTGATAATAACACGCTTTCGCCCGGCGAAAAGGGAATAAAAATCACGCGAACGTTTGCGAACCCTCGTAAATTAAGACTATCTTTACTGCCTAAATCTAATCAACTAATTCAAATGATAAAAAGTCTAATTGTATCCATGTTTCTGACAGGTTGCGTTTCCTCCCTGTCCGCACAACAAAGTTTTTGGAAAGAAGATTTCTCCGCCGGGAAATTACCCGACGGCTGGATGATTGTCGATTCAACGAAATCGGCAAAGTGTGAATGGATTGTAACCGATCAGCCTTATCCCGGCTCTTTCCAGTTCGAGCAACAAGCACCTCCCATCGCATCTACGAGCCGTGGCTATCATATGCAATTCCGGCCGGGCGTAGTCACCGGGGAGGAGATCACGAAGTGGAATCAACGGGAGGAATACCCGAACGGCTATTTCCAGACCAGCGCTATCGATTGCGCGGGAAAGAACGATGTGGTATTGAAATTCCAGCACCTGTTTCGTTGGAATAATTGGTTCACCGGAAAACGTGCCGGCCTTTGGGTAGGCGTCAGCAACGACGGGGTGAATTGGAAAGAGTATAACGTGATGGATAAGATCCCCGCCGCTACCCAGCTTCATGCCCCGGTGAACGAGGAGATCAACATCAGCGAGGTAGCCGCGAATCAGAAAACCGTCTACTTGCGTTTCTTCTGGCGGGATATCTTCTCTTGGTATTGGATGGTCGATGATATTGAGCTGACAGAGCCTTTCGCGCATGACTTGGCCTTGGAGAAAGTGACCTCACACCAAGAAACCGGGAATACGTTCACGAAGGAAGACGTGTTGAAAGTGAAGCTGAAGAACGTTGGCTCCCAGCCCGTAGACGAGGATTTCACGGTAACCGCCTCTTTAAACAACGGTCAGAAACTAACCGCCACGGTAACCGCCTCCGGGCATCCGATCGCTAAACAAGAGGAATATGAGGTAGCTTTCCCTGCTACCGACCTAACCCAGATGGGCTCCTATAAAATAGAGTTCGCTATCCAATACCCGAAGGATGAGCGTTCGTCAAACAACATATTAAAAGCGAACCTGTTCGCCGCCCGTATGAACTTGGGTAAGTTGACGAAGTTCAATAAGATCAGCAACACGGAATATGAGTTCGTCTCCGGGTACGCTAAGGTTAAGTTGATGTTTTACCGGGATGATATCTTCCGTATCTGGTTGGCACCGGATGGGGAGTATACCAATCCGGCGGCAAACTCGATCGTTGTAGATTATGGGGTAAAGAACCCGAGAGTCTCCATGGCCGACAACGGCAGCTATTATAAGTTCACGACTTCCCAATGTGTCGTACGTGTCTATAAGAACCCTATTCGTTTCGCCATGTATGACAAGAATAACCGTGCCGTGATCTACGAGGAGGCCGAACCACTTGCCTTCGGACTAAAAACGACCCAAACGATGCGCCGTAGCGGTGATGAGGATTTCTACGGTTGCGGTATGCAACAAGGTAATTTCTCATACGCTGGGAAGGAAGCGGATATCGAGGTGACCGGTTGGGATGAGGATCAATCCTCTAACCCGGCTCCCTTCTATATGTCCACGAAAGGATATGGCGTATTCCGCAATACGTTTGCCCCGGGACATTATGCCTTCAACGGCACGGAGATGTTGGACAAGAACTATGATGATGGCTTTAAGCTGATGGGCTTCACCAGTCAGTTGACGCATAACGAGAATCGCTTTGACGCATTCTACTTCTACGGCCCTTCCTTGAAAGACCTATTGAACGACTATACGGATATCACCGGAAAACCTTTTATGCCGGCGATGTGGATGCTTACGATGGGAGATGCCGACTGCTATAACAAAGGGGAACAGCGCACCGGATGGCCTCAATCCACCCCGGACGTAATCAGCCAAGTTGCTGATAAATATGTGGAATATGATATGCCCCGTGGCTGGATCTTGCCGAACGATGGCTATGGTTGCGGCTATGTGAAATTGGATTCTGTTGTGACGGAATTAGGTAAACGAGGCTTCCATACGGGCTTGTGGACAGAGAATGGTGTGGATAAGATCGCCTACGAGGTTGGTAAATGTGGTACCCGCCTGTGTAAATTGGATGTGGCTTGGGTTGGAGAAGGCTATGAGTTTGCCTTGAACGGCTGTAAATCCGCATTCGAGGGGATCGAGAGCAATACGAACGAACGAGGCTTCGTATGGGCTGTTTGCGGTTGGGCCGGAACTCAGCGGTATTCTACGGTATGGAGCGGTGACCAAGTGAGCAACTGGGATTATATCCGTTACCATATCCCGACGATCACGGGTGCCGGCCTTTCCGCTATGAACGCCGCTACTAGCGATGTGGACGGTATCTTCGGCGGTTCCCCGAAAACCTATACCCGCGACTTGCAATGGAAGGTCTTCACCCCGATCTTTATGACCATGAGTGGCTGGGCAGATGCCGACCGTCAGCCTTGGGTATATGGGCATCCGTACACGGATATCAACCGTAAATTCTTAAAGCTGAAGATGCGTCTGAACCCGTACGCCTATACCTATTGCCATGAGGCGCATATGACCGGTGTACCGATGGCTCGTGCGATGGTATTGGAATTCCCGGACGACGTGGTTACCCGTGATACGACTACCCAATACCAGTTCATGAGTGGTGAGTGGATGATGGTTGCCCCCGTATATACCCGGAAGAACGTACGCGACAGTATCTACTTCCCTGCCGGAGAATGGTACGACTATTGGACCGGAAAGAAATACGAGGGTGGCAAGTGGTTGGATAAATATGAGGCTAAACTGGATATTTGCCCGGTATTTATCCGTCAAGGCGCCATTATCCCGATGTATCCGGATATGAATTATGTAGGCGAGAAACCTGCGGATGTCTTGACCTTGGACTTATATCCCTACGGAAACACCTCTTTCAATTTATATGAGGATGACGGTCTCACCCGTGATTATAAGAAAGGCGAGTTTGCCCGTACCTTAATCTCTGTTTCCTCCCCAAAAGGTGAGAAAGGAACGATCACCGTGGATATAGCGAAAGCGAAAGGAGATTATAAAGGACGTTACCAAGAGCGTACTTACCTATTGGATGTCCGCTCAGAATCCAGCCCGTCAAACGTAACCGTAGCCGAAAAGCCCCTATCTGCCATCTCCCCCGAAGCGTTCAATGCCGGACAAGAAGGCTGGTACTTCGATGCCTCGGATCGTATGGGAAGGGTTAAGGTACGGACGAACCGCTTGTCTACGAATCAGGATCAGAAGATTGTAATTGGTTTCTAACACTTCTATTTATTTTAAAGGTATATGAAAACACAATTGACTTTATGTATATCCGGGACATTGCTGCTTGTCGGAATGTCCGGTTGCGAAAAAACTCCGGAGCGTCCTATGAATGTTGTGTATATCTTAGCGGATGATTTAGGATATGGCGATGTGGGTTGTTATGGCCAGCAGATTATCAAGACGCCCAATATCGATCGGATGGCGAAGGAGGGAATGTTGTTCACGCAGCATTATGCCGGATGTACGGTGAGTGCCCCTTCCCGTTGCTCCTTGATGACCGGATTGCATACGGGACATACGCAAGTCCGGGGAAACCGGGAGATCACGCCCGAAGGCCAACAGCCGATGCGGGAGGATACCTATACGTTGGGTAAATTAATGAAATCGGCCGGTTATACGACCGGTATCTTTGGTAAATGGGGATTGGGAAATCCGGGCTCTGTCTCCATTCCCAATAAGATGGGCTTCGATGAGTTTTATGGGTATAATTGCCAACGGCAGTCGCATTCCTTCTATCCGGATCATTTATGGCATAATGAGGAGAAGGTTCTTTTTCCTGAAAACGAGAACAATGCTTGCAAGACATATTCACAAGATTTGATTCATGAGCAAGCATTGAAGTTCATCCGGGATCATAAGGAGCAACCATTCTTTGCGATGCTTACTTATACGCTGCCTCATGCGGAATTGAATCTTCCGCATGATTCTATTTATAAGATGTACGAGAACTCATTCGAGGAGACTCCTTATATTGGTAAGTTTGATAAAGTGTATGGCGGTTATAACACCTCGGAGAAGCCCTTGGCCTCCTTTGCCGCCATGGTCTCCCGGTTGGATAAATACGTGGGGGATGTAATGGCTGAATTGAAAGAGTTAGGTTTGGATAAGAATACGATCGTGATTTTTACCAGCGATAACGGCCCGCATCATGAGGGTGGAGCTGATCCCGATTTTTTCAAGAGTTACGGACCTTTTAGGGGGATCAAACGGGATGTATATGAAGGAGGCATCCGTATACCTATGGTGGCATGGTGCCCGGGTACGATCAAGGCCGGAGCCCAATCGGATCATATAAGCGCATTCTGGGATGTCATGCCGACATTGGCAGAACTTACAGGTACGGTTTTGCCCGAGAAGACGGATGGAATCTCTTTCTTACCAACCTTGTTATCAAAGAAAGATCAACAGGCCCATGATTATTTATATTGGGAATTTCACGAGTTGAATGGCCGGGAAGCATTACGCTCCGGTAAATGGAAACTAATCCGGCAACCGATCGTGGGTGAGACTATATTGGAACTGTATGATTTAAGTAATGATATACACGAGGATACAAATCTGGCGGAGAAATATCCCGATAAGGTAAAAGAACTGGCAGTCTTGATGGACAACGCCCGCATAGAGTCTCCGTACTTTAACTTTGGAAGAGAAAAGTAAACGTGCGAGAAGAGAATAAAGTGTAGGCGTAATATCTGTTAGGTAATGATAAAAAAGGCTTTCTTTCAGCGAGAAAGCCTTTTTTTTGTATCTTTGGCTCTCGTAATTTTAAGACAAAAAGAAGTAAGACTATGTTAGACGTTCAAGCGATCCGAAAAGACTTTCCGATCTTGGATCATAAGATATACGATAAACCGCTGATATATTTCGATAATGGTGCTACTACCCAGAAACCTCGTCAAGTGGTAGAAAAGATAGAGAATGGATATTATAACGTAAACGCTAATATCCACCGAGGCGTACATTTCTTGAGCCAAGCGGCGACAGAGGCGCATGAGGAGGCTCGCAAAACGGTACAGCATTTCTTGAATGCCCGTTTCTCGAATGAGATTATTTTTACCCGGGGAACTACGGAATCCATTAATTTGATCGCTTCCAGCTTTACGGATGAATGTATGTCGGCAGGGGATGAGGTGATCGTGTCCGTGATGGAGCATCATTCCAATATCGTTCCTTGGCAGATACAAGCGGCCCGGAAAGGTATTACGTTGAAGGTGATCCCGATGAATGAGAAAGGGGAGTTGAATCTGGATGAGTATCGTAAATTATTCTCGGATAAGACTCGTTTGGTTTCCGTGACTCATGTGTCTAATGTCTTGGGTACGGTGAATCCGGTAAAGGCGATGATCGAGATCGCTCATGAACAAGACGTGCCGGTGTTGATAGACGGGGCTCAAGCCGTTCCGCATATGAAGGTGGATGTGCAGGACTTGGATGCGGAGTTTTATGTTTTCTCCGGGCATAAGATTTACGGACCGACGGGTATCGGGGTCTTGTATGGTAAAGAGGAGTGGTTGGATAAACTTCCTCCGTATCAGGGAGGAGGCGAGATGATCGCTACGGTCTCGTTCGAGAAGACAACTTTTAATGAACTTCCCTTTAAGTTCGAGGCGGGAACTCCGGATTATATTGGTAGTACGGCGTTGGCGGAAGCTTTGCGGTATGTAGACCGGATCGGTATAGAGAATATAGCTACTTATGAGGATGAGCTTCTACGATATGCGACCGCTGGATTAAATACGATTGAAGGGATGCGTATTTTTGGACAAGCGGATCATAAAGGAGCGGTGCTTTCTTTTTTGGTGGGTAATATCCATCATTACGATATGGGGATGTTGCTGGACCGTCTGGGAATAGCGGTTCGTACAGGGCATCATTGTGCCCAGCCTTTGATGCATGCCTTAGGAATCGAGGGTACGGTGCGGGCGTCTTTCTCCTTTTATAATACGAAAGAGGAGATCGATACGTTCATCGCAGGTGTGGAACGAGTTCGGAAGATGTTTTGAGTATGATGTATTATATTAAGAAATATCCGTTTTCACTGGCGATTATATTGGTCGTTATTTACTTGTCGTTCTTTAAGCCGCCGAAGATGGATGATATCCCTTTATTCCCGGGTGTGGACAAGGTGGTTCATTTCTGTATGTATGGGGGGATGTCGGGTATGCTATGGCTGGAGTTCTTGCGGAATCACCGGAAGTATGAGACGGTATTATGGCATGCTTGGATCGGGGCAGTTTTATGCCCGATCGTTATGAGTGGGATTATTGAGATATTGCAAGAATATTGTACGACGTACCGGGGTGGGGATTGGTTTGATTTCTTGGCGAATACTTGCGGGGTGATCGCCGCTACGGCATTCGCTTGGTTCGTGCTTCGCCCTTGGATTGTGAATGAGCAAAAATAATGTACAACCTTGTAGAGACGGGGCGTGCTCCGTCTCTACAAAGCTATATATACGATAAATAATAAACTGGGATATGTTATTACCATATATGGAAACCGGGCGTATAGAGGCCGGGTGTGATGAGGCGGGAAGAGGCTGCTTGGCGGGTGCGGTATTCGCCGCCGCCGTGATTCTTCCGGAAGATTTTAAGAATGAGGATTTAAACGATAGCAAGCAATTAAGCGAGAAGAAACGGTATAAGCTTCGTCCTGTCATCGAACGTGAGGCGATCGCTTGGGCGGTAGGCATCGTCAGTCCGGAAGAGATCGATAAGATTAATATCTTAAAGGCTTCTTTCTTGGCTATGCATCGTGCGATCGAGCAACTGAAAGTACGGCCGGAACATTTATTGATCGATGGAAACCGTTTTACCCCTTATCCCGATATTCCGCATACGACCGTAGTAAAAGGCGATGGCAAATACCTGAGTATCGCCGCCGCCTCTATATTGGCTAAAACCTATCGTGATGATTATATGAATGAATTGGCCTTGGAATACCCCGCTTATCATTGGCTGGACAATAAAGGTTATCCTACCAAGGTCCACAGGGAAGCGATTCGTACCCACGGAATCACGCCTTATCATCGCAAGACATTCACGCTTTTACCGGAGCAGCTTACACTAGGTTTTTAATACGTATATAGGCATAACCTTATGCGTATATACGTATGAGGCTATGCCTATATCGGTGTAGGCTTACACGTATATACGTATCGGCTCGTGCCTATATACGTGTGAAAACACCTATTTTTATTGTTGTTCCTTTGCCCGGTAAGCCATTGCGTACAGACGCATTTGCTTCACCATCGCTACCAACCCGTTGGAACGAGTAGGGGATAAATGCTCTTTTAATCCTACCTTGTCGATAAAGTAAAGATCGGCATCCAGTATCTCCTGCGGGGTATGGCCGGATAGGATATTGATCAAAAGGGATACGATACCTTTTACGATCACGGCGTCGCTTTCTCCTTGGAAAATAATCTTTCCATCTGCATAATCCGCTTGGAACCAAACCCGGCTTTGGCAACCCTCGATCAAGTTGCTTTCCGTTTTATATTTCTCATCGAGCGGGGGAAGGGAGTTTCCCAGATCTATTAATAACGCATATTTATCCATCCAATCATCGAAGACTGAGAATTCTTCGATTACATTGTCTTGAAGTTCATTGATTGTCATTTTATCAGTATTTTATCGATTGTATATTACTTCCAGTACGGTTTGACCGGCAGCTTTTAGAGTCTCACGGTCTATATTCTCCATATTATCTTTTTGAGTATGCCAATAACTGGCGAAACCTGTTTTAGACTCAGGGTCGTAGTTAATGATGTCGATACTCGGGATATTACGTCCGCTAATCACATATTGGTGATCGTCTGTGATGGCTCCACCTGCGGCGTTAATGAAATATTTGCCATATCCCAGATCGCGGGCCGCGCTCCATACCATCTCGACGATCGGGGCTGCCGCACGTAAGGATTGTTGCTCCTTGAAAAACGTGGCGTTCTTGCCGCCCACCATATCCAATAAGATTCCGTATTCCGCCGTATAATTAGGGACATGCGGATTTTTTGCCCAGAACTGGGTACCTAGGCACCAGCTATCCGGTGTATAATCGGTTACGAACTCCGGCGTACCATAATCCTCCGCATCGAAGAAAATAATATCGATGCCGATACCCGGGGCTTTTTGTCCGATTTGGCGGGCGATCTCCAATAAGGCACCTACGCCGCTACCGCCATCGTCCGCCCCGTCCAATGGGGTCCGGTGCTTGGAAGGATCGGGATCGTGGTCCGAATAGGGACGGCTGTCCCAATGCGCGAATAGTAAAACACGTTTACTATTCTCCGGATCAAACGAGCCTATGATGTTTCTCGCTTCCAGCTTCGTTCCGTCGTAGGCGGTCAGTATCGCTTCCTGTTGGTAGACTTTGGCGCCAAAGCGCTTCAATTCAGATGCTAAGTAATCCCCGCATGCTTTATGAGCCGCCGTGTTAGGTACACGGGGACCAAAAGCGACTTGGTTCGCTACATAGGCGTAAGCGCTGTCTGCGTTGAAATCGGGAACAGCTGAGGCGATCGGTTGTTTTTTGATCTCCGGCATATTACCTGTCTCTTTGGTTCCTTTGGCTCCACATGATAAAAGAGCAAAACTCAATAACGCAAAAAATAATCTGATCATAAATCTGTTTTGTTTATAATGTTTTTACGGAGGCAGTCGCTTGAACCTCGTCTAATACACGCATCAAGTTTCCACCCCATATCTTGGCGATATCTTCCTCTGTATATCCTTTCTCTATTAATTTAACAGTGATCTGTATGAAATCGTTGTCACTTTCGCAACCGATAATTCCGCCACCGCCATCAAAATCAGAGCCGATACCTACATGATCGATACCGGCGACTTTCACCATATGATCGATATGTTCGATCGCGTCGGTAAGGCTCGCGTTTTTATAATCCTCATTGATATAGCGGTCGAGCAAGCAAACTTGCGCTACGCCTCCATTTTGGGCAAGGGCCTTTAGTTGTTCGTCGGTCAGGTTACGGTCGTGCTTGCACATCGCCATGGATGAGGAATGCGAGCAGATGATCGGGGCCTTGGACAATTTGATAACATCCCAAAATGACTTCTCAGAGGCATGAGACATATCCACCATGATACCTTGGCGATTCATCTCTTTCACAACCTCTTCACCAAACGGACTTAAACCGTCCCATTCTTTCTTGGTATGGGTGGATGAGTCGCAAATATCGTTATCGTAGGAGTGGCAGAGCGTGATATAATTGACACCTATCGCCTTGAACTTAGCGATATTCGCCAGATCCTTACCAATGCCGTATCCATTCTCTATACCGATAAAGAACGCTTTTTTCCCTTCATTCTTCAAGCGGATGAAGTCTTGGTTCGTAACGGCGATGCCACATAAATCCTTATTCAATTCAGCTTGCTTGCGAATACCTTCGATCAAGCCTGTTACTTTTTGTACGGCTTCTTGTAAAGAGACCTCATCACGTTTACCTTGTCCGATGAAGGCCGCAAGGAACACCCCGTCTAGTTTCCCTTCTTGCATCTTAGGGATGTTTACCCGGTTACGTTCCCGGTCCGCGATGCTGAATCCGGCACGTTTGAACCAGAAAGGAGTATCGGTATGTGTATCTACGGAAAGGAAATGCTTGTGCATCTCTTTGGCTTGGTGGAAAGTCTCGGCCTTTCCTATCAGATGGCGGAATATCCTTAACATCGTAGTGTCGCCTCCGTAAGTCAACGCTTCCGGATGCCATTGAACTCCCATGATGGATCGATTCGGATAAGCGTCGATAGCCTCGATAATACTGTCGGGCGCATAAGCGGTAGCCTTGAAGATAGGCGCCAACTCCTTGATCGCTTGATGATGAAGAGAGTTTACGGCTAAGGTATCTTTCCCTAGAATAGAGGCTAGCTGTGAGTTCGCGTCAACAAAGACACGGTGTGAGCCATACGAACTGGGTAAATCTTGCCTATGCTTGACAGAATGATCGCCACGTTGTGAGGGGATGTCTTGGTAAAGCGTACCGCCAAACGCTACATTCAACAGTTGCAATCCCCGGCATATGCCTAAGACGGGAATATTTTGATCGGTAGCCATCTTGATTAGTTTCAACTCATACAAATCGCGTACCGGATCGACTTCCTCCAGCTTTTCCCGAGGCTCCTCCTCATACCATAGAGGGTTTACATCCGCTCCTCCTATAAGAACTAACCCGTCTAAATTCGATACGATATTCCTGAGTACTTTACCGTCAGTAACAGCCGGGATGATAATCGGAGTTCCCCCTGCCTTTACGATGGATTGGATATAGGTGGCCCCTACCCGGGAAGCACCACTTGAGATACTGGCGGAAATCCCGATCAATGGGGAGAATCGTGCCCGCACGTTTACATCGCAAGAGTCTGTCAACTCATATAGCTTTTTTAAGTTGGGGACTTCCGATCCGGGTGTCTGTGCCTGTGCTCCACATAAGATACTACAGGCGCATATTGCTGTGTATAAGATATTTTTCATAATATGTAGTTGTTTTCGTTTGCTATTTGTTTGGAAAATCTTGTATAGCGGTCATAACCCTTAGCAAGTTCCCACCCCATATTTTCCGTATATCTTCTTCTGTATATCCTTCTTCTAAAAGTCGGACGGTAATGTTAATCAACTCATTGGTAGCCGAGCAACCGATCAGTTCCCCGTCTCCGTCAAAATCCGAGCCGATTCCTACATGATCGATACCGATTAAATCCACGATATGATTGATATGGCGGATAGCGTCGCTTAAAGAAGCTTTTTCCTCTTCCTTATTGATGAATCCTTTGTATAGGCAGATTTGGGCGACACCCCCTTGAGCGGCCAGCGCTTTCAGTTGATCATCCGTTAAATTGCGGGGATGATCGCAAAGCGCACGTGCGGAAGAGTGGGAGGCTATGATTGGCGTCTCGCTCACTTCCAGTACCTGATAAAAGGTACTTTCCGCCGCATGCGAGATATCAACCATGATTCCTAATCGGTTCATCTCTTTTACCACTTCCTTACCGAAAGGACTTAGTCCTTTCCATTCCTGTTTTCCTCTAGCGGAATCACAAATATCGTTATCCCCATTATGGCATAAGGTGATATAAGAAACTCCCATCTCCTTGAACATTCGTAGGTTTTCGACCAGCTTCCCTAAAGCGTACCCGTTCTCGATGCCGAGGCAGATCGCTTTTTTCCCTTGCGCCTTAATCGTCCGGATCTCTTGGGGGGTAGTCGCTATAACCATCCGGTCCGGATGTAAGGTTTGCTGGCGTTTTACTTGATTCAGCCGTTCTATCGCATACGCTGTCGCTGCCTGTAAGGATGCCTCATCTCGTTTACCTTGCGGGATATAGGCGACCATAAAGGTTGCGTCGATACGCCCTTCTTCCATAAAAGGAAGATTCACTTTCCCTCCTTCTTTCTCCCCGATATTAAATTCACCGGGAAAGATCATTGGGGTATCTGTATGGGAATCGATCGTCACGATCCGTTGATGGATCGCTTTGGCTTTTGCGAAACGGCGGGCATTCTCGATATGGTAAGCGAATAGGGCTTTCATGGCCTCATCCCCTTGCGGAGCCATGGCCTCCGGATGCCATTGTACACCGAATATCGTTTTCTCCGTATGTTCCATAGCCTCATTGATTCCATCCGGGGCGGTCGCTGTCGCTCTAAATCCGGGGGCGACCTCTTTTACCGCTTGATGGTGGAAAGAGTTGACAAGGATTTGTTCTTCTCCATTGAAAATAGTACGTAGGCGGTTCATTCCCGGTTCGAGTGTTACCGTATGCGACGGATATTCCCGAGCCAATGTCTGGCTGTGTTTCAATAGAGCATGATTGGCTTGTGAATGGATGTCTTGATAGACACTTCCTTCGAACGCTACATTCATGATCTGATGCCCCCGGCAAATACCCATGATCGGAATTTGTCGGTTAGCGGCCAAGCGAAGCAATATCAAATCGTATTCGTCACGTAACGTATCTACGTCTTGCAATTGCGGGATAGGCTCCTCATGCAAATAGAGCGGATTGATGTCTCCACCCCCGCTCATAACTAATCCGTCTAGTTCGGAAACCAGTACGGTCAATGCTTTCAGATCCGTGATCACCGGGATAAGTACCGGGGCTCCCCCTGCGTCCAGCACGGCTTGCACGTAGGTCTCGGCTATACAGGAAAGTCCGTCTCTCCGGTTAGCGGATATTCCTATTCGGGGAGGTTGAAGGCTTTCTTTAGCCGGTATATAATTATCAACTTCTTTGTATAGGGCCTCTAGATTCGGACGACGGACTTTCATGATTTTAAGCATCTATGTTAGCATATGTAGCGTTTTCCTCGATAAACTCGCGGCGAGGGCCTACGTCTTCACCCATCAACATGGCGAAGATTTGGTCAGCCTCGGCTGCGTTGTCGATCGTGATCTGCTTTAACGTACGGTTTTCCGGGTTCATGGTCGTATCCCACAATTGATGGTCGTTCATTTCTCCCAAACCTTTGTATCGTTGTGTATGGATCGAGTTCTCGTTGCCTCCTCCATATTTTAAGATGAACTGCTGACGTTGTTGCTCGGTCCAGCAGTATTCCTCAACCTTACCTTTCTTACACAAATAGAGGGGAGGAGTCGCCAGATACACATATCCGTTCTCGATCAAGGAACGCATACGGCGGAAGAAGAAGGTCAAGATCAATGTGGCGATGTGGCTACCGTCCACATCGGCATCGGTCATGATAATCACCTTGTGGTAACGCAGCTTCTCCATGTTCAACGCTTTCGGGTCATCCTCCGTACCGACGGTTACGCCCATCGCGCGATAGATGTTCTGGATTTCCTCGCTTTCGAAGATCTTATGATCCATCGCTTTCTCCACGTTCAAGATCTTACCGCGCAATGGTAGGATCGCTTGGAAGTTACGGTCGCGTCCTTGCTTAGCCGTACCACCTGCGGAGTCTCCTTCGACAAGGAACAATTCGCAGATCGACGCGTCTTTAGAGGAACAGTCCGCCAATTTACCGGGAAGCCCACCTCCTGTCAGCGGAGATTTGCGTTGTACCAATTCGCGAGCCTTACGAGCGGCATGACGGGCTTGAGCGGCCAAGATCACCTTGTCGACGATTATTTTCGCCTCTTTCGGATGTTCTTCCAAATAATAGCCTAACGCCTCACCGATCGCCATATCCACTGCACCGGTAACCTCGCTATTACCCAGCTTCGTCTTTGTCTGTCCCTCGAACTGAGGTTCGGCTACCTTGATAGAGATAACGGCGGTCAAACCTTCACGGAAGTCATCCCCTTGAATCTCCACCTTGGCTTTCTCCAATAATTTAGAATCCTCGGCGTACTTTTTCAACGTACGGGTCAGGCCACGGCGGAAACCGGCTAAGTGTGTACCACCTTCTATCGTGTTAATATCATTTACGTAAGAGAATACGCTCTCATTGTAAGAAGTATTATAAGTTAACGCCACCTCGACAGGGATACCCTGCTTCTCGGTAACGATATGGATTACGTCTGGAATCAGTTTCTCTTTAGAACGGTCGATATAGCGGACAAACTCTTTCAATCCCTCATCCGAATGGAATACCTCGGACTTGAATGAACCGTCTTCTTTCAGAACTCGCTTATCTGTCAGACGTAGCGTAATACCAGCGTTCAAGAACGCTAATTCACGCAAACGGGTAGCCAAGATATCATACTTGTATTCCGTGACCGTAAAGATAGAACCGTCCGGCTTGAAAGAGATCGTAGTACCTGTTTTATCCGTATTATCGATAACCTGTACGTCGTGCAACGGCTTTCCGCAAGAGAACTCCTGCATATGTACTTTACCGTTCCTGCGAACTTCCGCTTTCAGATAAGTAGAGAGGGCGTTTACGCAAGATACACCCACACCGTGCAAACCACCGGATACTTTATAGGTTCCCTTGTCGAACTTACCGCCGGCGTGCAGCACCGTCAATACTACCTCCAAAGCTGATTTACCTTCTTTCTCATGAATATCCACGGGGATACCACGGCCGTCGTCGGTAACCGTGATCGAGTTGTCCTCATTGATTACCACGTCGATGTATGTACAATATCCGGCTAGCGCTTCGTCTATGGAGTTATCTACGACCTCATACACTAAGTGATGGAGACCTTTCTCGCTGGTATCGCCAATATACATGGATGGCCTTTTTCGTACTGCCTCTAACCCTTCAAGTACTTGAATACTATCTGCGGAGTACTCTGTAGAAGTATTCTTAATTTCTTCACTCATGAGTTTATCTTTCTTTAAAATCTGTAATTATCTATGTCCTCAAAAAAAATCTAACAAATGTAGTGATTTTTATCGAGATAGCGAAGTGGGGGATGTGAAAATAGCGAAAAAAGGACGGGTATAATAAAAAAGGAGAGAGATAAGCCATGAACTTATCTCTCTCCTTTTGGTTGGTAGCCCATAGGGGAATCGAACCCCTCTTTCAAGAATGAAAATCTTGCGTCCTAGCCGATAGACGAATGGGCCATTAGGTTTAAAAAAGCCGGGCTTATTGAGAGTCCGGCTTTATACTTGTAAAAGTAATTACCTTCTGCTTATGCTAGCGCATTAACGTGCTTAGCCAACTTAGATTTCAGATTACCGGCCTTGTTCTTGTGGATAACGTTCTTTTTTGCAAGCTTATCCAACATAGAGCATACCTTAGGGAATAAAGCTTGTGCCTCATTCTTGTCTTCAGTAGCGCGCAAAACTTTCATAGCGTTTCTAGCTGTCTTTGCGTAATATCTGTTACGCAAACGTCTTGCGTTTGTCTGTCTGATTCTCTTGATTGATGACTTATGATTTGCCATTTCTAGATCTTCTCTTTATTGTTTTTTAATCCTGTTTATTGTAGCCCATAGGGGAATCGAACCCCTCTTTCAAGAATGAAAATCTTGCGTCCTAGCCGATAGACGAATGGGCCAAAATGTCAAAGCTCTCACTTATAGCGTTCTAAGAAAGTGATTTCCCGATTGCGAGTGCAAAGATAGACGATCTCTCTGAACTGGCAAAACATTTCGAAGGAAAATTTAATGCTACTCACTGTTTTAACTTCTCTTTAGAACTTATATCTTCCAGATGAATTTCCAAGGCTTTAACGGAAATATTTATTTCCCAGATACATACACATAACGACGCCGCTAATAGCAATAAGGCTATGCCAAATATCCATGCGGCGAAAACCTGCCACGATACATAAATGAAGAACATAGCGATCACGCAGAGCAGCAAACTGAGTATTCCTAATATTTGCATGGAACGGGTCAGATAGAGCCTTTTCCGCAGGTTCGCTATCTGGGCGATATCCTTGGGGTCATGGGTTTGCTGATGCTTTTCTTTCAAGGCACGCACTACGCTGGCGTATGAAAGGAAGCGATTCGTATAGGCCAACAATATCAATGATATGGCGGAAAATAATAAAGAAGGGGTCGTTAAGTCCAACATAATTCTATACTTTAATTATATGTATAACGTTAATTTGAGTATCTTTGTTCTTAATCATCGTCGCAAAGATACGAATTATGTTGTGTAAAACGAGGGGGATTGTCTTGCATACGATCCCTTACAATGATAAATATTCTATTATATATATGTATACGGAGGCGTTTGGCCGGGCCTCGTATCTGGTTAGTCGTAGCCGAGGGAAGAAAAGCACGGTATCGAAGGCTTTGTTTATACCTTTGTCCGTTCTGGAAATGGAGGTGGAGCACTTGAATAAGCGGGACTTGCACCGGATTAAGGAGACCCGCATTTGTTTTCCGCTGAATGATGTTTGTTGTGATCCGGTTAAGAATGTATTGGCGCTTTTCCTCTCGGAGGTTCTTTTTAGGGTCGTGAAAGATACGGAGCCGGATCCCCGTTTATTTGATTATTTATACGAGTCCATACATCTATTGGAGTATGCGGATAAAGGTATCGCTAATTTTCATATGGTTTTCTTGTTAGGTCTTCTCCACCATCTCGGTATTTTCCCGAATATGGAATCGCATAGGGTGGGATATTATTTCGATATGTTGAATGGGGTGTTTACGGATCATATCCCGATGCATCGGCATTATTTAAATAAGGTGGAGAGCGCTTTCTTTTCCCGTTTGCTGCGTATCAGTTTTGAGAATATGTCGCTTTATGGTTTTTCCCGGCAAGAGCGGGCCCGTATTATTCATCGTATTCTTGAGTATTACCGTCTACATCTCCCGGATTTTCCGGAAATCAAATCGTTATCGGTGATGCAAAGCTTATTTGATTGATCTATTTGATGTTATATTAGCTCTTGAAAACACGTACGTGTTTTTTGAAAAAGACGTACATGTTTTTCCGGAAACACGTACATGTTTTTTCGGAAATAATGAGAAGCTTCCGGATAGGCGGGAAAAACATCCGATAACGGTTGCCTATTTGAGGAAAAGATTATACTTTTGCAATCTCAAAAGAGTTGGTCTTGTAGTTCAACGGATAGAATAGAAGTTTCCTAAACTTTAGATCCGGGTTCGATTCCCGGCGAGACTACTATATGAATATTAGATGTATTTCCACAAGCTCGTTGTTCATGCAATCTTCGTTTGTCATAGCTGTAATGTCTTAATTTTGATCTTATGGAACTTTATCAAGTATTTTCTCGCCGATCATGGGTGTAAGAAGTTTATAGGATTGCGGTTTTGATGCTTTATGGATATTTTCCAGTGGCTCGTACCAAGGATGTTTGCTCAAGGCATATTTGGAATGATGTACCGTGAGCACCTGTTTGGGGTGCAAATCTTTGATAGCGAGTGGAAGATCATCAGGCATTAGATGTATATAACGCCAGTCTTCATTATATTGTCCGTTTTCCATGATGGCTAGATCTATTTGTGGAAATCTTTTGCCGATCTCCGCAAAATGGGTATCGTACCCTCCGTCTCCCGATAGATATATTTGTTGCTTACCGTCTATCATAAATGAGGCCCATAGCGTTTGGGCGTTTTTTAATAATCGGTTTGAGAAATGACGGGCGGGCAAGCAGTATATTTGGCAGTCGTTATCAATGCGATAACTATCATACCAATCCATTTCCACGATGTGTTCCGGAGAGAATCCCCAATATTCAAAATATTCCCCTACGCCTAGTCCGCAGATTATGGTTCCTATACGATCTTTCAGTTGTTTAACCGTATAATAATCCAAATGATCCCAATGCTCGTGGGTAATTATCAAGAAATCAATATCAGGGATGTCCTCCGGCTTGTAGAGATCTGTGCCTTTAAATGGCTGAAACATCAAGGAGGCCGGAAACCTATTTGTTAATACGGGATCTATCAGAAATCGCTTGCCCCCGTTTTGGATCAAATAAGATGAATGACCAAACCAAATAACAAGGTCTTCATTTCGGTCCAGATGAAGTAAATCCGTTTTTACGGTCGGTAAACTTTTATGGGGTTTTAAATCGGGTTGTTTTCCAAAGAAGAAGTCCCAAAATACTTGTACCCCTCCTTTTTTCATCGTTGTAGTTGGTGTAAGATGGATATTATGGAATTTCCCATCCCGGTAATTGGGCGAGCGCTTGATTCGCTCCAATCTCTCTCCCCGGGGTAAATGTCCGAATGCGGGATGGTAGAATATAATGGATGCCGTCCCTATCAGTAAAACTACAAATAGTAGAATTGAGATCATAACTTTTTTATGTTTCATTTTTACGATCGTGGAGAGTTGGGACAAGGCCGGCGCCTCTATGTGATTGAGTACATAATTGGTAGTGTATTCTTTAATAGGCCTTAAACGTTACCCATTCGCCATTATATAGACATTTAAAAGTCCGACCACTAATCCATACGTTCTCTAGTGTTGTTTGGCCGTCTTCATAGTCCATATAAAGTATATCGGTATAGTAATTGTCCCAGTCCCAGTAGAATGGAATTTCCTCTCGATCTATGCGTCCGCTTGGGTAATGATAAATTCTTGTATCCCATCCTTTCCCATCCGGATTAAATGTAAGTTGCTGCTCACAATCCAAGCCGTCTACGACAAACCAATCTGTCCATACATAATTACATAAATCATAGGTGATTTCCTCATACGGATCATAATACGGATCCTCCTCGCAACTACTGAACCCGCATAAGACGGCGATCAATAAGAATATGTTTATTAAATATCTTTTAGCCATAACTCTATACCTTTAAATACGATTCGGAGGTAAAGATACAAATTTAAGGAAAGGATATTTCTTTTTTTTATATCTTTAGCGCAAAATTTTCAGATATATGCAAAAAACATTACGCATTAAGAACGATATTCATGAGCTTTCCATGATGAATGAGTTCTTGGAAGAAGCTGGAGAAGAATTGGGATTAAGCACCGCTTTCATGATGAGCCTGAATCTGGTGATGGAAGAAGCTGTCTCAAATATAATTTTTTATGCGTATAAGGGAGATGTTGAGGATGCCGTAGACATTTCGTTGGTCAGGGAAGGTGGGGAATTGATCGTGACTTTGATAGATCATGGGATTGCTTTCGATCCGACTTTAAGAAAAGACCCTGATATTACTTTATCTGCCGAAGACCGTCCAATCGGAGGGTTGGGTATTTTCTTGATCAAGAAGATTATGGATGAGGTCTCTTATCAGAGAGTAGATGAGCGGAATGTCTTTATCATGAAGAAAAAAATAACCGAATAAAATATAAAGATATGGAAGTAGTTATTGACCAAAAAGGCGAAGAGACTGTAATTAAGATCAAAGGAAGATTGGATACGAATACGGCTCGCGAATGCGAGGAAAAGGTTTTGCCGGTATGGGAGAATCCGGGAGTAAAAGTATGTGTCGATTGTTCTGATTTGGAATATGTGAGTAGTGCGGGCCTCCGATTGTTTTTAATATTACAAAAAATGACGACTGCCAAGAAAGGGTCTTTACGTTTGATCGGTATGCGGAATGTGGTTCGTGAGACCTTTAGTTTGACGGGATTTAACGCTCTCTTCAAGATAGAAGACGCAAAATAAGTGTGAAGGTTAGGAAAAAGGTAGCCGGTGTGTCAAATTTGGCACACCGGCTTTGTATTAATCTTTTAGATCTTTGTCGATGGGGCTATCCCATTTGCCACCGTTTAATATATCAAGGGTGAAGGTATCGTCTGATTCCTTCGGGGTGTAGAGAATCCCAGTATAACGAATAATGTGATTTATGAGAGGCAGGATGTCATTAACCTCTCTTTCCCGGGTTACTTCATTTATCTGATTTTTGGCCGAGAGGTGTGCTTTGAGCATGAATTCCGGAGCCGGGATAAACGTGAAGAAGGAATGGGAGAAATTTGTTTTCCCGATATCAGAGTCGTTAAAAGTGTCGGTTTGTGTATAAGGCGTGTTTTGAGAAATGCCATTCCCAGTGGTTAAGTCAATCTTGTTTTGATAATTGGAGACATTTATCGTGAAGCTTTTTAGGGCTTTAGGTACGCCATCGGCGGATATGAACTCTATTTTGCCGACGATTCTTTGTAAGGTGATATCTTTAATGATTCTTTCTCCCGCTTGTACTTCTTGGGTGAGAAAAAGATGAAACGTATCTGAGACTTTACTGAATAGTGCGGTTTGTCCGGACACGGAGATATTCTTGTCTGAGTGGGCTAGGAAACAAATATGATAGTCGCCGGAGGGCAGTGAATCATAAATGATCGTGAAATCCGGATCTTGAGGCGTGAATTGCTTATGTTTTACCAGAATGTCCGGTTTTCCGCTTTGGTATACGATATAATCGATCCGGTTGTATAAATTATCCGGATCGATATCCGGTGTAGAAGGATCTTCTTCGGCATCGGGATTTTGGGGAATAGGCTCAGGGATATTCAGCTCGGGAATACTCTTGGTTACGGGGAAGGGTAATACTTCCTTTTGTAAATCGATCGTAAACTGTATGGGGGATAATTCCTCTTGTAGGTCGGGGTTAGGTACTTCCTTTTCCGTTCCATTACAACAACAAAAACAAAGCAGACAGGCGATAGCCACTAATTCATTTTTCTTCATAGTTGATATTTTTGGTAAATGTTTGACGCAAAGGAACGATATATTTTGTGAATTAAAAAATATTAAGCTGTTAAATTGGCGTACGCAGGGTTATTTTTCATAGCTTTGTGAATCAACAATGTAATTACCTTAGTTTAATAAAACGGAATAATACCATGAAACGAAAAATCAGAATGGGAATGGTCGGTGGAGGACAAGGCTCGTTTATCGGGGCCGTTCATCGTATCGCCGCTAATTTAGACGGACAGATCGAGTTGGTCTGTGGATGCTTCAGTTCTCGCCCGGAGAATTCATTGGCTACCGGACAATCTTTATTTTTACCGGATAATCGTATTTACGCATCTTATCAGGAAATGATAGAGAAAGAGGCCACCCTGCCTGAAGGCGAACGGATGGATTTTGTGTCTATCGTTACCCCGAATCATGTGCATTTCGGTCCGGCCATGATGGCGTTGGAACATGGTTTCCATGTCGTACTGGATAAACCGATGACATATACCTTGGATGAGGCGAAGCAATTACGAGACAAAGTGAAGGAAACCGGAAAATTGTTTATGCTGACTCATACCTATACCGCTTACCCGATGGTGAAGGAGGCTCGGGAAAGGGTACGCAGGGGCGATTTAGGTAAGATACGCCGTATTTATGTGGAATATCCTCAAGGCTGGCTATATAATGACTGCGCTGATGTTAATAAGCAGGCGGCTTGGCGGGTGGATCCCAATCGGTCGGGTAAGGCCGGTTGCATGGGGGATATCGGGACTCATGCGTTTAATCTGGCGGAATATATAACAGGGCTGAAGGCCGTGGAATTATGCGGTGAATTGAATACCTTCGTGCCGGATCGTCTTTTGGATGATGATGGGGCGGCATTGATCCGTTATGAGGGAGGCGCGAAAGGGGTGCTGACCGCTAGTCAGATCGCCGTAGGTGTAGAGAATGGCTTGAATATTCGTGTGTATGGAGAGAAAGGTGGGTTGGAATGGCGTCAAGAAGAACCGAATACGATGATTATGCGTTGGCCGGATCGTCCGGCGGAGATCATCCGTACTTCCAATGGATATATGTCGGGTATCGCCGCTCATAATTCCCGTACGCCGGGCGGGCATCCGGAAGGCTATATAGAGGCATTCGCTAATTTGTATCGGAATTTCGCCTTGGCTTTGCGATCGATTCTGGCTGGTGAGGAACCGGCTCCTGAAACCTTGGATTTCCCTTCCGCCGAAGACGGTGTCCGTGGCATGCGGTTTATCGAGACGATTGTAGCTACCGGATCGACAGAGAATAAATGGATAAAAATAATCGACTAAAAATAATACTATATATGGCACGTCCTGTAACATTATATACCCTCCAGTGGGGAGATTTATCACTGGAAACAGTTTGTCAAAAAGCGAAAGAATTCGGATACGACGGTGTGGAATTGGGACTTCCCGATCATGTGGATGTCCGACGTACGGATACGGCTTATTATCAAGGAATCAAGGATCTGTTAAAGAAATATGACTTACGGCTTTATGCGATCTCTACCCATCTGGTTGGACAAGCTGTTTGCGATAATATCGATGAGCGTCATAAGGCAATCTTGCCGGATTACATTTGGGGAGATGGCGATCCGGAAGGGGTTCACCAACGGGCTACCGAGGAGATGATCCGGACCGCCCATGCGGCAAAGATGTTGGGAGTCGATACGGTTGTAGGTTTTACGGGTAGTTCTATTTGGCATTATTTGTATTCTTTCCCTCCGGTAACGGACGCTATGATACAAAAGGGGTATGATGATTTCGCCCGTCGCTTTACGCCCATCTTGGATGAGTTTCAGAAACTGGGTGTACGTTTTGCGTTGGAGGTACATCCTACAGAGATCGCGTTCGATACTTTTTCCGCACGCAGGGCATTGGAGGCGGTAAATAACCATCCTGCTTTCGGTTTTAACTATGATCCGAGTCATCTAGGATATCAAGGGGTGGACTATGTGGATTTCATCTATCAGTTTCCGGAGCGTATCTTCCATGTGCATATGAAGGACGTATATTGGAGTGATACCCCTAAGCAGGTGGGTATATTCGGCGGTCATGTTACTTTCGGCGATCCCCGTCGATATTGGAATTTCCGTAGCTTAGGACGAGGAAAGATTAATTTTGAGGAGATTATCCGTGCTTTGAATTCAATTGGCTATCAAGGTCCGCTTTCCGTGGAATGGGAAGATAGCGCTATGGATCGGGAACATGGGGCACGGGAATCTTGCGAATTGGTGAAGAGAGTGGATTTCCAACCTTCCGCCCATGCGTTCGACGCTTGTTTCGGAAAGGAATAAATAATTATTAATTACAAAAAACACGAGATTTGATGAGTGTGAGAAAGTGGATGTTTGCCGGGGCCTTGTTATTGGCCGCCGGCTTGAGTTCTTTGGGATTTGCCCAAAAACCGGGGTTGAAGTTTAATCCGGATAAGAAGTTTAAGATTGTACAGTTTACGGACTTGCATGTGAAATGGCAAGACCCTCGTTCGGACATCGCTTTTGAGCGTATGAACCAAGTGTTGGATGACGAGAAACCGGACTTGGTGATTTTTACGGGAGATATTATCTATAGCAAGCCTGCGTTGGAAAATATGCGGAATGTATTGAAGAAAGTCTCCGACCGTAAAATACCATTCTCCATTGTTTTCGGAAATCATGATAATGAGCAGGGGGCGACAAAAGAGGAGTTGCTGAAAGTAGCCGAAAGCCTACCGTATAGTTTAACGGCGGATGAGGTTCCCGAAATCTCAGGCGTGGGTAATTACGCCTTGACCGTACGTTCCTCCGACGGGAAGAAGGATGCTTTCGTCTTGTATTGCATCGATTCGAATACCTATTCAACTATCAAGGGGGTAAAAGGATACGATTATATTAAGCGTGACCAGATCGATTGGTATTGTAAGAAAAGCGCAGAGTTTACCCGGAATAACGGGGGAGAGCCGGTTCCTTCTTTGGCTTTCTTCCATATTGCGTTGCCGGAGTTTAATCAAGCGGCTTCCGATGAGAATGCCCAACTCTATGGCATACGTAGGGAAAAGGCATGCGCTCCGGCCTTGAATTCCGGCTTATTTACGGCGATTAAGGAGAACGGGGACGTGATGGGTATATTTGTCGGTCATGATCATGACGATGATTATGCGGTTTGCTGGTATGACGTATTATTGGCTTACGGTCGTTTTACGGGTGGTCCGACGGAATACATCCATATACCAAATGGAGCACGTGTGATCGAATTGAACGAGGGAGCCCGTACCTTCAAGACTTGGATTCGTACGAAAGCCGGTGTAGAGCAGCTTACTACCTATCCGGATTCATTCGTGAAAGAGTGAGGATCTATATCATTCTGAAAATGATATAAAAACTGTATTCCTTATTGTTAAAGCTCTAAATTATATCTAACTTTGCGGTTGGTTGAAAAGTAAAAACTAGAGTATGAAGAAAATTAGAGCCGCCATCGTAGGTTATGGCAACATCGGGAAATATGTGTTAGAGGCCCTTGAAGCTGCCCCGGATTTTGAGGTAGCAGGTATTATTCGTCGTAATCCGAATGATATTCCGGACGAGTTGAAGGCATACACGGTTACTGATAGCATCACCAAGTTAGATAAGGTTGACGTAGCGGTTTTGGCTACTCCTACACGTAGCGTGGAAGAGCATGCGAAAGAGATTCTGGCTTTAGGCATCAATACTGTCGATAGTTTCGATATACACGGAGGTATCGTGGATTTACGTCGTTCTTTGGACGCTGTAGCGAAGGCTCATAATACGGTAGCTGTAATTTCTGCCGGTTGGGATCCGGGAAGCGACTCTGTGGTACGTGCTTTGTTAGAAGCGATGGTGCCGAAAGGTATTACTTATACGAACTTCGGTCCGGGAATGAGTATGGGGCATACGGTTGCCGTGAAGGCTATCGAAGGCGTGAAGGCGGCTTTAAGTATGACGATTCCTTTGGGAACAGGTGTACACCGTCGTATGGTTTATATCGAGGTAGAAGACGGATACGATTTCAAGCAAGTGTCTGCCGCTATCAAGGCGGATGATTATTTCGCTCATGATGAGACTCATGTAATGCAGGTTGAATGTGTCGATAATTTGTTGGACATGGGACATGGTGTGAACTTGGTTCGTAAAGGTGTATCGGGCAAGACTCAGAACCAGTTGATCGAATTCGATATGAAGATCAATAACCCTGCCTTGACCGCTCAAATCTTGGTTTCTGTCGCTCGTGCGAGCTTGAAGCAACAACCGGGCGCATATACGATGATCGAATTGCCGATAATCGATATGCTGTACGGCGAGAGAGAGAACTTAATTAGAAGACTCGTTTAATATAAGTTGATGGTTGACAGCTGGCAATTGACAGTTCGGGAAATCCTGACTTGCGATTGTCGACTGTCAATTGTCAATTGCCAACTGAAATAATTATGCTTGATTTTATTACATGGACTGCCGATCCCGCTATCTTTACCATCGGTTCCCGGGAGATTCGTTGGTATGGATTGGCTTTTGCGATTGGTTTCGCTATTGGCTATATGATTGTAGAGCGGATGTGGAAAAAAGAGGGACTGCCGCCCGCATGGATCGATTCCCTTTTGATTTATACGATGCTCGGTACGGTGATTGGTGCCCGTTTGGGGCATTGTTTGTTTTATGCGCCGGAATATTATTTAGCCAACCCGATTGAGATTTTCAAGATTTGGGAGGGAGGATTGGCTAGCCATGGTGGTACGTTAGGTATAATTATCGCCATTTATTTCTACTCGAAGCGAGTAAGCCATAAAAGTATGTTATGGGCTTTCGATAAGTTGGTGGTTCCGACAGGATTGGTAGCTGCTATGATTCGTCTGGGAAACCTGATGAATCATGAGATTTACGGTCATTCCACTGATTTGCCTTGGGGATTTCGTTTTATCGATAATTTACACGCATGGAGAATGGGGGCGGAGCCTATTTTTACAGCTCCGAGCCATCCGACGCAATTGTATGAGGCCGCTTGTTATCTGGTGACGTTCGCTATCTGTATGTGGCTATATTTCAAGAAAGAGGCATGGAAAAAGCAAGGACTTATCTTCGGCGTATTTATGATATGCGTATTCGGGTCTCGTTTCTTCATCGAATTCGTGAAAAATGACCAAGAGCCTTTCGAGGCTGGAATGATGTTGAATATGGGGCAATGGCTAAGTATCCCGTTTGTTTTGGCAGGGTGCTGGTTTGTCTGGAGAGCGCTAAGAAATGGAAAATTAAAAATTGAGAATTGAAAATTAGAGAGCACACGCTTTGTTATTTTCAATTTTTAATTATCAATTATCAATTAAAAAAGATGTACAAGTTAAAAGAAATTGCGGATAAAGTTTATTATGTAGGAGTTAATGACCGTCAAAAGGCCCTCTTCGAGAATATGTGGCCGTTGCCATACGGCGTTTCCTATAACTCGTACTTGATCGTAGACGAGAAAACCGTATTGATCGATACGGTCGATGTTTGTTACTCTGATATTTTCTTGAAAAAAGTAGCGGATGCCTTGGACGGACGTTCTTTGGATTATCTCGTGGTAAATCATATGGAGCCGGATCATGCGGGAAGTATCCGTTTGTTGCGTCAGCAATATCCGGACGTACAGATTGTCGGAAACAATAAGACTTTCGGAATGCTGGAAGGATATCATGGCATCAAGGAAGGCTTGTTTGAGGTGAAAGAGGGTGATACCTTGAATACGGGTCGTCATGAGCTTGTATTTTATATGGCTCCGATGGTGCATTGGCCGGAAGTGATGGTTACTTATGACGTTACGGATAAAATCGTATTCTCCGCGGATGCGTTCGGTACGTATGGCACATTGGATGGTGGTGTGATCGATACGGAGATGAACGTGGAGCATTATTGGGAAGAGATGATTCGCTATTACTCCAACATTGTCGGAAAATATGGAAGTCCAGTACAAAGGGCATTACAGAAGCTTTCGGGCTTGGATATCCAGACGATTTGCTCTACCCATGGACCTGTTTGGCGTGAATATGCGTCGAAAGCGATCGATATCTATGACCGTATGAGCCGCTACGAAGGTGAGGAAGGCGTGGTTATTATTTATGGCAGCATGTATGGTAACACGGAGCAGATGGCTGAGGCGATCGCCGCTTCTTTGGCTGATAATGGCATCAAGAATATTGTGATGCATAATGTTAGCAAAAGCCCTTCTTCTTATATCTTGAAAGATGTGTTCAAATATAAGGGAGTTATCGTAGGTAGCCCGACTTATAGCAATCAATTGTTCCCAGAGGTGGAAGCTGTGTTGAGTAAGATCGAGTTGCGTGAGGTGAAAAATCGTATTTTCGGTTATTTCGGGTCTTTCACATGGGCTGGAGCCGCCGTGAAACGTTTGGCGGCTTTTGGCGAGAAGATGAAGTGGGAGACTGTCGGTACGCCGGTTGAGCAGAAGCAAGGTTTAAGCGCTACTAAATACGAGGAGTGTTTAGCCTTGGGCAAGGAAATGGCTGGGAAATTGAAAATGGAGAATTGAGAATTGAAAAGTCTAAAGGCTCCGACAACAGATAAAACGAAAGCTATTAACAATAGATCTAATTTATAAACAAAAGAAAGGCGAGATGCGTAGATTGGGAATCCTTTAATTTTCAATTTCCAATTTTCAATTTTCAATTAAAAAAAGCGTAACGTTATGAGATTAATTATCGAACCTAATTACGAGCAACTCTCAAAATGGGCTGCCAATTATGTAGCAGCGAAGATCAAAGCCGCGAATCCAACCGCTGAAAAACCATTCGTACTGGGCTTGCCTACCGGATCTTCTCCGCTGGGTATGTACAAGAACCTGATTGAATTGAACAAGCAGGGTGTCGTATCGTTCCAGAACGTGATCACTTTCAATATGGATGAGTATGTCGGCCTTCCGAAAGATCATCCGGAAAGCTATCATTCTTTCATGTGGAATAATTTCTTCAGTCATATCGATATCAAACCGGAGAACGTAAATATCTTGAATGGTAACGCCGAGGATTTGGAGGCTGAGTGTGCGTCTTATGAGGCTCGCATGAAAGCGGTCGGTGGCGTAGACCTGTTCTTGGGTGGTATCGGTCCTGATGGCCATATTGCGTTCAATGAGCCGGGTTCATCTTTGAGTTCTCGTACTCGTATCAAGACGTTAACTACAGATACGATTATCGCTAACTCCCGTTTCTTTGATAATGACGTGAATAAAGTTCCGAAGACTTCTGTAACGGTTGGTGTAGGTACGGTTCTTGACGCTAAGGAGGTATTGATCATGGTAAATGGTCATAACAAGGCTCGTGCGTTGCAACAAGCCGTTGAGGGTGCCGTGAACCAAATGTGGACAATTACCGCCTTGCAGTTGCATCCGAAGGGAATCATTGTTTGCGATGAGGCGGCTTGTGCGGATCTTAAGGTAGGTACTTATAACTATTTCAAGGATATCGAGAAGGATCATCTTTGTCCTTGTTCATTGCTAAAATAAACGAATCTCAGATAGGGCTTTCTTTGAATGCCCATCATAAGGAGTTAAGAATGCCCATTGTAAGGAGTTTACGATGGGCATTCTTATAACCTTACGATGGGCATCGTTGTTTTAGGGCAATTGGTGGCTGCCGGCTGGCTTCCTCATAGAAGATATACTTCACTGGTTAGAGGAAATATACTTTTCCTGTCAGAGGATATATACTTCATTGACAAAGTCAGTACTACTTACTTTTTTGCGTTCTTGACGTAACGATCCAGCCATAGGTCACATTCATACAATAGATGTAATATGTTCTCTTTGGCGGCGTAGCCATGACTCTCATAGGGCAATACGACATAACGTGCGATCGCCCCGTGGCCTTTTAGGGCACTGAACAGGCGCTCGGATTGGATCGGAAAGGTTCCGGAGTTGTTATCCATCTCACCATGTATGATTAATAAAGCTCCATGTAGTTTATCGGCAGACATGAATGGCGACATGGCATTATATATTTCCGGTACTTCCCAATAAGTACGGGTCTCTGTTTGGAAGCCGAACGGGGTAAGCGTACGGTTGTAAGCCCCGCTACGTGCGATGCCGGCTTTGAACAGTTTGGTATGTGTTAATAGATTCGCTGTCATGAAAGCTCCATAGGAATGTCCTCCTACGGCTACACGATTCGGATCACCTACACCCATCTCGGAAATAACTTTTACGGCCGCCTCGGCGTTCATTGTCAATTGCTCAATGAAATCATCGTTCGGCTCCGCTCCCTCACTGGTACTAACGATCGGCATCTCGACATTTTCCATTATACAGAATCCACGTAAAACCCAATAGACGGGAGAACCATAGTTGATATTCGTAAACATGTATTGAGAACCTCGTACCTGAGAAGCCTCGGCCTTGCTTTTATATTCTCTCGGATAGGCCCACATTAAGACAGGTAATGGACCGTCCTTCGCTTTATCATATCCGGCAGGGAGGTATACGGTCGCTGTTAGATCCAAACCATCCGCACGTTTATACTTGATCTTTTGTTTGCTAACGTTTGCCATGGCCGGATATGGATTGGCGAAATGAGTCAATTGAGCGAATTTTTTCTTTTTCAAGTCACGAGAGCAGAGATTCGCTGGTTCTGTAATGGATTGACGTGAAGTGATCAATTGAAGCTTTTCCGGATTCGCTACCTTTAGGATGGTCTCATAATATCCGTCCTCGCAGCGCCAAAGTTCCGTGTTCTTTTTTGTTTTCAAATTGTAACGGCTAAGGTAAGGCATATCCCCTTTAGATGAGGCTCCTTGGGCAAGCATCAATAACTCATTGTGGGCTTTATTGGTATAAACGATATATTTACCATACGCATTTTTAATCGTAAGTGGATTTCCCGGATTGTTGTAATTATCGTCGGTGGATACATCGAATAATAGAACCGGAGACTCAGAAGAGCAAGGCTTAAAAGTAAATGTCCTGTTTTTACGAGTCTCCCGGGAAGTCTCGATCAATAAAGCGAAAGCATCGTCATTCCACAGGATGTTGCGGAAACGTTTCTCTGTCTTTGCGACTTCCTGTTTCTCGCTGTTGAACGGATAGCTTATTTGGTAGATAATATCCATGAAATCGGTCTTGTTTTGCTTAGGATCTCCTTTATCTTGCGCTTCCGCCCAGTAAACGGTAGCCGGTTGATCCGATCTCCATCCGAATTGACGGGGATAAGGCGAGGTCGTGTCATATCCCATCGGAATATTGACGGTTGGATTATCCGCTAACGTATAAATGGAATTGCCTTGTAAGTCTATGAGCTCGAACTTTTGTGGGAAGTTATATACCGGTACTTGATAGGAATACGGACGATGAACTGTCGCGATAAGTAGCAAGGATTTATCCGGGGATAATGAAAGCGTACTGCCGTAGATTGCCGGTTTTCCGATCTCGTACACAATGCCCTCTTTTATACGTACCAATTGGGAGGTGAAGTAATAGTCGAATAATTGCTCGTCGTACGGATTTTTCAGCAAGTCTTGATAGGTACGAGCGGGCATCACCTTTCCAGTACTTTCTTGAATGATGGGACCGGATGGGACTGTGGGTTTCTCCGGTGCCTTTCCCCTGTTTTCTGGAACCATAAGCGTAATAAACTCATTGTCGCTAATCCATAAGATCTCCGCTCCACTTGTCGCATTGATTTTACGGGTACTTACTTTCTGAGCTACGGGCTGTTCCGGGGTACAGTTATAAAGATATACGCCATTCGCTTCTTCCACGAATAGAGCTACCTTATTGGATGAAGGAGAGAATGAGGCTTCTGTGATTACCGCGTTGTCAGGAATTCCTTCAATCTTGATTTCTTCTTGAGTAGCGATGTTCATTAAACTGGCACCCGTATATTCGGCTTGCCGGCTCGTATTGAATGTTTCGGGACTGATACGCATTCCCGCTAATTTAAGCTCCGGTTGCGCAAGCTTGGCGATAGACCGGTACGGGGAACGCTCTAACTGGAGTGCCCACTGATTGTTATCACTAATTCGGATGATCGGGGATAATTTGGCTAGGGCCACTTCCTCTATTACGGCTGGAGGACGTTGATAATGTGTTTCTTGCGCTATTCCAGGACATATAAGCGCTAAAGAGAGCAGAGCTGAAAATAAATGATTTGTTTTCATAAATAGTGATATAAGAAATCCCCAAAGATAACCTGTTAAAGTATACTTTGGGGATTGTGATTAATGTAAGTTAACGTAAAAAGAGTGTTAATAGTTCTTTTCGATCAAGTCGTTGAAATCTGTTTCCTTTTTTGGAATCTCGAAGATCCAACCATCAGCATTCGGATCCTTGTGCAAGAAACCACAGAAAGTAGCGTCAAAATTAGACCCGGTTCTATCCAATGGCAAACCTAGACGTTTCAAGTCGAACCAACGGAAACCTTCGCCCCAAAGTTCGATACGGCGATGTGTCATGATCTCATCCGCTAGTTTTGCGCCAGTGTTACCCAAATCCTTGTACTCTGGATCACGTTCTTTCAACAAGGCTTGCAAATATTCCTTTGCTTTTGCGTCTTGATTGGAACGAGCGAAAGCCTCGGCTGCAGTCAAGTACATTTCGCTGATACGCATGAAGGCAAAATCACCTACAGCATCAGCTGTAGAGCGTGCCGTGAACTTGCGGTTCTGATAAACACGCTGGTTGTAAGAAGTTGCGGGTACTTCTGCCTTTCCTGTCGGATCCCACCATTGACGGCGAAGATCGGTTGGCGACATTAAGTCGTAAGTACTTTGGCTGATACATTTGATACCTGTGCGGATAGAGCTGGAGTTGAAGTTCCAAGACATATACGCATAGAAAGAGTAGAAATAAACCGTTTGGTCATTCTGTGTCATTGCGGCATACATCGCCTCTTTCGTAGCGGAAGTGATATTAGCGAAACCATTCATCAATTCAGACTGAGACATGATCTTACAGCCATCTTTCTCTGCTTCATTGATAGAATTCACTGCGGCCGTAGCTGCGTCTGCGTATTTCTGTTGAGTCAGAAGAGCACGTGCTTTCAATCCGTAAACCGATGCTAGGCTATAATGATTCTTATCATTTGGCTCATAGTCTGCCAATAAGTTCAACGCTTCGTCTAAGTCCCCGTGAATCTTTGTGTACACCTCTTCTACCGTATTACGTGCCATAGGCTCGATTTCCGGACTCGTACGATAAGGAACTCCCGGTTGAGAGTTGTCCTGTCCGTTACGATATGGTTTCGCATAATATTGTACTAGATTGAAATGACTCCATGCACGAATTGCCAAACACTCGCCCTTGATATGGTTCGCAAGCGCTTTTTCGCTATCTGTGAGTTTTGACTCATCGCTAAAGTTATCATTCAACGCTTTCAAGATGTTGTTTGCATTCAAAATGAACTTATAATAAGTTTCCCACTCACCGGAGTTGTACGAACTTGTTGCGTTCGTTGGATAACTCCAGTTTAAGAAACCTTGATGCCAAGTCTGCGTGTCCCATGTCAAATCATCAGCTAACGCTTCTCGACCGATGATGAAACCGGGCTCACCTCCCAAACCTTGGTTGCCTAAGTCTTGAGATACCATCTTACGATGAATACCGTTCAGTGCAAGATAAAGATTGTCGAGCGAAGTGGATACTGTCGTGAATGAAACGTTCTCGGTTGGGATTGTATCCATATAATCGCTGGAACAGCTTGTGCCGATCAGAGAGCCACTTAGAAGCAGTCCTGCTGCGATGTGTTTGAATAATTGTATATTTTTCATATCTTTTCCTTTGTTTGATGTATTATGAATTTAGAACGATACATTTAAACCGATCGTAAAGTTCTTAGCCGGCATATATTCATTGTAAGATACTCCGGCATAGTTAGCTTGCGGATTCAGACCTTGACGGGCTTTCAACATGAATAAGTTCTCTGCGCTGACATTGACGCGTGCACTCTTGATGTTGATAACGTTTAGGATAGACTTAGGCAAGTTGTAAGCCAAAGTGACAGTACGCAAGTTCAAGTAATTTGCGTTTGTCAACCAACGTGTAGAATAGGATTGTCCGATGCTAGTCGCATGACCTGAGTTATTGTCCAAACGAGGTACATCTGTGATCTGGCCCGGAGTTGTCCATGCGTTATGTAGATCCGGTGACATCGCATAACCGAACTCACCTACATCCATCAATCCTCTATAACTCGAGTCAAGCACCTTACCTCCTAATGAATAAGAGAATACGGTAGAAAGGTCGAATGCCTTATAGCTCAAATTGATATTGAAACCACCATATACTTTCGGAACGGCAGAACCACTGAAATCATATTTCGCATAGCTATAAGAGTTTGTCAATACTTGACCATCTTTCTCTACAAGTGTCTTTTTTACCGCATCTTTAATATTACCATTCGCATCGGTGTTGTTTTCGGCATCAAAGATATACAATCCATCTCCGTTATCAGGATTAACACCCCACCATTGACGTAACCAGAACTCATAGATTGAATGTCCCTCCATCAATTTCTTAGAGTCTTTGATGATACCATCTTTCCGGTTGGCATCAGGCAGACGAGTCACCTTATTATTGATGAATGTAGCGTTTGCGCCGACTGATAATTTCCAATCTTTTGATTTTAATACTTGGTAGTTTAAGTCGATTTCCACCCCTTGGTTACGAACTTTACCAATGTTTTGTACGATCTTTTCGACACCACTGGATAACGGTTGGCTAACATTGAATAACAAGTCTCTGGAGGCCTTACGGAAGAACTCGACCGTACCATTCAAGCGACCGAACAATCCGAATTCTAAAGCGACATCGGTAGAAACCTGTGTCTCCCATTTCAAATTATTGTTTGCCATAGTCGGGAAGTAGAGACCTGCTTCCAAACCGTTGTTGATACCCAAATTATACAAGGTTTGATAAGGATAGTAATCCTGTTGTGTGTCATCATCTGTATAATAGATGGCATCGTTTCCGGTTTCACCGTAGGATGCCCTCAGTTTCAAATTGTCCACCCAAGTCAAGTTTTCCATGAAATCTTCTTGGCTGATACGCCAAGATGCTCCGAATGACCAGAAGTTACCCCAACGGTTATCCTTGCTAAAGCGAGAGGAACCGTCACGACGATACGAGGCTGTTACATAATATTTATCATCGAAATCATAGTTCAAACGAGCGAAGTATCCTTCTTTCTTATATTCGCGTGTATAAGAATCCATTGAGCTTATGCTTACGAAGTTACTGTACTCATACGTTCCGGAAACGATCTCATTAGTCTTCATACCGTAGTTATATTGTAAACGGTAGCTATAGTTCTCATGGCCTAACAAAGCTTCGATGTTATGCTTACCAAAAGTCTTTGTGTAATTAATCAACTGGTTGAATGTCTGTGTCAAGAAGTTTCTATTTCGGATGTTCAAACGTCCCGGTCCTGCGGTTCCGTCACCTACCTCTGGGTTCTCATATACTCTACGGCGTTCATCCTTATTGTCAAATGCGTAGTTCACTGTTAAATTCAATCCTTCGATCGGAGTGATCGTTACATAAGTACGGGCACTAGAGTTTGTGGTAGACATCAAGCGATCGTTCCACAGGGCCTCAGCGATACCGTCGCGTCCATTGCTGGAGATACGGGCTCCTTCATAATCGTAGGTATATAAAGCCGGATCAGTAACTACGTTTCCTTCTTTATCCAAATAAGCCCCTGTCTCAATATCATGCTTATGTACCGGATAGATCGGTGCCATAGAACGAATGAAACGAGATAAGTTACCATAACCAGCGGAGTTGCTAGAAGTAGAAGTAGAATAATTGGAGTTTGTACGACTTAAACCTAAATTCAATCCACTCTTGAACCATTTCACCGGATAGATATTATAGTTCAAGCGTGCGTTGTAACGCTCAAAGTCTGTCTTAATCATATATCCCTTATCATTCAGATAGCCTATGGAAGCATATGTGTCGCTCTTTTCTGTTTTTGTATTGTAGCTTACATTATATTCTTGGCGATGTCCGGTACGGTAAGCGGCATCTTCCCAATCAAGGTCCTCACCCCATTTTAAAGCCGAGGCTGATGGATTCAATAAACCGTCTGTGCCCACGATTGCGTCATTGGCGATTCCTACGAAAGGATTATATTTTAATTTGTTGATAATATCTTTAGAAGCATTAGCGGCAGCGTCGGTAGCACTTTGTCCGAGTGACATATTTGCGTTTCTCAACATTTGCCATTGCAAAGGATAATAATCGTATACACCTACTTTTGCGTAATCGTTATAAGCTCTGCTAGACCAACCTTGTGAGATACTCAAGGTAACACCTGCGCCACTGCTGCTAGAACCTTTCTTAGTCGTGATCAAAACCACACCGTTACCTGCGCTAGATCCATACAAAGATGTAGAAGCGGCATCTTTTAAAATTGTCATTGATTCGATATCAGATGGGCTGATAGAAGAGATATCACCACTGAAGATGGCACCATCCACTACATATAAAGGAGCATTATCCGCGTTTACTGAACCAAAACCACGGATCGTTACCTTGGCAGCTTCTCCCGGTTGTCCGATAGAGGAAGTCATTTGTACTCCGGAAGTGTTTCCTTCCAATGCGGAGAGGGCGTTACTCAATGGACGTTTGTCCATCAAAGCGGCACCCACCGTGGATGCGGAACCTGTAAAAGAACTTTTCTTTGCGGTACCATAAGCTACGACAACAACTTCATCTATAGCTTGAGAATCTGAAGAAAGAACAATTCTCATGTTTTGCTGAGCTGTAGTTTCTTGAGTCCGTAAACCTACATAAGAAATAATTAGCTTAGCATCTTTCTGAGTTTCTAACTCAAATTTACCATCTAAATCGGTAATGGTTCCAATAGTGGTTCCTTTTACTACGATGGATGCACCTATAACAGGCTCCCCATCATCTTCATTAATCACTACACCGGTCACCTTCATTTGCTGGGCGACCATACACTGCACTCCCAGAAAGAATGAGAGTAGTACAAGCGTTAATTTGTGCTTCATAGAATGAATTTGTTTGTTAATTAGACACACATTGTTTTTTCAAGAGACCATAGTTTGCACAGAACTACAGTTAAAATACTTATCAAAAAAATGTACACACCAAGACTCCTGAAAATCACAGCCGCAAATATACTAATTTTTATTATAAAAAAGCAAACTGTTATAAAACATTCTAAAACTAATATAATATTGATTGATATTGTCAAATTCAATTTAGTTGTACTGGGGATCTTGTTGCATTATGATAGCTGGCAGGAGGGTTTTTAGTCTTAGCTATCTATCTGTTAATTATGCTGTTAAACATAGTTCTGTGCAGACTAAATGCCTTAATGGATGCTGAAAGGGAAGATGTCCATAAAGGATATCTTCCCTTAAACTTTGTGTGTATAATAAAAAAATAAAGTATTGATTAACGTTTATAAACGGATAGGGTTACCATTATAGAAATCTAGAATCTTCGTACGGAAGATAAAATCATATTTGGCCTGTGCCTGTTCCGCTAGACTTTGCGCGTATTTTGTTTTAGCCTCATTAAATTCAAAGACAGTGCTTTTACCTGCGTTGTAACGCTCTTGGGCATAATTGAACGCTTCCTTGCTCGCCGTGACGGATTTGTCGGAAGCCGTATATTTCTCTTGGGAAGCCGTTGCGTTGTAGTACGCTTGCTGGATTTCCTTGTATAACGTTTTCTTTGTATTTTCCATCAGCAATTCCCGGTTGATAATGTTGATCCTTGCGGTACGAACGCTATTGCGTACTTGGAAGCGGTTGAAAAGTGGAATACTCAATGAGAATCCGACGATCTTTTGCCCATTCTGCTTAAACTGCTCGCTAAAGGAACGAGTATCGGCAAATTCACCTCCGGAAGTAGAATGATAATATCCATTGCTGTAACTAGCCCCGAAATTTAACTTGGGGTAATAGCCCGCTTGCGCGACACGCAACATTTTCTTTTGGCTCTCTAGCAAATACTGTTGTTCCTTGATCTGAGGCTTGAACGTAACCGCATGATCGTAAATGTTTTCCGGAGGTAGGATGCTACTCATATTATCAGCCACCGCATCTTCAATTACAGGAGTCTGTATATCGAAACTCCGATCGCTTCGCTCTAGTTCCAGACTTTGCGCCAGATCCAGTAAAGCGAGGTTCACATTGTTTTGCGACTCGGTAAGCGTGACCTCATCTTTCGCTAATTGGGCCTTGATATCATACAGTTGGGAAAGTGGCACCTTTCCGGCGTTCACCATGGCCTCCGTTTTATTCACCTGCTCCTTGTCTAGTTCCACTTGTAGTTGCGCTATTTTCAGTAACTCTTTATTATAAAGTACTTGCAGGTAGTAGGAAGCTATATTGATGGATAGGTCTTCTCTCGCCTTATTCAAGTTCTCGATAGACGCTTTTAGATCAAGTTTGCGGGCGGCGATATCGTTCGGTATTTTTAACCCGTCAAATAAAGGCATGTCCAGATTGATCCCCAATGTGGAATTGGCGGCGTTCTGGTCCACGATCACCCCGGATTTAGACGTGGAGCGTCCGAACTGGAAGCTCTGTCCAAGACTGCCGTTTAGGGCCGGGAGCCAACTGTATTTGCTGGTATGTAAGTCTACCTTTCGGCTTTCCTGTTCCTGCTCCTTTTGCTTTAAGTCGATATTATGCTCGATGGCATATTGGATGCACTCCTCCAGACTCCATTGCTTCACCGCATCCTGAGCGAAAACATAGTTTCCGGACAGGAGGGAAGCGATTGCCAGTATATATAAGTTTCTTCTCATCATACAATCTTTCTTTTATTTCTTATTCGGGTCAATAGCTGCGCCCCGGACTTTATCGGTCGCGGCCAGTCCTTCTTGAACCTCGATCTTGATACCGTCGGACAGACCTACCTTTACCGGATGTTTCTCGAAGACTTGCTCCGGTTGCTCTTGTTTAACTAACTGAACGAATGCGGAATCCCCTTGGAACTCGACCGTGCTTTCCGGGATCGTAAGAACGTCTTCCGCACGTTTTAGCACGATCTCGGCGTTGGCGCTATATCCCGCACGGATGAAAGCATCTTCGGGGATCGTCACGGCTGCCTTGATCTCAAATTGAATGGCTCCGTTTTTCTCAACACCTTTGGGTGATACATATTCCAGCAAGGCCTCGAACGAACGGCTTTCCATGGCTCCGATCGTAAGCTTGATAGGCATTCCCTCGTGAATGCGCCCGATCTCGGTCTCGTCTACGTTTCCCTTGAAGATCATGTCATTCATGTTGGCGACTGTGGCGATTGTCGTACCGTCGTTGAAGTTGTTCGCTTGGATAACGGAGTTACCTACTTTCACCGGGATATCCAGTATCATACCGGTGATGGTACTACGGATCTGCGTGGTACTGGCTACATTGGAGTTCTTGGCGATACCGTCACGAATAATTTCCAGTGCGCTTTGCGCATTCTCTTTCTCCTCGACCGCCTTTAAGTAGTTGGCCTTCGAGAGATCGAAATCCTCTTGGGCGATAACACCTTGCTTGAACAGCAGTTCATCTCTCTTATAGGTTTCCTCCACCTGTTTAAGAGATATATCCGCTATGTTTACGCGAGATTCGGCGCTATTTAGCTGTACCATCTCCGGTATGACCTTGATCGTGGCGATAATCTCCCCTGCCTGTACCATCTGTCCCGCTTCTTTCCTTAGCTCGGAGATGATACCGGATATCTGCGGCTTGATCTCTACCTCGTAGCGAGGTTCCACGCTTCCGGTGGCCACCGTCTTGGTCTCTACCGTATCCCTTTTGGGGGTTACGACCTCATAAACGGTTATTACCGGTTGCGCCTTCTTCCATAAGAAATAGAATGTGCCTATTACCGCCGCACCTACGATCGTTAATAAGATAATACGTAGGATTTTCTTTACGATGCGATTCTTCATGATTATATAGTTTTATTTTAATTATCGATTCGTTATTATTCATCTCGGATGGCATCTATCGCTTTGATCTGCATGGCTCTCCATGCGGGAATCAGTCCGGCCATAAAACCGCTTATCAGTAGTACCACCGCGGCGGCTACCGCTGTTTGGATGTTTACGCCGGGATTCAGCAGGGTCGGATCGTTCGTTGGATTGGCGGACAATATCTTATCCAACAAATCCAAGAGGAAGACTCCGGCGCTTAATCCCAGTAAGCCCGCCAAGGCAGTCAGCACCAAGCTCTCGCTCATGACTTGCGAGATGATGTCGAAAGGCTTGGCTCCCAAAGCCCTTCGTACGCCTATCTCCCTCGTGCGCTCTTTTACCGTTACCATCATGATATTGCTGATACCAATAATACCCGATAGCAAGGTACCCATGCCGACCAGCCAGACCAAGATGTCGATACCTGTAAACAGTAGATTGAATGTCTTGAATTGTGCGGCGATATTGACTACGCCTATCGCCTGAGGATCGGTCGGTGCGATCTGATTTTGCGTCTTCATGATATTCTTGACCTGCTCGATCGTCGTCTCAATCGGATATCCCGGTTTCACGCTCAGTGCGAGGAAATGCAGGATATCGCCTTGGTTCAAGGTCTGCTGCATGGTATTGAACGGAATGAAGACGGTTTCTTCTCCCCGGCCGCCCAGATTCAGGCCCGATGCCCTTTGGTTGACCACTCCTACTACTTGGTAGTAAAGCCCGTTCACCCGGATATATTTGCCGCAAGGGTCCTCGTTGTGGAATAATACCTCATTGATCTTCGTGCCGATCAAGCAAACCTTGCGCTTTTCCCGCATATCGATCTCATTCAATAAACGGCCATAGTATAGGTCTTGCGTATCGATATTGAAGTAAGCCGGATATATACCTTTCACGTTGAACGTTCCGGTCATTATCCCGTAAACGATATTCTTTTCCGAGCGGCTGCCCTAAAGGATGGGGGAGATATCCTGTACGCTAGGTACGTCTCGTATGATGGCGTCTATGTCCCGGTTCCTCATGTTCCAGTTTCGCCCCTTGTTGAATCCTTGGTAGGGTTCGCTGGTGCGATCGGCGTAGAAGAATAGCGAATTCGTCGCGAATCCGTTGACGCTCTTGAACATGGCGTTCTTGAATCCCGATCCGGTACCCAGCAACAATACCAGCATAAGGATTCCCCAGAACACGCCGAAGCAAGTCATCAAGCTACGTGTCTTGTTGCGGGTGATGGTTACCCATATTTCTGTCCATCTGTCTATGTCAAACATATCTTTTCGGTTTATTCTGTTCTCATGGCTTCAATAGCGGATACATTCACGGCTTTGCGAGCGGGGAAATAGCCCGCCAGCACCCCGGCTACGACCAGCACCCCGGTAGCGGCCAGCGATATCCCTAGGCTGACGGTCGGGTGCCGGAATAAGGTAAGATCCTCGCCGGGATTTCCTCCGGATGAAGCGTTGTTCATCCCGCTCATCGTCATGCCATAGTCGATTAGCTCCGTCAACCCGATTCCCATCAGCATCCCGATGTAACCGAATATGGCGGTGATCATGATGGACTCTACGATGACAAGCTTCAATATCGAGGCCGGTTTCGCCCCGATCGCCTTCCGGATGCCGAACTCCCGGGTCCGTTCGCGTACGGTGATCAACATGATGTTGCTAACCCCCACGATACCAGCCATCAAGGTGCCGATACCTACGATCCAGATGAAGAGCAAGATACCGTCTGTCATCGTATTGAACATACGGATCTCATTGCCGGTCATCCACATACCGATGGCATTCTTGTCTGTCGGGTCGAATATGTGCTTACGTGCCATATACGACCGGAACCTGTTCTCGAAATCCTTGCACTCTTCTTCGGTGGAGACCCCGTTTACCGTAAAGTAAATGGAGCCGAACCCGAAGCCTTTATTATAAAGTTGTTGCGCTACGGTAAACGGTATATATGCGGGCGCGTTGTTACTCTTGTCGTCATCATCATAGATACCAACAACTTGATACATCATATTGCCGCATTTCACGTATTTACCCAGCGGGTCCTCGTTACGGAATAGCACTTCCGCCATACGGGGGCTTAGTATGATTACCTTGCGTGTAGCGTTCATATCCATCTTATTGATGAAGCGCCCGTTCTGGCTCGCTACATTAATATATATAATGGAATTGTAATCCTCGGATACGCCCCGCAGGTCGCCCACGATGTATTCTTCCCCATACGAGATGGTATCTGTTTGCGAAATGGTAGCCGAGCAGTATTCTATTTCCGGGAATGCCATCTTGATGCCGCTGAGATCCGCTTCCTTGAACTCGATCCTGCGGTTCGTGGGGTTACCTTTATAAGGCATGGTGGTATAGCGCCCCCAAACCTCCACGGTATTGGCGGAAAACCTCCGGAAGTTGAATATGATGCCGTTTCTCAACCCATTTCCCGCTCCCAGCAGGGTAATCAGCATAAAGATCCCCCATGATACGGCGAAACCGGTCAAGAAGGTACGGAGCTTGTTTTTCTTTATCGTGCTCCATATTTCCCTAAAATTGTCAAAATCAAACATGCGATTCTTCGTTTACGGTGTATTCAATCAATCCGTCTTTTACCCGGATAATCCGGTCGGTAGCTTCCGCCACGGATGGCTCGTGGGTAACGATCACCATGGTCATACCTTCTTGGTTTACGCTACGGAGGAGTTCCATCACTTCCACGGTCGTGGTACTATCCAATGCCCCGGTAGGCTCGTCGGCCAATATAATCTGCGGCTTGGCGATCAAGGCACGTGCGATGGCCACACGTTGCTTCTGTCCGCCGGACATCTCGTTCGGCATATGATCCGCCCAATCCTTCAATCCCACCATGTCGAGATATTCCAGTGCCATGGCGTTTCTCTTCTTCCGGCTTATGCCTTGGTAATAGAGTGGGAGAGCTACGTTCTCCACTGCGTTCTTAAACGAGATTAAGTTAAATGATTGGAAGATGAAGCCGATCATACGGTTCCTCAGCTCGGCGGCACGGCTTTCGCTTAGATTCTGAATCAACTGTCCGTTTAATAGATAGGTGCCCGTGTCGTACGTATCCAATATCCCCAAGATATTCAATAGGGTTGACTTCCCGGAACCGGACGCTCCCATGATAGATACCATCTCTCCCTTCTCTATATCTAGGTCGATACCTTTCAAAACGTGCAGTGGGGCTCCGTTAAAGTACGTTTTGTTTATTCCTTTCAGTTGAATCATCATATTATGTAGTTACTTTATATATTAGACGTACAGTTTGCTAAATAAGTTACACTGTTGGTGAACACTTTTATCATCTGGTTACAAATATATGTTTTACTAAGATACCTTGTATCGCAAGGTACTACTAATTATGTAATATTAACAAAGAGGTCTTGATTATAAGTAGATCCTTGTTCCTTTCCTCTGTATATTTTAGGCTAAACAAGCGGCTGTCTTACCCAATTCATAAGGATACATTCATCATGCACCAACTGATGCATGATCTTCTAACGGCTGGTGCATGATCATCTACCAACTGGTGCATGATCGTCCACCAGCCGTTGGACGATGAAGCTAACCTTATCTTTGCCCTAATAGATAAAGGGAAAAGCTTTAGGCTATACAGGCATAAACCCTTAACTTTGCGGCGAAATTCAAATAGCAGAAAGATTTATGGTAACAATTGGTACGCCCAAATCGGCTACGGCAACTAAAGTCGTGCTTTGTGGCTCGGGCGAATTGGGGAAAGAGTTTGTAATAGAGTTGCAGCGTTATGGCGTGGAGGTAATCGCCTTGGATAAGTATCCGGACGCTCCGGCCATGCAGGTGGCGCATCGTTCCTATGTGGTCTCCATGCTGGATGGCGATGCCTTGCGGGAGATCATCGAGAAAGAGAAACCGGATTATATCGTGCCGGAGGTGGAAGCGATCGCTACCCGTACCTTGATGGAACTGGAGGAAGAGGGATACCATGTGATTCCTACCGCCCGTGCCACTTGGCTGACGATGAACCGTGAGGGAATCCGCCGCTTGGCGGCCGAGGAACTGGGCTTGCCTACCTCGCCGTATCGTTTCGCCGAGACCGAGGAGGAATTTAAAGAAGCGGTGAAGGTAATCGGTATGCCTTGCGTGGTGAAGCCGATCATGAGCTCGAGCGGACACGGACAGAGCGTGGTTCGTGAGGAAAAGGATATCGATCGTGCTTGGCAGTACGCCCAAGAAGGAGGACGTGCTGGAGCGGGTAAGGTGATCGTGGAAGGTTTCGTGGATTTCGACTATGAGATTACCCAGCTGACGGTTCGGCATATCGGAGGAACGTCTTTCTTGGAACCCGTAGGACATGTTCAGGTGGACGGTGATTACCGGGAGTCTTGGCAACCGCAAGCCATGAGCCTTGCCGCTAAAGCGAAAGCCCGTGAGATCGCCGGTAAGATCACCGAGGCTTTAGGCGGACGTGGTATTTTTGGCGTGGAATTATTCATTAAAGGAGATGATGTCATATTCAGCGAGGTTTCCCCCCGTCCGCACGATACCGGAATGGTGACGATGATTACGCAAGATTTGTCTCAATTCGCTTTGCATGCCCGTGCGGTGCTTGGCTTGCCGATCCCTAATATCGTGTTTCATGGAGCGGGAGCTTCCCGTGCCGTTGTAGTGGAAGGGGACAGTGACCGGTTGTCTTTGGGGAATCTGGATAAGGTTTTGGAACAACCCGATACGCAGATGCGTTTCTTTGGAAAACCGGAAGTTCATGGACATCGCCGTATGGCCGTCTTGCTGGCTCGTGGTTTGGATGTGACGGAGGCAAGGGAGAAGACCGGAGTGATGATGGAGCAGTTAAATGTTAAATTGTGATGCTTCCTAGGATAAATGAACGTTTTGGTGTGTGTTGTGAATAAAATGTGAATATTTACAGACCTATTTTTCTATCAAAATAGTTTATTTTTGTCTCAAGTTTTTAAAGAGACATTTGATAATCTATAAACGCAGATTACATATGTTTGTTTCACTAAAGAGTGAAATCTGATTGCCGAAAGTTTGTACTTATTTTATGAATACAACAAATGGAAATATGGGCGTTGATTTGAAACGCTCTATTTCTGTTCTCGGTGAAGATAAAAGAGTGAGCAAACAGATCAATAGCTAAGGGTGGGTAGATTTAACCAAACAGACATCCTTATCTCCTTTCGCCCACCCTAGCTATTGTTCTTATTTTACTTGGATTCCTTTTGTATTTCTCATGGTTTCCATCACGGCATGCGTATCTACTTGGGCCTTTTCTTGTATAAACTCCGGGAGGTTGTAAGTCCACAACAGGTCTTTATAATATTTTACGGGATTTTTTTGCGGCAGGAGGAATGGTTTATGGGCCGTACCTTTATCATCGATATAGGTAAAGAACGGGCGTGTGTATAATCCATCCAACCTGCGACTGCTAAATACCAGCCAACGATTGTTGTGACTCCATGAATGGTAGCTTTCTCCTTCGGCGCTGTTCGCCTCGCTCAGCGGGTACGTCTTTCCGTCGGATAGGCGGATCATATATAATTCAGCGTCTTTATGCCAAACCCCGAAACCGCCATATTCCTGTAGGGTAAAAGCCAGATATTTACCATCCGGTGAGATTCTAGGGAAGGATACGCTTTTGTGATTGGCCCGGCCATTGTATAAAGTATCTACTTGCTGGCCTAGGGTGCGGGTTTCCGGGTCAAAGTCGACACGGCATAGGCTGTAGGTCATTTGTCTGAAATTCTTAGAAATAGAATCTACGGCGGCGGTCGAACTGAAATAGAGGCTCTTCCCGTCGGGAGAGAACGCAGGGAATATTTGCCATGCGTCTTTGGAATTTAACGCTTCGCAAGAGAATACCTCGTTCTTCTTCACGTCGTAGATCACGATATCGGAGTTATGATCCAATACTTCCAGCGTATTGGGATTATTGATGAAGAAGTTTTGGTAGGTATCGCATACGGTGGCCGCCAGATAGTTACCATTCGGATGCCAATACATGTAGACAAAGTTTGAGACGGTCTCGGGAGTCTTGGTATTTAGCTTGGTGATTTTCTTTCCATCAATCAGTACGGAACCAGCGTGTTTGCCTCGCATATGGAAAATCATTTTATCCGGGTTCCCGGAGGAAAACGTATGGCAGTTTACGCAGTTATAGTCGGTTAGGCTATTCTCATAAATCACGCTTTGGTCATAATTCTCCAAGTTTCGTTGATAGATACCCATCCTGTTCCACATATCATTGCTCAAGGCTAATAACCGATAGGCTATATATTTATCAATGGAATCATTTGCGATGTCCATATGAAAAGGCGTATAGGCGTTCCATTCGCCCTGTATGCGTTTAGCAATGGTCAATTCTATTTGGTTTCCGGCATTCTCTTTCAATAAGGCTTTCCATCTCTTTTGTGGGATCTCAAAGAGCCCCTCATCACTATAGACTTGGAGTTGAGTCTTTTCCCCTTTAATGATAAGGCAGTGCTCACTGCTATCGGCGATAGAGAAATTGAGCGGGGCGATGTTCACAGGGATGGTCACATCCTTGTAATCCGGATAAATGGTTATTTCCTTGTTTAAGCTCTTGGCGATCTGTATGTCGTTTTTGGAGCATGAAACCATCAAGGCGATGAGAAAAAGGAAAAGATATCGGTTTGTATTTGTATAAGTCTGTCTTTCCATATGTGTTTTATTTAGAGAGTATCAAATAGTACCAGAAAGTAGGTTGATAGTCGGCTATTCCAGTCGCTAGATTTTGTCGGGCATGCCTTAGTCCCAATACACGTTGCTTGAATATCGAGAACTCGGACAGGACTTTATCGGTTACCCCATACTTGCGGCAATATTCCGGATCATGCTCCGCATAAGAGATCACGGCTTGTTGCAAGGGTTCGGGTAATATAGGGAGTACTTCCGTCCCACTGAATCTTTCAACAAACGTTTTTATAGCGGGCAGGTCTTTCGATAATAATAACGTACCGATCGTATAATCCAATGCGGCTTTATTCTGGGGATTCTCTTCCAATATAATCATCAGGTTATCAAACAATCCGATTATATTGGCGAAAAGGTCTTTGTCGCTGGATAGGCTTTTTCTTTTTGTGCCTAATTCCGGGTCGCTCTCCACCGCTTGGTCATTATATAAGAACTTTCGTTGCGAGGAGGCCCATTCGTGATAGGCCCATGTCTTTTCCAATAATGATATAAACTTCTCGGCTGCGGGATACTGTCCGTATATCAAATGGGATTTTATTAATAATTTAGTCATGACGGGACTGCCGTATGTAATTCCTACCGAGGTACCAAAAGCGAAATTGTATGCCAAGGACGTGATTCCTACATGGTAGTATATCTGGCTGAATAGGAAACTTTCCTCTATATGCGCTTGGTACTTTGAGACCAAAGATTGTATTCCGCTTTGCGGATATTTGAATAAATCAGTCTGCATGACACCCTTGTGGGATAAGGCAAGGTTTAAGCAATTCAGGTGTAAGTAGTTATTATAGTTTAGATCGGCGGACGAGATTATGGCGTCCCATTGCTCGGTATCTATGTAATGAAACATTTGCATCAACGTATAGAAATCTTTATTCCTCTGTTGAAGAGCCGTTTGCGTATAATACATACCGGATAAGGCAAGTAATGCTACGGCTACTAAAGCTTTTAAATAGGTTTTTATGTGATCTAAGTAACGTGATAGGAAGAATAGAAGCATAACGAGTAGCGCTACTTGCCAAGAGAAGCCGTAGAATGGTTCCAGCTCAATGAAATACTCTACGTAATCTTTCATCCAAAATACATAGTCATAATCGGGTTTACTGCCTCCTAGGACACATAGGGAGCCTACGATAAGTAGCAGCAGCAACGGGATGAAGCTTGCGTACCAGCGTTCGCATTTTTGTAATACATCAAATAGTAAGATGCTAAGGGCGAATAATATAGCTACAGATCCCATCGTGTAAAACAATCCGGTCGCCAGCAAGCAACCAATTAAGGTACGGTACGTCCAATTAAATCTTCGTGGGCTGTAACTATATACGTTAAGCGCCAATGACCAAAACAACATGGCTATCAGTCCTTCATAATGATAGCTATCTTTCATTAGGTAAAGATATTGGAATAGGATGGGGAGAAAGGCCAAGGGCATAAGATATAATGCCGGATGTATCTTTCGTAAGGTCAGCCAGAATAACCAACCGGAGATTCCACCGATCAAGGCGGTCACCAGCGATCCGATAAGCGGGATCCTGAAAAACTGTATCAAGAATTGAGAGATAAAAGTCGCTAGCCCCCCTATCTGCTTAAGTATGCTGAATATATAGGTGGAATCGAATAGGAAAATCTGCTGCTGTTCCCGATAAAAAAAGAGAGGCTCTTGCATGGTCTGCAAATGAAACCATAAGACGCCGGTCAATAGAATGAATGGAAGCGGTGGTAATATCTTCTTATATAAAGTACTCATGTGATTTATTCTATTTACGATAAGTTACGTCAATTCCTTTATCCTCTTTGGCTAGCGTGCTAAGCGCCCGGATCTTGGAGGATACTTTTCCGGTAATAAACTCGGGTATATTATAAGATTTCATGAAACGGTGATAGTAGTCTGTGTCTTTCTGAGGCAAAAGGAAGGGCTTAGACGCATTTCCTTCTTCATCTATATAAGCAAAATAAGGACGTGTGTATAACCCGTCTATCCTTCGACTGCTGAAGACGATCCAGCGGCTGTTGCTACTCCATGAGTGATAGCTCTCCGTATCCGTGCTATTGGCGTTTTGCAAGGAATGAGAGATTCCGCTCGCTATATCCAGTAGATATAGATCTGCGTCTTTATGCCAGATCGAGAAGTTACCGTAGCCGGACAGCGTATATAACAAGAATTTCCCGTCTGGGGAAACACGGGGAAAAGAGGCGCTCTTCCCATCTTTTCCGGCATTGTATAAGGTATCTATACGGGAGCCGAAACTCCGGGTTACGGGATCGAACGCTATGGAGCAAAGGTTATATTTTACTTCTGAATATTCATGCGGCATGGAACGTGCCTCTGCCGAGCAGAAGTAAAGAGTCTTGCCATCGGGAGAGAATGTCGGGAAAGTCTCAAACGCTTTTGCTGTCCGAATGGAAGGCGTACTGATAATCTCATGCTTTTCCGTATCGTATACAACTACGTCGGATTGGCTGTCGAAGACCTCCACCCGGTTTTTGTCGTTGGCATGAAAGCTTTGGCTGGTCTGATTGACAGAGAAGGCTACGTATTTCCCCGATGGATGCCAAGAGGGATAGACCAAAGGCGAGATCGTCTGATCGGTCTTCGTATTTAATTTCTCGATCTTGTCTCCGTCGATCAGATAAGTGCCCGAATACTTATCCCTCATGTGGAACAGCATTTTATCGGGGTTTTGCATACAAAAAGAATGGCAATTCATACAGTTTTGACCGCTGTATTTGTTTTCCATGATAGGGCTTTGCTTATAATCTTCCAGATTCCGTTGGTAAATACCCATTTGATTCCAAAGTTCGTATCCGGGTTCGATCAAGCGATAAGCCAGATATGAATCCATGGGTTCCGGAGCGACGAATAGTGAGAATTCCGGATAGGCGAGCCATTCTTTGTCTTTTGCGTAGAGCTTTACTTGTATCGCTTTTCCTGTCGCCCTTTTCAGCAATTTTCTCCAATCGGATGCGGGAAGATAGAATTGTCCCCCTTTTTCCTTGACTTGTATCTTTTCTTCTCCGAATTTGAGTACGGCGAAGGCTTCCGCATGTGGATTTTCTATCTTGAAATTTAAGGGAGCGATATTATAAGGGATCGTTACATCCGCATAATCGGGAAATAATACAGGTTTCTCCGAGGTTTCTTTGCTTACCGGGATCGTATCCGAGCAGGATATTCCTAGTAGAATAAGAAATAAACAGGTGATATATAGAATATTTCTTTTCATGGTTGTTGATCATTTTAGAGTATAATAAGACCAATAAGTGTCTCCGAACGACTTCTTTATAAGTTGCGGAAGTTGTGGGTTGTTCCGGTTCTGCACGACTAAATTCCGATAACCTGCGAATTTGCGGATCACATTTCCGGATACGTTAAAACGCTTCCAGTAATCCACATCCTTCTCTGCTAATAGGATAACAGCCTCTTGGAAACTCACGGGGAGAGAGGGGAGTACCGGTGTTCCATAATACTTTTCTATCAGCCTTTGGAAAGCTTTCATGTCTTTAGACAGCAGATAGATAGCCCCGGTGAATTGGATCGGGAGCTGATTTTCCGGATCTTGTTCCGCACGGATAAGTAAATCATGTTCCAGTCCGTTGATACCGGATAAGTTACTTTCCTTCGGAAGAGCTTTTCGTTTAGGCCCTAATACCGGATCAGCTTCAATCGCTTTGTCGTTATATAAGAAGCCTCTATGCCGTTTGGCCCAATCATGATAGGCATATGTTTTTTCTAAGATACTGATATATTTCTCGGCGATAGGATACGTTCCGTAAATCAAGTTTGTTTGAACAAGCCGTTGCAGGTTCCGGGGATTACCGGCGCCAATTACGGTGACATACCCTTCAAAAGCCATCTCCTGCGATAATGCGATTTCCCCTAGCGTAAAATAGGCGTCGCTTAACAGGGTGGAGACCGTAAAGGTCTTGTTCCAAGAGGCGAGTAACCCTTGAGGACCGTGTTGATCAAAAGCGAACATCCGGTCTGCCAACTCCCCTTTTTCCGCAAGTGCCCTATTTAAGTAAGTTAAATATAAATAGTTTTTGATCGGCCCGTGACAATGCCGGATGATCTCGTCCCATTGTTCGGTACGGGCATAATAATCCAAGACTTTTAGAGGATAGGCTTTCTGGTCGTTATACCGTGGAATCGTTACCCAGCAAAGGAATAGGATTAGGATGAATTGAACGGTAAGCTCTATCCCTGTTTTTTTCTTTGATTGGTTTTTGCCTTTAGGATATACGAATGCCCCGATCAAGCTAAGCGGTAAACAGACCCATGCGAAATAGATGAGATTGGGAGCCGCCAGAATCGGGTGGTAAAAAGCGTCCGGTAAGAATGCGAAGCGATAACTGGTGATGGTAGTTGACCAGACACTTCCGATCCCGATAAACAGGTATTCAATTAAAACCGCTAAAAAATAGAACCCCTGTTTGGAACGGCTTATCGCTTCCTTGAGAACCACACTTAATGAGAATAGCCCGGCAATCGGTCCTCCTATCCAAAAAAGTAGTGGGGTGATTACCAATGCGGCGGATAGCCGGTAACAGGGATCTTTTATGCGCATCCATGCGTTCAGGCTAATCAAACAAAATAGGAATGCGATAGTGCCTTGTACTAAATAATTGAAGTCGTATTGAATCAATAATAAGAATAAAACCGGGAGTAAGTAAAGCAGGAAGAGCTCTTTATTTGGATTAATTTGCAGGATGATCTCCCTCATTGTTAAGCCGATAGACGTAAGTATAGCTGCGATAATGAAAGGCCCTGCATAAGGCGTAATAAAGAATTGTGTCAAGAATTCCCCGATAATCAAAGATAAACCTCCCGGACTGCTGATTTTATCCGCAAGATAATCTTCGGAAAACTGGAATAGTTGAAGCTGCTCGATATAGAAGAAATGAAACTTGCCGGTTATTTGCAAGAAACCCCCTAATAGGACAAACAGGATCAAACCGAGGAGTATTTGTTTATATCTCATGGCTAGAGTACACGTTTCATTTTGATTTAAAGTCAAACAAAGATACGATTTTTATCGGAAATACCAATCTACACAAAACGAAGTTAACTTAATTGGCACATGGAGTTAACTTCGTTGGCAAAGTATGTTAACTTCGTGAGCAAAGTAAGTTAACTTACTTTTGGGGATTAAAAAGCAGGCCGGACATATCACATGCCCGGCTGCCCTTTCTGACTGTTAACCCACTTGTTTATTTCCAGTTTTCATTCTGAACTAAAAGACCATCCATCTTTAAGATTTCATTATGAGGGATAGGCATTGTTGCCCATTTTGCGTTGTATGTACTATTGGAATATTTACCTAAATGCTTAGCTTCGTATTTCACGAAATCATTTAATACCTCGGATGCGATACCCCAGCGAGCTAAGTCATACCAGCGATGACCTTCCATCGCTAACTCGATACGACGTTCCCAACGCAGTGCCTCCAGCGCTTTGTCTTTTGATGCGAATTGAGAAGGTGGATATAAACCTATACGATAGTTTGCGGCAGCATCTGTACTTTGCTTCCCGTTAATCTTGTCATCCAAAACATAAGTAGAACTAGCCTCGGTCATTGTTGCCGGATCTACTGCCTTTACATAGCTATTGGCGGCACGAGCACGTACTTGATTAATGTATTCACCTGCTTGTTGAGGCTGTCCTAACTCGATCAAGGTTTCAGCGTACCAAAGCAATACGTCTGCGTAACGGATCAAGTGGAAGTTTTTAGCAGTGGAGTTTGTTTGCGTCGTGTTAGATAAGCTTCCTTTATCGGCTTTTCTAGGGATATTCTTCTTGTTTAGGTATAAACCTCCGTTAGAAACATCACGTACCCAACCATCCAACGCATTTGGCACTGTCCAATCTAAGAATGGAGTCTCGAAACGACCGGTAGAAACATCCAAACGAGGGTCTGTATAGACGGTCAAATCAGTGTGAGGTAAATTGTTCTCGTCTAAAGTTGATAACGCAGGATCATTACGATAAGAATCATCCATTTTAGGTAATCCGTTTGCGTCAACAATATGAGCGTTGACCATATCATAAGAGGGTTGATAGAATCCCCAACCTCCAGTTCCTAACGCTCCGCTGAAGCCGATGTGCCAAGCTCCGTTGATATTGGCAGTTTGTTCTACGGTGCCGGAAACTGCAGCTTGGACATCGAATACAGATTCTCCTGTCCAGTCACTTTCCCCTGCTGTATAGAGTTCCTCGTATGTATCTGCCAAGCGGAACTTAGTGCCTTTGTTATCTTTTCCGTTTGCGATTACATCTTCCAAAATCGTTTTAACTTCAGTCCAATGATTAGACGTTCCATTTTTTCCGTTATATGGAGAGGATTGGTACATCTTTACTTTAGCCAACATAGCGCCAGCTGCCCATTTGTTTACGCGTCCTGCCTCGGTCCAAGTGTCGGGCAGATTGTCATAGGCAAACTGCAAGTCTTCTACTATCTTATCCCAGATATAGATATAATTCCCATTCTCATCCACATTAGAGACTTGTGGGTTCACGTTCTCTTTCATGGCTATGTCATCTACATAAGGAACAGCCGCTCCAAATAATTTTACGACCTCGAAATGGAAGAAACCGCGTATGAAGCGGGCTTGGGCGATTGTTTCCGTATAGAAGTCTTTACTTTGGCCTGCTATAGCCGAAAGCTCTTCTTTTGCTAAATCCGCTACCTTGATTACGTTGTTTGCGGTGAATACCCCATGGTAACTATGTGCCCATTTTGTTTCAAAATAAGCGTTGTCAGTTGTAAATGTATAAGTTTCCAAGCTGGTAAAGTCTGGTTGGTCTTGGAAAGTTGAACCTTTGTTTGCGTCACCTCCCATTACGTCACCATATACATAGTTGGTCAATGTCGAACGGAAGTATCCATCATTCGCATCTGTAGAGTTTAATCTAGCGTACATACCAGTTAGCAACTGAGTAATACCTTCTTGCGATACAAAATCCGGTTCCTGTTTATTTGTGACTGGCTTCACATCCAAGAAATCGGAGCAAGCAGTCATGCTTCCCATCGTGGCGGCAATGACTGCCGCATATATAAATAGATTTTTCATCTTGTTTCAATTTTTAGTTAGCAAATATTTGTTAGAATGTCACATTTACACCCATGATAAATTGGCGTGGCATACCATAAGAACCGAAATCGGTACCCATCGTACGGTCATTGGAACGACCGTCTGTATCTGTACGAACCTGTGGGTCTAGTCCGGAGTAACCAGTCAATGTGAATACGTTTGCTATTTGACCATAGATGCGGATCTTCTCAAACTTGATTTTATCTAAAATACTCTTTGGAAGTGTATAACCTAAAGTCAACGTTTGCATGCGTAAGAATGAACCATCTTCTATATAGCCGGAATTAGACTCATTTGCGGCGATTGTACTCTCACCATTAGCGGTTGCCCACATAGGATAGATACCATCAGGGTTGGTTACAGGATGCCATGAATTGTCGCGACGATCTTTAGAATAAGCGGACTGTAAGGAACCATAATGTGTATAATATTTATACATGGCGAATAGATCATTGCCTACGGAGAAGTACATATAAGTACTTAAGTCGAATCCTTTCCAGTTAACACCTAAGTTGATACCTCCTGTTAAATCCGGATGTGGGTTTCCAATGAATGTACGGTCACTAGCGTCGATCTTACCATCGTTGTTCACATCTTTTACTTTGAACTGACCTACATAATTGGCAGCGTTTAACGTAGAAGCATCAGATGTACCATATGGCAATACTGTTCCACCGGCATCATTCTTATAGTTACGGACTTCTTCTTCACTCTTATAGATACCATCTAGCTGATAACCGTGGAATTCACCGATTGCATGTCCCTTCATCAATACGTTCATGTTGGAAATACGAGTTCCGGTAAAGATTCCGGCATCAGTACCAATCTCATCCAGTCTATTCTTGTAATGCGACAAGTTTACGCCTACAGAGTAACCTACCTCACCGATTTTATCATTCCAAGTAATATTCAAATCAACACCTTTGTTCGTCATATCACCGATGTTTACTTTCGGCTTGTCAGCGGCACCGGCCAAAGCAGACCAGTTGGCATCGATCAACATATCAGAAGTTTTCTTGATGTAGTAGTCGAAGTTGGCGGTTAATCGTTGATTAAAAGCTGTAATATCGAAACCTGCATTAAACATCTTAGATGTTTCCCATTTTGCCTCGATATCACCAAGATTGGTTACGCCAAATCCTTGATATACCTCTGTGTCAGAACCATTGATGCTATAGAGATAACGGTTACCAGTACCATATTGGAATGCCCAGTTATATGAATCGATATTGGAGTTACCGGTTGTACCGTAACCGGCACGAATCTTCAAATCGTCTAACCAAGTACGTGATTTCTCCATGAATTTCTCGTCCGACATACGCCAACCTAAAGAGATAGAAGGGAATGTACCCCAGCGATTCTTTTCAGAAAAACGAGAGGATGCGTCGCGACGTACCGTAACTGTAGCCAAATATTTACCTTGGTAAGCATAGTCCGCACGAGCGAACATACCGAACATGGTGGATACAGCGTTCTGGTTTCCGCTATTTCTTAAGTCAGAGCTAGCACCGTTGTTGATTACCCAAGTGTTGGGATCATCTTCGAATGGATAGTTGATACGACCTGCCTGGATCCAACGTCCTAAACCCTCACGAAGTGCCTCTGTACCAATCACAGCATTGATCGTATGATCGTCGTTGATTGTTTTGCTATAAGTAGCGGTGTTTGTCCATTGATAATCTAACCAATAGTTTGCTTGCTCGTAGAACTCGTTGTTGTTACGTCCTTCTTTATTGGTCATGATCGTACGTTTGTTCATCCAGAAGTCCCATGCGCCACCTAAACGTGCGCTGAACTGAGTACGGATCTTCAAATTCTCTCCAAGGCTTTCTAAAGGCATAATCTCTGCGTAGATAGCTGATTGGGCACGTAAGAAACGACGACGATTGTCCTTGCCATAATCAACGGACATTGGTGCGCTCTCAGCACGTCCTCCTTCGGCATTTTGTGAACCGGAATAATCACCGCCAACTGTGTAGATAGGTACCCAAGGTTGGATGGAGAAGGTCTTACCGAAGGTATTATCATCACCTTGACGACCGCGTTCTCCTGAGTTCTCGATTACGGCGATGTTGGTATTCTGACCGATATTGAACCACTTGTTCACGAAGAAGTTTGTATTCGCACGCAAGGAATAACGACGGAACCATGACTCCTTGATCGTACCTTCACGATTCATGTAGCCTAAGCCTACTGAATAAGTCGCTTTTTCACCACCTCCGGTGATAGAAATCTGGTGATCTTGCACCTTACCGGTTTGAACTACTTCGTCGTACCAATTCGTGCCGGCACGAGCTTCTTCCTCAGAGTAGCCGTCCTCAAGCATTTGGTAGTAAGCGGAACGAGACCAAGTGTTCTCACCATTGTCTTTGTAAGAAGCTTCCCAAGCTGCGATACTGCCGTATTGAGAGATGATCTGTTCTTTACTATAACCAGCAGGTTTGATAGCATAAGGCATTGTTAAATGACCTGTACCGTCTTTACCTATTGAACCGAACTGGGCGTGGTTTACTGTTTGGCCACCGCGGTAGTTGAATAAATTACGTTGCCCTTCTTCTTGGAATTCCATAGCTTCCCAAGCGTTCAACAGACCATAACCGTCATTGGCCATCTTGGCTACACCGAAGTAACCGTTATAAGATACTTGTACACGGTCGTTCTTTTTTCCTTGTTTAGTCGTGATAACGATAACACCATTTGCACCTTTCGCTCCATAAATAGCGGAAGCAGCAGCGTCTTTCAAGATCTGCATGGATTCAATATCATTCGCATTTACCGCATCGATATCTACTCCTTGTACACCATCGACAATGATCAACGGATCTGAGCCGTTTACGGAACCCACACCACGTATACGAATCGTTGTCTCCCCTAATGGACCACCACCTGCTTGTACAAATACACCAGCAGCTTTTCCTTGCAAAGCCTCAGCGAAATTGGAAACAGGAGTCTCTTTTAACTCATCCGTAGCGACAACAGCCACAGATCCGGTAATATCCTTCTTCGCTTGTGTACTATAACCAGTAACGACGACTTCATCCAAAGCTTGTGAATCCTCGACCAGCGTGATCTTGATGTTTGTCTGATTACTCTTCAAAGTAACCTCTTGAGTTACGTATCCGATATAAGAGACTACTAAGATGGCGTTTGCGGGCACATTCTCTATAATGGCTCGTCCATCCATATCAGAAATATTTCCGATAGTAGTTCCTTTTACGACTACGTTGGCTCCAACGATAGGACCAGATTTATCCACGATGTGGCAGTTAATCTGTCGTCCATCTTGCTGGACACTCATAAATCCCGTACTAGGTGTAGGATACAGATGATCTGTTTCTGTTGCAAAGGCCGTTCCGGCTCCGTACAGAAGAAAAGAAGCTCCTAAGACTAATGGCTTCCATGATACAACATTTCTCATACAAATTTAGAATTTAAGGTATAATAAAATAAAAAACACAAACTTTTAACAAAATGAATTCACTACTCTCTCATACCTCTAAGGTATATTACATCTGTTTACATCTTAAAATAAGTAAACATCACTCTCTTCTTTTCAACTTCTTTTGTGTAGCTTCTTCATTATCATGGTTTTAATTATGAAAATCACTTCTTGTTTTTTTCATGATATTAAAAAAAACGACTAGTTGAAACGATCGTTTAAATCTTGCGTTTTCGAGAAGGGGGAAAGAGGATTTGAAAAAGAAGAGCTTTTTTGTGGGAAGAAAAGGTTATCTTTCCCATTAGCAATAAGATAAAATAAAAAAAAATGAACAAAAAGTTGCATGTGTCAAAAAAAAGACAGATCTTTACAAACGACTAAATGAAACGATCGTTTCAACTAGTCGTTTTATGAAAAAACATTTAGACCATAAGTATTATAGATGAGTAATAGCTACAAGCTGTGATGTTGTGTCTATATGAAAAAATCAAATTGTTAAGTAGATTGTGTTTTTTGATTTATACCTTAAATTCTAATTTTATGAGTAATGTAGTATTTTGGAGACAGGTGTTTCTGGGAGCCTCTTTATTCCTTTGCGACGGATATCCCATCATCGCTGCGGAAGTTGGCGATTTAACACCAAACGTAGGAACTCGTAGCCTACAACAAGATGGACGTAGAGTCATTTGTACTATTTCAGACAAAGCCGGACCAATTGTAGGGGCAAATGTCCTTGTTAAAGGAACCACTATCGGAAATATCTCCGATATGGACGGACGTGTTATTTTAGACGGTGTGCCTAGTAATGCGATTTTAGTTGTGTCTTACATTGGCTATGTCAGTCAAGAAATTCCTTTAAAAAGTAGTCAGACGAATGTGAGGATTCAATTGGTGGAAGATACTCAAGCTTTGGATGAAGTGGTAGTAGTTGGATATGGTACGCAATCGAAGAAGGACATTACCGGTTCTGTTGCTGTTGTTTCTACAGACGCTATCCACGAGACTCCGGTGGCGACTTTCGCCGAGGCTTTGCAAGGAAAAGCATCCGGTGTGTATATCTCTAATTCCGGAGGTCCCAGCGGTGAGACTACGATCCGTATTCGTGGTGTGGGTTCTCTTAATAGTTCAGACCCGTTGATTGTTGTGGATGGTGTATCCGGGGTGGATATCAGTTCCGTAAACCCGAATGATATTGAGTCTATGCAAGTGTTGAAGGATGCTTCAGCTACCGCTATTTATGGTGCACAAGGTGCGAATGGCGTAATTATCATTACGACGAAGCAGGGTACGCGTGCTGATCGTGTTCGTGTCTCTTATAATGGATATTTTGGTGTCGCTAAGATGGCTAACAGCGGTTATGATTTGTTGAACGGTTGGGAATCGATGGAATTCGAGGAATTAGGACAGCAGAATCTGTATAACTATCGTGGTTTGGCAACCTCTCATCCTCAATTCGGGCAAATCGCCGCTACGGGTGGTAAAGGTATTTCGATGCCTTATGCGATTAAGCCGGCCGGTTATAGCGAACAGCAGATTATTGATATGTATGGGAGCGTAGAGGCTTGGGAAAAGTCGTATGTAGACGATGGAAGCAGCTCTTGGGCCCGATCCGCGTATTATCAGATGTTGGCCGACGGTTATTCCGATGCGGAGGCTCGTAAGGGTACCAATTGGTACGATGAGATTGTACAGACCGGAAAGATCCAAGATCACCAGATCTCTTTGGTGGGTGGTGGCGAGAAAGCTACTTATTCTGTCTCTTTGGGTTATACAAATCGAGAGGGTACGATCCAGAATTCTTATTTCAAACGTTACTCTTTACGTACGAATACGACCTATAATCCTAATAAGTATTTCACGATGGGCCAAAATACGAACCTTGCCGCTATGGAAACGGGAGGAGAGTCTGGTCGTCAAGGAGATGCGAACACGTTCGCTAAGACTTATACCATGAATTCGTGGGTACCTATATATAATGTAGGAGGTGATTATACGGGATCCGTGGCACCTAATGCGGGCCGTGATATTTCCGCCGTGCATCAGGTAGCTATGAATGAGAATGATTGGACACGCATGTTTCATGGACAGACTGCGGTTTTTGCCGAGCTTTCCAATCCTTGGATCGAAGGTCTGAAGCTTCGTTCTCAGTTTAGCGCTCGCTTGAATGGTATGTGGAGTTTGGAGATGACCGAACGTCAAAATATGGCGAACAAAGAGGCTTCTGCCAACAATACATTGACTGAGACGGGCAACTGGCGTTTGAACTGGCAGTGGACAAATACGGCTACTTATACCAAGAAGATTCATGAAGATCATAATATTACCGTTGTTTTGGGTACGGAGGCTATCAAACAAGGTGTCGGCCGTTATATGCAAGGAACCCGTATCGATTACATCTTCGAGAGCGATCCGAATACTTGGACACTGGATAATGGTTCTTCTTCTAATATAGGTAACTCTAGCCGTTATCAAAGAAAAGTGACTATGTTCGGCCTTTTCGGACGTGCGGACTATTCTTATAAGGGTAAATATTTGGCGACATTCACGATTCGCCGCGACGCTTCTTCCAAGTTTGGCTCCAAGAACCGTTGGGGTAACTTCCCTTCCGCCTCCTTGGGATGGCGTATGTCTGACGAGAAATTTATGGAGCCTACCCGGAAATGGTTGGATGACTTTAAGCTGCGTGCCGGTTATGGTACGACCGGTAATTCGAATATTGGTTCTTACAACTATGCGTTCCAGTATGGTACGGGAAATTATTATATGTATCCTATCACGGGATCGGATTCAGAGACTTCTCCCGGTTATGTGCTCTCGAACTTGGGTGACTCGGACGCTAAATGGGAAACCACAAAAATGTTTAATATAGGTTTCGACCTTACGGCTTTGAGTAACCGATTGACCGCCGGATTTGACTTTTATGTAAAGAATACCTCAGACTTGCTTGTGCCTGCTAACTGGTCTGCGCTGGTTGGTAACGCATCAAAGCCTAGTATCAATATCGGTGATATGAAGAACAGAGGTGTTGATTTGTCCATTGGATGGAGGGACAAAGTTGGCGAGTTCGGTTATAACATCACGGCTAACATCTCAAGATACAAGAATGAGCTTACCCGGTTGGGATCTTCTGATTTGTTCAACGATACTCGTTTGAGCAAGGTGAATATTACTACGGTGGGCCAACCTGTCGGAATGTTCTACGGGTATCAGATTGAGGGTATTTATCAAAATGAGCAAGATGTTATTTCCTCGGGCGTTCTGCCTTATGGTGTGGCTACGGAAAACGATTTGGTCGCTTCCGCATGGGTAGGCCGATATAAGATGAAAGACGTGAACAACGATGGTAAGATCGACGCGGATGACCGTACGATTATCGGTAATCCTCATCCTGATTTGACCGGAGGTTTCAATATCTCTTTGACTTGGAGAGATTTTGATCTAAGTACTTACATGTATTACTCGATTGGAAATGATTTGTACAAACACTACGAGTACTATACGATGTTTGGAAACTTGCAGTCTAATTATTCGAAAGATCGTTTGGCGAAATCTTGGGATCCGGTGAATAATCCGAACGGTATTTATCCTTTGTGGACAACGACCTCGACCGAGGGCCCCGAGGCTGGTAACGAATCGAACTCCAATTATGTGCAAGATGGTTCTTATCTTCGGATGCAGACGTTGACTTTGGGGTATTCATTGCCTAAGAAGTTGCTGAAGAAGATCGGTTTCGAGAAGATACGTGTATACGGCCAGATCAGTAACGTGTTTACGATAACCGGTTATGATGGATTGGATCCGGAGGTTCGTTCGCATACTTCGTTCGAGAACGAATATGTATCAAGCGATATGAATAAAGGTATCGATTATGGATCTTATGGTATGCCTCGTCAGTTCTTGATGGGTGTGAATGTGACATTCTAACGTATGTGCTTTATAAACGATTAATTTGAATTCATTATGAAAAAAGTTCTTATATATTTTGCGATGGCGGTGGTTCTCGCGTTAGGCAGCACATCTTGTTCCGATTTCTTGGAGATCGAACCAGTAGGTGCGGTTAATGAAACCAATTTAACGGATCAGGAAGGTATTAATTATCTTCTTACCGGCATGTATTCAGCGTTAAATATTCCGGCGGCTACGACTAACTCTTATTTTGGGGCAAGCTTGACAAACTATACGTATGGTGATGTGATGGGCGGTGACGCTAATAAGGGGTCAACGGCTGCGGACCAATCGGACTTCACGTTGTTGGAGACTTTTAGCTTTACGACCGATAATTCCTATATCAAGCGTAAATGGGTGGCAGTATACGATGCGGTGGCTCGTGCTAATAATGTCATGCATTTGGCCGGTTTGATTAAAGATGAGCTTTCCGCTATACCGGGACAGGAGAAAGATTTTTATACCGAGGCCATAGCCCAAGCTCGTTTCATGCGTGGTTTTTATTTGTTTGAGGGTATCAAGAATTTTGGGGCGGCTATTCCTTATGTATCTTTGGAGGATTATGAGTCGTCCGTGAACCCACTGATATCGAATGTGGATGAGAGCGGTAACTATATTTATATTTGGGAACAGGTGGCTGAAGATTTGCAGTATGCTTATGATAATCTTCCCGGCGCATGGCCGGAAGAGCCCGGTCGTGCCAACAAATGGGCGGCTGGAGCGTTTTTGGCGAAACTGAGAATATTCCAGTCTTCTCCCTATAATGGAACGAATGGAACCTCCAACAAATGGACGGAGGCTAAATCGATTTTAGAAACGGTTATCGCTAATGGTACGGATAGCAAGGGCACGAAATATACCTTGACCCCGAGTTATGAGACGCTTTACACGGCGGGCGAGAGCGACTGGACGGGCGAGTCTGTGTTTGACGTCCAGATGGCAATCTCCGGTACGCAGTATTATACCAATGCGATCAATGGTAACTCTCATATCTCATTGTCTGGCAAGATTGGTTCCGGCTGGGGATTCTACCAGCCTTCTTATGACTTGGTGAATGCGCATATGGTGGATGAATATGGACTGCCTTATCTCGATAAGTCGTATCAAAGCAAAACCTCGGTTACAACAATTGATGGCGATAATGTACCTCATACGGATTTGACGGTTTATACGGATCCTCGGGTTGACGTATCTGCGGGTCGTTTCAATGTCCCCTATATGGATTGGGATATACCGGTTACTATCGATGGCTGGATTCGTGATTTGGCGAATGGCGGTCCGTTCTTGAATAAGAAGAATCTGCCGAAAAAGGCGGATAAGGGAGGCTTGAGCTTGACTACAACCGGTGGCTCAACTGCCAAGAACTTCCACTTGATGCGTGTAGCTGAGCTTTACCTGCTTTATGCTGAGGCTTGTATAGAAACGGGTGATATCAATACTGCCAGAGAATATATCAACAAAGTTCGCGCACGTGCCGCACAAAGTTGTATCATGGCTGCCGACGCGAATAACAATATGGCTTTAACTTCTTCTCCATATGTATTGGAGGATAAGGTGAGCGGAAATACCATTGCTAATACGGCGGCTAATTATCGCATCGGCTTGTATCCCGCGAGTGGCTGGACAGTGGATAAGGCGATAAAAGCCTTGCGTTTCGAGCGTAGGATCGAGTTGGCGATGGAGGGGCATCATTGGTATGATCTTGTGCGCTGGAATGCGGCTTCTGAGGAGCTGGGTAATAAAGGTTCGGGCTTCTTGGCTTATGAAAAGAGATATTTGCTGAAGTACCAATCGGCTACGTATCCGGATAGATTAGTGACACTTCCGATCCCTAACGATGAAATTGTCACCATGGAAGGCGTATTAGTCCAGAATGAGAACTGGAAATAAATTGTAGGTTGATAATCATTGTGGGCCGGGCATGTGATATGTCCGGCCTTTTGTATATTTGTACCGTGAATTCAACAACCCGGTGAGGTTCGGTGTTCTTAAGATAAACAATAAATGAGGATCATTATGAGATTGGTGTATATTTATCATAGCGGATTCGCTTTGGAAGCGGATGGCTTTTCGATCTTGATCGATTATTTCAAGGATAGCGATCCGGACCCGGCCAAGGGATACGTGCGTAGCGAACTCTTGAAGCGTGCGGGCACATTATATATATTAGCGTCGCATTTCCATCCGGATCATTTTAATCCGGAAGTATTGAAATGGAAAGAGCAGAAGCCGGATATCAAATATATCTTTTCCAAGGATATATTGAAGCGTCGGAGGGCCAAGGCTGATGATGCTATTTATTTGAAGAAGGGGGATGCCTATCAAGATGAACTTCTGACCATCAAGGCATTTGGTTCCACGGATGTGGGGATCTCTTTCCTGATAGAGACAGAAGGCAGACGGATCTTCCATGCCGGCGACTTGAATAATTGGCATTGGAAAGACGAGTCCACCCCGCAAGAGGTAGCCGAGGCTGAGGGTAATTACTTGAAGGAACTGGATATAATAGCGACAGAAACCTCTGTGATGGATCTCGTCATGTTCCCGGTCGATCCTCGTTTGAGTACCGATTTCATGAGGGGCGCCCAGCAATTTATCGATCGTATAAAAACAAGCGTATTTGTCCCGATGCACTTTTGGGAACGTCCGGCGGAGGTTATGGCTTTCGGCCCTTACGCCGAATCGAAAGGATGTCGTTATATCGTATTGTCTGTTCCGGGAGAAGGGACGGATATATAATATATTATTAATGTATAGGTTATTTTAAACGCATAAATTTATTAGGTATGGAAGTTAAAGGTAGATTTGACCATTTCAATATTAATGTATTGGATTTGGATAAGAGTATCGCTTTTTATAATAAAGCGTTGGGATTGAAAGAGCACCATCGTAAGGTAGCGGAAGACGGTTCGTTTATCTTGGTTTATCTAACGGATGAGCAAACCGGTTTCTTGATGGAGCTGACTTGGCTGCGTGACCGGAAAGAACCTTATGAGCTAGGCGACAATGAGAGCCATCTTTGTTTCCGGGTAGCCGGCGATTATGAGGAGGTACGTAAATACCACAAGGAAATGGGAGCGGTTTGCTTCGAGAATACCAAGATGGGATTGTATTTTATTAATGATCCGGATGACTATTGGATCGAGATATTACCGTTGCGATAATTCTCCATTATTATATAACAATGTTGCTTAACATAAGTTTTCGAAAAAAGAAGATAAAATGACAGGAATCTGTAAAATTTTCTTCAAATCGTATTGCAACTTGTGTTAAACCTCTTATATTTGCTACCTAGAAAGAGGAAAATCATTATTAATCCTAAATATAAAATCATGGAGAAGCCTTATGTAGTAGGTATCGATATAGGTGGTACCAACACTGTTTTTGGTGTAGTTGACGCAAGAGGAACAATCTTGTATAGTGGATCAATTAAGACTGGTAAATATGCAGACGTTAATGACTATGTAGCGGAATTAGCTAAAGGTCTGAAGTCTGTTATTGATCAGGCTGGTGGTCCGGATAAGATTAAAGGTGTGGGTGTAGGTGCTCCGAACGGAAACTTTTTCAACGGATGTATCGAATTCGCTCCGAACTTGCCTTGGAAAGGTAAGATTCCTTTGGCTCAATTGATCAGCGAACAGATTGATGGTATTCCTGTTGCTTTAACAAACGACGCCAATGCTGCCGCTATCGGTGAGATGACTTATGGAGCCGCTCGCGGTATGAAAGATTTTATCGTGATCACTTTGGGTACCGGCGTGGGTAGCGGTATCGTAGTAGGTGGTAACTTGGTATACGGACATGACGGTTTTGCCGGTGAGTTGGGCCATGTTATCATGCGTCGTAACAACGGTCGTCAGTGTGGTTGCGGTCGTCAAGGATGTCTGGAGGCTTATGCTTCAGCTACCGGTGTGGCTCGTACGGCTCGTGAATATCTGGAAATCCGTAAGGACGAGAGTGTTCTTCGCGACTTGGATCCGGATGAAATCACTTCAAAAGACGTATACGACGCAGCTATGAAGAATGATAAGATCGCTCTTGAGATTTTCGAGGCTACCGGCTCTATGTTGGGAGAGGCTTTCGCTGATTTCGTAGCATTCTCTAGCCCGGAGGCTATCATTTTGTTTGGCGGTCTTACGAAAGCTGGCGATTTGATCATGAACCCGATTAAACGTTCAATGGAGAAAAATATGTTGAAGGTTTACGCAGGTAAGACTAAATTATTATTCTCTCAATTGAAAGAGAGCGACGCTGCCGTATTAGGAGCAAGTGCTTTGGGTTGGGAAGTAAGAGACCAAAGCGCTGGTTTGGAAGTCTAAATCCGGTTTTACGTATAACGAAAAGACATTTGCGAAATAAGGCAAGCCGCATCTATATTTAGGTGCGGCTTGTTGTTTTTAATTGAATTATAAATCATAAAGTATGAGACATCCGTTGTATCAATTTCAGTTTTGCCCGGTTTGCGGGGCAAAAGCTTTCGTGGAACATAACGAGAAAGCGAAAAAATGTATGGCGTGCGGTTTTGTTTATTATTTCAACCCGTCATCGGCTGTCGCTTGTTTCATAAAGAACGCTAAGGGGGAGTTATTGCTGGTTCGCCGAGGAAAAGAGCCGGCTAAAGGTACATTGGATTTGCCCGGTGGCTTCGTCGATATGTTTGAGTCGGGGGAGGAGGCCGCTCGCCGGGAAGTAAGGGAGGAGACGGGGTTGCATATCCAGAATTGCCGTTATTTGTTTTCCTTGCCTAATTTATATATGTATTCCGGCTTTGAGGTGCATACGCTGGATATGTTTTATGAGTGCTTGGTAGATGATTTCAATAACGTGCATGCGGAAGATGATGCCGCCGAGATCGTGATCCTTCGCCCGGAGGATGTGAATCCGGAAGACTTCGGTTTAGACTCTATCCGAAAGGCGGTACCAGCCTATCTTAGAAAATAACAATTAGGAAAATTGTACGAAAATGAAAGATGATATATCTTATCGTTGCAACATGATACATCTTGTCGTTGTAAGATAATACATCTTCTCCCTATAAGGTGTATCATCTTCCATAGAGATAATTTTAGAACGTGTTGTCCTAAATATTAATAGAACTTGCCTTCTGTTTGGCGCATATTACTTATATTTGCGAATTAGAACGAATAGGCACTGAAGTAAGTGCTTGTATTAAAAAGCAAATGAGTGATGAAAAGAATACTTATTCCGCTGTGTCTGGTAGTAGGCAGCCACATGGCAAGCGGGCAGAGATCGTATCAATTTGATGCGCCGAACCGTTTGTTTGTCGAAGGCAAGGAGTTGTTTAGTTTGAAGAATTATTCAGGTTGCATCGATAAGCTGGAGGCGTATAAACAGCATTCCACGGATGCTGACTTGATTCAAGAAGCCGATTATATGTTGGTCTACTCCGCTTATGAGCAAGGCCGTCCCAATGCCGTTGAGTTATTGAAAGATTATCTGGATGTGTACCCGGCTTCCCGTCATGCGGACGAGGTGAACTTCTTGATCGGTTCCGCCCATTTCGGACAGGGAGAATATCAGAAAGCTATCTTTTGGTTTAACGAATCGAACATTGATATGCTAAGTCCGGAACAACAGGAGGCTTATTGTTTCCGTCTGGCTTATTCCTTGTTGCAAATCGGGGATATGGAGAAGGCCCGTGGTTATTTCGCACGGATCGAGCAGATTGGAACGAAGTACCGGGAAGCGTCTACCTATTATGTCGCTTATATCGATTACGCAACCGGTAAATACAACAATGCCTTGGTGGAATTTACCCGCTTGAAGGACTTGCCTGATTATAAAGAGCGATCCTTGTGCTATATCACGCAAATTTATTTTATCCAGAATAAATACGAGAAAGTGATCAGCGAAGGTAAGGAATTGCTAGCCTCTTATCCGGATAGCGAGAACAATAGCGAGGTTTACCGTATCATGGGTAACGCCTACTATCATCTGGGAAATGAGGATCAGGCGATTAATATGCTGAGTAAATATGTATCCTCGACGGATAGCCCGTTGAGGGGCGATTTATATATCTTGGGCGTATGTTATTACAATAAGGGTAATTACAGTAGCGCCGTGAACGCTTTGGGGCGGACCGTACGTGAGAACGATGCCCTTTCGCAGAACGCTTATCTGTATCTGGGGCAAAGTTATCTGAAATTAAAAGATAAGAATAACGCCCGTATGGCCTTCGAGGCTGCCGCGACTTCTTCTTTCGATAAGCAAGTGAAAGAGGCGGCTATGTATAATTACGCTTTATTGATCCACGAGACCGCTTTCACGGGCTTTGGCGAGTCGGTGACAATCTTCGAGGATTTCTTGAATGATTTTCCGAATTCCAAATATGCCGATAAGGTAAACGATTATCTGGTGGAGGTTTATTTGACTACCAAGAACTATCAAGCGGCTCTGAACTCTATCGATAAGATCAAGCATCCGAGCACGAAGATCTTGGAGGCGAAGCAAGATATCTTATTCCAGTTGGGAACGCAGGCGTTCACGAATATGGAATTGGATAAGGCGGTCGATCTTTTCAGCCGTGCGATCTCGTTGGGCGCTTATAATCTGGAATCTCGTAACGACGCTTATTTCTGGCGTGGGGAATCTTATTATCGCCAAGGTGAGTATAACAAGGCGATTTCCGATTATCGTACCTATTTGAATAATACCCGCCAACGTAATACGGATATGTATGCCTTGGCACATTATAACTTAGGTTACAGCTACTTCAAATTGAAAGAGTATGGCGAGGCGTTGAACCGCTTCCGTCAATACGTGAATTTGGAAAGCAATCAGCAGACTCCGGCTTATGCGGACGCTTATAATCGTATCGGCGATTGTTTATTCCACAACCGTCAGTTCGCTATGGCGGAAGAGAATTATACCCGTGCGGCGCAATTGCAACCGTCCGCCGGAGATTATTCGGTGTATCAGAAGGGCTTCTTGCTGGGATTGCAGAAAGATTATAAGGGAAAGATCAGCGTGATGGATCGCTTGATCCGTGAGTTCCCGGAATCACAATATGTGGATGATGCCTTGTTCGAGAAAGGACGTTCTTACGTGTTATTGGATAACAATCAAGCGGCTGCGGCAAGCTTTGAGCAATTGATGCGTGATTTCCCGCAAAGCAGTCTGGCTCGTAAGGCCGGCGTACAGCTTGGTTTGATTTACTTCAACGACAATCAGCCGGAGAAAGCGGCCGATGCTTATAAGAGCGTGATTAGCAATTATCCGGGTAGCGAGGAGGCGAAAGTGGCCTTGCAAGATTTGAAGTCCGTATATATCGAGCTGAACGATATCAATTCGTTTGCCGCCTATGCGAATTCGTTAGGTGGAAATGTTCGTTTCGAGGTGAGTGAGCAAGACTCCTTGACCTATCTGGCGGCCGAGAAGTTATTTATGCGAGGCGATAATGAGGGCGCTCGTCGTAGCTTGACGAATTATTTGCAAACCTTCCCGCAGGGAGCGTTTAGCTCGAACGCTAATTTCTATTTGGCAAGTATCGCTTTTGCCAAGAAAGATCTGGAGGAGGCGAAACGTCTGTTCTCGTTGGTATTGGAGAGCGGTGATACGAAATTCAGGGAAGAGTCTTGGGCTCGTAAGGCTGAGATCGAGTATCTGGATAAGGATTACGCCGCCGCTATGGAAAGTTTCAAGCATCTACAGGCGGTAGCGGAGAATCCGGAGAATAAGGAGGCCGCTAAATTGGGCTTGATGCGTTGCGCCGAGTTGACCGGTCAGCCGCAAGAGGCTTTGCTTGCCGCCAACAATTTGCTGAAGGAACCGAAGCTATCTCCCGAGATTATGTCCGAGGCCCGTTATGTCCGTGCGAAGGCTTATATCAGCTTGAAGCAGGAGAACAAGGCGTTGGCCGACTTGAAGGAGATCAGCAAGGATACCCGTACGATACACGGGGCGGAGGCTAAATATCTATTGGCTCAATTGTATTATGATAATAAGGATGATAAGAATGCCGAGACTGTCTTGATGAACTTCATCGAGAACGGTACGCCTCACCAATATTGGTTGGCACGGGGCTTTATCTTGTTGGCTGATATTTATATCCGCCAAGGTGATGATTTCCAAGCTCGTCAATATCTGACCAGTTTGCAAAACAACTACAAGGGCGATGATGAGATCGCCGCGATGATCGAAGACAGATTGGGTAAACTAAAGAAATAAAAGAAAGCGATGAAGACTATATATAATGTAAAGGCGTTGTGTGTGGTAGCTTTGCTGGGTTCGGCTGCTGCTGCGAGTGCGCAAGAGGATGTTACGAAAGAAAAGAACCTGAACCGAGAGATGACGCTTGAACGGGAGTATGATCCTTCCGTGCAGGACGCTAGCAAGGTAAATACGCTTCCCGTGGTGAAAGAGCCGGAGGTTCGTAAGATCCCGATCGATTACTCGAATTATACGATCGCCGCCGATCCGCAGAAAGAGATTAGTTTGTTGCCTTCCGGAAATATCATGACGCAGATGGATTACAACAAGCGTCGGGGATATTTTAACTTTGGTATGGGTACGCGCATGAATATCAACGGAGACTTGGGCTATCATATCCTGAGTACTGAGAAGGATCAGCTGAATCTATGGTATTCGCATCGCTCCACGAACGGAAAGCCAAAGGATTATGATGTCAAGGCGAAAATCAATGACAACTTGGGAGGCATCAACTACAAGCACGCTTTCGAGAAGACGATATTCAGTATCGGAGCGAAGTACGGCTACTCCGCATTCAATTATTATGGGGCGGCATTGTCTGATACTACATCCAGTTATGCCCCTTCGGAGGATTTGTTACAGAGAGATCGCGAAACCAACCAAGTGAACCAGACGATCGCTGCTACGATAGGTTTCGAGTCGAAGGAGGAGGCTGAGGTTGGCTATTTGTTGGACTTAGGTTATACTAATTTCTCGCATAAATATGGATTAAGTAGGGTGATGGACGGCCCTACGGAGCATACTCTAGAGGCAAAGTTTGATCTGAACGCTGGTTTCAATGGGAATATGCGAGTAGGCTTGGGCGGTTTGGTCGAATATTTCAATTACAGTTTGCCGGAGGTAGGAGGTTATGAATATGAGTTCAAGAACCATGTCGAGGCGATGTTGTCGCCTTATTATAAGGTAGAGGGTGATAATTGGAATTTAAAGCTGGGTGCGAACGTGATGCTGGCTACGGGCGACGAGACAAAATTCATGGCCTCTCCGAATGTAGCCGCCGATGTGGAGGTGGCCGACAAGACGGAGCTATACGTGAACGCTGGCGGCAAGATGTACTCCAACAGCATGTACGAGATGTCGCGTGTGAACCGCTACCTCTACCCGATGGCAGAACTATTGCCCTCGCGCAATTGGCTGGACGCTGTCTTGGGTATCCGGAGCGGCGTGGCACCGGGCTTTTGGTTTGATGTGTTCGCCGGATATAAGATAACGAGCGATGATGTGCTGTTTACTCAGTCTGATGTTTGGTCAGCGAATTATTTCGGCAGTTTCAGTGTTGCGGAGCCGGGTATCGACACGAAGCAACTTTTCGTGGGAGCCAACTTGAAGTATAGTTATCAACAATGGTTCGATATTGCTTTGAAAGGTGTATATAATAATTGGAAAGCGGAAACGGATGAAGGCGAGTTGCCTCATGCGTGGGGGAAGCCGGAAATGGAACTGAATGCGAACCTGACCATCCGCCCGATTGAGAAATTATCTATCGCTTTGGATTATTATTTGGCTACCGGACGTTATGCGAATGTACGGACTTGGGGTGTCAATGGGAACACTGGTATGACGTACGATAAAATGAATGAGTTTAAGATGGATAACATCAACGAGCTAAACCTAACAGGTACCTATACCTTCAACGATACCTTTGGTGTTTATGCCAAGTTGACCAATATTCTTTGCCAGAAGTACGAACTGTATTACGGTTATCCGATGCAGAGTTTTAATGCGATGTTGGGCGTGAATATCAATTTCTGATATCCGGAGGACAGGAAGGATGGGCGACATAAATATCAAACAACTGGAAAGCCTTCGCTGGAGGATGCGGGTGATCGAGACGCTGACCGTGATCGGGACGGCGTGGATCGCCTTGGCGGTTTACCAGAAGAAGGAAGAACTGGTTTATTATTTGGTGGGAGCCGTAGTCCTTCTATTCCTGTTAAAGTATTATACGCAATTCCGTCTGCGAAAAAGACAGTTCGTCTCTAATCTCGTTGAACAGCGGACGATGGAATTGCGTTTCCAGCGGGATGCGATGCAAGCGGAGTCGGAGAAACTATCCCGTGCCCTTTCTGCCTTGGCGGACGCTCAAGACGAGTTGGTTCGTAAGGAACGTCTGGCATCGATCGGCCAATTAACGAAAGGTCTGGTGGATCGTATCTTGAATCCCTTGAATTATATCAATAACTTCGCTCATTTGTCTGCTGCATTAGCGAAAGATATCAAGCAGAATATCGATGAGGACGAAGAGACCGGTAAACACGATAATTATAATGATACGCAAGAACTGCTGGTTCTTTTGACCGGCAATCTGGATAAGATCGCCAAGCATGGTGATAACACGGTGCGAATCGTAAAAGCGATGGAAGAATTGCTGAAAGATCATTCGGCGAATCGAACCTGCGTGGATATTAATGATTTATGTAAGGTCAATCTGGATATCTTGCGAAAGAATTATGCGAAGGAGATCGAGAAGAATCAAGTAGATCTATCATTCTCCGGGCTTTCCGTACCGTTGACAATCGAGGTGAATATCGATCAGATGGGAAAAGCCTTGTCGCAGATATTGGATAATAGTATATATGCGGTCTTGAAAAAGGCCGGAGAGCCGGGATATCAGCCTTCTGTCTCGTTGGTATTGCGTATTCAAGCGGATAAGTTGCAAGTGGTTATCCGTGATAATGGCGTCGGTATAGAAGAAACGATAAAGACGAAAGTCTTTTCTCCGTTCTTTACCACCAAACCGACCGCGGAAGCGGCAGGAACAGGTCTTTACTTGAGTCGGGAGGTCGTGTTGAACCATAAGGGTACGATCGCTATCGAGTCGGAGAAAGATAAATATACGGAAGTTACGATTACGTTGCCTATTTATAGTTAGGAAAGGAGGTTCATCATGATACAGGATTTACATACCGAGATCGATCGGTTAAAAAGGCGGATTAAACTTTGCGAGCGGGTTACGCTGGGTAGCTTGGTCGGTATTTGTGTATCTGTGAAGTTCGGTCATCAAGAATGGATCGGATTGCTTTTCTTGATTCTGTTTTGCCAGATCTCTAAGTTGGTTTTCAAGCGGAAACTCAAACAAAAAGAGTATTTGGTAAAAGAGGTAGAGGAGCGTACGCAGGAGATCCGTTCGGAGAAAGACGCGATCCAAGAGGAATCCGAGAAATTGGCGGCCGCTTTGAAAGCCTTGGGTGAGGCGCAGGACGAGCTGGTCCGTAAGGAACGGATGGCTACCGTAGGACAATTGACTCAAGGTTTGGTGGACCGCATTTTGAACCCTCTGAATTATATCAATAACTTTGCGAATTTGACATCGGGGCTGGCCAAGGATCTCCGGGAAAATCTGGATAGTCAGAAAGAGCATCTGAAACCGGATGTGTATGATGACTCGGTAGATTTGCTGAATATGATGACCAGTAATTTGGAGAAGATCTCCGAGCATGGTTTCAATACGGTCCGTATCGTTAAGGCGATGGAGGAATTGCTGAAAGACCGAAGAGGTAATCTTACGCTTACCAACATAAACGGATTATGCCGGATTGCCTTGGATAAATTGAAGAAAACGTATGAGCAGGATATTCAAGAGAAGAATATCCGGATTGTTTTCGATAATTTGACGCTGTCTTTGATGATGGAGGTAAACGTGGAGCAGTTCAGTAAGGTTCTGGCCGGGATATTGAAAAATTCCATGTATGCCCTGTTGAAGAAATCGGAGACTGTGACTTTTAGTCCGGAGATATTCCTTGGATTGAAAGTCAATAAGGATATGCTGGAAATAACGATCCGGGATAATGGGTCCGGTATCGACGAGAATATAAAAGATAAGATATTCGCTCCTTTCTTCACGACAAAGACAACGGGGGAAGCGGCCGGCGTAGGGCTTTACCTATGTCGTGAGATCGTGCAAAACCATCGGGGAACCATCGAGGTGGAGAGTAAGAAAGGAGAATATACCCAGTTTCTAATTACGATCCCTGTATATCAACCGAAAACAATTACACCGCCTAAAGAGGAGGAATAGATATGGAAGACCAGAGTAAGGAAATAGAACGGCTACGTTTGCAAGTGAAGAACTTAGAGAAATTATCTTCTTTAGGTATGTTGAGTGCCGGGATCGCGCATGAGATCCAGAATCCGCTCAACTTTGTCATCAATTTCAGTAAGCTGTCCTCTAAGTTAGTGGATGACTTGGAAGATATATTAGAAGAAGAGAAAGATGTCTTGCCTCCGGAATCTTGGGAGAAGCTGACCGCCTTGCATGAGGAGTTTAGCGAGATCGTTAACGATTTGCATGGTAACTTGAAGAAGATCGAGGAACATGGAAACCGGGCGACAAGTATCATCCGGGGTATCTTGCTTTATTCCAGAGGGAAGGATGACGAGTACATCCCTACGGATATCAAGAATCTGGTGAAGGAATATGTTTGGCTGGCTTATCATTCGATGCGAGCGAACTATAAAGGTTTCAATATTGCGATCCGGGAGCATTACGAGGAGGGGCTTCCGATGCTGAAAGTGATCCCGCAGGATTTGAGCCGTGCGGTATTGAATGTCATGAATAACGCTTGCTATGCGGTCTATAGTAAATCCAAGCTCTCGCCGATCGGGTATGAGCCGGTTATATCCGTGGATCTACGGAAGGAGGGAGATTCTTTAAGATTAAGTATCGAGGATAATGGTATCGGTATGCCGGAGAATATCCGGGAGCAGATATTCTCCGCGTTTTTTACCACGAAACCGGTGGGAGAGGGAACTGGCTTGGGGCTATCTATCACTCGATCCATTATAGAGGAGAAGCATGACGGGAAGATAGAGGTGGAATCGAAAGAGGGTGAGTTTACCCGTTTCATATTCCTTATTCCATTAACGAAATAAACAGAAGAATTATGGCGATCAAGATATTAAGCGTAGACGACGAACAGGATCTGGAAGCGTTGCTAACCCAATATTTCCGTCGGAAGATCCGTAAGGGAGAGTATGAGTTCTCCTTTGCCCATAATGGTTTGGAGGCGTTGAGGATGATGTTGGACCATCCGGACTTTGATATCATATTGAGCGATATCAATATGCCGGAGATGGATGGCTTGACATTGCTGACGAAGATTAACGAGATGCGTAACCCGGCCTTGAAATGTATCATCGTATCGGCTTATGGGGATATGGAGAATATTCGTACCGCCATGAACCATGGTGCTTTCGACTTCGCTACCAAGCCGATCGATATGGAGGATCTGGAACGTACGATCGAGAAGGCGGTCGAGCAGATTTCTTTTATCAAGGAGGCCCAAAAGGAACATCATCAGCTAGAGGAGATACAATACGACTTGAACGTGGCACGTGAGATACAGCAATCGATCTTGCCGAAGCAGTTCCCTCCGTTCCCGCAATATAAGCAATTCGATCTCTACGCGACCATGAGCGCGGCGAAGGCCGTGGGGGGTGATTTCTATGATTTCTTCTTGGTGGACGATAATCATCTGGGTTTTACGATCGCTGACGTGTCGGATAAGGGGATTCCCGCCGCTATTTTCATGGCGATCAGCCGTACGGTGATCCGTGCTACGGCGCTTAGGCAGCTTTCCCCGGCGGTCTGCATGAAGGAATCGAATGATCTATTGTGCCGTGAGAGTGTCAATGGGATGTTTGTCACTACTTTTTATGCGATCTTGAATATCCATACGGGCGACGTGGTTTATTGCAATGGGGGGCATAATCGTCCGGTTTGGATTCGTAAGAACGATAAGGTATCTCTTTTGCCGATGACTGGTGGGATGGCCTTGGGAGTCGTGCCGGGATTAGCTTATAAAGAACAATCCTTGAAACTGGAAGCGGGAGACAGCTTGTTCCTCTATACGGATGGAATCAGTGAGGCGATGAACCTGCGGAATGAGCAATATGGAGATATCCGTTTGGTAGAGGCTTGTAGCTCCGTGAAGAACCAATCCCCCAAATCCATGATCGAAGGTATATCCGAATCCGTCCAATCATTCGTGAACGGCGCTACGCAGAGCGATGATATTACGATGTTGGCGCTGACTTATAAAGGATAATCATCTGGATAAAGGTAATTTCTTAAAGTTTACTTATATGAAAAAAGCATTTTCTGTATTTTTATCATTTTGCCTGTGTACTATTACCATGCTAGGCTTTACCGCTTGCGGTGATGATGAGCATGAGCATGAGGATAAGCATGAGCATGGGCGAAGGACGGATCTAGTTGATGAGTTTGGTCGTATTCGTTGGGACGATCGGGTGAATCTATGGGCCATCGTTTGCTCCAAGCCGATCGATTTTGTGGGTAATTACTATGTGGAAGATATGCCGAAGGCTTATCAGCAAGAGGGATTGGAGGTTCGGTTCAGTGGAGAGGCATACTCCTTGGAAGACGGGAAGATCCCTCCGGCTATACTGACCGAGGAGTTCTTCTGTCTGCATAACTATACGATTACTCCGGTGGAAGATTGATAGCCAAAGAAACATAAATTCATTGTATATCTTGTAGAGACGGGGCATGCCCCGTCTCTACAAATTACGATGGGCAATGTTAGGTGCTAAGAATGCCCATTATAAGCACTTTATAATGCCCATTGTAAGCCTTTAACGATGCCTATTATGACGAGCTTACGTTATAGGTTGTAAATGAGCATTATACGAATAAACGCTATATCAATAACAACTAACTTCATAAATGCATAAAGTCGAGTTACTTGTACTTCTAGAATTTATTTGGGTGCGGGTGCTCTGTCTTCTTAATGGTTGTACATATCCTTATTATAAAAATCCAGCACCTTGATCGCCATATCGTAGGCCGCTTGTGCCGGGCTTTCCGGATTGATCTCTATCGCTTGCAGGTAGCTGTTGAGGGCTAGGCGTACGTTGCCTAGTTTATAATGAGCTTTTCCGAGGAGAAACCAAGCCTCGTCGGATCTCGGTTGCTCCGTGAGGTAAGCGTCCAAGAGCCGGATCGCTTCTTCTAGTTTATTCTCTGAAATAAGTCGCTTTATCTCTTCCATATTTTTGAATAGCTTTTTGATTTTGTCCCGCGAAGGTAAATAGAAACGCATGACTATATATATAATGTATAGGAAAAAACGCTTTTTTAGTGACCGATATACTGCGTACGTTAATTATTTGTGTAAGTTTGCACCCGATTTCTAACCAGCAAAAAATAGATATGCAAAAGAATTTGGTAATAGTGGAGTCACCCGCCAAGGCAAAAACCATCGAGAAGTTCCTCGGAAAGGACTATAAGGTTATGTCTAGCTATGGTCATATCCGCGACTTGAAAACGAAAGATTTCAGTATAGACCTCGAACACAATTATGCCCCGGAATACGTGATTCCCTCTGATAAGAAGAAACTCGTGACCGAATTGAAGAACGAAGCCAAGAAAGCCGAGCAGGTTTGGTTGGCTTCCGATGAGGACCGGGAGGGAGAGGCCATCTCTTGGCATTTATATGAGGTATTAGGATTGAAACCTGAGAATACGAAACGTATCGTTTTTCATGAAATTACCAAGAACGCTATATTACATGCGATCGAGACGCCGAGAGATATCAATATCGATTTGGTGAACGCGCAGCAAGCCCGTCGTATCTTAGACCGTATCGTGGGTTTCGAGCTATCCCCCATTCTTTGGCGTAAGGTGAAGCCGGCTTTATCCGCGGGGCGCGTGCAATCGGTTGCCGTACGTCTGATCGTAGAGCGGGAGCGAGAGATCAACGAGTTTGTCTCGGAGGCCGCCTACCGTGTGATCGCTAGCTTTATCTTGCCGGATGGTACGACAATCCTCAAGGCGGAGCTGAACCGTCGTTTGAAAGATAAGGAAGAGGTGGAGGCATTCCTTGAATCTTGCAAGGACGCTTCTTTCACGATCGATGATATCTCGAAAAAGCCGGTGCGTAAAACACCAGCCCCTCCTTTTACGACATCTACCTTGCAGCAGGAGGCCGCCCGTAAGTTGGGTTATTCGGTCTCGCAGACCATGATGATCGCCCAACGCCTGTATGAGTCCGGATTGATCACGTATATGCGTACTGACTCCGTGAACTTAAGTGATTTGGCTTTGGGGACGGCAAAAGAGGCTATCTTGGATACCTACGGTGAGAAATATTATAAATTCCGTCAATATCATACCAAGAGCAAGGGAGCGCAAGAAGCGCACGAGGCGATTCGTCCGACCTATATCAGCAATGATGAGATAAGCGGGACCGCTCAGGAAAAGAGATTATACGAATTGATCCGCAAACGTACGATCGCTTGCCAGATGGCGGACGCCGAGTTGGAGCGTACGACGATCTCCGTAGGCATCGGCGGCAAGAAAGAGAAGTTCGTGGCTACCGGTGAGGTCATTACTTTTGACGGTTTCCTTCAGGTGTACCGCGAGAGTTTTGATGACGAGAATGAGAAGGAACAGGAAAACGGCCTTCTTCCTCCGGTTACCTTGAACGAGGTATTGAGTATGAAGGATATCGTCGCTACCGAACGTTTCACGCAACGTCCTCCCCGCTATACGGAAGCAAGTTTGGTTCGCCGTTTGGAGGAATTGGGAATCGGTCGTCCTTCTACCTATGCTCCTACGATCCAGACGATCCAGAATCGAGAGTATGTTGTGAAAGGGGATAAGGAAGGAACGGAGCGTACTTATAATATCATAACCTTGGACCGGCATACGATCAAGGAAGTCCAAAAGACGGAGATCGTAGGAGCGGACCGGAATAAGTTGATGCCAACCGATATCGGTACGGTCGTGAATGATTTCTTGATGGAGTATTTCCCGGGCGTTATGGATTATAACTTCACGGCGAGCGTAGAGAAGGAATTCGATGCCGTAGCGGAAGGCGAGATGGTATGGACGGACGCTATCGATAAATTCTATAAACTATTCCATCCGATCGTGGAAGAGGCAGCCTCTGTCCGTACGGAGCATAAAGTGGGTGAGCGTGAATTGGGTATCGATCCGAAGAGCGGCAAACCTGTTTTCGTGAAGATCGGTCGTTATGGCCCAGTCGTACAGATCGGGCAGGCGCACCCAGAGGATAAAGAGGCTCCTAAACCTCAGTTCGCAACCTTGATGAAGGGGCAATCTATCGAGACGATTACTTTGGAAGAAGCCTTGAAATTGTTTGATCTACCCCGTACGATTGGTGAATATGAAGGTAAGGTCATGGTTGCCGCTGTCGGACGTTTTGGCCCGTTTATCCGTCATGACGGAAAGTTCGTATCCATACCGAAGGGCTTGAATCCTTTGTCGATAACAGCCGAGGAAGCTATCGAGTTGATCGAGGCAAAAAAACAAAAAGATGAGCAACGATTTATCAAGAAGTTCGATGAGGATCCGGAAATGGAGATCTTGAATGGTCGCTTCGGCCCTTATATCTCTTATAAGAAAAAGAATTACAGAATCCCTAAGACGATAGAGAAACCAGAGAACTTGACCTTGGAGGAATGCCAGAAGATAATCGCCGAGGCGGGAGAAAAACCTGCTGCGACGAAGAAACGTACGACACGGAAAAAGGCTTGATTATAGCTCTAAAAATTCATAGTTATGATTTACTAAACTCATAACTATGAATTTTTCAAAACATAACTATGATTTTTTAGACATCGATGCCCGTAAATTCTTTTAACGCATATCCGATCAAGAAGCTTAATGCGGCCACGCTAAAACTAAGTACTGCCATCTCGGTAAAACGCTTCCGGAAACTCTCGCTTCTCGCTATGGAATAATAATAGTTGAAAAGGGCGATGATACTCAACGCTATGATGAGCATAAGCCCTAAAGCCATTAATACGTTTGATATAAAGATAAATGGAGCGACCAAGGCGACTACCGTAAAGATATAAGCTATTCCCGTATAGATCGATGCCTTAACAGGATGTTTCCCGTTTTCATTTCCATTCTCGGACTTGGTAGATAGATATTCGGAGGAAGCCATGGATAATGCGGCGGCTATTCCAGTGATGCTTCCGGTCAACGCTATTAATCTAGAGTCGCTCAAGGCAAGGGTAAAGCCTGCTAAAGCACCTGTAAATTCTACCAAAGCGTCATTTAGCCCCAGTACGACAGAACCCATATATTCCAACCGTTCCTCATTGATCAAGGCGATCAACCTCTGCTCATGCTCATCCTCGTCACGTGCGATTTGTTGCAAATCCGGATACTCATCATAAGAGGCGTAATCATTCTTGGCGCTTTCCTCGCTACCTTCCATTAGCTTAATGGCGAAAGTAATCCCCAAGATACGTGCCAACCAGTAGTATTTGGTGACACGTAATTTATTCGGGGAGATCTCTTGCCCCGTATACTTTTTCAGGATCGTATAATGTCCTTTCTCGTCATTCGCTATCTGTAGTAATACTTCCTTGTTGCTTGGATCTTTCTCGATAGCGGCGAGTTGCGTATAGAGAAGGCTCTCCGTGATTTCATTTTGTTGAAATCGAAGGAGAGCCTTTCTTGTTTTCTCGTTTATGTTCATCTTCTATCGTTACATTCTTTCCGGAACCTCGATGCCTAATAAATCCATACCGGATTTCACGATCTTAGCTACATTGGCGGATAAGACTAAACGGAAGTTCTTCAATTCCGGATTCTCTTCGCGAAGGATGGAGAAATCGTGATAGAATTGATTGTATTCCTTTACCAGATCATAAATATAGTTGGCGACACAGGCCGGGCTGTATAGCTTACCTGCCTCTTTCACGATCTCCGCATAATCGGCGATCATTTGGATCAGGTTCTCTTCTTTCTCGGAAATGGCGAAAGTAAGCGGTAACTGCTCCGGTAATACGATGCCCTGTTCCGCCGCTTTGCGCAATACGGAACGGATACGGGCGTAGGTATATTGGATGAATGGTCCCGTATTCCCATTGAAGTCGATAGACTCTTTCGGGTTGAACGTCATATTCTTGCGAGGGTCTACCTTTAATATGAAATATTTCAAGGAGCCAAGACCTACGATTCGGGCGATATTCTCAGCCTCTTCCGGAGTCATCTCGTCCAATTTCCCTAATTCTTGGGAAATCTCACGTGCGGTACTGATCATCTCGGCCATCAAATCATCGGCATCTACGACCGTTCCCTCACGGCTCTTCATCTTACCTTCCGGTAGCTCTACCATTCCGTAGGAGAAGTGGACCAATCCTTTGCCGAACTCGAAGCCTAACTTATCCAATAAGATCGATAATACTTGGAAGTGATAATTCTGCTCGTTCCCTACCACATAGATCATCTTATTGATCGGGTAATCGTCGAAGCGCAGCTTGGCGGTACCGATATCCTGCGTCATATAGACGGAAGTTCCATCCGCACGAAGCAATAATTTTTCATCCAGCCCGTCTTTCGTCAAATCAGCCCATACGGAGCCGTCTTCACGGCGATAGAAAATCCCTTTCTCTAGGCCTTCCATCACCTTGCCTTTTCCTTCCAGATACGTTTGAGACTCGTAATAAATCTTATCGAAATCTACGCCCATCATCTTATAAGTCTCGTTGAACCCGGCGTATACCCAATTATTCATCATTTCCCAAAGCGCACGCACCTCTTTGTCTCCGGCTTCCCATTTACGAAGCATCTCACGGGCTTCCGCCATCAAGGTGGATTGAGCCTCGGCTTCTTCCTTGGTAAGGCCTTTCGCTTCTAACGCATGGGTCTCCTCTTTTAATTTGTTGCTGAATAATACGTAAAAGTCACCGATCAGATGGTCGCCCTTTTTTCCGGTAGACTCTGGGGTAGCTCCATTTCCCCATTTCTGCCAAGCCAACATGGATTTACAGATATGGATACCACGATCGTTTACGATATTCGTCTTTACGATCTGGTTACCGTTCGCTTTTATGATCTTCGATAAGCTGTATCCTAATAAGTTATTACGGACATGGCCCAAGTGAAGCGGCTTATTTGTATTGGGAGAGGAATATTCGATCATAACCAAAGGTGACTGCTCGGTAACCGGAATGATACCGTAAGCGGGCTGCTCATTGATCGAGTTCAGTAAATCGATCCAGCAAGAGCAAGCGACCGTCAGGTTAAGGAATCCTTTGATTACATTGAATTCAGCTACCGCTGGCTCGTTTCTCAACAAGTACTCACCGATTTCCTGAGCGGTCTGCTCCGGAGATTTCTTCGACATGCGAAGGAATGGGAATACGACTAGGGTCAAGTGCCCCTTGAATTCTTTTTTCGTTTTTTGTAACTGCACTTGGCTAGCGGTGACATCCGCTCCGTACAGCTCTTTGATGCCGGCTATGATAGCCCCGGTAATCTGTTGTTCGATAACCATATTCGTCTAACTATAATTCGGATTTTATTTGTACGCGAAGGTACACAAAAAAAGGATACAATTTGCATCGTATCCTTCTTCTATAGAGAATAATGGTGTTTCTTATTTGATTAGCTCGTTCAATTCAGCACCAGCCTTGAACTTCACGGCCTTGCGAGCTGCGATTTCAATGGTTTCTTTAGTTTTCGGGTTAACACCTTTACGAGCGGCCTTCTCTGACACAGAGAATGAACCGAAGCCAAGTAGAGCGACTTTACCGCCTTCTTTTAATTCGTTAGAAACTGTGTCAACAAAAGCTTCTACTGCCTTTTTAGCATCCACTTTGCTGAGACCTGATTTTTCAGCGACTGCACTAATAAATTCTGATTTGTTCATGATGGTTTGACTGTTAATATATTAAACAAAACTATGATAACCGATAGACGGCTCCAAATGTAGTTTTATTTTGAAATATCACAAAAGAAAAACCTACTTTTTTTACCGATTTACATATGTTTTAGTATTATTATGGGCAAAAACGGCTAAAATATATTTACCTTTGCCGCTAAATTAACGTAGTATATGATGAATCAGACAAATTCGGGATTCTTGAATAGTATCCCGCCGGTAACGAAAAATCTTATCATTATAAACTTGCTATTTTGGGTAGCCAGCCTTGCACTGCCGAAAGTCGGCATCGATTTGGTGGATTTATTAGGGCTTCACTTCCCGGGTGCTACCGACTTCAAGGCTTATCAGATCGTTTCTTATATGTTCATGCACGATACCCATTCGTTTGCGCATGTGTTTTTTAATATGTTCGCCGTTTATATGTTCGGCCGGGTATTGGAGAACGTATGGGGCCCCAAACGTTTCTTGATTTTTTACTTCGTGACGGGTATAGGCGCCGGTTTGGTACAAGAAGTGGTATGGTTCTTTAATTTGCGGGATGTGATCTTCGCTAGCCAAGACATGATAAACTTGAATGGAGCCCAGATTATCAGCAAAAGCGAGTTCTTGAATTATTTCGTGACCATTGGCGCTTCGGGTGCCGTATTCGGAATCTTGTTGGCATTCGCGATGATCTTCCCGAATGTTCCTTTGTACTTGATGTTCATACCGATCCCGATTAAAGCCAAATATTTCGTAATATTTTATGGTCTTGCCGAACTATTTATGGGTGTGGCTAGTTTTGGTGGCGATACGGTAGCGCATTTCGCTCATTTGGGGGGTATGTTATTCGGTTATTTCCTAATTCGTTATTGGAAAAAGAAAGATGCAGACAATGGACGGTATTTTTACTAATTTGAAGCGTATGTTTCAGTCGGGCAATATCCTGTCGAAACTGATATATATAAATGTAGGCTTGTTTATCTTGATACGTTTGGCCAGCGTATTGTTTATGCTCTTTAATGTGCAAGGGGTACCTTTTTTGCAGTATTTGCAGTTACCGGCTTCTCCGGAACTTTTGCTCTTCCGTCCGTGGACGTTGTTTACTTATATGTTCACTCATTTTGACTTCTTGCATATCTTGTTCAATATGCTTTGGTTGTATTGGTTCGGGGGATTGTTCTTGAATTTCTTCAATGAGCGGCAGTTGGGAGGCTTGTATATATTGGGAGGTCTTGCGGGTGCGATATTGTTTGTCCTTGCTTATAATATTTTCCCTTATTTCCAGAACGTGGCTTCTTTTAGCTATTTGATGGGGGCTTCGGCATCTGTTATGGCGATCGTTTTCGCCGTGTCGTTTTACCGGAAGGATTTGGAGATTAATTTATTCTTGATCGGAAGGATCAAATTAATTTATTTGGCTATCTTTACGCTGGTGATCGATTTGTTGGCGATGACTTCTGATAATGCGGGAGGACATATCGCCCATATCGGCGGGGCTTTGTTTGGTATGTGGTTCGCTTCCCGTATTCGTAATGGAAAGGACTTGACCGCTCCAATGAATCGGTTGATCGACTGGTTCGTGAATTTGGGCAAACGGAAACCGAAGATGCGTGTGACTTATAAACGTAACGAAACGGATTATGAGTATAACGCACGCAAACATCAGGAGTCGGTGGATCTAGATACTATACTGGATAAATTGAAACGTTCCGGTTATGAGAGCCTTTCCGCTGAAGAGAAAAAGCGACTTTTCGACGCCAGTAAGAAATAACAGATACTTATGAAAACTCTACGGATTTTTCTTCAATTCTTATTTGTCGTAGCGAATGTGGTGGCTGTCGTGTTGTTGATAGTCTCGGCTTACTCGGATCGGGTGTCTCCTGAGACGAGTATGACGTTATCTTATCTGGGATTAGCCTTTCCAGTCTTATGTGTAGTCAATCTTTGCTTTATTATCTATTGGCTGTTCTTATGGGAATGGAAGTTCTTATTGATCGGCATATTCTCCTTCTTGTTATGTTGGGGTCCCGTGAAACGCTATTTTCCGTTTCACTCGCATAAGGATGTCCCTCGGGAAGAGGTACTGAAGGTGCTGACTTATAATGTGATGGCTTTTGGGTACAAGAATCATACGAAGATAGCTCCGAACAAGATTATCCAATATATCGCTAACTCGGACGCAGATATTGTTTGTTTGCAGGAATATGCCACGGCTAAATCAGAGAAGAGCCTTACTGCCTCTAAGATCTATGATGCGTTGAGCATGTATCCTTATCGTTCCGTATTTTATCAAAGCTCCACGAAATTCCAGAGTTTCGGCATCGCTGTGTTCTCCAAATATCCGCTGTCGAATTCCCGGATGGTGAAATACGATTCGGATTATAACGGCTCTTCCGTACATGAAGTGAACATCAAGGGAAAGAAGTTGACCTTGATTAATAACCATTTGGAATCCTTTAAGCTGACGATGGAGGATCGGACCCGTTATTCATCCCTTATAAAGAGCTTTAGCTCGGATGGGTTGGACGATTTGAAAGGAGCGTTCGAGCAAAAGCTAGGACCTGCTTTCCGGATTCGGGCTAAGCAAGCGGAAGCGGTATCAAAAGAGATTAAGAACGCGAAAGGAGATTATGTCTTAGTATGCGGTGACTTTAATGATACGCCTATTTCTTATGCGCACCGTACGATCCAAGGGGATTTGACGGATGCCTTTGCCGAGTCTGGCCGGGGAATGGGCATTACCTATAATCAAAATTTCTTCTGGTTCCGTATCGATAATATCCTGCATTCCCCGAACATGACCTCTATGAATTGTTCCGTGGATAAGGTCGCTTATTCAGACCACTACCCGTTATGGTGTTATCTGAAACTTGAATAAAAGGGTTTCATCACTCGGATTCTGCGTTCTGCGCAGCGTCAAATACGTCGGCGAACAAGTTCTCGACAAAGAAGAAGGTAGCGTTACAGAATAGCTTAGGATCTTTGATCAGCGCTATCGTATTGCTATCCCCATTATTGGCGATTACATCTTCCGCTTTATAGGTCTTGTACTTTTTATCGTTTAGCGGATCATATTGATATACGATATCGCTCGCCTCGATCGTGTACCGGTTGTCGAAGCAGGTGATACGCATTTTATATTTAATGATAGTCTTGTCTGTATCATTCAACAATAATTCAACCTTAGAGCTTACGAAGATGGTCCCTTTGTTCTTGTTCGAGTTTACGTTGGATAAGAAGACATCTTTTCCATAAGATTTCTTAGCCCATGCGTTAATAGCGTTGAATATTTCTAGTTTAGAGGTATTCTCGATCTCTACATCATCGCTATAGCATACCTTCCCGTTTTTCATGGGGGCGCATTCGTCTACCTCGCCTTTATGCCCCTGCGCCATGACTAGCACAGGGAACATCATATATATTAATAATAGAATCTTTTTCATAAATGCAACTCTCTTTTTCGTTATTTGATCCATACATTCGTAATCTCGCCGATTAACATCGTTTGCTGTCCTTCGGAGGTCTCGCCTTGTTTACGGCACTCGATAATAATCCATGGCGCATCGGCAGATGTGCCGGGCTTGGAGAAGGATAATCGATATACATCGTTATTGCCAATCGCTTTATAAGCAGGACTATCTTTGGATATGGAGATTGTACTGATCGTTTTACCGAACATATTGCCTATGCCTTTCCATTCAACGTTTGCGTCGGTCGTATTTCCTTTTACGGCTTTGATTTGTAAAGCGTTGTCCGGTAACATTTGGAGGATCGTGCTAGGTATTTTGTCAGCTTGGAACGCTACGAAACCTTCCATCGGTGCCACAGCTCGTGTTTCCCGTTGCGGAGCGGATACTGGTTCTATCGGTGCGGTTGTCAGCAACTGTGCGCCTAATGTGTTGGTTGCGCTATCGAACGTCTTGTCCGCGAAGTCAATCGTGGCCTTACGGAACTTACCGCTGATACGGTTCAATTTCGTCTTGCTCTTATTCAAGGCATACTCGTCCGTGATCCATTCCTCGGCTAGGTATTTCTCCGGCTCGTTCTGGTAAGACACGTTATATTCATATCGGATGCCCGCAAGTTGCAGGGTACAAGCATGTTCCTTACATTCAATGATAATACGGTATTTCATCATCGCCCGATCGAGGGATAAGGCTGTGCTGGAGAATACTATATATTCTTCTCCGATAATGGCGATCTCGCCTTTTGCCTCATTTTGATAAGCTACTCTACTTTCCTTTGTGTTAAAATTTTCTTGTCCCCATTTTAATAGTTGTTGGTAGATTTGTGCCTTGCTTAAAGAGGGGGCATTAATCTCTCGGGTAAAAACGACTTTACCGTCTGCAACCGGAACGGCCCCTGCCAGATAGTGTTGATCCTCTTGTGCGAATAGCAGGGCGGGGATAAATAACAGAGCGAATAATAACTGTTTCATGGTATATTTTCCTTATTATTTTAGCCCCAAAGATATACATTTGCGTTTGAAATAAACTATGAGCGTGACAAATAATTATACTAATTGCTCTTTATCAAAGAAAAAAAGTCTATATTTGCACCCTGTGAAAAAACGAATATAAATAATGTAATAACATAAACCTAAGATTCAGATGCAAAACAAAGGATTTGTAAAGGTCTTCGCGGTGTTACTTACGCTTGTCTGTTTGTTCTATTTGTCGTTCTCGTTCGTGACGCAACATTACAACAGTAAAGCCGCTGAGTATGCGGGTGGAGATCCTGCGAAAGAGAGTGCTTATTTAGACTCACTATCTACTCAGAAGGTATGGTTAGGCTATACGCTTAAGCAATGCCGTGAAATGGAAATTAGTTTAGGTCTTGACTTAAAGGGCGGTATGAACGTTGTCCTTGAGTTGAACGTGGCGGATGTAATCCGTTCGTTGTCTAACAACAACCAAGACGAGAATTTCAACAAGGCGTTGGATTTAGCTTACGCGCATCAAGCGACTAGCCAAAAAGATTTCATCGACCTTTTCGCTGAGGAGTATAAGAAGTTGGATAGCGGCGCACGTCTTTCCGCTATTTTCAGTACATTCGAGTTAAAAGATAAAATCACGCCCCAGAGCTCTGACGCTCAGGTTGTTTCTGTTTTGAAACAAGAGTTGCAGAGTGCGATTGATAACTCATTCAACGTATTGCGTACTCGTATCGACCGTTTCGGTGTGGTTTCTCCGAACATCCAACGTTTGGAGACAGCGGGTCGTATCTTGGTTGAGTTGCCGGGTGTGAAAGAACCGGAACGTGTTCGTAAGTTGCTTCAAGGTAGCGCTAACTTGGAATTCTGGGAAACTTATAAGTTGCCGGAAATCTATCAACAATTGGTTGCCGCTGATAATGTATTGGCTACTATCCTAAGTAAGGAGACTTCCGCTGATTCTGTAGCTACCGATAATGTTGAGAAAATCGCTGATGCCGCTGATGCGAATGTAAGTGAGGCCGATTCTTTGTTGGCTGAGCTTGGTCAAGATAAAAAAGATACGGAAGCTAATCAAAGCATGGAAGAGTTCGCTAAGCAACATCCATTATTTGCTTTATTGCAGATTAGCCAGTACAACGGTCAGTTGTCTCCGGGTTCGACGGTAGGTATCGCTCAAGCAAAAGATATGGAGAAGATCAGCGAATACCTGAACATGAAACAAGTGAAAGAGGTATTGCCTCGTAACTTGGCTTTAAAATGGGGTGTAAAGGCGATCGATGATAAAGAGCAGTTCTTTGAGTTATATGCCTTGAAGGTAACGAACCGTGACGGAAGTCCCGCTTTAGGTGGTGACGTAGTAACAGATGCTAACGCTGACTTTATGCAACAAGCCGGTCGTTCAGAGCAAATGGTTAACATGGTTATGAATGCCGAAGGCTCTAAGGCTTGGGCTCGTTTGACGAAAGAGAATATCGGTCGCCAGATCGCTATCGTTTTGGATGAGATGGTTTATTCCGCTCCGAACGTAAACGATGAGATCACGGGAGGTCGTTCACAAATCACCGGTCACTTTACACCGGAAGAGGCGAAGGACTTAGCGAACGTATTGAAATCGGGTAAGATGGCTGCTTCCGTACATATCGTTCAAGAAGACGTCGTTGGTCCGTCTTTGGGACAAGAGGCTATCAATGCCGGTGTGATTTCTTTCGTTTTGGCATTGGTGCTGTTGATGGTTTATATGTGCGCATTCTACGGATTGGTACCGGGATTGATCGCCGATGGTGCTTTGGTATTGAACATTTTCTTCACGATGGGTATCCTTGCTTCTTTCCAAGCGGTTCTTACCTTGCCGGGTATTGCCGGTATGGTGTTGACGCTAGGTATGGCAGTCGATGCTAACGTATTGATATATGAGCGTACGAAAGAGGAACTTCGTGCCGGTAAGTCTTTAGGAAAGGCTATCGCCGACGGTTACAGCAATGCGTTCTCCGCTATCTTCGACTCAAACTTGACATCTATCATTACCGGTATCGTATTGTTCTATTTCGGTACGGGTCCTATCCGTGGTTTCGCTACGACGATGATCATCGGTTTGTTCGCTTCATTCCTTACAGCCGTGTTCTTGACTCGTATCGTTTATGAGGCATTGTTAGCGAAAGATAAATTGAAGAACGTGACATTCACGACTTCTCTGACGAAAGACTTGCTGACAAACCCGAAGATCAATTTCTTGGGTGCTCGCAAGGTCGGTTATTTGATTCCGGCCGCTATTATCGTATTGGGTGCTATTTCCATGATGACGATCGGTTTGAATAACGGTATCGATTTCACGGGTGGACGTAACTACGTGATTCGTTTTAATCAAGAGGTGAAGACTGACGATGTTCGTAATATGCTGGACGCTCAGTTAGACGGTTCTGTTAGTGTTATCCAGATCGGTACAGCGGATCAAGTACGTGTGTCTACCAACTATAAGATCAATGATAACGATCCTACGGTAGATCAAGAGATCGAGAATAAATTGTTTGAGGGCGTGAAATCCTTACTTCCGGAAGGAACTACATTAGATGAGTTCACGACTACTTTCATACAGAGTTCGCAGAAGGTGGGTCCTAGCATGGCAGACGATATCAAGAATAGCGCTATCTTAGCGGTAATTTTCGCCATGATCTGTATGGCCGCTTATATCCTGCTTCGTTTCCGTGATGTGTCATTCTCTGTTGGTGCGTTCGCCTCTGTTGCTACGACTACATTGTGTATCATTTCTTTCTATACCTTGTTATGGAAGGTTCTTCCGTTCTCAATGGAGGTAGACCAGACGTTTATCGCAGCTATCTTGACGATTATCGGTTACTCTATCAATGATACCGTGGTTGTATTCGACCGTATCCGTGAGACAATCGCTTTGTATCCGAAGCGTGATCGTTATCAAGTGATCAATGATGCGTTGAACTCTACCTTGTGTCGTACATTTAATACATCATTGACTACGTTGGTGGTTGTATTGTGTATCTTCATCTTGGGCGGTAGCACGATCCGAAGCTTTACGTTCGCTATCTTATTAGGTATCATTATCGGTACATACTCTACTTTGTTCGTCGCTACTCCGATCGCTTACGAGTTGCAGAAGAAGAAGATCAATAAGAAAGCTGCTGCTGAGAAAGCCGGAAAATAATATATTTCTTTAAGGATTTTATGAAGATCCTCTATCTTTCCTGTGTAAACGGAGAGATAGAGGATTTTTTTATGTATTAATTCTTAAGGAGATAAAGTATGAATGAGAATGATTTTGTGGTGGGTGTACTTACGTATATCACCTGCCTGCGTGAGAAAAAGCGTTATTCCACGGCGAAGAGTTATCAAGATGCGTTGAGGTCGTTTAAATGTTTTTGTGGCCGGAAAGAGATTCCTTATGCGTATATTAATCGGGATACACTTTTGCGTTATCAATCTTGGCTGTTGGCCAAGGGATGTGCTCGTAACACGGTATCTACTTATATGCGCCGGATTCGTCACATCTATAATTTAGCGGTAGAGGTGGGTGAGGCTGCCTATATCCCTCATTTGTTTAAGAATGTGTTTACGGGGGTTGAGAGTAAACGTAAAAAGGCGTTGCCTTCGGAAAGCCTGCGCTTGCTGATGACAAGCCCAGTGACAGATCCGCAACAGAAGAGGACTCAATCAGCCTTTTGCCTGATGTTTTTGTTTTGCGGGATGGCTTTCGTAGATTTGGCGCATTTGCGAAAGGAGGATATCAAGGAAGGGATCTTGTCTTATTATCGGCAGAAAAGCGGATCCCTTATACAGGTGGAGATCCCAGCGGAGGCACAAGGGCTGCTGAATGAGTTGGCAGCCGATACAACCGAGGATTCGCCCTATCTGTTTCCATTTTTAGAGGGAATGAAGACCGGTGAGGATGCCTACAAGGAATATAATACCGTATTAGGAGGTTTTAACCGCAGATTGAAAACACTGTCGGAATCCATCGGTATTCGTACTCGGGTTACCTCATACACGATTCGTCACTCTTTCGCCACGACCTTGAAGGAGCAAAACGTACCGATTGAGATGATCAGTGAACTGTTAGGGCATAAATCTATCAAGACTACGCAAATATACTTGAAGAGTTTCTCTTTAGAAAAGCTCTCGACCGTAAACAAACTTTGTTTCGAGAGTGTGTATAATTATGCGCCGAAAGTAGGGTGAAGAAAAGTACGCTACTTGGCGAGTAGCGCTCATTTCATGCCGCAAATGTAGTAAAAAATAACATAACACAAGCAAATATTAGGCTTTGTTTGTGTTTCAACCTTAATTCTCTTTAAATCTTCGTTCTTATTTCTGATGTATAGACATGGCAATAGAAACGAAATGGCCTCGTTATTCCCGAAATCATCACGTTATCCAAAGTAAACTCCATATAACATCATGTAGAGATGGAGCGTGCTCCGTCTCCCACCGCCTGATAGTAACTAAAATACCATTGTAAGGGGATGAAACGGGACACGCTCCGTCTCTACAACTAAGGAATATCCTTTCACTCCTCTTGTTAAGGCTACTCGCCAAGTAGCAGTCAGTTTGGCTACTCGCCAAGTAGCATGAGTATTGAAGGGATGCAAATTTTCAGTAATTCCTTTTTATTTTCACATAAGTGTTTATTTATCAGGGTATTACAAGAATATCTTGGTAAGGCTCTGAATTATCTTCCTCAATGAATATCATGACAAGTAATAGCTCTGATAGAGCTATGGTGCATATACGCAATCGCCGTAGTCAGGAGGCTGTACGCTGGTACGCACTGACGCTTCCTACCGCCATAGGGGGACGTGATAATATCTATTCGTCAAAAGGATTAGATGCCGAGCTTTCCCGTCGTAAACGTTGTGGGGAACCCTTGTTCGAGTACTTTGCCCCCTCGTATGTCGAGGCTCGCAAGGTGGGAGGCAAGATGGTCAATACGAGGAAGCCTCTTTTATACAACTATGTGTTTATCCATGCTTCGGAGAATGAGATTTTCCGTTTGAAACGTATCATGCCCTTATATAATCTTCTTCCTCGGGTATCCGTGGGCGAACACTCTTATTTCCCTTACCTGTCAGATCATGAGATGGAGACCTTACGCTGGATGGCAGAATCTTATTCCAATGAGCTTCCGGTGTACGTACCGGATAGCGGTCGCTTGCTGAAAGGTGACCGTGTACGTATCACCTCGGGTTCTTTCATGGGGATGGAAGCTGAGGTGGTGGTGCAACCGGGTGGAGGTCATAAGGATGTCATGGTACGTATCCTTGACTGTATGTGGGTTCCTCTATTTGAGGTAAGGCAAGGCGAGTATGAGCTGATTGAGTTGAATACGAAAGGCAAGCATGTTTATACCCATTTGGATAACGATCGTTTATCGGAAGGTATGCACAAGGCGTTGGGGCGTTATTATCTCTCGGGCAAATTGGGAAAGGAAGACGAACTTTTGGTTCGTGAGGTGCTGAAGGGCTATGCTTCCCTTCGTGTGGAGACCGACGTGATGCGTTGCAAGGTCTACTCATTACTCCTTCCGGCCTATAAGCTGTTGGCTCAGGAAGAGGAGTTTGAACGCTTGCATTCCACCCTACGCAATATGCTTCCATTGGTTAAGGCAGTGAATTCTCGTGCCTTGCTGCTCGTCACGCTTTACGGCTGCACGAATAGCAACCTGTATTACCGTATGGCGCATGAGCTGGTAGATCCCTGGCGGGATGACCCTTCGCCTAAGAGAAGCAAGGCCTTGTTGATACAGCGTTTACACGATTACGATATTTGGCTAAAACATTAAATAGTAGACTGTCATGAGAAAGGAAAGCGAAACTCCCTCCGGTATCCGTTTGATGCTATTGCTGAAAGGGCATTTGAGAGAGATCATGAATCGTGAGTGTGCGAATCAGACCTCGATCCATTTATATTGTACGGGATCTTATTGGGTCGCGTTCGAACGTTCCGCTTATCAATTGCGTCGTGCCTTTCCGGATAGTGAGATCACGCCGATGCGCCTGTACGCTTATCCTTTTCCGGTTGTCATGGTTTCCGTAACGGATCGTTCCCTTCGTTTGTATGAACGAAAACATATAGCTAAGCAGAACGGGGCGGATTACAAGTTATTGACTGTACCTGAACTCTCCGCTCCCGCCTACCAAGCGTGGCATACGAGGGAGGTGAAGGGACTCCCTGCGTTAAACTAATCGGAAAACTCGTTCACGACATTAAAACAGGGACAGGATTTCGACGGGTCCAAGTCTTGATGTCCCACGATTAGGGCTTTGGGGAATCGCTGATGCAATTCACGAAGCAAACCCTGTAGGGCTTCTCGTTGGGCTTCCGTTCGGGTATCCATGGGAGTCTTTCCATCGTTGGCGAGTCCTCCGATATAGCAAACCCCGATACTGTACCGATTGTGGTTCTTACAGTGAGCGCCCACTTGTTCAAGGGGCCTACCGGTCTCGATCGTACCATCGGTCGGGATGACAAAGTGATATCCGCAGCCTTTCCAGCCGAGAGAGCGATGCAGATGGTCGATGTCCATCATCCGTAAAGTGCTGCCCTGCCTATTGGCAGAGCAATGCACGATAATCAGCGTGATGGTTCTCATCCGATCCAACCGCTAGTGGCTCCACCGGCGGCACCGGTGATGACCAGTTCGACAATGCGGATGATGTAGAGCAAGACGCTCTTCCAATTTGTTTTTTTCATACTTGTAGTCTTTAAATAAATGAATAAAATAAGCTTCATGGTTAAGAGCCGTATTTCTCAATGGCAGGATTTAGATCTCATCGGGAGATTCTGAGTCTCCTTTCTTCAACGCAGCCAAGTCTACCGTGTCTTTATTCTCCTTTACCGCCTTCAGCGAGGCGGCTTGGATCGCACGGCTGGTTACTAGGTTGAATTCAGCCTTAGAACGTAGGTTCTCGAAGTCTATACCCGGATTGAATAGAATGTTCACCGCCTTGATATTATCGCTGGAGAAGTCCTTGAGTGTAGCGGCCGGCTCGCAGGTGATGGAGATACTAAAGATTCCTAGTTCGCCGAATTGTACCTTGTAGCCGTTCAGCAATTGTTCCACTAGACATGAGCAGGTGTCGCTTACCACGCCTTTTACCGTGCCGCGTGTGAAAACACCGTTGTGATCTGAGATGTGCTTCACGAAATCATCGAAACTCATCACTTTCGTCACTTGGTTCTTGGCGTACGCCTGTTCCTTTGCGGTCTCATCCAGTGGACTTTTCCACATGTAAGTTGAATAATTAATCATACTTCTTTTTTTTAAAAGATTAAACTTATTGTTGACAATGCGAAAGTACAACCCCCGGATAGCGAAATCAAATCCGTTGATAACCGTTGACAAACTGTTTACTTTTCATTGACAAACGATTCATATATACCTTATGTCTGATATAACGATTACCATACACGGCGGCAATAACCAGATACTCCCCAACGCTACGGAAGCCATCCAGAACTTCTATGTGGGAGAATATTGCGGGGAGACCTCCCAAGAAGAGGGGGACGGTAGATCCGGTCTCATGCCTGAAACGATCCGTTTTCGTGCCTATATAAATAAAGAAGAGGATCTGGAACGCTATCTTGCGCAGATCGTCGAGTGCCGGACGGTTACCGAGTTGGCCCAAGTCATTCTGGTCATGCAAGAGAACGAGCTGAAAATAACCCCCGAGGAGATGGTCAAAGAGCGTTTCATCCGCCTCTTTCTACCCATCACCCCCCGAATCACGAAGGGTAAAAGCGTCAGCAACATCCGTGCCCGTATCAACGATGCGTGGAGCAGTCGTCTCAGACACCGCTCAACTGGCCGTTTTTGAGAAGATATACTGCATGTGCCCGAGGATATATACTGTGTTAGGCAATTGATATATACTTCACAGGGCAATTCATATATACCTCGTTTTCCAAGGGAAACGAAAAGTGATAACCTTACTGAAAAAATTACGATATGACAGAAAACCATGAGCGGGCGGAACAAGCACGTTTCGTCTTCCATATCTACGGTTGCAATGTGCAGATCGTGCCCAATGCAACCCATGCGATCCAAATCATCCACCAAGGTGATGGTACGATCTTGCGGACGGAAAGCTGTATTACGCCCGCCGCTTCGGGACGCCACGAGTCACAGGCACCGCCGTTGGGAAAAGTTAGGGCACTGAATATAAAACAAACAAAATACAAATGATGGATTTTCATAAGGGCAGATGGCGATTGGCCTTAGGCCGTCTGGTGAATTTGCGGTATATCAACCGTTGGATCATTTTTAGTGCGGACCTTTTCGTCTCGCTCTCCGTATCGTTGCTGGGCGTACTAGGAATGTTCTCCATTCTGCATATACGTATTGGAGAGTCTGATGTGCTGAAAGTGGGCCTCTCCTCATTTGTGAGCAGTATCGTTTCGTTCTTGCTGTTCAAAGCATATCATGGGGTTATTCGCCATTCCACGCTGCGTGGCTTGTGGCGGATCGGTGGTGCTGCGATCGGCAAGTCGCTCTTGATGTTCCTGCTGCTTTGGCTGTTGAAAGCCCGTTTCAGCCCTTCTATCTATTGGTTGGGTGGAATCATGGACAGTACGTTGACGATCGTGATGTTGGTCACGTTGCGTGTCTTCGTGATCAATGTCTATAACAGCGTCCTCCTGCAACTCGGTAAGAAACGCAAGCGGGTACTGGTCTTTGGCACGGAGGAGGAGAGCGTGATGATCGCCACATCGGCGAACCGTCAGGTATTCATGCAGAATTATAGCATCATGGGCTTCCTTTCCTTTGGTAATTCCAAGAAAAGCATCCGGATTGCGGAGTTGCCGGTCTACCAGATCGAGAACGTGGAGGATCTGTATCGCTTGATCCCTCGCAACAGCTTGGATGGCGTTCTCTTCCCCAATATAAAGGTTGCCCATCAGGAGCGTGACCGTTTGATCCGTTATTGCGAGCAGGCCTCTTTGAAGACATTGGTAGTCCCGGAGATGGAGGAGCTACGTGGAGGTGAGGCGAAACGTTCCGTCCGAGAGATCCGTATCGAGGATTTGCTGGGTCGTGAGGAGATCCATATTAATCTGGACGAAATCGGCAATCTGTTGGAAGGGAAGACCGTGCTTGTCACGGGAGCCGCCGGCAGTATCGGTAGCGAGATCTGTCGCCAGCTGGCTCATTTCCCGATTAAGAAGTTGGTTTGCTTCGACTCCGCCGAGACTCCGATGCATAATCTCCGTCTGGAATTGGAAGAAAAATATAAGGGACTAAACTTTGTCCCGGTGATCGGCGATGTCCGTAGCCCGGACCGTGTGGATTATGTGTTCCGCAACTGGCACCCCCAAGTAGTGTTCCATGCGGCGGCCTACAAGCATGTCCCTTTAATGGAGGAGAATCCCTGCGAGGCGATCCGAACAAACGTGTTCGGTACTCGTGTGATGGCGGATGCCGCTGTAAGCTATGGTGTGGAGAAATTTGTGATGATCAGTACGGATAAGGCGGTGAACCCCACGAACATCATGGGCTGTAGCAAGCGCTTGGCTGAGATCTATGTACAGAGTCTGAGCCTTGCGATCGAGCGAGGAGAGGTGAAAGGCGAGACGCGTTTCATTACGACCCGCTTTGGAAACGTATTGGGTAGCAACGGTTCGGTTATCCCCCGTTTCCGGGAACAAATCGCTCAGGGAGGTCCAGTGACGGTCACCCATCCCGATATCATCCGTTACTTTATGACTATCCCGGAGGCTTGTCGCCTGGTGTTAGAGGCCGGTACAATGGGCAAGGGTGGTGAGATCTTTATCTTCGATATGGGAGAGCCGGTGAAGATAGCGGATTTGGCGAAGCGCATGATCGAGCTGTCCGGATTACAGGTAGACAAAGACATCGAGATCAAGTACACTGGTCTCCGCCCCGGTGAGAAATTGTATGAAGAGCTACTGAACAACAAGGAGAACACGAAAGAGACCCCTCACGAGAAGATTCGAGTGGCGGCGGTTCGTGAGTATGACTATAAGGATGTGGTAGAACATATCAATGTGTTAACGGAATTGTCCCTCCGTGTTCAGATCCTCTCGATGGTAAAGGAGATGAAAGCCTTTGTCCCCGAGTTTAAGAGTCAGAATTCTCAGTTTGAGGAGTTGGATTGAATACTTACAAACGTAAAAATAATTGACTAAAAATAACGAATGATGGAATTTAAGCGGAATATACTTATAACAGGAGGAGCCGGATTTATTGGTAGCCATGTGGTGCGCCTGTTTGTGAACAAGTATATTGATTGTCATATCATTAACTTGGATAAATTGACATATGCTGGGAATTTGGCAAATCTTAAGGACATAGAGAACAGGCAAAATTACACTTTTGTAAAGGCTGATATTTGCGATTTTATAAAGATTCAAGAGTTAATGGTGCAATATGAAGTGGACGGTGTGATTCATTTAGCAGCAGAAAGCCATGTGGATCGGAGTATCAAGGATCCGTTCACTTTCGCTCGAACGAATGTGATGGGAACCCTATCCTTATTACAAGCGGCCAAATTGTATTGGGAATCGCTACCTGAAAAATATGAAGGTAAGATGTTTTACCATATCTCAACGGATGAGGTTTATGGTGCGTTAACCATGAGTCATCCGGAGGGAATAGAACCGCCATTTATCACTACCGCTTCCTCGGGTGGGCATCACCATGCCTACGGAAAGGATTTCTTTTATGAGAATACCAAGTATAACCCACATAGTCCATACTCCGCAAGTAAGGCGAGCAGTGACCATTTTGTTCGTGCATTCCACGATACCTACGGGATGCCGACTATTGTGACTAATTGTAGTAATAATTATGGCCCTTACCAGTTCCCAGAGAAGCTGATTCCCTTATTCATTAATAATATTCGTCATCGCAAACCCCTGCCTGTTTACGGAAGAGGCGAGAATGTGCGGGATTGGTTGTTCGTTGAAGATCATGCCCGTGCCATTGATTTGATATTTCATCAGGGTAAGGTTGCGGATACCTATAATATAGGGGGCTTCAATGAATGGAAGAATATTGATATCATCAAGGTGATCATTCGTACCGTAGACCGTTTGTTGGGACGTAGGGAAGGAGAGGATATGGATCTCATCACTTATGTAACCGACCGTTTGGGACATGATGCTCGGTATGCCATTGATTCTACCAAATTGCAGAAAGAACTAGGTTGGGAACCTTTATATCAATTTGAAGAAGGTATTGAAAAGACCGTAAAATGGTATTTGGAGAATCAGGAATGGATGGATAACATCACGAGTGGGGAGTGTGAGAGGTATTATGATTCTATGTACAACGGTAGGTGAGAAAATATATGGATAACAAGCCGGTAATAATAGAGCTACCCAAGTTTTTAGATAAGCGGGGTAATCTTTCCTTTGTAGAGGAATTCCAGCATGTTCCATTCAAAATCGCACGTAGTTATTGGATATACGATGTGCCGGGAGGGGAAGTGCGTGGAGGTCATGCCTATAAGAAGAATGAAGAGTTTATCATCGCATTGTCGGGAAGTTTTGAGGTTCATATTGATGATGGGATACGACAACAGACATTCCTGTTGAATCGATCCTATTACGGACTTTATGTGCCCAAAGGGGCTTGGAGGGAAATGGTCAATTTTTCAACAAACTCATTGGCCTTAGTTTTAGCGTCTATCCCTTATAGTGTGGATGATTATATATACGATTATCAAGAATTTAAAAATTATACTCATGCGAACATCCAGTGTTTATGATTGTACAATGATAGAGCTTGATAAACATCATAGCGACCGAAAAGGAAACTTAACAGTAGTAGAGAACCTAAAGACTGTCCCTTTTGATGTGAAACGCGCTTATTATTTGTATGATGTCCCTGGTGGTGAGAGTCGTGGTGGCCATGCGCATAAGGAGCTAAGCCAATTGATTATTGCTGCAAGTGGTAGTTTTACGGTTACATTGGATGACGGAAATGTAAAACGAACTTTCCATTTGAACCGTCCTTATCAAGGGCTTTATATCGTTCCGGGTATATGGCGTACATTGGATGATTTTTCTTCGGGTTCTGTATGCTTGGTTTTGGCTTCGAATGGGTATGATGAGGGGGATTATATAAGGGATTATGATAAATTTTTAGAATTTAGGAGAGATTAGTATTTTGTTTTTCATTGTGATAAATCTGCTAATTTTAATATAATGAATAATAATCAAACAAGAGTCTTGATTACTGCAATAGGTACAATGAATTGTACAACTATAATAAGTGAATTAAAGAAGGCTGAAGAGGTTTTTTATGTGATTGGAGCTGATATAAATGGAAAATATAGTATTGCAAATTCCAATGAAGTTGATGAATTTTTTCAATTTCCCTCTGTATTACATGATAGGGAAGGTTATGTTCAATATCTACTGAATTTTTGTAAGGAACATAATGTAGAGGTGTTTTTTTGTGTGGTAGATGAAGAAGTTGAGGTTGTTGCAAAACATAAAGAAGATTTTAATGCTATTGGTATTACATTGTGTCTCGCAAATATAGATGCTATAATTACTTGTCATAATAAGAATTTATTTGCAGAATGGTCGGAAAAAAATATCGCAAAATATTGTATAAAGAGATATGAAAATATAACGGATGTTAATAATGATAATTTTCCAATATTTATCAAACCTGTTGAGGGAAGAGCTAGTATAGGATGCAGAAAAATTGAAAATATGGAAGAGCTGTGGAAGTATGCTAGTGTTTGGGATAATTATATTGCTCAAGAATATGTGACAGGTGAAATTGTTTCTGTTGACATAGTCCGTAATAGAAAAACAGAGCAATTTGAGGTTGTTCAAAAATTAGAATTACTCCGCAATAGTAATGGGTGTGGTATTGCGGTGGAAATTGTAGATATTCCTGAAATACGACAACTCTGTTGTATAATTGCAGATATCTTTAATTTGAATGGTGTGATAAATGCAGAATTTTTCATAACCAATAAAGGCCTAAAAATCATAGAAATTAACCCTAGGCTTCCGGCTGGTATTGAATATTCATGTATGGCTGGTTTGGATGTTGTGCTTAATGCTTTGCGTATAGCTCGTGGAGAAGCTTGTATTTTTAAGGATATTAAAATAGGAGCTCATTATGCAAAAAGATATGAAACGTATGAGATAAAATAATGAATCATAAGAACAACTTAAAGTATAAATAATATGATTCCATTTCTTTCATTAAAAGATTTGACTGCTCTTCACGCAGAGGAGATTCACGAAGTTGTGTGTCGTGTGGTTGATAGCGGTTGGTATTTACAAGGTAAGGAAAATGATACTTTCGAGACTAACTATGCCAAATATATAGGAACAGGGTATTGTATTGGTTGTGCAAATGGTCTTGACGCACTTATATGGATATTCCGAGCGTACATTGAATTGGGCGTGATGAAACCTGGTGATGAGGTGATTGTTCCTGCTAATACCTATATAGCTACGATTTTGGCAATAACAGAAAATGGTTTGAAGCCGATTTTAGTAGAGCCGAAACTCAATACGCTTGAGATTGATGAAGACTTGATAGAAGAGGTCATTACGCCTAGAACGAAAGCTATTGCCATTGTCCATTTGTATGGACGTATAGCTTATACGGAGAAAATCGGAACGTTATGCAAAAAGTACGATCTGAAATTGGTGGAGGATTGTGCACAAAGTCATGGTTGTTTCTATCAAGATGGACGTATGACTGGCAACTTGGGGGATGCGGCAGGCCATAGCTTTTATCCGGGTAAGAATTTAGGGGCATTGGGTGATGGCGGTGCGGTGACGACGAATGATAAGGAATTAGCTGTAGCCATCCGAGCGTTGGCCAATTATGGAAGCCAAAAGAAATACGTATTTAAATATACGGGACGTAATAGTCGTTTGGATGAAATCCAAGCAGCCGTGTTGGACGTGAAGCTAAAATATTTAAAGGAAGACAACGCCCACAGAAAGATGATCGGAAAATATTATATAGATCATATAAACAATCCGCATATCAATTTTCCGGATACGCTTCCTGAAGAGCAAAATGTATTTCATCTTTTTCCGGTATTTTGCGAAAGGCGGGATGAGCTCCAAGCTTATTTAACCAAGAATGGAGTAGGTACGGTTATACATTATCCGATTCCTCCTCATAAACAGGAGTGTTATAAGCAATGGAATGAACTAGCATTCCCGATAACAGAACAAATAGCCTCACAAGAATTGAGCTTGCCTATAAGTCCTGTATTGACAATAGAGGAGGCAACTTATGTGGTAAATGTATTGAATAAATGGGAATAGTTCATAAAATTCTCTCTTTCAGCCAACGGACATTAAAGGCGGACATCGTAAAAGTCTTTTCCTTTACAGCCATGTCTACCGTGGTAAAGATGCTTACGGGGCTGATTAGCGTTAAAGTGGTAGCCTCAATAATTGGTCCTTCTGGAGTGGCTTTAGTGGGACAATTGAATAATTTCGCTACAATTGCGATGTCTTTAGCCAGTGGAGGTATCAATAACGGTATCACCAAATACGTGGCTGAATATAAAGAGGATAAAGAGAGAATCAAGGACTGCTTATCGACTGCGTTGCAGATCACGGCTGTCTGTTCATTACTTGTTGGTACTTTTTTGATTCTCTTCAACTCTTATTTAAGCAAGGTCATCTTATTATCACCGGATTATAATTACGTTTTTATCATATTTGGTTTTACAATCTTATTGTATGCTTTAAATCTAATGTTAATCTCGATTCTTAACGGGTTTAAGGAATTTAAGAGATATGTAAGGATTAATATTGCCAATAGCGTAATAGGCTTGATTTTCACATTGTCATTTGTTTCTGTTTTAAGATTGCCCGGTGCTTTGATCAGTGCCGTGACCTATCAAAGCATTATGTTCTTTATTACGCTTTGGATGATGCGGAAATTACCTTGGTTTACATGGGGTAATTTTAAGCGGAAGATAAACGGTACCTTGTCGAGGAAATATATGCACTATACCTTGATGGCGCTTACTACAGCGGCTACGGTACCTGTTTCCCAAATGTTGTTGAGAGGATATGTGATTTCAGAGATATCGCCTGTAGAAGCAGGTTGGTGGGAAGGCATGAACCGGATCTCTCACATGTATCTGATGGTGATTACAAGTTCGTTTTCTGTTTATTATTTGCCACGCCTTTCGGAATTGAAGGATTCTGTTGAGATCAAGCGGGAAATAGTGAAGGCTTACAAAGTGATTGTTCCGATGTTGTTGGTCGCTTTTACTTTGGTTTACCTGTTGCGTACTGTCATGATCCGTATTCTTTTCACACCGGAGTTCTTGCCGATGGAGAATCTGTTCTTTTGGCAATTGGCTGGAGATTTTTTTAAGATATGTAGTTGGCTGTTATCTTTCTTACTGGTCGCTAAATCTATGACAAAAGCATTTGTATCAACAGAAGTGTTGTTTTCTTTGAATTTTGTGATATTGGGTTTCTTGTTTATGCGTATGAATGGTGTAGTAGGAATCAATCAGGCGTACTTGGTGAATTATGTGGTGTATTTGATTTGTATGGTTTTTATTTTTAGAAGAATATTGTATGTAAAATAGTCTTTTGGTAGAGTTAATTGTAATTGAAGTGATGAAACATAGGGTAGATTGGAATAATATTTGTTTGACAGCAAAGAAAAATATACATCAAGATGTTGAGGCTGGAAATTTAAACTTGGCACTAAAAAAGATTCGGTCGGTTCTTAATATAGAAATAAACAGTTCGATTTATAGAGATGATGAGCTGGAGTCTATATTGTTAAAAATATCTGATATATTATTTCCAGAAGAATGTTTATTTCACCCCATACAAGGTAATTATGTGTTCTGTGATTCTATGATGTGGGATGATCATGGTTTGACTCAACAATATCTTAGTGCAATAATGAATATGGGCGTTAATATATTATATATAAAAACAGAGCTTTCGGATCACCCTAGTGAAGAAATACAATCTATGTTGGATAAATATGAGAAAGCTTCAGTTATAAAGATTAGTAAGGATACTGATTTCGTAAAATCTATACAATTGATATATAATAGTATAGTTGAATATAGACCTGAGAAGATTTTTATTCATTCTTTTTCTTGCCTTGACGTTGTTGTTTTAAATAAGATTGCATCTTCTATTAGATATAGAATAAATTTAGGTAGTCATTTGACTTGGGTTGGTATCAATTGTACGGATATTATGCTGGAGTTTGATGATTTTGGCTATACTGTATCTTTGGAAAAACGTTGTTTTCCTAAGAATAAAATGTTTAAACTACCTTTTTATCCGGTTCTTGATAGTCATTGTTTTGAAGGATTTGATTTTCCTCTACAGGAGGGAGCAGTTCTAATGTTTACAGGAGGAGCTTCATATAAAATCAAAGATAAGAACGATACTTTTTTGAATATTATTAAAAAACTAATTGAGAATAATAATTCATTGATTGTTCTTATTGCTTTGCGAGACAATAATGAGTATGTGAGTAAATTTATATTAAAAAATAATTTGTATGGTAGATTGATAAATCTTAGTTATAGAAAAGATATAAATCAAGTATTTAAACATATTGATATTTTTCTTCAAACTTATCCTACTGTTGGTGGCTTAATGTTAAAGTATGCAATGTTAAATAGAAAACCTGTTCTATCCTTTGTTTTAAAGGAAAGTTTTGAATCTTACTCTAAGATTGATGATAAACCAGTTGATTTTGGCGATCGAACATATAGACTTGCATATACAAATTTGGAAGAATTTCATGAAGAAGCGAAAAAATTAATAGAAGATAGGGTGTATAGGGAGTCTATAGGAAATGTGCTGGGTGATTGTGCGTTGGATGAACTTAAATTCAATGATGAATTTAAGAGGATAATTTTAGGTGATTCAGAGTTGAATTTTAAGTTTTCTAAATTGTCATTGGATTATGATGTGTTGGATAAAAGATTTTCTGACTCGGAAGAAACTAGAGAGAGTATTTATTTTGCAACATTGTTACGAAGTTATGGGCTGAATTTTTTATTTTTGTTTTATCCGTTGTTTTTATTTAGATTTAATGATGTGTTGAATACTATTTGGAGGTATTTAAAAAATAAATATGTGTTAGGCTGATTGATTTAGTTGGATGTGCAATGTGTTTCCTAAGTATGATGATACTTTATATACAGAATTATTTGGTATGCAAATACGAAAATATGTTCTATTCATATTTCTGATAGGTTTGATATTATCCTCTGAGTTGTATTTCTTTTGGGGATTAAAAGTTGGCAATTGTGGACAGTTACTATGTGGAATATCGGTTTTGATTCTATCCGGTATGAAGGTTGAAGAAAAGAGTTTTACTTCTAGCTTCTTGTTTCTTGTTTTTTATTTGTATGCTTCTTTATATGTATTAGATCTTAATTTATTAGGCAGATTATTTTCTTTTTTGCCATTTTTTGTCTTTTTCTTGAAGAAGAGAGATGTACAGATAGTTTATACTCTGTACCGGGATTTTTTTGTATATACGATAACGATTTCATTGGTTGTCTATTTTTTAGTGGTATGGATTGAATATGATTTACCTCATTCTATAATAGAACCTTTGAATAATTTAAAATCATACAATTATTTAGCTTATCCTTTTTGTGTAATACCAGATGAAAACTATTTTTCTTATTTTCGTTTTTGTGGTTGTTATGATGAGCCGGGTGTAGTAGGTACTATTGCAGGGGTTATGCTCATTACAAACCGATGGAATATGAGGGATTGGAAGAATGTGGTTTTGTTGCTGAGTGGGGTTTTTAGTTTCTCTTTGTATTTTTATCTACTTCAATTTTTATATTTCCTGCTTTATGCAAAGGTGCAGTATAAGATTCTCGTTTTATTGCTTTTGACAGACCTGTTTCTGTATTTGCAAAATGATGAGTTAGTGAACAAGTTTATTTTAACTCGTTTGGATTTTTCAGGAGGCGAGTTTTCTGGAGATAATCGTACAACAGCTTCCTTTGATAGTTGGTATAAGAATTTTTTGTTCACAGCGAATTTTTGGATAGGATGTGGAAAAGGTATGGCAGAAATAGTCGATTCGGGTGGTGCCTCCTATAAACATCTAATAGTGGATCATGGTTTTATCATGTTTACTATTTATATGTTCTCATTTCTTTATCTTATTTGGAGGAGCCATTCAATGTCTAAAAATTTCTTGATTATGTCTATTGTACTTTTTTCTTTGATTTATCAACGACCATTTATTTTTAGTTATTTGTATTTGTTTTTGTTGATATCTCCTATATATGTTTTAAAGAGATAATATTTTAATTTTTATTCGTAATGTCTAGTAAAGTAAAAGTAATAGCTTTTTATTTACCTCAATTTCATCCTATACCAGAAAATGATGAATGGTGGGGGAAAGGATTCACAGAATGGACCAGTGTAGGGCGTGCTAAAAAATATTATAGAGGACATTATCAACCTCGAGTTCCGGCTGATTTGGGGTATTATGATCTACGTTTACCGCAGGTGCGTCAACAACAAGCTGATTTGGCAAAAGAGGCTGGTATTTCAGCTTTTTGTTATTGGCATTATTGGTTTGGTAATGGAAAACAGCTGTTGGAAAATCCGTTACAGGAAGTTGTTAAGTTAGGGGAACCAGATTTTCCTTTTTGTTTAGGATGGGCAAACCATACTTGGCTAAATAAATCGTGGAACAGAGAGAAACAGACGGTTATACCTAAGCCTTTGATATTGCAAGAGTATCCTGGGAAAAAAGATGTTGATTGTCATTTCTATACTATGCTGCCAATGTTTAGAGATCAGCGTTATTTTCGAATTCATGGAAAGCTCTTGTTTTTAATATATGCGCCATTGGATATACCGAATTTCAAATATTTTAAAATGAGATGGAACGAATTAGCGAGTCAAAATGATTTACCAGGATTTTATTTTATTGCAAATTCAGAAGATATATCCAATATAAAGAATCCCATTATTCGAGAGTTTGAAGCTGTTTCTCTGTGTCGGTTATATTCGGCTTGGAATATAGAAGGGAAAAAAGTGAATAATATTGTTATACGTATTACACGTAATATATCTCGTATTTTAGGGTATTCTTTGAATAAAATTTCATATAAAAAGGCTATAGAAAAAATTGATACTCCATATTATGAGGAAGATAGAGTGTATCCTAATATTATACCGGGTTGGGATAACTCTCCTCGTCGTGGGCCCGGAGCATTTATCTTTCATAAAGCTACACCTGCATTATTTAAGAAACATGTAAAGATGATATTGAATAGGATAAAAGATAAACCGGATGAGGATAAGGTTATTTTCCTTAAGTCATGGAATGAGTGGGCTGAGGGTAATTATATGGAACCTGATTTGAAGTGGGGAAAAGGATATATTAGGGCTTTGAGAGAAGCCTTGGAAGAGGATGCTAAATGATTTAAAATTAATACATTATGAATATCGCATTATTAACCGCCGGAGGAACCGGCACTCGTATGCATCAAGATATACCCAAGCAATTTCTTCATGTTAAGAATAAACCTATTTTAATTTATACATTGGAGGCTTTTGAGCGGCATCCTAGTATAGATGCTATTATTGTAGTAGGGTTGGAACGTTGGATTGATATTATATGGGCATATGCGAAGCAATTTAATATAACTAAATTGAAATGGGTGGTATCAGGTGGAAACACTGGTCATGAATCGATTCGCAATGGCTTATTAGAATTGGAGAAACATTGTGACATTTCTGATGTTGTAATGATACATGATGGGAATCGACCGATGATAAGTCCGGATATTATATCGGATAGTTTGGCCAAACAAAAAGAGTTTGGAAGTGCCGTTGCAGTAATTCCTTGTGTGGAGGTGGTCTTTAAAAGTAAAGATGGTCAATCATCCACTATAAATATACCTAGAGATGAACTACTTCGTACACAAACTCCTCATACTTATGAGCTAGGAAAATTATTGTGGGCACATAGGGAAAGTGATCGATTGGGCATTTCAAATACGGTTGCTTCTTGTGATTTGATGTGTAGACTGGGGGAGACTGTATATTTTTCGAAAGGATCAGAGCGGAATTTAAAGATAACGACAGTGGAAGATATAGAGATTTTTACTTCGTTGTTAGATTATAGGAAAGAGGAGGGATTGAAGTGAATGTTGGAACGTTGATAGGTGATTTAAAAAGCAAGTCTATTTTGATAACTGGAGCATCTGGTTTGATATGTTCAGCTTTTATAGATCAATTAATGGGCGATAATGAACGAGAAAATTTAGGTATAAAGATCTATGCAATAAGTAGGAATAAGGATTACGCTCAAAAAAGGTTTCAACAGTATTGGAATAATCCGTTATTTACATTTATGCAACATGACATTATAAAGCCTCTTTCATTGGATGTTCCGCTAGATTATATTATCCATGGAGCGAGTAACGCCTCTCCGAAACGTTACGCTACAGATCCGGTCGGAACTATGAAAGCCAATCTTTGGGGCGTGGCGAATACGTTGGATTTGGCCAAGGAGAAACAAGCTCGCCTTTTGTATATTTCATCTGGTGAAGTCTATGGAGAAGGAGATGGAACGGATTTTACGGAAACTTATAGTGGCTATGTGGATTGTTTAAATCTCAGAGCTTGTTACCCTTCTGGTAAGCGAGCTTCTGAGACGTTGTGTATTGCTTATAAAGAGCAATACGGTGTAGATATTGTAATTGCTCGTCCATGTCATATTTATGGTTCAGATATTGGACGTGACGATCGAGCATTCGCTCAGTTTTTGCGAAAGGCCCAAGTGGGTGAAGATATTATATTGAAGAGCGAGGGACAGCAGATTCGTTCTTATTGCCATGTAATGGATTGTGCTTCGGCGTTGTTCTATATCTTATTACGAGGAAAGGATGGAGAGGCTTATAATATTGCCAATCGAGAATCGATATTATCCATTAAAGAGTTGGCGGAAATGATAGCGAATATGGCTGGGGTAAAGATAGTATATGATATTCCTTCCGAGCAAGAAGTAAAGGGGTATTCTAAAGTGCAACGAGCGGTCTTGGATTCTTCCAAATTAGAGTCTTTGGGTTGGAAGCCGTTTATCTTTTTAGAGGATGGATTGAATAGAGTTTTAAATAGTATGATGTGTCATAAATGAAACGAGTCGGAGATTATATAAATGCTAATTTGTCACAAATAAGTGTTCTTCGGGAACTTACTGATAAAGAAAGGGAACGATTGAGGAAGTGCTTGTTCTCCATATATAAGGATATAGCGTTAGTTTGTAGTAAATATGGGCTTTGTTTTATGTTAGGAGGGGGATCTGTTTTAGGTGCGGTAAGACACAAGGGCTTTATTCCTTGGGATGATGATATCGATTTGATGATGCCTCGCGAAGATTATATGAAATTTATTTCTGTTTTTAATAAAGAATTAGGAAATAAATATGATTTGTTTTATCCTTTCTCTAATGAAGGAAACTTTCAATATTTTGTTCAGGTATCAAGAAAAGATACAATTCTTACGAAGGTGAATGAGTTGAAAAAAATGGGAGTATTAATAGATATAACACCAATTGATTATGCTCCTAATTCTAGGTACTTGTCTAGATTGATTCATTTCTTAGTACAGATATTGAGGTCTATAATGTATGCGGTAAAATCTTATAAATCGAATGATGTCAATTATAAAGCTGTGATGTTTTGTTCTTTGAGGACAAAAATTATTTATTGTATCGCAAAATGTATGGGTTTTATATTTTCTATTTTTCCTTTGAAATCTTATTATCGATTATATGATAAATTGATATCGAAAATACATTTAAGCAGATTTATGACTATTGCTATGGGTAGGAAGTCTTATTGGGGAGAAAGACTACCTTGTGATGTTTTTTTACCGGTATCTAAGGGGATGTTTGAAGGTGTTGAGGTGAATTTGCCCTGTGATCCTGATACTTATTTGAGAAATTTGTATGGAGATTATATGCAAATCCCACCAGTAGAAAAACGTGAGCGCCACTTTTATACGGAGTTTGACTTGGGTGTTGAGTCCTCAAATGTTGGACAATAAATTATGTGTTTATGTTGATTAATAAAATTCGAAAATTTTTATTTGGAAAATTAGTCCATTTCTATCCATGGTATTTACGTAATATATATAAGATGGATATTGGTCATAATGTCCGTATCTCTTGGCGAGCTAATTTGGATCTTACGATAAATCCAAGAGGAATACATGTTGGAGATAATACTTTGATTACTAGGGGGGTATATATTATGGCACATGATGCTGCTCGTGGTATAAAAGGTGATGTCTATATAGGTGCCAATTGTTTTATAGGGATTGCGTCTATTATATTACCGGGGGTACATATTGGAAATAATTGCATTGTTGGAACTGGGGCGGTTGTTACCAAAGATTTTCCAGACAATAGTATTATCGCTGGTAATCCTGCGAAAAGGATCAAAGAGAATACATATATATAATGAAAGATTTAATAGTTTGAATATGGAAATAAAAGATTTTGTACAAAATTTTGCGGATCAATTTGATGACACAGAGGCTGACCTGTTTACGGCCGGGACAAAGTTCCGAGAATTGGAAGAGTGGAGTTCATTGATAACCCTCTCCATAATCGCCATGGTTGATGAGATATATGGTGTGGAGATCAAGGCTGATGACCTAAGGAAAGCTGAAACGATAGGTGATTTGTTTGAGATCGTGTGTGCTAAAGGATGAATAGGCTGAGTTATAATCCTTTTTCTTTGGAGAATAAAACGTTTCTGGTGACAGGGGCCTCTTCCGGTATTGGACGTTCTATTGCGGTGGAATGCTCTCGACTAGGAGCTAGCGTGTATATTACTGCTCGCAATGAGGAACGTCTATGTAAAACCTTATCACAGATGGAAGGTGAAGGACATCAAATGATCCTGTCCGATTTATCCGAGGAAGGAGATATTGATCTTTTAGTGAATAAGCTACCTCCGTTGGATGGAGTCGTGCATTGTGCGGGAATACAGGAACGAATGTTGTGTAAGATGCTTAAATCTTCGGATATAGAAAACATAATGGCTATTAATTTCAATGCACCGATTTTATTGCAACGTACATTGTTGCGAAAGAAAAAAATATCCAAAGGAGCTTCTATTGTTTTTATAGCTTCCCGTGCGGCTTTTGCTCCAACCGTAGGTAATGCGCTTTATGCCGCTTCAAAAGGTGCGATTTTATCTTATGCCAAGGTACTAGGTTTGGAGTTGGCGTCACGTCAGATTCGTGTGAATAGTATTTGTCCGGCTATGGTTTGGACGGACTTGACTCGAAAAGATGAAACTAAGACGGGGGCTGATTATAATGAAGTTCAAAAATCGTATCCTTTACAGCGGTACGGAAAACCGGAAGATATCGCTTATTTGGCGGTTTATCTACTTTCGGATACTTCCGTTTGGATGACGGGGTCGGCTATAGATATAACAGGTGGAGGTGAATTAACTTTGGTATAATCATAAGATATGAAGGCATATATAAAACGAATATCATATTATTTGCCCCCAAAGATTCTTTCCAATGAAAAGTTGGTAGAGGAGTTTCCTGAATGGACAGTTGATAAGATTGCTTCGAAGGTGGGGGTGAACAATCGACATGTGGCAGGTGAGCAGGAGACTGCTTTGGATATGGCGGTGGCCGCTGCCAATAATTTGTTTGCTATAAATTCGGACATAAAACGAGAGGATGTTGATTTTGTGCTTTTTTGTACACAAAGTCCGGATTATTTCCTGCCTACTTCTGCTTGTTTGATTCAAGAACAGTTGGGGTTACGTACCAATATTGGGGCGATAGACTATAGCTTGGGTTGTTCGGGCTATGTGTATGGATTGGCTATCGCTAAGGGATTGATAATAGGGAGAATTGCGAAGAATGTGCTGCTGTTGACGGCAGAGACTTATTCGAAGTTTTTACATCCGAGAGACAAGGGGAACCGTACCATATTCGGAGATGCGGCTAGTGCGTCGATTATCTCGACCGAAGGATTTGCGGAAATAGGAGAATTCGCATTGGGAACGGATGGGAAAGGTGCTAATAATCTCATAGTCCGTACAGGAGCGTCTAGGGAAAAGAAGACTAAAAATGATTTGTCTTTTGATGAGAATGGCAATCCCGTTTCATCTGATTACCTATATATGAATGGTGCGGAAATATTCACTTTCACTCAAAAGAATGTTCCTGTAGTGGTGAAAGATACATTGTTGAAAAATAATCTGGAACAGCCTGAAATTAATTTGTTTGTTTTACATCAGGCCAATAAATATATGTTGAACTTTCTTCGGAAGAAGATGAAAATCGAAGAAGAAAAATTCTATTATTTCCTGTCAGAGGTGGGAAACACGGTCTCGAGCAGTATTCCGTTGGCGCTTTGTGAGGCAAAACGAGAAAATAGATTAAACGGAAATGTTCTTCTTGCCGGCTTTGGGGTTGGTTATTCTTGGGCTGGAGTGGTGCTTAAAGCGTGAGTTGGGTATGCGTATTGTTTGTAAAAGGACGGATGAATTGTCTTCTAGCGAATGGAGGCAAATTGTGGCGTTGTTTGAGTCCGTATTCGAACGGGAAAACTCGATTGAACGTTTAAAGGAGGCATATACCCAAAATGTTTTAGGCTATTCTTTTCATGCTATCATAGAAGATGATGATCAAATAGTAGGCCTTAATTCTTATGTACCGGCCTACTATTTGTTTAAAGGGGAAAAGATGTTGTTTGCGAATAGCGTGACTTCTATGGTCGCAAAGAAATACAGAGATTTTTTCAGCTTTTTTGATATGGTAAAAGCCGCATATAGCTATATGGCTAAGAATGGAGTCTCTTTTGTTTTTGGTTATCCTAATGATAACTCCTATCCGGTCTTGCTGAAGTCGAAATTGATGAGAGAGATCGGAAAAATGAGTATTCATTGTTTACCCTACCGGATTGGGGGGATAAAATCTGCTTTATCATTCTTGAATTTATTTTCCGTATGTATCAGCCGATTGTGGGTTGGATTTTTAGGCTTATTTGCGAATCCTGATATTTATGATTATCAGATACATAAAGAGGAGGAGAGTTATAATCGGATGCGTTACAGTCGCCAGGATGGGGATTATCGTAAAATAAACGAAAGAGGGTGTGAGTTTGTGTATAAAATAATGAGATACGATCATATTTGGACGGCCTTCTTGATAGACGTGTCTCCTAAATCTTCAAGGAATTTCAATAAGGCCCTTCAATATCTGATAAAACATCAAGGGAAAGAGTTTGACTTGATTTTATATATAGGGAGTATACCTTCTCTATATACAGGTCTTATTCGTATACCTGAAAGGCTTGAGCCTAAACGATTTAATTTTATGGGGCGTATATTGGATTCTAAAAGTATTGATAACGCTATTTGGGATTTACATCTTTGGGATACTAATCTGTCAAATTACGATTTATTATGAAAATTCTGACGTTTGATATAGAGGATTGGTGGGGGTACGATTATTATAAGTTAGGGGATAGGTCGGATTGGGAACCACGTTTGGATAAATACCTTCGGGTAGTATTGGATTTATTGGATGGAAGAGGAATCAAAGCGACTTTCTTTATTTTGGGAGAAGTGGCTGTCTCAAATCCGGCTGTCGTTAAAGGTATAGCGGAACGAGGACACCATATAGGATGTCATTCGTTTTCCCATACTTTTTGGAAACAACCAACGGAAAAAGAAATTAAGGAGGATACCTATAAAGCGTTGAATGCGATAGAAGATTGTATCGGCCAGAAGGTAACTGCTTATCGTGCGCCTGCGTTTTCTATTACGAGAGAAAATTGTTGGATTTTGTCTGTTCTTGCGGAGGCTGGTATTTTATATGATTGTTCGATTTTTCCTACCAGTCGTAGTTTTGGTGGTTTCCCGGAGTATAAAAGTAAGTTCCCTAGTAAAATAGAGATAGATGGGGTATCTATCAAAGAGTTTCCGATAGCTCCATCTACAATATGGGGACGTGAAATTGTATATTCTGGAGGGGGATACTTCCGCATATTTCCGTATTTTAAGATAAAGGCTTTGACGGTTGATTCTGATTATGTTATGACTTATTTCCATATTAGGGATTTTGATAAAGAGCAGGCCCGTACGTTTGCGACTCTAGAAGGCGAATCTGTTCTTACAAGGTATTTTAAGAATTATATAGGCCTAAATTCCTGTTTTAAGAAGTTTACGAGATATGTTTCCGATTTTGACTTTTGTAGTGTAAAAGAAGCGGATGCGGAAATTAATTGGGAAGAGTTACCTGCGATTCGTTTGTAACTCGGTAGGTAGTGAGTCCTTGTAATTATTCAGTTATTATGTATAAAAACTTCTTTAAGAGGATGATTGATTTCATCCTTGTGTTCTGTGCATTGGCTATGATCTGGCCGATATTATTGCTGATTACCGTATGGTTACATTTTGCCAACAAGGGTGCCGGCGCATTTTTCTTACAGGAGCGTCCGGGTAAGAATGGTAAGATATTCAAGGTCATCAAATTCAAGACAATGACGGATGAGCGAGGTGCTGATGGGAATTTATTACCTGACGCTGACCGGCTAACGAAAGTCGGTAAGTTTGTCCGTTCCACCTCAATCGACGAGTTGCCCCAATTGATTAATGTTTTGAAAGGAGATATGGCCTTGATTGGCCCGAGGCCGTTATTGGTACAGTATCTTCCTTTATATAGTAAAGAGCAAGCTCGCCGGCACGAGGTACGACCGGGAATAACGGGTTGGGCACAAATTAATGGAAGAAATAATATTTCTTGGGCAAAAAAATTTGAATTAGACGTTTGGTATGTAGATCATTGTTCTTTGTCTATTGATATAATGATTGTTTTTAAAACCATAAAAAAAGTTTTATACAGGGAAGACATTAATCAAGTAGGTGGAGAGTGGGCAACGATGGATCCTTTTACTGGAAATAATTGATATAATAAAATGAGAGATATTGCGGTATATGGTGCTGGTGGTTTTGGATGTGAAATCGCTTGCTTAATTAAATTAGTTAATGAAAGTCTTCGAAAGGCTAGATGGAATTTTATAGGTTTTTTTGATGATAATGAAAAGTTAAGAGGAGCTAGTAATAAATATGGAAAAATTCTTGGGGGCAAATCCGAATTGAATGTTTGGGATATGCCTTTGGATATAGCTGTGGCAATAGGATCTCCTAAGATATTGAAGTGCGTAGTCGAAAAAATTATAAATCCTAATATTACATTTCCTAATATTATTGCCCCCAGTGTTGATTTTCTGGATGAATCAAGTGTTCAATTCGGAATAGGCAATATTATATGTAATAAATCTGTTTTGAGCTATAATACTTCGTTAGGGAATTTTAATTTACTTAATGTTTTTACGCAATTAGGCCATGATAGTAAAATTGGAAATTATAACATAATTATGCCTTCAGTGAATATTTCGGGAGGAGTTGTTGTGGGCGATTGTAATTTATTTGGAGTTAAATCGACAGTTCTTCAATATAAGAAAATAGGTAATAATGTTAATATAACTCCAGGCTCTGTAATGATGAGAAACGGGAAGGATGAAAGAACTTATTTAGGAAATCCTGCAAAGGTGTTTATGTAATAATTATGCTGGATTCAATGACTTTTCATCACATAGGGTTGGCTGTAAGATCTATTGATCTTACAGCTGCTATTTATGTGAATGCGGGGTATAAACAATCTGTAACGATTTTTGACCCTGTTCAGAATGTGAATATTTGTTGGTTGATAAAGGAAAATATGCCAACAGTGGAACTTTTAGCACCAGTTGATGAGACATCTCCTGTTTGTAAAAGCTTGGAGAAAAATGGAGTTTCGCCTTATCATACTTGCTATGTGGTAAATGATATTGAGGGTGCAGTAGCGGATTTACGTAAGATGAAATATATAGTGGTGTCTAAGCCGGTGGAAGCTCCTGCTATTCATAATTCTAAAGTAGCATTTTTATATAATAAGAATATTGGTTTAATAGAGCTGGTTGAAGAACCGGCAGAAGTAACTTTTTAACCATGAGGTACGTTTTTAGAAATAATACAGTAGAGCGCTTTTTCTCAAAAGGATATGTCTTTTCAGGTTATGATGACATTAGTGTGATCCCTACAGGCTTTGAGTATTATGTGTGGTGGTATCAGGTGCCTATAAAGTTTGAACGGCAGGTTTTGGCTGAGGAAGTTAATGGTTATATTCAAAAATTCAATTTCGTGCTTCAACAGATAGATCCTGATAAGATGTTTGTAGCTTTGACTATGGAGGCCTTTTATGATGCTCCGTTTACGGATGACGATAGTTTGTTGACTAAAGCTGTGTCTGATTATAATACTGCTTTATTTGAAACTGAACGTTCACACACAAATTTAAAAGTTGTTGATTTGGGAGATTTTGTTCGTCAATATCCTGTCTCTGAATTGATGGACTGGAAGTTTTATTTTATTTCTCAAATGGGTATGAATCCTAAGCTAAACAAACCTTTTCAGGCATGGTGGAGTCGTAAATTGGATAGTATAGCATTGAAACGAAAAAAATGTCTTGTCCTTGATTTGGATAATACCCTTTGGGGTGGAGTGCTAGGAGAGGATGGGGCTGACGGAATCCAGATAGGTGGAGATTATCCTGGCAAGGCTTTTTTATATTGGCAAGAAGCTTTGATCCAGTTAGCTAAGACAGGTGTGATCTTGACAATTTGTTCTAAAAATAATGAACAGGATGTTCTGGAGGCTTGGGATAAAAATCCATTTATTCTATTGAAGAAAGATGATTTTAGTGCTTATCGTATCAACTGGACAGATAAGGTAACAAATATTAGAGAGTTAGCAGACGAATTGAATATAGGGTTGGATAGTATGGTGTTTGTTGACGATAATCCGACAGAGCGAGAATTGGTAAAACAAATGTTGCCGATGGTAAGTGTCCCGGATTTTCCGGAGCATCCTTATATGTTACTTGAGTTCTTCAAACAATTAGTGAATGATTATTTTAAGGTTTACAGTATAACTGAAGAAGATCGCAAGAAAGCAGAACAATATAAGGCTGCGGCTAGTCGTTTAAGAATGCAAAAAAAATTTGCCGATTTTGACGAATTCTTAGAGAGTTTAGATATCCAGATCATAATAGAGGCTGTTAATGAATTTAATATCCAACGCATTGCTCAAATGACTCAGAAAACCAATCAGTTTAATCTTACAACAAAACGTTATACGGATGCTGATATACGGAACTTTATGACAAATGGTTGGAAAATTTGGTGTATCAGTGTTGCTGATAAGTTTGGTAATAGTGGTATTACAGGATGTGCGATGGTTAATGGCAATAAAATAGATACATTTTTGTTAAGTTGCCGTATTTTGGGAAAAGGTATAGAGATTGCTTTTGCTAAAACACTATTTAAAATATTGGTGTCTGAAGGAATGCTGGAATTAAAAGCTCAATATATACCTACAACTAAAAATATGCAAGTAAAGGACTTTTATGATAAGCTGGGATTTTCTTGCATAATGGAAAAAGAAAATGGGAATAAAGAGTATGCATTGAATTTATCATCGATGGATTTTTCAGTAAAAAAGTATTATCATATCACAGTGAAATAAAATATAATTGGTTATGGAGACGAAGGTATTGGATATATTAAAAGATGTTTTTGAACTAGACGTAGTTGATGAAAGTTGTTCTCAGGAAAATTGTGCGGCATGGGACTCAATGGGGCAGTTGAACCTAGTGGCAGAATTAGAGGATATTTTTGATGTTTCATTGGAACCTGAAGAAATTGGCTCAATGAAATCTTATGAGGATATTGTGAGAATATTGAAAAGTAAAGGTGTAGAATAGTAACACTAAAATTCTTTGGTAAGTATTCAATTTAGGACTCACAGATAGAAGTAGTACATTCGTTATGAACAAAAAATTATAGATTTATGTATAGTAACGAAGATTTAGAGAGGTTTTATTTTCAGTATCAAACAGAATCGTTACCAAGTAGAGAGTCTGTTCTGTCTTTTTGTAAAAGAAATAAGGTTCCTTATAATATCTTCCAAAAGTAGTATAAGGATACACGTAATAAAATAGTCGAGGTACAGGTTGATGGAATACCTAAGAATCAACCATTCGATTATGTTTCTTCCTCTCTTAGATGCTTTTAAATGGAAAAACTTGTGTTATATGAATTCTATTTTGCAAGATCGGCTGGATGCAATAAAGGAGCTATACAAGCGCTACAAGGTACGGAGCTTGTATTCTTTTGGTTCTGTGAATACTCCGAGATTTACGGAGCACAGCGATATTGATCTCTTGATAGAATTCGATCCGTCCATCTCCTTGGAGGAATATGCGGATAATTGTTTTTCCTTACGAGCCCGATTGGTTAAGTTATTCAAGAGAAAGATCGACTTGGTGACCAATCGTTCCTTATCCAATCCCTATTTCATCGCAGATATCGAACAAGGCAAGCAATTACTCTATGGGGCATTGTAGTATTCAGAAATATCTCTGTGATATCCAGTAATCCATTTTATCCATTGAGGAATATTTGGGTGAGAAAAGGGATTTTATAGCTTACGAGTGAAACAAGTTGTTGCGTCGGGCAGTGGAGCGTGAACTGAAGATTATAGGGGAAGCCACCAATCATCTCTTGGATATAGACTCGGGTATACAAATAGAAAATGGGAGAAGGATCTTTGATCTGAGAAACTTTGTCATACATGGTTATGATAAGGTGGACAATGCGATTATCTGGGGTGTTATCAGTAAGGACTTACCAAAACTTAAACAACAAGTAGACTATCTTCTTGGACAGATGACAATATTGTAGAAATGGCTCTCTGACCATACATGAATTATGAATTTTTATATATAAAGCGGTCTTGCGTTTTCACGTGAGGTTGGTTTTTATACCTACTACATTAATAAAAGTGATGAATAAACGAATCTATCTTTGCCTTGCTCACATGAGCGGCAAAGAACAAATGTATATCAAAGAAGCCTTTGATACGAACTGGGTCGTGCCTTTAGGTCCGAACGTGAATGGATTTGAGAAAGATCTGGAGGAATTCGTGGGTGAAGGTAAACATGTGGTGGCTCTGTCTGCCGGTACTGCCGCAGTGCATTTGGCGTTGCTTGCCTGTGGCGTGAAGCCGGGGGATGAGGTGCTGGTACAGAGCTTTACCTTCTGTGCTTCCTCGCATCCGATCATGTATTTGGGGGCTACGCCTGTATTCGTGGATTCGGAGGTGGATACTTGGAATATGGATCCTGTGTTGTTGGAAGAGGCTATTAAAGATCGTATCGAGAAGACGGGGAAAACACCGAAAGCGATTGTTCCCGTTGCCTTATATGGGATGCCTTATAAGGTGGATGAGATTATGGCTGTCGCTGATCGGTATGGGATTCCGGTCATAGAGGATGCGGCGGAGGGTTTTGGCTCTCGTTATGATGGACGTATGTTGGGTACGTTTGGAAAATATGGGGTGCTGTCGTTCAATGGGAATAAGATGATTACGACCAGTGGCGGGGGTGCGTTGATTTGTCCGGACGGGGAGGCTAAGCAGGAGATCATGTTCTACGCTACGCAGGCTCGGGAGGCTTATCCGTATTACCAGCATGAGCGGATCGGGTATAATTACCGGATGTCGAATATTTGTGCGGGTATCGGGCGTGGTCAGATGATGGTGGCTGATGCTCATGTGGCTCATCATAAGCATACGTGTGATTTATACCGGGAACTGTTGAAGGATGTGAAAGGGATCACCTTGCATGAGAATCCTTCCGGTCGTTTTGATAGTAATTATTGGTTGAATACGATTGTCTTGGATCCTTTATTGAGGGTGAAAGGGCAGGAGAATGCTTATCAAGCAACGGTACAAGGTGCTGTTGGTGGTGCGGGTGGCGTGACTCACGTAGCGGTTAACGCACATACGGATTGCGAGCCGAATGCCAATGTCGAGGCGATGCGTGTGGGACTTGACGCGATGGGTATAGAATCCCGCCCTTTGTGGAAACCGATGCATAAGCAACCTGTCTATAAAGATTGCCCGGCTTACGTGAATGGGGTGAGCGAATCTTTGTTTAAGGTCGGGTTGTGCCTGCCTTCCGGCCCGTATGTAACGGATCGGGATATTGAGTATATCGTTGGAGGTATAAGGGGCTTGATTGAGCGTTGATTTTAACAGCTATTCCATGAGTTAAATTCGTTTTACTGTGTAGGCCTAAGTAGAGGCTAATCATAAAGATTTTATTTTTGTTACGAGGAGGGTGTGTCATTTTGATGCACCTTTTTTTGTGTTTGGTAGAAAGTTGCAAGTTGAACAATGTGGACGCTTTGTTCTTGCCATGTGACTATGTTCGTCGTTATGGAGACGGCAAGGATGCTGAGATAACAAAGCCGTCTCAAACAGCCGCTTAATTGTTAAAGAATAAGAAATCTGAATTTTGTTCAGAAAAACTGGTATGGTTAACCTGTTGATAAATACTGGGTACGCTGTATTGGTGGTTCACGCTTGCAAAAAAAGTAGACTAAATACTGTATTATAATCAATAATGATTATATTTGTTTCTGTAAAAGAAAAAGATTATGGATACAACGGTGAAAATAGCGGATAGTTATATAAATTTATTGTCTTCGTTTAGCGATGAGATAAAGTTGCGTGTCATTCGTAAGCTTTCAGAGAGCCTTTTGAGAGGTAAAAAGAAAGAGACATCCATACAAGATTCGTTTGGCGCTTGGGATGATGACAAAAGTGCAGAAGAGATTATTGCTGAAATTAATAAAGCACGTGTTTTGGGAACGCGATCTATTGAATCTTTTGACGAATGAGGCGTTATCTTTTAGATACCAACATATGTATCTTCTATATGAAAGGGAAATTTCATTTAAATGAGAAGATTGATGATAAAATGAAGCGATATTGCTTTATTTCTGAAATTACTATTGCCGAACTTCTATATGGAGCTACTTGCTCAAATCGAAAGGATAAAATGTTGAAAGAGGTAGAATCTTTTATCTCGCAGTTTACAGTTTTACCAATTTACGGTTCTTTGCTTATGTTCGCTGAACTAAAAAGCACATTGCGATCTCAAGGACTTTTAATAGATGATTTTGATTTGTTGATTGGAGCTTCTGCCGTAGCAAATGATTTGATTTTAGTTACAGAAAATGTAAAGCACCTAGAACGTATTCCTCATCTTAAAATAGAGAATTGGATTGATAGAGCGAAGATTTAATTGATAATCTATTCATTTAATTAAAGTTACTTCATGATAGGAAAGATATAATGGAGCAAGTAGCTATTGCCGCTCGAGAAAGTTCACTTAGAGCGGAGATGGAACTGAAACGAAGAATGCAGGAAGTGAGAGAAAAACTGAAGATATATAGATCGAACGAATCTAAATAGTGATTTGTAATGAAAGAGAAACGCCCTACACTTTGTATTGTTGCTGGTCCTAATGGATCAGGAAAAACTTCTACTACTGAACAATTATAATTATGCCCCCGTCTTTCTTTCCCTTAGGGAGGATGAGAGAGACGGAGGCTTTTTTATGCTTCTAAACATGGAATGATAATTGGCTGGGATTTGGATAATCGCTAACTTGTCGGCGCTGAATCCGTGAAATTCCTTGCAGATTGTAAGCACCTACTAAATCATTCACGTTATGGAAATACATCTTGATAACTATTTGCCGGAATATCCTTCCTTCGTTTCCGGTATTCGCCGTGCTCCCGATCGCGGCTATTCGCTTACGCCCGCTCAAACAGAAACGGCATTGATGAACGCGCTTCGTTACATCCCTGTTGAATTACATGAGAAGCTAGCTCCTGAGTTCATGGAGGAATTATTGACCCGGGGACGGATCTATGGTTATCGTTACCGTCCGCAGGGAGACCTGAAAGCGAAGCCTATCTCTGAATATAAAGGTAAATGTATCGAGGGAAAGGCCTTTCAAGTAATGATCGATAATAACCTTTGCTTTGATATCGCTTTGTATCCTTACGAGTTGGTTACGTATGGCGAGACTGGGCAGGTCTGCCAGAATTGGATGCAATATCGTTTGATTAAGAAGTATTTGGAGGAGCTGACCGAGGAGCAGACCTTGGTGATCGAATCCGGGCATCCTCTGGGATTGTTTCATTCCAAGCCGGATGCCCCACGGGTAATTATCACGAACTCCATGATGGTGGGAATGTTCGATAACCAAAAGGATTGGCATGTCGCCGCCCAGATGGGAGTCGCTAATTATGGACAGATGACGGCCGGAGGTTGGATGTATATCGGCCCGCAAGGTATCGTACACGGTACGTTTAATACATTATTGAATGCCGGACGTAAGAAATTAGGGATTCCACAAGATAAGGATTTGCGAGGCTATCTGTTTGTATCTTCCGGTTTAGGAGGAATGAGTGGGGCTCAACCTAAAGCCGCCGTGATTGCCGGTGCTGCCAGTATAATCGCCGAGGTAGACGCTTCCCGTATCGAGACACGCCGATGCCAAGGATGGGTCCAGCATGTGACGGATGATATGGGGAAAGCTTTCTCCTTAGCCGACGAGGCGATTCGTAAGAAAGAACCGATCTCTATCGCTTTTCATGGCAATATCGTGGATTTATTGGAATATGCCGATAAACAGGGGCTTTCCATCGACCTTTTGAGTGATCAGACCTCGTGTCATGCGGTCTATGAAGGTGGTTATTGTCCGGTAGGCGTGACGTTTGAGGAACGTACGGAATTATTGGCTCATCACCGGGAAGACTTTTGTGCTTTGGTCGATAAAACGTTGAAGAGACATTTCGAGGTGATCAAACGTCTGGTTGCCCGGGGTACCTATTTCTTTGACTATGGGAACTCCTTCATGAAAGCGATCTATGATGCCGGTGTACATGAGATTTCCCGTAACGGTGTGGACGAGAAAGATGGTTTTATATGGCCTTCTTATGTGGAAGATATCATGGGGCCGGAATTATTTGATTATGGGTACGGTCCTTTCCGCTGGGTATGTTTAAGCGGTAAGCCGGAAGATTTGATTCGCACGGATCATGCGGCTATGGCGTGTATCGATCCGACTCGAAGAGGGCAGGATATGGATAATTATAATTGGATACGTGACGCGGAGAAGAACCGTTTGGTGGTGGGTACGCAAGCCCGGATCTTATATCAAGACGCTGAGGGGCGCTTGAAGATCGCCCTTGAGTTTAACCGAATGGTACGTGATGGGGAGGTAGGCCCGATTATGTTGGGACGAGACCATCATGACGTGAGCGGTACGGATTCTCCATTCCGTGAGACCTCTAATATACGGGACGGAAGCAATGTGATGGCTGATATGGCGGTGCAGTGCTTTGCTGGAAATGCCGCCCGGGGTATGAGCTTGGTCGCTCTTCATAATGGTGGAGGGGTTGGTATCGGTAAGGCGATAAACGGAGGTTTTGGTATGGTTCTCGATGGTAGTGAGCGGGTGGATGAGATACTTCGTTCCGCTATGATATGGGACGTGATGGGGGGTGTCGCCCGTCGCTCATGGGCTCGTAACCCGAATGCGATGCGTACGAGCGCTACTTTCAATGAGAATCGTGGCGAACAGTATCATATTACCCTCCCGTATATCCCGGAGAAAGCGTTTATTCATGAAATCGTACAAACATCATTAAATAAAAAGGTATGAGTACTTGGAATAAGATTATGGAATGTGTCCCTAACTTCAGTGAAGGACGGGATTTGGAGAAGATAGATAAGATCGTAGCGCCTTTCCGGGCTAAGACGGGTGTTAAACTGTTGGACTATAGTAATGACGAGGATCACAATCGTTTGGTTGTTACCGTGGTAGGGGAGCCAGTCGCTTTAAAACAAGCCGTATTGGAGGCCATTGGAGTTGCTGTTGAGCTGATCGATTTAAACAAGCATAGCGGTCAACATCCTCGAATGGGGGCCGTAGATGTTGTTCCTTTTATACCGATTCGCGGATGTACGATGGAAGAGGCGATCGCCTTGTCTAAGGAAGTAGGGGAGGAAGTGGGCACTCGTTATGCCGTACCTGTCTTCTTATATGAGAAATCAGCTTCCGCCCCTTATCGGGAGAATCTGGCGGCGATCCGTAAAGGAGAGTTTGAGGGGATGGCAGAGAAAATCCATCAACCGGAGTGGAAACCTGATTTTGGTCCGGCCGAAAGACATCCGACAGCCGGTACGGTCGCCATAGGAGCCCGCATGCCTTTGGTCGCCTATAATGTGAACTTAGGAACGAATCAATTGCATATCGCTACGGATATAGCGAAGAAAATCCGTTTCATCGGCGGAGGTTTACGCTATTGTAAAGCGATGGGGGTTGAGTTGAAGGAACGTGGTATCGTACAGGTCTCTATTAATATGACCGATTATACCCGTACGGCCTTGTACCGGGCCTTCGAGTTAGTTCGTATCGAAGCTCGCAGATATGGTGTTCCGGTGGTGGGGAGCGAGATTATCGGCTTGGTTCCTATGGAGGCGTTGATCGATACGGCCTCTTACTATTTGGGATTAGAGGACTTTTCTATGAATCAAGTATTGGAAGCCCGTATTATGGAATAGCGTATGGAGAATAGCAAGATATTAATCAGGAATGCTGCCCAGATCGTCACTTGCCATGGGGATAAGGCGCGACGGGGAGCGGAGATGTCTGATTTAGGCGTTATCGAGGATGGAGCCGTAGCGATGTCTGATGGGGTTATTACGCATGTAGGACCTACGGAGGAGGTACTTCGAAACATCCATGCGGAGGATTATTTGGAGATTCGGGCGGAGAACCAAGCGGTGTTACCCGGATTTGTAGATAGCCATACGCATTTTATCTTTGGCGGTTACCGGGAGGAGGAGTTCTCTTGGCGATTGCGGGGAGATAGTTATATGTCGATCATGGAGCGTGGTGGAGGTATCGTGAATACGATGAAAGCTACCCGTGAAAGTGATTTCGATACACTATGGGACAGAGGGGAAGAACGTTTGGATGAGTTATTCTCCATGGGTGTTACCACAGTGGAAGGGAAAAGTGGTTATGGTTTGGATTTGCAAACAGAATTAGTTCAGCTTCGTGTCATGTCGGACCTGAATGAGTCTCATCCGATGGATGTCGTATCGACCTTTTTGGGAGCTCATGCTGTTCCTCCTGAATTTGCCGGTCGTACGGACGATTATGTGGATTATATGATCGAGGAAGTTCTTCCTGCCATACGAGCCGAACATACGGTTACATTTTGTGATGTGTTTTGTGAGAAAGGCGTTTTCTCGTTAGAACAGAGTGAGCGCTTGCTTCGTGCCGCCCGTCATCATCGTTTTAAATTGAAGATGCATGCGGATGAGATCGTTCCTTTCGGAGGGGCGGAACTGGCGGCCTCCTTGAAGTGTGTAAGTGCTGATCATTTGTTACATATATCGGACACAGGCATCAAACGTCTGGCAAGAGCGGGTGTCGTAGCTACCTTACTTCCGCTGACTGCCTTTTCCTTGAATGAGCCGTATGCGCCTGCAAGGAAGATGATAGATGCCGGTTGCGCGGTGGCTTTAGCTTCCGATCTAAATCCAGGAAGTTGTTTCTCCGCCTCGATCCCGATGATGATAGCCTTGGCCTGTATCTATATGAAGATGACCCCTGAAGAAGCGGTAACGGCATTGACCATTAATGGAGCCGCAGCTGTGGGACGTGCCTCCGAGATTGGAAGTATCAGCGTGGGAAAACGTGCGGACGTGATCTTGCTGAAATACCCGTCTTATAAGTTCCTACCTTATCATGTGGGAATGAATCTCGTGGATACCGTAATTAAGGACGGGGAACTTTATATGATGTAAGATAAGAATTGTTGAATCATTTAAATCAAAATACTATGTTAGCAGACTTGACAATTAAAGATTTTTTGGCGGAAACGGCGGGTAGTGCTCCCGTTCCCGGTGGTGGAAGTATATCTGCCTTGAATGGTGCTATAGCGGCAGCTTTGACAGAGATGGTGGCCCATCTGACTGTTGGCAAAAAGAAATATGCGGAAGTGGAAGGACAAATGAAGACGATCGCTACCGAGGCGGCTATGATCCGTGAACGTCTTACTGAATATATCGATAAGGACAGCGAGGCTTATGATCGTGTATTCTCCGCTTTTAAGTTGCCGAAAGAAACGCCTGACGAACAGGTGATCCGTACGAATGCGATACAGAGCGCAACGAAGGAGGCGGCTATTGTTCCGATGAGGGTGGCGGAGGAGATCGGTTCCGTAATGGAGACGATTATCTATGTGGCTCACAAAGGTAATCAGAATGCCGTCACGGATGCTTGCGTGGCGATGATGGCTGCCCGTACTTGTGTATTGGGGGCTTTATTGAATGTCCGAATTAACTTAACGTCCATCCAAGACGAGGTGTTCGTCGGAATGATGCGGAAGAAAGCGGATGAACTGGAGGCGAACGCTATCCGTGTAGAGCAAAAGTTATTGGATTGGGTGAAGACTAAATTATAGCATATGAGTAATGTTTATTATGTGGGTTCCGAGCCTCTCTCTTTTGAGGGAATCGAACGGATACTTACTCAAAATATGAAGTTGGAGCTTTCACCCGAGGTGAAGGAGCGCATCCAGCGTTGCCGGGATTACTTGGATCATAAGATCGAGCAACAGGAGGGGCCTTTGTATGGGATTACTACCGGTTTCGGGTCCTTATGTAATAAGAATATCTCTCCGGACGAATTGAGCACCTTGCAAGAGAACTTGGTGAAAAGTCATGCCTGTAGCGTAGGGGATGAGGTAAGTCCGGTGATCGTTCGTTTGATGATGTTATTGAAAGCGCATGCCCTTTCGTTGGGGCATAGTGGCGTACAGGTGATCACCGTACAACGTATTCTGGATTTTTTCAATAATGACGTGCTTCCGATCGTGTATGATCGTGGCTCTTTAGGCGCTTCCGGTGATTTGGCGCCTCTGGCGAATTTGTTCCTGCCTCTGATCGGCGTGGGTGACGTTTATTATAAGGGCCGCAAACGGGAAGCAATCAGCGTATTGGACGAGTTCGCTTGGAAGCCTGTGAAGCTGAAAAGCAAGGAGGGGTTAGCTTTATTGAACGGTACGCAATTTATGAGCGCCAATGGCGTATTCGCCTTGATGCGTGCGTTTAGCCTGTCCAAGAAAGCGGATCTGATCGCCGCTTTATCCTTGGAGGCTTTCGATGGGCGTATCGATCCTTTCATGGATTGTATCCAGCAGATGCGTCCGCATCCCGGACAAATCGAGACCGGGGCCGCTTTTCGACGGTTATTGGAGGGAAGTGAGTTAATCGCCCGGAAAAAGGAACATGTTCAGGACCCGTATTCATTCCGTTGTATCCCTCAAGTGCATGGGGCTACGAAAGACGCTATCAATTATGTGGCGAATGTCCTGCTTACCGAAGTAAATTCCGTGACGGATAACCCGACGATCTTCCCGAAGGAGGATAAGATTATTTCCGGCGGTAATTTCCACGGTCAGCCCTTGGCGATTTCTTATGATTTCTTGGCGATTGCCTTGGCTGAGTTAGGAAATATATCGGAACGTCGTGTCGCTCAATTGATCATGGGTTTGCGGGGATTGCCTGAGTTCTTGGTCGCTAATCCCGGCCTAAACTCCGGTTTCATGATCCCTCAATATGCGGCTGCTAGTATGGTAAGCCAGAATAAGATGTATTGCTATGCGGCGAGCAGCGATTCTATCGTGTCCAGTAATGGGCAAGAGGATCATGTGAGTATGGGGGCGAATGCGGCGACGAAGTTGTTTAAGATCATGGACAATTTGGATCATATCTTGGCGATCGAGTTGATGAATGCGGCACAAGGAATTGAGTTCCGTCGTCCGGCTAGGACTTCTCCGGTATTAGAGAAGTTCTTGAAGGATTACCGGAAAGAGGTGCCATTTATCGATGAGGATATTATTATGTACACGGAAATACATCGTACGGTGGCGTTTATCCGTAGGAAAGACTTTGTATATTAATGAATATCGTTAATAGAGGTTAGAAATCCAGCTGAATTTCCTATTCGGCTGGATTATTTTGTATTTTCGCCGTCAATCTAAACACAATCGATCTACTTTATGCAAAATGTAACAAATCCTACCGTGAAAACACACGTAGTTTGGCTGGATGTCGTACGCTTGATAGCCATGTTTACTGTTGTTTGCTGTCATTGTACAGACCCGTTTAATTTCTATCCCGGAGATTCTCCGATTATTGGAGATATTAAGTTTTGGGGAGCTGCCTATGGGGCTTTTCTTCGTCCTTGTGTACCTCTGTTCGTTATGATTACGGGAGCCTTGTTGCTACCGGTCCGGGAAGAGACTTCTATCTTCTATAAGAAAAGGATCTTGCGGGTGTTCTGGCCTTTCTTGATTTGGTCTGTTATCTATAATTTATTCCCTTGGTTTACGGGACTGCTTGGTTTGAGGCCGGAACTTATTCTTGATTTCTTCCCTTATTCGGGAGAAGAGGTGACTCGTCAATCGTTGAGTGTGTCTTTAGGCTATATCGCCCAGATACCGTTCAATTTCTCATTGTTGGATGTACATATGTGGTATATCTATTTACTGATAGGTTTATATCTTTATTTGCCGATCTTCTCCGCTTGGGTCGAGAAAGTTTCGGATAAGGCGAAATTATGGTTTCTGGCAGGTTGGGGAGTGACTTTGTTTATTCCTTATTATCGGGAATTCGTATCTCCTTACATTTGGGGTGGATGCTCATGGAATGAATTCAGTATGCTTTATTATTTCGCCGGGTTTAACGGTTACTTGCTATTGGGGCATTATCTGCGGAATCATGATTGGTCGTTAGGAAAGATCGTTGGGATAGGCATTCCTATGTTTGTCGTAGGCTATGCCATTACTTTCTTCGGTTTCCGCTATACGACCGCTTTGCCTGCTTACACGGAGGAACAGTTAGAGTTATTCTTCTATTATTGTTCTCCCAATGTGGTGATGATGACGATTCCTATCTTCTTGCTGGCGAAGAAGGTAAATGTTAAGTCGGATACGATTAAGCGAATGTTGGCGAACTTAACCATATGCGGTTTCGGTATCTATATGGTACATTATTTCTTTACGGGACCCAGCGTGCTGTTGGCGAGAGCCTTGAATATCCCTTTGGGTTTACAGATTCCTGCCGCTTCTGTGGTAGCATTCGCTGTATCTTGGCTGATTGTGTTGGGTATCAGAAAGATTTGCGGTAAGAAAGCCAAGTATATTGTGGGCTGAATTTATACGTACGTTCGCATAAGCTGATACGTATATAGGCGTAGGCCCATGCGAGCGTACGTGTAGGACGATACGTATATACGTGCGAGGCCACACGTATATACGTATAAATCATCTTTATTTCTTGGTTACAATCACTCGCTCTGTCGGAGCCAGATGCTCGTTGCGATAGTCTATCTGCTTGACTACATTCTCGGCCAATTCTTGGAATGCCTTACCTGTGATTGAGTCCGGGTTCAACGCTACCGGCTTTCCTTGATCTCCTCCTTCGCAGATACTTTGTACGATAGGAATCTGTCCCAGTAACGGCACGTTCAGTTCTTCAGCTAGGCGTTTACAACCTTCCTTTCCGAATATATAATATTTGTTTTCCGGTAATTCCGCTGGGGTAAACCAAGCCATATTCTCGATTAACCCTAAAACAGGGACATTAACCTTGTCTCCGGTGAACATGCTGATACCCTTACGAGCGTCCGCTAAAGCAACCTCTTGCGGCGTACTTACCACCACGGCTCCGGTTATCGCTAGTGTTTGTACCATTGTCAAATGGATATCACTCGTTCCGGGAGGTAAATCGATTAAGAAATAATCAAGCTCACCCCAGTTGGCGTCGCCGATCAATTGCTTCAATGCGTTGCTAGCCATTGCTCCACGCCATAGGACTGCGTCGTTTTTATTAACGAAGAAGCCGATGGATAACATCTTGACACCATAATTTTCGGCCGGCTTGATCAGTTCCCTGCCCTCTACCTCTTCCATATAAGGGCGAGCCTCTTCTAGGTTGAACATCTTGGGTTGGGACGGCCCGAATATATCGGCATCCAGCAACCCTACCTTATATCCTTGTAAAGCCAGTGCGACAGCCAGATTAGCGGCAACGGTACTTTTACCAACTCCTCCTTTACCGGAAGATACGGCGATAATATTTTTTACTTGCGGTAATAATTTATCCGGTTCCGGGCGAGCTAACTGACGGGCTTTTACCGTGATGTTCCCCTTGATATTCACCTCCGGGCTTACATAGGTTAAGATAGCTGTCTCTGCGGCTTTTACTACGGAGCGGATAAACGGATCATTCGGCTTCTCGAATAATAACGAGAAGGTGACATTCATACCATCGATACGAATGTTGTCTTCTACGAGGCCCATGGAAACGATGTCCTTTCCCGTACCCGGGTAACGAACGTTCTTCAACGCCTCAATAATCAGATTCGGATAGATTGTCATATCTGTTGATTTTTTTAAGTCATTCTTTTATTTACCAGAAGCCAAAGCGCTTCGTTTACTGCGATTAAAGCTACGATAAGGATCTAACTCTATTTCTACGTCAGGTTCCACCAATCGCTCTCTTTCCTCACAAACAAATTTGATGTATTTGATGTTTAAGCCACGATCCAGCCATTGTTGCTCGTAATAGGTCTTGATGGATAAGATCTCATCCGCCAGATTGGAATGATATAGGTCGTCTGTACTGAACAATACGGGATAATGGTTCGTTTTTACCATCTCGCACGTATAGGTATACATGAAGTTACTGTCCGTTTTTAAATGGATAATACCATCTCCAGAAAGGATTTCCCGATACATTTTCATAAAACGGGTTCCGGTCAGACGCTTGTTGACCTTTTTCATTTGAGGGTCTGGAAATGTGATCCAGATCTCGGCAACTTCGCCCGGGGCGAAGAAATAGGAAATCAATTCGATACTCGTACGTAGGAAAGCCACGTTACTCATCCCGGCTTCCAGCGATTCTTTCGCTCCGGTCCACATACGTGCTCCCTTGATATCGACACCAATAAAATTCTTATTTGGGAAAAGCTTTCCCAAACCTACGGTATATTCTCCTTTTCCACATCCCAATTCCAAAACAATAGGATGGTCGTTCTTGAAAAAACGTTCATGCCACTGTCCTTTCATGTCAAACCCTTTTTCTTGTAGGGCGGCGAAAGGGTATTGGAATACGTGCGGATAGCCCGCCATATCGTCAAACTTAGCTAATTTATTCTTTCCCATGTCGCGAAGATAATACTTAAAAAAATGCTTTTTACGTTTTTTCTACTGTTTTAGATAGGGGTTTTTATACGTTGGCGAGTCTTTTGAACATATAGGCTGTCAGAAGTTTTATTTGAAAGTGGAGTTGTAACGAATCAAAAAGGATATGTTGAGAGAATTTTTTAGACGCCCGATATTTAAGAATCCGAGGTTTGTCGGATTTGTTTGGTTTGCGACGGCCCTTGTCGCTTGCTTATTGAAATTACCCGTGGGTAGGACTTATAATAACTTTATGATTTATAGGGCTTCCTTTTTCCATGCGTTAGAGTTGAAAGACCTTTATATATATTATCCGAATGAATACCACGACCGGTTTTTATACGGGATCCCTTTTACGGCTATAATAGCGCCTTTCTCCCTCTTCTCTCCTTATATCGGGATGTTGCTATGGTGTCTCGCGAATAGCTTGCTGCTTTATATGGCTATCCGTAAACTCGGATTGGCGGATTGGAAACAGGCGTTTGTCATTTGGGTATGCTTGAATGAGTTGTTTACGTGTGTTCTTATGCAGCAATTTAACATAGCCATAGCCGGCATGATTTTATTCTCGTTTATTTTTATTGAGCGGAAACAGGAGTTTTGGGCGGCGCTAATGATCGTCTTGGGTACGATGACTAAGATTTATGGCATTGTCGGTCTTGCTTTCCTGTTATTCTCAAAACGCCGGATCGCCTTTTTGAAAGGACTTATTTTCTGGGGCATAGTCTTGTATGTTCTTCCGATGTTATATACGTCTCCTCAATATGTGGCAAGTCAATACGTGAAATGGTATGAGGTACTTCTCGATAAGAATGTAGAGAATTTATTTACTCCTTATACAAATATCTCTTTGTTGGGGATGGTTCGTAAGATTTCGGGAGTCAATACGTATAGTGATCTCTGGTTGGTTATCCCCGGGCTACTTTTATTTATTGCTCCTTATTTTAGGATAAATCAATATGATAACAGGCGGTTCCGCATGCATTTTCTTTGCTCTACTCTTTTGTTCATGGTCCTTTTTAGCTCCGGAACAGAGAATAGCGGATATTTGGGAGCCATGATAGCCGTCTGCCTTTGGTATATAGGTACGCCTACCCGTAAGACGACTCCTGGCTTGAATACGGTACTATTCGTTTTCTGTTTTATTCTGACATCCCTTTCCCCTACAGATATATTTCCCTGTTATATCCGGAAAATGTATGTTATTCCTTATGCGTTGAAAGCACTTCCTTGTGTGTTGATCTGGTTTAAGATCGTATGGGAGCAATTGACATTGGATTTTTCAGAGCCGCTTCATCGGCCGAAGACTCTCCCGGGTAAAGAGGAGGCGATCGACCTTATCTTGCCTTGTTATAACCCACAAGAAGGCTGGGAACGTCTGATGATCGAGAAACATGCGGAATTGGTAAAGATGCTTAAAGGCCGCTCATTCCGTTTTATCGTCGTGAATGACGCTTCGAAGAGAGGATTTACGAAGGATGCGGTGGGACGTCTTCTGGAGGCTCTCCCTGATACGATGATCGTAAGTTATGATACGAATAAGGGAAAAGGAGCCGCTGTTAGGGCTGGCTTGTCTCATTCCACCTCATCTATTACTTTATATACGGACTATGATTTCCCGTATGAGACGGATTCTATCTGCCGGATGGTAGAATGGTTGGAATCGGGATATGATGTCGTTATCGCCGTGCGGAATCATACTTATTATACCCATTTAAGTACTCGAAGAAAGATTATGAGTTATGCTTCCCGTATATTGAATTTTACGCTTCTAGGATTAACGCATACGGATGCTCAAGGAGGTTTGAAAGGTTTTAACCAGCGGGGAAAATCGTTCTTGGCCTCAACTCAGGTGAATCGCTTTTTATTTGATACGGAGTTTATTTATAAGGCTTCGCAGGAGTCGGATGTACTTATTAAAGACATGCCCGCTGATTTGCGGGATAACGTTCATCTTCCCAATATGCGTCGTGGAGTCCTTGCGGAAGAATTAAAGAACTTATTTTTAATCGCTTGGAGAGGGTAGGAGGATTACAGGGTTGTTAATAACCCTGTTGAAAACCCTGTGAATAACGGAAAAAGAACAAAAGAAAAAAGAGATACCTATTAATAGGTATCTCTCTTTTTGCTCTTCCTCTTGGACTTGAACCAAGGACCCTCTGATTAACAGTCAGATGCTCTAACCAACTGAGCTAAGGAAGAATCAGTTTTTAACTTTTTAATCTCTATATGAAAACTCTTTTCGCTCTTCTTCTTGGACTTGAACCAAGGACCCTCTGATTAACAGTCAGATGCTCTAACCAACTGAGCTAAAGAAGAATGTTTTTCAGTCTTTCCCAATGTCTTTTCGCTCTTCCTCTTGGACTTGAACCAAGGACCCTCTGATTAACAGTCAGATGCTCTAACCAACTGAGCTAAGGAAGAATTTTTTGCTCTTTCAAAGGTTATTCCGTAACCCCTTTCTGAAATTGCACTGCAAAAGTACGGGGTATTTTCGAAATATGCAATATCTTTGCGAAAAAAATTACGAAAAAATGAATACAATAGGTTTAGGAAACGCTTTGGTTGACGTTTTATTGAGGCTTGAAAATGATGATGTCCTATCGGAAATCGGTATACAGAAAGGAGCTATGGATATGATTAACAGGGAACAAATGATCGCTATCCGTACAACTTTAGCTGGCTTGCCACGTACGCAAACCCCGGGAGGATCTGTCTGCAACACGATGCGTTCGATGTCTTCTTTAGGGGCGAATTCCGGTTTTATCGGTAAGATCGGGGATGATTCGATCGGCGGATTTTATGAGGATGCGTTGGAAAAAGCGGGTGTCACTTCCTATTTTATCAAGACGGATGGACTTACAGGTAGCTGTACGGTGATGATTTCTCCGGATGGGGAACGTACGATGGGAACTTTCCTTGGCCCGGCCCCGACAATAACCCCGGATGAGATCACCGAGGAGATGCTAAGTAAATATCAATGTATTTATATAGAAGGTTACTTGCTCGTAAACGAGCCGTTGGTTCGTTCTACGATGGAGAAGGCTAAAAAGTTGGGCTTGAAAGTAGCGCTGGATTTGTCGAACTTCAATATCGTGAATGCTTTTAAAGGAATGCTGGAGGATATCATTCCTAAATATGTGGATATTTTGTTCTCTAATGAGAGTGAGGCTGAGGCTTTTACCGGGCAAAAGGCTGCTGAGGCCGTACATACCTTGTCTGACTTGGTAGAGGTCTCATTGGTCACTTTAGGAAAGGAAGGTGCCTTGATCGGTAGTCATGGTCAATTTTATTCTGTCCCGGCTGAGGGGGGTAAGCCTGTTGATACGACTGGAGCCGGTGATAACTTCGCTGCCGGATTCTTATACGGTCAATCCATAGGAGCGTCTTTGGTACAATCCGCACGCATCGGATCGATGCTGGCGGGCTATGTGATCGACGTGGTTGGCCCGGAGATTCCGTATGATAAATGGGAACAAATAAAGTTAAAAGTAAAAGGGATATTGGCTTAAGCGGCATATTATTCCTTACATTTATGCCATTAATTAACTAAATATTGTATGTACAGATTGGTTCAACGAAGAGGAATTATAGGTTTATTTTGCTTGCTGTTCGTCGCAAGTAGCGTAGTGCCGGGATGGGCGCAAAAAGATAACCGCTTTGAGGTGAGTAAGAACCTAGACATTTTCAATTCTTTATTGAAAGAAGTAGAGATGTTCTACGTGGATTCAGTGGATGTGGATAAAACCGTTCAGCGGGGAATCGAGGCAATGTTGGCTGGTTTAGATCCTTATACGGAATACTATCCTGAGCAAAAAACGGAGGAATTGAGTCTGATGACGACCGGCGAATACGGAGGTATCGGTTCCTTGATCCGTCAGCGTAACAACGAGGGAGGCGTGATGATTGCCGAGCCTACCGAGGGAATGCCGGCCGATTTAGCGGGTCTGAAGCCGGGCGATCTGATCTTGGCGATCGATACGATCGATGTTTCCAAGGCGACAAACTCCCGGGTCAGCGAGTTGTTGAAAGGTGTTCCGAATACGAAGATGGTTTTGACGATCCAACGTCCGGGCGAGAAGAAACCCCGGAAGTTCGAGATTACCCGTAAGCAGATCACGACACCTCAAGTTACTTACTACGGGGTTAAGAATGACAGTATCGGTTATATTTATCTAAAGGCATTTACTATCAAGAGTGCTCAAGAGGTGAAAGAGGCGTTCTTGGACTTAAAGAAAAATCATAATATCAAGTCTTTGGTACTGGATTTGCGCGGTAACGGCGGCGGCGTGCTGGAAGGTGCCGTACAAATCGTAGGTATGTTCGTACCGAAAGGCAGCGAGGTGCTTTCAACGAAAGGAAAGATCAAGCAATGGGATCGTACGTACCGAACCTCTACGGAGCCTTTGGATACGGTAATGCCGTTGGCTATATTGATCAATGGAGGTACGGCTTCCGCCGCTGAGATCGTATCGGGATCTTTGCAGGATATGGATCGTGCCGTGTTGGTGGGACAACGTTCGTTTGGTAAGGGGTTGGTGCAAGCTCCTCGTGACCTGCCTTATAATGGAAAAGTGAAAATCACGATGAGTAAATACTATATCCCGAGTGGCCGTTGCATCCAGCAAATCGATTATTCGCACCGGAAAGAGGATGGTAGCGTGGCTGCTATTCCGGATAGCTTGACTTCCGTATTCTATACGTCCAAGAAGCGTCCGGTTCGTGATGGTGGTGGCGTACGTCCGGAGTTTGAGGTGAAGGAGCCGAAAGTGCCTACCATGATGTATTATTTGGCGGCGGATACGGTCTTGTTCGACTTCGTTACGGATTGGGCACAAAAGCATAAGACAATCGCTCCTATCGAGGAATTTACGGTTTCCGATGAGGATTTCGAAGCTTTGAAGCAATACGCCAAGTCCAAGAATTTCACGTATGACCGCCAAAGCGAGAAAGTATTGAGGAACTTAAAAGAAGTGGCTGAGTTCGAGGGGTATCTGGAGGAGGATTCTACTGCGTTCAAGGAATTAGAGGCTAAGCTGACTCCGAATCTGGAAAAAGATTTCGATCGTTTCAAGGATGAGGTGAAACGAGTAATGGCCGCCGAGATCGTAAAACGTTATTATTACCAACGAGGAGAGTTGCAAGAAAGCTTGAAAGATGATCTTGTATTGGAGAAAGCGTTGGAGGTATTGGGCGATCCGGATTTATACAGGCGTACATTGAGCGTGCCGGTTGAGTTGGAAGCGGCCACCAAGGGTACCGAATAGGCGGGTTTCTGCCGATGCCCATTCAAAGGGCCTTACAATGCCCATTCAAGCGAGCTTACGATGCCCATTGTCAGCTCCCTTGAATGGGCATCGTGCTTTTCCCTCTTTCGCCAGTCTGTTTGGGGGCTTTGAAGCGGATATGCAATACGACCAATTCCGAGACGGTTCCCACCCGATAAGGAGGTCCTGCTATACCAATGCCGGAAGATACATAGAATTGCGTAGGTCCTTTCTTATAATATCCGTACGGGCATTCATACACAAGCTTCATCAGTAGGGGATAAGGCCATAACTGCCCGTTATGCGTATGTCCGTGCAGTCCCAAATCCACCCCATTCATATTCATCTCGGCGAACGACCAAGGTTGATGATCCAAAACGATAATCGGTTTGCCGGTATCCACCCCTTCCATTAACGAATGAAGCGATTTTCGTTTCTTATGGATGAAATCATCCCTCCCTATCAAATAAAAAGTTGAGTCCGGTTGGACCACCGAGTCTATTAGTAGCGTACCTCCGGTCTTTTGCAGCCAACGATATTTCGCGTTCCGGTTTGCCCGGTATTCATGATTCCCGTAAATGATATATACTCCCAACGGAGCTTTTAATTGTTTTAAATCATCCTCTATGTGGGCGTTTTCCGCGAACCGGGATTCATAATCCATAATATCCCCCGCTAATACCACCATATCCGGATGCTGTGCGTTGCTGAGCGCCACATATTTTTGTACCAAGTCCTTCCCGATAACCTCTCCGATATGTAAGTCGCTCATCATGACAATAGTCAGGCTATCCCGATCCCCTGCGGCTTTGGGCAACGTGATATATACGTTCTTAACAATCGGATTCATTACCGTATGGTATGCGTGAATCATTAAACCGGTAACACCGAATACGATAAGAAAAAACAGGGTTAGCTTGGTTTGCTGCCAATGCCCTTTCATCCATTTGGGGAACCATGGCTTGATACGTTGGGAGAGCCTGATCAACTCAAGTACCAAGAGAGATAAAGTGATATAAATGGACGCTATATACCAAGTGTTACAGATGTATTGGATCGTGATTATCACGTTATCAGGTAGTTCATTCCTAAAAATAAATCCGAAAAAATAAAGCGATAGTTCGAGTACGAAAAACAAGATAAAAGGAATCCGGCAACTTTTCTTAGGAGGAAGCGCTTGATATCCTCTCCAGAAAATATACGGATTTAGTAATAGCTGCGCTACGATCGATTGAATAAATACTTTCATCTTTACTCTTTGAATGTAATATTGAACACCACCATCTCGCTGTCCGTCCCGATACGGAAAGGCGGTCCCCACAAAGATAAGCCGGATGAGACATAAACCGTACTATTTCCGATTTTTTTAATCCCGTAACTTAATTCGAACAGATGATCCACGATCCAGTTCATCGGCCATACTTGTCCTCGATGTGTATGTCCGCTAAACTGTAAGTCTACGCCAGCTTCTTCCGTTTTCTCTAAATCGTAGGGTTGATGGTCTAGTAAGATAACAGGTTTGCTTTTATCAAGGTTCGCAGTAAGCTGACCTAAAGTTTTCCGTCCTTTGTTATGCCGGTCGTCCCGTCCTATGAGTTGGATCTGATTGGGCAAGATAGCCACGGAATCCCTTAAAAGTTCGATGGGTGTCTGCGCTATGAATTTCTCGCTCTCCTCTATGCCACTGATATACTCATGGTTACCCGGTACCATATAAACGCCTAATGGGGCGTAGATCTTGGACAGTTCCTCTTCCATATGCTCGTATCGCAGAGGTGCGACACTGTTGTCTATCAAGTCTCCACCGATAAGAACGATGTCCGGGCGTTGGGCGTTTATCATATCCACATATCCGGCAAGCATTGTCTTGTTGGTAGCGTATCCTAAGTGTATGTCGCTAATGGCTACGACCTTCAGCGGCTGTCCATCGGTATTGGCCGGTTTGTTGATAACCATGTTGATAACTCGTGTATCAGGATGTTGGTAATTATAGTTTCCATATCCTAATAAGCTGAGTGTTAAGAATAAGGATAAATAGAATGAGTATTTGAAACGTAGGTGGAAAAGTCGTAAGATATCAAATACCAACAGAGCTAATACCATGTATAAAGTGAACACGAGCCATCCTGTTCCTACTTGGGAAACTGTTTGAGCGAAAGAAGCCGGCATATCTAGGTTCCTGAATAGAAAACTACTGAAGAATGATAAAACTCCTCCCCAAAAAACAATGGATAACAATACTTTAACTCCGGTAGACTGGCTTTTCAAAGCCTGTTTTCCCTTTAGATAAATATAAATATTCCCTGCAAGATACAGGATTGGAAGTATGATAAAGAACGTCCACATCTCAATTAATTTTCCGCGAAGATAATGAAAACTCTTTAGGTAGCAAACGCTGCACGCTACGTCCCTATAGGATCGATATAAATTCCAAACAATAAGTTTGGTAATGAAAAGAATTATATAATATGCTGATTATTAGTATGTTAAAAACAGGATGATCTTTTACTCAAAACATGTACGTGTTTTAGGGAAAAGTCGTAGGTGTTTTTCAAAAAAGTCGTACGTGTTTTTCCCGAATCATGCGATAGGGAACAAGGGCGTATCTAGAAATCTACAATAAGCCCCCCTTAATTACGATGAGGAGAGTTGGTCTTTTTTTGATAATATATATCCAACTCCTTTTACGGCATCTATTGAAAGTGTGGTATCTTTTTCCAATAATTTGCGCAAACGCGAGATGCTGTTGTTTAGGCTATCATGAACTTCTTGCCCATCCCATATTTCATGAAAAAGCTTTTCTCTGCTTACTGGCTGATTTAATTGCTCGGATAACAGATAGAATAACTTGAAATCTTTAGGACTTAATGTTTTTGACTGTTCTTGTTTATAGAATAATTTATGAGTGGAGAGTTCCAGTTGGTAATCTCCAATAGATATACTATTTGATATCGGACTGCCCTTTTTACAAAACCTTTGGATTAGGAAATCTATTTCTTGTATATCATACGGTTTTTTGGTGTAATGATTAGCTCCGGCTTCATAGCAGCGTGTTATTTCCTCCCCTTCGTTGTGGGAAGAGGCTATCAGTACAGGCAATGAAGGATGCTTTGAACGAATAAAAGGCAAATAATCCAATGCGTTTTGATTGCCAACTTCCAGATCGAGAAGCAGGATATTAGGGCAGTCTTTTTCTATCATGTCTTGAATACCGCTTAACGTGTTGGCGTAGCAAACCTCGTATCCTTTACTTTGCAAGGCCAATACGATGATTAATCCAAGGTTTGGGTCATCTTCAATAAAGATCACTTTCTGTTTATCTTCCATATAGTGTTATGAGTTTTCGGCTGGTAAGTTAATGAAAAATGTTGAACCGACACCCTCCTCACTCTGAAAAGTTAGGGAGCCGCCCATTTCTTTAGCCATTAGCATTACGCTACTCAAACCTAATCCATATCCCGGTTGCGCTGGCTTGTCGGCTTGTTTCACCCGGAAGAATTGTTGTCCGAGTTTTTTCTGGGCTTTCTTGGGGATTCCCCAACCGGTGTCTTTTATGGCTATTCGGTAATGGTTGTTTTTCATAGTCAACGTTACGGTGATTCGTACATCGTCATTCGAATATTTCAATGCGTTCTCTAGCAAATTCCGGAGGCAACGTTCCAAACGAACGGTATCAGCTTCGATCATGTCGGGGAAATCCTCGCTTTTCTCAAGCTTGAACAAGGGGATCTTATTAGGATAGAGCCTTGCTATCGCTTGGTAGGTTTGCTCAATAAATGATTTAATATCTATAGGCGACTTTCGTGTGCTCTCTTTTCCATCCGCTGTTTTCAATAGTGACAGCATGGACTCGATGATCTCTATCAACTGTTTTATCTGAGTTTTTCCGGTATTTAATATGTTCACTTTCATCGGTTCATTCTCTAGGCTAGCGATAAGATCCATAGAGGCATACGCCGTGTTCAGCGGGGATTTCAAGTCGTGGATAGCGCTATGTACGGCTATTTCACGGTCTCGGAGTTGGGCGTGGGCTTTACGTATTGTTCTTAATAAATAATATAGGCAACTCGCCGAGGTAAGGATGATTAGACAAGATACGATAAAAGCCAAGAGCTTTCGTTGGACAATGTCAGAAAGAGGTAATTTAACGAAAGCCTGTACATATTGTAATCCCTGCGTTCCTATCGGGAGCTTTTCTGTTTGGAACTTATAAAATGAAAGGTTGAATTTTTTTCCTACCGTATTTACGGTTTGCCGGGTAGAGTCTGATATTTCTATATAAGATATTGCTTGTAAATTGTGATCAGTTAATGTTTTATTGAATAGGCTGTCTAATACATTTGGTTTTAAGGGTCTATTTGCATTACGTAGACCGTCTTGCATACGTTGCGCTAATAGGTCGGCATAGTTATCTTTTAGATTCCGATTTTTTATTTGTGGCCAGATTATGGTATCCCCTTTTAGCTTGGCTCGTTCCTCTGGTGTCATATCACTAGCTCTTCTTATGATTCTTTTGGGGTTGTTGGGGTCTTTCGGTTTGTTGCTAACCATTCGCTTGGACATTTCTTGCTTGATAGCCTCTTCGAATAGCTCTTCAAGGACTTCTTGCGTTTTATATTTTTCAGCGTTATATATATTGTATAGCCAATATCCTTGGGAGAGTATTAAGACTAGCAACATAATGGCCGCAATATATAAGGAGTGTTTCATGATAGATTCGTTATTTTGGATGTGAAGATAGTGAATAATCTTAAAAAAGATGCGTTTTTCTCGTTTTGTTAGCTTTTTGTTAGATGAAAATTAGGTGTTTGTTAGATAGAGTACGAAATTTTACTTATATTTTTGTAACAGACTAAAAAAGCATATAGACATGGAAATTGGTGATTTGTTGTCGAAGGAAGAACTTTCCGCTATAAAAGGTGGTGAATGGCATTATGATGAAGAGACTGACGAATGGTATTGGATTGAGGATGGACGGAAGGTTCTGTGTCCACAAGAAAATCCTAGACAGTCATAAGTAAAATAGTAAATGAAACGGTCATAGATTATGACCTATTATAAACTATAAATTTTAGATATTATGAATGATTTAATGAATTTGCCTAGCCTTATTTTAGAGAGGCTAGAGGAAAATGAACTTATTTTAGTTCGTGGAGGAGAGGATCCAGATGATAAGGCTCCGAATAATGGGGATGGAAGTTGTTCTGGTACTAACAATGGCTCAGGTAAGTGTGGAGGAGTCAATAATTCTTCAGGGAGGTGTGGCTAATTGATAGTTTTTTTAGTTTGATGCTTTCTTTGTAACAGGGAGAAGGCATCAGCTATTTCTATCGAGAAATTAATGAAAAATGAAATGAAGAAGATATATTATCAGGTTGTAGAGAAAGTTTTGCCACAGGTTTATTTACTTTATAATTCATTTAATAATAAATTTATATTATTAAATAATGTGAGATATGAAAAATATAAAAAAGAAAATATTTTAGAATTAGAGCAATCTGATCCTGTATTATATAAATCTTTGGTGGATAATCAATATATTGTTCCTGATGATTTTGATGAAAGAGAGATTGTCTTGTTTCGGAAAAAAAGGATGCAATTTGATGCCTCTATGTATCAAGTCATGGTGAATACAACATTGGATTGCAATTTAAACTGTTGGTACTTTTACGAGAATAGAATAGCGGGAAGTTTCTTGAAGAGTGAAGTAATAGAAGCTATAAAAAAGAATATAGAACAAGAATATATTAAAACATCTTATAGGATATTAAAATTATCATTCTTTGGGGGAGAGCCTTTTTTGTATTTCAGAGGGATAAAAGAAATTCTGGATTTTGCGAGAAACTTTTGCCAAGTTAATCAATTGGATCTAATTGCTGAATTTACAACAAATGCGATTTTGATAACAGAATCTATTATAGATTATTTAAAAAACTTTGAATGCCAATTCCAAATTACTTTGGATGGTGATAGAATACATCATAATCAAATAAAGAAAGATAAGGATAACCCGAATCAGGATACTTATGAGAAGACATTGAGAACTATTCGGCTTATTAATGATAAAATTCCCAATAGGTGGCTTGCGGTAAGAATAAACTTTGATAATAAGACATTAGAGAAAATAGATGAAATCATTGGTGATTTGGATTTTCTAGATCGTAAGTATTGTTTTGTCATTTTGAAAAAAGTGTGGCAACTAGAAAAAGATAAAGTTAATGTGCCGTTATTACATGCTTCGGTTCAAAAGTTTTTAGATAAGAAATTTTTATTGGATTATTATATTATGCCAAAAGGAGATGTTTGCTTTGCTGAACGGCATAGAGAAGTTTTGTTTAATTATGATGGTAAAGTTTTTAAGTGTTCTACGATTTCTTCTTTTGATGATCAAAATGCGTTAGGAGAATTTGATTTACAATCCGGACAGGTACATTGGAATGAGACAAAAGTTTCTTATTGGTTGAAGGAGATGTTGCCTCAAAATTGTATAGATTGTAAATTACTGCCTGCCTGTTTGGGACCATGTAATAAACAAATAATGTTGCATCCGGGGGAAAATATATGTACATTTGACGCAATCAATATGACTTTGAAAGAATATCTGATGTATCTTTTCAAATGTCAATTATTAAAAGAAGAATTATACGCATAATACCATGAGAACTATCGCTTTCTGGCTTCTGTTCATCTCACAAGGCCTCTTCACATTGTCTGCCCAGTCTTACACCTTCTCAGGAATAATTACAAACGAGAAGCGGAAGATGATGGATGGGGTACAGGTGATATTGAGTGTGGAAGACTCGTTATCGGCCATGGCTTTAACTGATGAAAAAGGTCATTTTCGTATAGATGGATTGAAGGAGGGAGCGTATGAGCTACGTTTGTTTTTCTTGGGGTATAATGCGCAGGAGCAAATATTGCGAGTGGAAAACAGGGATGTTAGAAAAGACTTCTTGCTGACACCTGAGAAAACGGTCGTATTGGACGAAGTAATGGTGACGGGTAATCGGAATGATCAAGTGAATCGGACCGCTACGGGAGAGATCTTTTATCTGTCAGAGAAGGCTAAAAATATGAAAGACCCTTTCCGGGCCCTGCAAGAGATCCCACGCTTGTACTCGGATGTGGCTAACCGGAAGGTGCAGTTGGAGGATGGGGCGCAACCCTTGATATTGATAAACGGGAATCGTTATAACTCGGGAATCGCCACTCTTGATCCGAGAGAGATAGAATCCGTGGAGATAATCGATGTGGTGAAAGCCCGTTACTTAAAGGATGGTTACCAAAAGATATTGAATATAAAATTGAAAAAGAAGACACAACCTTTTATCTTCTTGGAAGGAGCCACGCGGCATGATGTCCCTTTCCGTAAGGGGCTTGGGGTAGGGTATTTTGAGGTTGGAAACTCTCGATACGCACTTTATGGAAGAGCTTCAGTGGACTATTTGTATGATGATCGCTCGGAACAGGAGCAACGGCAGCTAAATACGGGGTATAGTAAATGGACGAAGGGAGAGGAACGTTTGGATGGTACTAGCTATTTAGGTGAGTTGCAATTCCGTTGGATGTGTACAGACAAGGATTATATCGTAGCTCATATGTATGGTAATAAAAAAATCAATAAGAAGAAAGGTTGGGGTGATGGACTTTTAACGGATGGAATACCCCAAGAATTCGATTATTCTTCTTTTAATAAGGATCAATCGTATATTTTTACGGCTAGCTTGTTCCATAAGCATACGTTTGCGAAAAACCATATATTGGAAACGACCCTTGCTTTCAATAAGAATCATAACGAGAATGACGGAAATCGCTCGGAGTCATATCTGGATTGGTCTTATCTGAATACATATTTATATAAGAACGACCGGAATTCCGGTCGTTTTGATGTGGATTATAATGTGGATTTTGCAAATGGAGGTAGCTTGAATGTAGGGAATCAGACTCGTTTTACGAGTGATCGTATACGTCAAGTGAGTATAGGAATGCCTACTTTCCGGCACGAGAAATGGGAAGAGTATTTGTATGCGGACTATAGCCAGTCTATAAAGCGTTTTTCTTATATGCTTTCTGCTGGGCTGGAAGGAATTTGGCTGAAAGCGGGTGAGGCCTCTAATCATTACTTCAAGCCTCGCATTTCTTTAAGCGGTAATTATGATTTTAGCGATCATCTATCTACGAGATTGGGATACACGCTTACCAATACGGCTCCTACCGAGAGCGAATTGAATCCTTATAATATGTCTACGGATTCTTTAGTGAAGACACAAGGAAATCCTTATCTGCTTCCGAGCCAAAATCATAAATTGAACCTATCCTTGACATTTAACACGAAAGGATTTTATTTGACACCGAGCGTCTCTTATCGGATCAGTACGGACTTGGTGGAATCGTATGGATTCAGCGAAGAGGATATTTATATCAGTAGCTATAGGAATAGCGGGAAGTATAAGAATTTACGCATAGGGGGAAGTCTGTCTTATCGGATAGGCAATTTAGGGCGTATAGGTGTCAATGCGTATCATGTCGTGGATTATTATGAGAATGAAGATCCAAGGAAAGGGTTTAGTACCTCTTTGTATTTCAATGCGAATTATAAGAAGTGGTATTTGGGTGCTGATATATTATATAACAATTATACCTATACGCCAATCTCTCGTGTGAAGTATCATAGCCCTTCTTTTTCGATGGTACAGGTCTCTTATAATTTTACGGACTATTTCTATATTTCCGTGGCGATGGAGAATTGTTTGGTTACTTATCGTACCTCGATGGAATTACGTAGTGGTAGCTATGAGAACTACAGCGATCAACGAAAAATCAGTGCCTCTTTTCGGCCTTGGATCTTGCTTCGTTATACATTCCGTAAAAACAAGTCGAAAGCAATGAAAGAACGGAAAAATGTGTATAGTATAGAGGAAGGTATTAAATTATGAGCTTCCCCCATATCAAGCAACCCGACTCCATGGAATGCGGCGCCACCTGCCTCCGCATGATCGCCAAGTTCCATGGCAAGGAGTATTCCGCCGAGACGATGCAAAACCTTTGCGTCGTAACCCGGGAAGGAGTCTCCATGCTGGGTATCGCTGATGCCGCCGAGTATATAGGATTTCGTACGATATGTGGACGAATGACCTTGGGGAAGATGGTGGAGCAACGCCCCTTCCCTTGTATCCTCCATTGGAACCAAGATCATTTTGTCGTATTATATGACGTTAAAAAGAAACAGGATGGGAAATCTGTTTTTTATATAGCTGATCCCGGTAAGAATTTGTTGCGTATCGATGAGGAAGAGTTTCGTAATGCGTGGATCAGTACCCGTTCGAGAGGGGAGGAGAAAGGCATATTAATGGCCTTGCAGCCGACCCCCGCTTTTTATAAGCGGAAAGATGAACGCCATACGGGAAGAGATCCCTTTCATTTCCTTTGGGGGTATATGAAACCTTATAAACGTTTCTTTATCCAGTTGTTGCTGGGGCTTGCGCTGGGAAGCGTATTGCAATTAATCTTTCCGTTTCTTACCCAAGCGATCGTGGATAAAGGTATCGCTACTAAGAATCTGAATCTGATCTATCTGATCTTGGCGGGACAATTGATGCTGGTCTTGAGCCGTGCCTCGGTGGACTTTATCCGTCGCTGGATATTACTGCATATAAGTGCGAGGGTGAATATATCATTGTTATCCGATTTCTTGATCAAACTGATGCGATTACCCATGTCGTTTTTCGATACGAAAATGACGGGCGATCTCTTGCAACGCATCCATGATCATGAGCGTGTGGAACGTTTCTTGACGGCGCAGACATTGACGGTGCTTTTCTCCGCTTTCAGCTTCGTGGTGTTCGGTGGGGTATTACTTTATTATAATCGATTGATATTCTTTATTTTCGTACTAGGTAGCGCTTTATATGCCGTATGGGTGACATTCTTCCTTAAAAAACGTCGTTTGCTGGACTATACTTATTTTGAGCAACGGGCCCGTAATCAATCGAAAACCATGCAGTTATTGAATGGTATGCAAGAGATCAAGCTTCAGCATTGTGAGCGACGTCGGCGTTGGGAGTGGGAGGATATACAAGCGGACTTGTTCCGGACAAACATCGAATCGATGCGGCTGCAACAGAGTCAGGAGGCCGGCAGTATCTTGATTAATGAGGTAAAGAATATCGTGATTACGGTGATTGCCGCTACGGCTGTGATCGGGGGTAGCCTGTCGTTGGGTATGATGTTGGCTATACAGTATATTATCGGGCAGTTGAACGCTCCGGTGGAACAGTTCGTGCAGTTTCTTTATAGTTGGCAAGACGTGAAGATTAGTCTGGAACGGATGAGCGAGATCCATGATCGGGAAGAAGAGGAGACGCCGGAACGTATGATAACCGGTTTTAACGGAAGCGATAGGGACATTGAGATTCGTAACGTGACGTTTCAATATGAGGGCATCCATTCGCCGAAAGTCTTGGAGCGGATAAACCTTAAAATACCTCGAGGCAAGATTACGGCGATCGTAGGAACGAGTGGTAGCGGGAAAACAACCTTGATCAAGTTATTATTGGGCTACTATAATCCGGTAGAAGGTGATATCCGGGTGGGTGGAAATGATTTGCGATCTTTCAGCCTTTTATGGTGGCGTGACCAATGTGGTGCGGTGATGCAAGACGGTTATCTGTTCTCTGAATCGATCGCACGCAATATTGCCGTGGATGACGGTGAGATTGATAAATCTCGCTTATTATTGGCAGCTCGTATCGCCAATATAGAGGAATTTATCGAGCGCTTACCCTTAAAATATAATACGGTGATAGGTCCGGATGGTCAAGGCGTAAGCCAAGGCCAGCGTCAACGGATCTTGATCGCCCGGGCGGTTTATAAGGACCCTTCTTATCTCTTTTTCGATGAGGCGACGAATTCGTTGGATGCCAACAATGAACGTGCCATAGTGGAGAATCTGACGGACTTTTACCGGGGTAAGACGGTAATAATCGTCGCCCATCGATTAAGTACCGTACGCAATGCCGATCAAATAGTCGTTCTTGACAAAGGCCGTATCGTAGAGGTAGGCACCCACGACGTGCTGATCGATCGCAAAGGCGCTTATTATAATTTAGTGAAGAATCAATTAGAGTTGGGGAATTAAAGATATGTCGACATACAATGAGATGAAGAAAAAAGCAGAATCGGATCAAAACCGTATCGAGTTGCGTAGCGAGAAAGTCCGCAACATGATTGGCGAGATGCCTTCCTTCCTGATTCGTTGGGGGAATACGATCTTGGTGGTTATATTCGTGCTGCTGGCTTTGATTGCTTGGTTTGCATTTTTCAAGAAATGAATGTAGGAATATCTTCTGTTTTTCTTATCTTCGTATCCTAAAGTTTACATATATGGCACAAGATATACGTTGGTTACAGCGATTTCCTAATTATTGTAAGGCTTTGGCTAAATTGGGTCAAGCGGTGGACATTGTATCTTGGCGGTTGGAATTAGCGGACGAGATTGATGAACTTTTGCAAGAAGGATTAATCCAGCGTTTTGAATATACCCGTGAATTAGTCTGGAAGGTGATGAAAGATTATGCGGAATATCAAGGTTATACGGATATTCGAGGTTCACGTGATGCTATACGTAAGGCTTTACAAATAGGGCTTATAGAAGATAAACGATGGATGGAGACAATTGAGGATCGTAATTTGACTTCTCATAATTATGATGACGATGTGGCTTCTGAAATTTATGAGAATATCGTACTGGTTTATTATCCACTATTTTGCCGGTTTGAAGAGAGGATGTTATGTATATCGGAAAATGAGACTAGATGAAGCTGTAAATGAAATATGGATTGAGTGACATAGAATTGAATAAGTTGCGTGAGTTTTACGCTCGATACGAGGATATTGAGGAAGTAATACTTTACGGTTCGCGAGCTAAGGGAAACCATAAACCTTTTTCGGACGTGGATATATCTTTGGTGGGGGCAAACTTGACACGTAGTCGGTTAAATCAGATTGCGTTTGCGATTGATGATTTATTATTACCTTATCAGTTTGATCTCTCTATTTTTCATAAATTGACGAATATGGAATTGGTTGATCATATTCGGAGAGTCGGAATATCTATTTTTTGTAAAGATTGTTCTCAGCCTCCTGCGTGAGCGGTCTTGTAAGCCCACAAGATGATTCTCGGGGGCTTACGTGAGTGCTGACGTTATTTCGCGTATCCTACCGGATGATTGATCATCGGGATTTGGGAGTCGGATAGCTTCAACACTTTTTTCAAAGCATCAGCCTCCATGCTGCCGCGGGGAACCGTTACCAAGCCACATCCAGAGCAGAACAAGGCGATATTCTGAGAGACCAGCCCGGCATCTAAGGCTCCAAAGCGCTCACGTAATTGTGGTGTACCTACATTGCCGAATTTGGAAACATCAGAAACCATCAATAGACAAGCGGGAGCTGAGTTCACGGAGGTTTGCTTTCCTCCGATCAGTGGACGGTGATCGCCTTCCGCTACCGGGTTCAGTTGATGGGCTTTCGGATCATACAGATAAGCGCCCTCTTCCATCAATACGTAGACATCCACATCTTGCTTATTCAAGGCAGAAGCGGCGGTACGTTTCCCATCCTCCCGGTTGATACCGATAGCGGCCCACATCAAATCGGAAAGATCTTGTAGGCTGAGTTTCTTGTTGGCAAACTCGCGCTCGGAGTGACGGTCTGCCAAGGCTTTCATTACCGAAGCGCCCCGGGTCTTGTCGGGAGCATTCAACTTAATGGCTTTTAAACTCTGGGCTTGCAGACTCGTCAAACCCAACATCAAAGTGGCTAATACACAAAAGATAGTTCTCATGACATTGTATTTTAAAGAATTACGAATGCAAAAATAACAATATATTCGTTTTCTCAAAGATTCCTAGGATTATTGTGCAACCTATTTTACTTGATGTCCGTCTATTATGAAAAAATACTCTTTTTTCAGACTTCTTTAGAAGAAAAAGGAAATATGAACATTATTAATGACTTTATTTGTACGATGAAATCGTAAATAGTGTAATTTGCAGTAAAATGTATTATTTTTATAGTGATAGATGAACGTATGAAAGAGAAATTGTTTGCCTTATTTTGGGTACTGTTCTTTGCGCTTCCTCTGTATGCGCAAGCGGACAAGACAGGTTCCTATTCAATTAAGGGACAGGTGTTAGACTCGCTGAGTAACGAGTCCGTACCCTATGCGACGTTGAGAATTGCTTTAGCGAAGACCCCCGATAAGCCGGTCAAGCTTTTAGCGTGTGATGTGGATGGTAAGTTTCAGGCACCATTGAGTAGCGCCGGTAAATACATCATCTCTATGCAATCGATAGGAAAAGCTCCTGCCGAGAAAACATTTACGATCTCGGATAAACAGAGGAACTTGGATTTGGGTAAGTTGTATATGCAGGAGGATAACCAGCGGCTGGGGGAAGTGACGGTTACGGCACAGAAACCTTTGGTGAAGGCTGAGATCGATAAACTTACCTATAGCTTGGAAGATGATCCGGAGGCACAGACAAACAATACATTGGAAATGCTGCGCAAGGTACCGATGGTAACCGTGGACGGAGATGACCAAATCCAATTGAAAGGCTCCACGAACTTTAAGATCTACATGAATGGCAAGCCTTCTAACCTGTTGAGTAACAATCCAGCTGAGGTATTGAAGAGTATGCCGGCCAATTCCGTGAAAAACATAGAGGTGATTACAGACCCGGGCGCTAAATATGACGCTGAGGGTATCGGTGGTATTATTAATATCATTACGACGAAAAACGCTCTACAAGGATATACTGGTACGGTTCGTGTGAACGGTAGTTCGTTGGGGCGTGTAGGCGGTGGCGGCTATATATCCCTTAAAGCAGGTAAGTTCGGGTTGACAGCGAATTATAATTACAATTATAATAGGGAGCCTTGGAATGAGTCTACCTCGATACGTGAGGATTTGGAAAATGACGAGCAACATTTCTTGACGCAAAATGGACGTAGGAAGAATAACGGACCCTTCCAGTTTGGTTCGCTGGAAGGTAGTTATGAGATCGACTCCTTGAACTTGCTGACCGTAGGGGCGAACTTATTCCATGGTAAGATGACGAACCGTTCGGAATACACGGTGAATATGCAGGATATCAATCGTAATCCGGTATACGATTATAATCGTAATTCCGACGCTACGGAAACGTTTGGTTCTACGGACGTGAGCGTGGATTACCAACACTCTACCCATAAAAAAGATGAGTTGCTGACGATCTCCTACCGTTTCAGCCATTCTCCCAATGATAACAAGGATTATACGGAATTAAAGAATGTCGTGAATTACAATCCTTGGCTCGGCTATCCGCAAAATAATATCAACAAGGCTTCTACGAACGAGCACACCGGGCAGGTGGATTATACGACCCCTACGTGGAAGGATCAGACCTTGGAGGTTGGCGCAAAATATATATTCCGCCAGAGCCGGAGTAATACGGATCGTACCGCTTTCAACGATTCGTTGAATATATGGGAGGACATAACTTCTAAAGATAGCCATTTCCGTCATACCCAACATATCTATTCCGCTTATCTGGGCTATTCGATGAAGTTTGATAAGTTTGGCGTGAAGGCGGGGGTACGTGCGGAAGGAACCGCTTTGGACGTGAAATATGAGATGGCTCCCGATATGAACTTTGATACCCATTATTTCGACGTGGTGCCAAACGCTACGGTCTCTTATCAATTGAGTATGGCGCAACAGCTTCGCTTGGGGTATAATATGCGTATCCAGCGTCCGGGTATCTGGTATTTGAATCCTTATGTAAACAATGCGGACCCACAGAACATATCCTTCGGTAACCCGAATCTGGACTCGGAGAAAAGTAATAATATAAACTTGAACTATAGTATGTTCGCCCAGAAATTCAGCATTAACGCGAGCGCTACTTATACGTTCGTCAATAATTCGATCGAGCAATATACCTTTATCGATCCGGAGAATCCGGGTGTTTTCCAAACCACCTACGGTAATATCGGAAAGAAACAATCTACCGGCTTATTCGTATACGCAAATTGGAATCCGGTTCCTTTGTTCCGTATCTATATGAATGGTGGAATGGATTATACGGATTTGAAGAGCGAAAAGAATGATATGGCGAATAGTGGATTCAGCGGACGTATTTTCGCCGGTACGCAGTTTAATTTCCCGTTGGATTTCCGTGTGAACATACAGGGAGGATATTTCTCTCCTTGGATCCAGTTACAGGGGAAAGGCTCTCCATTCTATTTCACGGGAATCTCCGTGAACAAGGATTTCTTGAAGAAAAAGCTATCTGTCCAGTTGTCTTTCCAAAACCCCTTCTGGAAGCGAATGAAGATGGAAAATACTACTTCCGATGATACCTTCTTCCGTCGTGAGATCAATTACCGTACGATGAGAATGTTAATGGTTAGTGTATCTTATCGTTTTGGCACCTTGAAAGATGCCATCAAGAAAGTAAAAAGAGGTATCAGCAACGATGATATGAAGAGCGGCGGTTCCGGCGGCGGCGAGCAACAGATGTAAGAAATATAGCTTTGAACATGGAGCACACGCTCCGTGTGTTCCGTGTTCAATATAATAATTAAACCTTTTCTTTTGCCATCTTCTATATACTTTCTATCTTTACGATCTGAAAAACAGTTGGAGAATGAAGAATAGACTATTTGTTAACAATAATACTATTATACTATTCCTTTTTATTATAGGAAGTATCCTATTCATAGAGTTGAATTTTCGGTATTGGTATCGTTTTCTGGAGCAGTATATGATGTTTCAGACTACCGGTAGTTATTTCCAAGACCGATTGGCCGAACCGGGTGGATTGAATGAATATGTGACTGAGTTCTTATCGCTCGCGTTTATCCATCCTTATGGAGCTTCGGTAGTGATCGCTTTATTATTAGGACTGATCTCCGGCTGTTTTTTCCTTTACTTAAAAGCTTGTGGGGTGCGTGCCTCTATGTTGGCGGCTATTCTTCCCTCTTTTTTAATTTGGATCTATCCGCTGGAGTCAATCGCCTTGTTGACGATGCTCGCTTTCGTGCAGGTTCTTGCGTATTTGTATACTTCAATCAAGATTGATTGGCTTCGTTATCTCTTTGGCTTCTTGTTTTTGGGGGGCTCTTATTTTTTTGCGGCACCCGCTAATTTATTATTGGCCTTATTGATCGCAGTTTATGAGTGTTGTGCTAAAGAGGATAAGGCTCGTTTTGGAGTAGCCATTATCGCTATCGCTTGGGGAGGTTTGCAACCGTTGATCGCCATGCGTACGGTTTATATTCTTCCGATGCGGGAAGCGTTCTTCAGCAAACATCTATGCCATCCCGAATATCCGATACCTAATTCTTTAGGATATATCGGGCTTTCATATCCTTTGATCGTTTTAATTCTTTATTATGTAAGGAACCGGGTTTTTATCCGTAAGGAATCTTGGAAGCGAATCGTTTCTTACGCTTTCCTTCTGATAGCGATGACTTATGGGATTCTCTATAAGAAAGACCCGATGGAGCAGGCCTATCGGTACGATTACTATGCACGGCAGGGAGAATGGCAAGAGATAGTCTCACATGCTCGTGCGCATTCGGTCCGGGATATGGATGCCCTGATTTATTTGAATCTGGCTTTATCACATACGGGACGATTTTCTGGCGATTTGATGCGTTTCCCTCAGATCGGGGTGGAGGGCTTTATCCCGCACGATCCGAAAAGCCGGATGGGATTGATCGAGGCGAGCGAGGTTGCTTGGCAAGTAGGGCAGGTAAACGCAGCGCAACGTTTCGCCTTTGTGGGTGTATTAAGCTCGCAACGTTGCGTGCAGCCTCGTTTGATGAAGCGTTTGGTGGAGACTTATCTGGTAACCGGCGAATACCGTGCCGCCGAGAAATATATTAAGATTCTTGAATCGACTCCCCACTACAGGGATTGGGCAAAAGCGCAGCGCCCGTTGCTCGACTCCGTGGTTTGTGCCTCTACCGATTGGATAAAGGCGAAGCGGGCGGTACTTCCGGTAACGGATAATCCCTTAGACTTGACCTTGACATTTCCCAATGCGCTGGCTTTCTTGATCGACGATCATGCCGATAATCGTCCGGCTTTTGAGTATGGAATGGGATACTTATTGGTTTATAAAGACTTGATGACATTTATGCATTATATGGAATTGATGAAAGAGCGAGGCGAGTCATTTCCCGTTCTCTATCAGGAGGCTATATGCCTGTTTTTCGCTGCCGTGCAGAAAGACCCGGAGGCGTTCAAAAGCTATCCGATCAGTTCGGAGGTACAAAACCGCTTTCTGCAATTTATGAAAGTGGCTCGAGGCATGCCTCCTGCCGCCTTGAAAGCGCAGTTTGGCGATACCTATTATTATTACGCTCAATTTACCCCGACTCCTAAACGACAATAATTATGATGGATAATACGAGGAAACGAAAGATCGTCCGAAACTTTGTGATCGGATATTTACTATTGCAAGTTCTGGTTATTGTACTATACTTGGGTTTTTGGGCGGTACATCCGGGTGGCTTTGTTGTTGCCGAGAACGAACGCATGTCTCCCCCGCCGATGTTCCCGGATTACCAAGGGGTTACTATACCTTATAATATAGCCCCATTGAATTTCCGTATTGACGTGCCCGCTGAAAAATGCTATGCGAAGATCGAGGGTAGCGAGCAGGGGGTGTTTGAGTATTACGGAACGAATACGATCTGTTTTAAGTCCAAGGATTGGGAACGGCTTACCCGTGCGAATAAAGGTAAAGCCTTTTTTGTAACGATCACGACGAAAGAGGGAGACAAATGGACTAAATGGGCACCATTCTCTGTCTATATCAGTGATCAAGCGATCGACTCTCATTTAGTATACCGTTTGATAGAGCCGGGATACGAGAAATGGCATATTGTGGGTATTTATCAGCGGAATTTGGAGTCGTTTGACGAACAGCCGATTATCCGTAACGATATGACTGGCTATAATTGTATGAACTGCCATTCTTTTTGTATGGGAGACCCGGGGCAGATGATGTTCCATATGCGTGCGGCGAATGGGGGAACTTATATTGTCCAAGACAAGAAAATCAGTAAATTGAATACGAAAACGAATGGGACGATCAGTAATATGACGTATCCTTTCTGGCATCCTTCCGGGCGCTATATCACCACATCGGTAAATGATATCAAACAGTTTTTCCATTCCGTGAAAGAGAAAAAGATGGAAGTGTTCGACTTGGAGTCCGATGTGGTGGTGTATGACGTGAAAAACAAAGAAATCCTTTCGAAAGCCTCATTGATCACAAAAGATGCATTCGAGACTTTCCCTGCGTTCTCTCCGGATGGTAAATGGCTTTATTTCTGTACGGCCCCGGCCCAGAAGATGCCGGAGAATTATGATAAGGTACGTTATAATCTCTGTCGTGTTGCGTTTGATCCGGATCGTGGCGAGATCAGCTTCCCGATCGATACGTTGGTACATGCGGATAGCTTGAGCTATACATTTCCCCGTATCTCTCCCGATGGACGTTTCCTGATGTACACGGAAACCGCTTATGGGCAGTTCCCTATTTGGCACCCGGATGCGGAGATCCGGATGATGGATTTGGAGAATCGGACAGCGATGGATATGTCTGCGTTGAATAGCCCGGATACGGATAGCTATCATTCTTGGAGTAGTAATAGTGATTGGGTCGTATTTAGTAGCCGCCGGGATAACGGTTTATATACTTTACCTTATATTTGTCATATAGGGAAAGACGGTAAGCCTTCGAAACCGTTCTTATTGCCTCAAGAAGATCCGGATAAGTATGACTATCAGTTGTATTCCTACAATATTCCGGAATTGACGAAAGGTGCCGTAGAGGTCAGCCCCTATGAGATCCAGCAAGTAGCCGAGAAAAATAAACCGGAGCAGGTTCGGTTTAAATGACCGGATCTATTTATATTCGCGTATAAATAAGAGATAAGATGACAAAAGATATTATAGCCGAATCTGTACAAAACGATTTACGGTATTTGCAATTGTTGGCACGGAGTTTCCCGACGATCGCGGATGCCAGTACGGAGATCATTAATCTGGAGGCGATCTTGAACCTACCGAAGGGTACGGAGCACTTCTTGAGTGATTTGCATGGCGAGGATCAAGCCTTTAGCCATGTGCTGAGAAACGCTTCCGGTGCCGTAAAGCGCAAGGTGAACGAGATTTTCAGTAATACGCTCCGGGAATCCGAGAAGAAGGAGCTTTGTTCCTTGATTTATTATCCGGAGGATAAGCTGGAACTGATCAAGAGCCAAGAGCAAGATCTGGAAGATTGGTATCAAGTTACCTTGAATCAATTGGTACGTGTTTGCCGGAACGTGTCCTCCAAATACACCCGTTCGAAAGTACGTAAGGCTTTACCCAAGGAGTTCTCCTATATTATTCAGGAGTTATTGCACGAGTCTTCCGTAGAGCCGAATAAATCCGCTTATGTGGATCAGATTATTTGTACGATCATCTCCACGGGACGTGCGGACGATTTCATTATCGCTATGTGTAACTTGATCCAACGGTTGACAATCGACCTGTTACATATCATCGGCGATATTTACGATCGGGGTCCGGGCGCTCATCTGATCATGGATATCCTTTGCGATTACCATAATTTCGATGTTCAATGGGGTAATCATGATATCTTGTGGATGGGAGCCGCTTCCGGTAATTTGGTAAGTATCGCCAACGTGATTCGTATGTGTTTACGCTTTGGTAATATGGCTACCTTAGAAGATGGATATGGTATCAATCTTTTGCCGTTGGCCACTTTCGCGATGGAGGCGTATGGGGATGATCCTTGCGCGTTATTCATGCCGAAAACAAAGTTCGCCGATAATGCAATGGATGAGAAGACCACCCGTTTGATCGCCCAGATGCACAAGGCGATCACCATCATCCAGTTCAAGCTGGAGGGTGAGATCATCCGCCGTCGTCCGGAGTTTGAGATGGATGACCGGATGTTGTTGCACCATATCGATCTGAAGCGGGGAGTGGTTCATATCGATGGAAAGGATTATACGCTTAAAGATACTAACTGGCCTACTTTAGACCCGAAAGATCCGTATCGTCTTTCTATTGAGGAAGAGGATTTGATCCGAAAGATATTGCATTCTTTTGAGAGCAGCGAGAAGATGAAAAAGCATATGCGTTGTTTCTTCCGGCATGGGGGAATGTATCAGGTTTGTAATTCCAATTTACTGTTTCATGCCTCTATCCCGATGAATCCGGATGGTACATTTAAGTCAGTACGTATCTTGGGGCAGGATTATAAGGGCCGTGCTTTGTTGGACCGTGTAGACCAACTGATCCGTACGGCTTATTTCAAGACCGGGGAACAGGAAGAAGTGGAATATGCGCATGATTATATCTGGTATCTTTGGGGCGGCAAGGACTCCCCGTTATTCGATAAAAGCAAGATGGCTACTTTCGAGCGTGCCTTTATCGAAGAGGCCGAGACTCATAAGGAGGAAAAAGGCGCTTATTATACGTTACGAGAGCAAGAGGAAATTTGTGATAAGATATTGGATGAGTTTGGGGTGACCGGTATGCATCGGCATATCATCAACGGACATGTCCCTGTCCGTTCCAATCAAGGTGAGAATCCCATTAAGGCGAATGGCAAGATGTTGGTAATCGATGGCGGTTTCTCCCGTCCGTATCATTTGGAAACCGGTATCGCGGGCTATACATTAGTATATCACTCCCGTGGTTTCCAGCTTGTGCAACACGAACCCTTCGAATCCCGGGCGAAAGCGATCGAGGAAGGCTTGGATATCAAATCCACCACGATCGTGGTAGAATTAAGCTCCCATCGCCAGATGGTGAAAGATACGGATAAGGGTGCGGATCTTCAAAGCCAGATCAAGGACTTGGAGAAACTTCTTTACGCCTATCGGAATGGGTTGATAAAGGAGAAGGAGAGGATGGAGAGATAGATTTTAGCGTAGTCCGTCCAGAACTATAGACAAGGATAAAGGGAGATTGACAAATTGACATTTTGTATTTTAAAGTCCCGGAGAATCGATTTTTCCGGGCTTATGGGCGTAAGGCTTCCGAAATTGAATGAAAATAATGGCAACACCTTGTCTTGTAGATGTATATCGTTTCCCTCCCTTTTCTTCCAGCGAAAAAGAGAGCCTCTATTTCTTGCTTAACAAGTAAAAGGAGGCTTTTTTATTCGGAAGTGATTGGTTTTTCATTCGGAAGTGATGCGAATCACAGTCGGAAGTATGCTACAACACTACCGTAAGTACCTTATAATACTACTGTAAGTATCTTACAACAGGGTTGTAATCGAGGGAAAAGTACTCTTTTTCTACCTTAAAACCACTAAAGAAACGATTTTCTCCTTATTTATGTTTGTAGATGAGCCTGTCGGGGAAAAGGATGTGTCACTATAAGTGGCTTATCGAAATGAAAACGTCACTCTTTAGGTTTATCCGTTGACATTTATTTTGATCTACCGAAAGACCTCCTGTTTGATTTTCCTTACTTTTTTACATAATCATAGTTTATTTTAAAAAATTAAGTTACATTTGCCATGGAAATTCTCAATTGTATTTGTGAATTAAATGATCGTTAACCTAAAAATTAAGTAATTATGCAACGAAAGAAAATCTTTGATTCTTTCAAACACTGGAATGTAGCCATACTTTCCGTGTTAATGTCTTTTTGCATGACAGCCGCTTTTGCCCAGTCTGGCGCTGTTAAAGGAAAAGTTCTGGACGAACTAGGTGAGCCTATTATCGGGGCGAATATCGTGGAAAAAGGTACTACCAACGGTACCATCACTGATATTGACGGTAACTACACCCTTAGTGTGAATGACCTGAAAAAAGCAATTCTCCAAGTGTCTTTTATCGGTTACAACTCGGTAGAGGAAGCTGTGAAAGGGCGCTCTGCCGTAGATGTTAAGCTTGGTGCCTCTGTCGTGAATCTGGGAGAGGTTGTAGCTATCGGTTATGGTACGCAGACTCGTAGGGAGATTACCGGTTCCGTAGCGAACATTTCCGAGGAAAATTTTAATAAAGGAGTGAATCGTGACGCGTCCGACTTGCTGCAAGGTAAGGTAGCGGGTCTGACTATTACGTCTGGTTCCGGTGATGTAACTCGTAGTTCCCAGATTCAATTACGTGGTACTTCTACCTTGCAGAACGACCAAGGCCCGATGATCGTGATCGATGGTGTTCCGGGTGGTGATATGTCTACTGTATCACCTTCGGATATTGAGTCAATCTCTGTATTGAAAGATGCTTCTTCTGCCGCTATTTACGGTTCTCGTGCCGCTGGTGGTGTAATCTTGATCACAACGAAGAGAGGTTCCGGTTCCAGAACCCAGATCAATTATGATGGTTATCTTACCGCCTCTACCATTGCGAACAAGCCCGACATGTTGAACGCTTCTGAGTGGCGTGCCGCTAATAAGGCGTTGGGTAAAGATATCTCTACTTATGATAAGTACAACTCGGACACGGATTGGTTCGATGAGATGACTCGTGTAGGTGTTTCTCAACAACACGCTCTTTCTTTGTCGGGTGGTTCTTCTAAGAGTAATTATCGTGCTTCTTATACTTTCTTGGATCGTAACGGTGTGGCTCGCGATAACTACATGACTCGTCATAGCTTCCGTTTCCAGTTCCAGCAACGTGCTATCAACGACCGTTTACGTATTGGATTAACGGGTGCCGCAACGCTGACGGATATGCAGATGCCGTTTTCTGATGACTATATCTTGGCTTACAATATGCTTCCGGTTTATCCGGTTTATAATGCGGACGGCTCTTATTTCACGGATGCCAACCACAATTATGATCAAGGTAACCCGGTTCAGAACCAAGATCAGAACTATAAGAAAGCAGCTAATAACTACTTCTATGGACAAGGTGATGTACAGTTCTCTATTTTGGATGGACTGACAACCAAGGTGAACCTGTATAAGAGCCGTTTCTCATCTGACTATAGCGAATGGCAAGATCCTCGGAACTCTCGTGGACAGGGTGATACGGGTAAGGCAATCCGTCGTAATAGACTATGGGATCGTAACTTGTTAGAGTGGACCGCTAATTATACGAAAGCTTTTGGCTCGGCAGAGGAGCATAAGGTCGATGCTATCGTTGGTTATTCTTGGGAAAATAACTTGTACGCCGACCAGAAATCGGAGGCTACGAATTTCGCCGTAGGATCGATGGGCGCTGATAATATCCAATCCGGAAACTTGCTGAAGATCGGTAATGTTACTTCCAGCCGGAATGAATATAAACTGATCTCTTTGTTCGCTCGTGCGCATTATAGCTTTAAAGAGCGGTATATGATTACGGCTACGGTTCGCCGAGATGGTTCTTCCAAATTCGGTGCTAACCATAAGTGGGGTACTTTCCCTTCAGTTTCCGCTGCTTGGGGTATCAGCCAAGAGTCTTTCATGAAAGATACGAAGTGGATCAATGATTTGAAATTACGTGCAGGTTACGGAATTACCGGTAACCAAGATGGTTTGAGACCTTATAAGTCATTGGATTTGTATTCAGCTTCTGGTACTTATTATAACAACGGATCTTGGCCGACAGCTTTCCGTCCTTCACAGAACGCGAACCCGAACTTGAAATGGGAGCAGACTGCTATGTTAAATATCGGTTTGGACTTCACCTTGTTCAATAGTCGTTTGAGCGGTACGATCGAATGGTACGACAAGCGTACGAAAGATATGCTTTACAACTATGAGGTTTCTACTCCTACTTACGTATACAATCAGATTCAAGCGAATGTAGGTGATATGAAGAATACAGGTGTTGAGATCTTATTGAACTTAGACGTGATCCGTAATAAGGACTTTACGTGGACAACCTCTCTCAATCTTGCTCATAACAAGAATGAGATCACAAAACTGTCTAATGAATTGTTCTCTACGGGACGTGTTTACGTGGGTGATCCTTGGATTCGCGGTGCTTCAGGTGTGACTTCACACGTAGTTGAGGAAGGTCGCCCGGTCGGACAGTTCTTCATGCTGAAATGTAATGGCCTTGATGAGAATGGTAAATTTATCATTGAGGATATAAATGGTGACGGACAGATCACGGATGATGACCGTACGTATGTTGGTGACGCTCAACCTGATTTGACATATGGTTGGAATAACACATTCAACTGGAAAAACTGGGACGCAAGTTTCTTCTTCCGTGGAACAATTGGCAATAAGGTATTGAACAACCCATTGGCAGCTTACGGTAATAATACATATATCGATGGAACGAATGTAATGGATAACGATAATCTGTTGACATTAAGTGAAAACTCTCGTGTATGTTCTTATTATGTAGAAAACGCTTCATTCTTGCGATTGGATAACTTATCGATTGGTTATACATTCAATACGAAGAAAATCGATTGGTTGGATAAGGCTCGCTTATATGTAGCCGGTCAGAATCTATTCGTGATTACAGGTTATAAAGGATTGGATCCAGAAGTTGAGAATTTCCGTGGTGAGGCTAGCGATGACAACGCAGGTTTGTCTCCGGGTATTGAACCTCGTAACTACATGCCGAAGGCACGTTCATTTACATTTGGTGTTAACTTAACATTCTAATTAAAAAGATAAGCTTATTATGAAACGGAAAACTATATTATCATTTATAACTGGATTGTTTTTATTAGGAGGACTTTCTTCCTGTATGGACTTGGATGAAACAGTATATGACAAGTTGCCCGCTGATGATTTTGGCCAGTCAACGGCCGAGTTGAATGCTTTGATCGGTAACTCACATAATACGATGAAGAAGTTTTGGACAGAGTATATGCATTTGTCCGAATGCTCCGGTTCTATGGCTGTGACTCCGACTCGTCGAGGTGGTGACTGGTATGATGGTGGTCAATACCGGGAAATCTATATGCATACATGGACCTCTCAGACCTCAAGAGTTAAAAGCGCATGGAAAGCGGCCACAGAAGCGATTGGTACTTGTAACGAGGCTATCCGTAAATTGCAGAACTCAGAGATCCTTACCGAAGAGGAGAAGGCTCAAGACGTGGCAGACTTGCGTGGTGTCCGTGCTTTCTGGATCTATGTGATGATGGATTATTGGGGAAATATTCCTTTGCTGACGGAGTTCCACCCTACGGATAAAGTATTCCCGGGGAATTCTTCCCGTCAGGAAGTATTTGATTGGTTGATTCAGGAAGTAGAGGAAATCAAGGATATCTGTCCTCCGGCTACAACTGAGAATTATGGTTCATTTACGCAGGGTGCCGCTTATTCATTGTTGGCAAAACTGTATCTGAACGCTGAGGCTTGGGGGGTTACGTTCTCCGGTAACGCTTATCAGAAAGTTATCGATAACTGTGATAAGGTGATGGCTATGGGATATATCTTAGAGCCTAATTGGAAAGACAACTTCTCCGTGACAAATGAGAATTCAAAGGAGGCTATCTTGGCCGCTACGTTCTCTAGCAGTGATACGGGTAATGATGGAAACGTGAAGAATGAGTTGCACAATAATACGTTGCATTATAAAGATTATCTGTCTTTGGGTATTACCGCTAGTGGTACTTGGAATGGTATTTGCGCTCAACCGGAGTATGTACGTTTGTTCGATGAGGAAGACGCTCGCTTGGACGGTACGTTCTTGACTGGCTTGATGATAGACAAATCAACAGGCAAGCCGATTATGACCGATCATAACAACGAATTGAACCATACGATCGATGTGAACATGATTCCGGGCATGGAATATGATGGAACCAATTGGAGTGCCGTGGAACAGCATGATGGAGCTCGTTGCTTCAAGTGGGAGTTCGCTTCGGATTTGACAAGTTCTATGGGAAATGATTTCCATATTTTCCGTTTGGCGGATATCTATTTAATGAAAGCTGAAGCTTTGTTACGCGGAGGGGGAAGTGTTAGTGAAGCTACCGCTTTGGTGAATACGATTCGTGAGAGAGGATATGGCAATAGCGACCATAATTATGCGACTGTAACTTTGAAGGAAGTACAATTGGAACGTCGTTTGGAATTAGCGTGGGAGGTTTATTCCCGTCAGGATGATATCCGTTTCGGATGTTTCACTACAGGAATGTGGCCGCAATCTAATTGTGAGCGTAAAGCTGATGACTACTTGAAGTTGTTACCTGTATCGCAGGATGCTTGGCAGGTGAATCCGAACTTAAAACAGAATCCGGGTTATGCGGCATTCTCAAAATAAAAGAATCGGATAACTAAGAATAATTTAGGCCATCTCTTACTGTAAGGGATGGCCTTTTTATTGATTTACCATTCACTGTATAACTCCGCTTTTTTGTATACCTTTGCGCCATGAACAAACAAGCGCTACTTTTTTATCCGTTATTAGGGGTGGTTCTTTTGGGGCTTTTTGTTGGGGGGCTGGCGTATGGGGCCGTACCGATTCCTTTGGATCACGTGATGGATATTTTGCTGGGGAAGGGATCTGATAAGATCGCATGGCAGAATATCGTGTTGCAATCTCGTTTGCCTCAGGCTATAACCGCATTATTGGCGGGGGCTTCCTTGGCTACCAGCGGGTTGCTATTACAGACATTGTTCCGGAATCCGTTGGCGGGACCTTCCATATTGGGCATTAGTGATGGCGCTAATCTTGGAGTAGCCGCTATCATGCTCTATTTCGGTGGTACGTTGGGGCAGTTCACGGATTGGCCGATCAGCGGATATATGGCGGTAATCCTCGCGGCCTTTGTGGGGGCTTGCGTGATACTGGGACTGATTATCTATTTTTCGGCAAAAGTGAAGAATAATGTCATGCTTCTGATTATCGGAATCATGATTGGCTATCTAGCTTCTTCGGTTATTTCTATCTTGAATTATTATTCATCTACAGACCGGGTACATGCGTTCGTGATGTGGGGGCTTGGTAATTTTTCCGGTGTATCCTTGGAACAATTACCATTCTTTGGAACTTGTGCGTTAATCGGGCTGTTATTAGCGATCTTGCTGATCAAGCCTTTGAATGCCTTATTATTGGGAGAAATGTATGCCGCTAATTTAGGTATCCGGATCAAACGAACACGGATTGCGATTCTTTTGTGTACGGGAGTATTAACGGCTACAACTACTGCTTTTTGCGGCCCCATTTCCTTTGTCGGATTAGCAGTTCCACATATCGCCCGGTTGATGTTAGGCTCTTCCAATCATAAGATGTTGGTGCCAGTTACAATGCTGACAGGTTCCTGCGTTGCTCTTCTATGTAATATGCTGATGGTGGTACCGGGCAGTAATACGATCCTGCCATTGAATGCCGTTACCCCTATGCTTGGGGCGCCTGTTATTATTTACGTAATCGTGAACCGGAAAAATATTCAATATTTTAATTAGTGGCTATGGAACGGATCCCTGTGATAAAGACAAGTGATTTAAGTATTGGGTATATATTGAAAGGCGGACAGAAAAAGCGCGTGCATGATGCGTTGGATCTGAATCTATATCCGGGTGAAGTGACCTGTCTTCTCGGATTAAATGGAGCGGGAAAGTCTACCTTATTGAGGACATTATGTGGTTTTCAACCTCCTCTGGGAGGAGAAATCGAGCTAATGGGGAAGCCGCTGAATTCTTATTCACAAGGTAATTTCTCACGGCTGGTGGGAGTTGTCTTGACAGAGAAGACAAATGCCGGTGGAATAACGGTTTACGAGTTGGTCTCTTTAGGAAGACATCCCTATACCGGCTTTTTCGGACAATTAAGGCAGGAAGATCGCAGGATTATCGAGGAATCGCTTGCTGCCGCCGGTATCGCTCATAAGGCTTATAATTATGTGTCGGAACTTAGTGATGGCGAGCGTCAGAAAGCCATGATCGCCAAAGCGCTGGCACAGCAATGCCCCATCATATTGTTGGATGAGCCGACGGCCTTTTTAGATGTGACAAGTCGGATAGAGACTATGGTCTTGTTACATACTTTAGCGGTAGAGCAACAAAAAGCGATTCTGCTATCGACGCATGATCTTGATTTGGCGATCCAGCTGGGGGATTGCCTGTGGCTGCAAGAGAAAAAACGTCCGATGGCTTGCGGAACGCCGGAAGACCTGATTATGGGAGGAGCGTTTGAGACGTTCTTCAGTAAGGAAGGAATCGTGTTTGATCCGAATACCGGGAAATTGAATACGGTAGCTCCAGCAAAGCTTATTGGGGTTGCGGGGGATTTTATGACTTCTTATTGGGTTGGGAATGCCTTGATCCGGAATGGCTTTAAGCCCTCGTCGGTTAGCGAGGATTATATAAGTGTTTATTGTAATGCTCCGGATAGCCTGCGTATTCAGTTCCCTGCGGAAGAGGGCACGAGAATCGTAGGAAGTGTGGCGGAGATGATCTCAATCATAATTCATAAATCATAAGTTATATATGTCAAATGAGATTACATGGCGGCTGGAAAATGAGAATATAGGCCGTTTGTTGGTACATTACGCAATTCCCGCCGTTATCGGGACCATGGTTAATGCTCTTTATAATATAGTAGATCGTATATTTATCGGACAAGGAGTGGGTGCGCTAGCTATCTCCGGATTGACTTTGACTTTCCCGATACTACTCTTTATGCAGGCATTTGGAATGTTGATCGGCGCGGGAGCCGCTACAAGGGTCTCCATTCATCTAGGCCGTAAGGCGAATGATCTGGCAGATAACGTATTAGGAAACGCTTTCATTTTGACATTCATTATCGGAGCCTTGACGATTATCCCCAGTATGATTTTCTTGGATGATTTGTTAATGTGGTTCGGAGGAAGTGAGCAGACGATACCTTATGCGAAAGACTATTTATATATCGCTGTCCCGGGTAATTTGCTGGCTACATTAAGCTTTAGCTTTAATGCCGTGATGCGTGCTTCCGGATATCCGAAAAAGGCGATGTTCACGATGATGATCGGTGCCGTCTTGAACGTGATCCTAGATCCGATCTTTATCTTTTGGCTGGATATGGGGATACAGGGTGCCGCTATCGCTACGGTGATCTCCATGGCTGCCGGTGCCGCTTTCGTGATGAGTCATTTTATCAGCAAGGATAGTATCGTACGTTTCCATACGAAATATTTCCGGTTGAAAGGTCCCATTATTTGGAATATATTTACGATCGGCATGTCTCCATTTTCCATGCAGCTGGCGGGCAGTGTGGTTGTGGTGATCATGAACCATGCGTTGAAAGAGAATGGAGGCGATTTGGCGATTGGTGCCAGCGGTATTATTTCCAGTATCGCCATGCTGCTGGTTATGTTGATTATCGGTATCGCCCAAGGGATGCAACCGATTGTCGGGTTTAATCATGGCGCTGGGCATCATGACCGGGTATTGGCTACCTTGCGGTTGTCTATTATAGTATCGACCTTGATTACAGGGGTAGGATGTATCGTCAGTTTATTATTCCCTAGACTGATCGTTAGCGTATTCTCGACGGATGCCGAATTGGTGTCGATTACGGACAATGGATTACGTCTGACGATGCTGGTCTTTTTCGTTGTCGGTTCCCAGATTACGATCAGCCAGTTTTTTCAAAGTATCGGTGTCGCATGGAAAGCGATGTTTCTGAGTCTAAGTCGGCAGGTTTTATTCCTGATACCGGCTATCCTGCTATTTCCTCCGATCTGGGGATTGGATGGCGTTTGGCTAGCGCAACCTTTCTCCGATTTCATTGCGGCGGTAACCGCATGGGGCTTTTTATGGTATCATGTTAAAAACGTGAAAAATAAGGGTTAAAGATGAACTTATGTCGATGTTAATTGTATTTTTATTGTATGTATAAAAGTACTTTTATAGACAAACCTTTAAAAATGAGTTAATATGAAGAAGATTGTATTATTGCTCGCCGTTTTATTATTTGGTGCAGGGTCGATGATGGCACAGCAGGACGAGTCAGCGGAGAAAGCTGCGAAGCAGGCTGAGAAAGAAGCAAAGAAAGCAGAGAAGGCAGCGAAGAAAGCTGCGGAGGAAGCCGAGGCTAACGCATTGTTTGAACAAGCGGTGCAAGCTTTGAAGAATAAGGATTTCGTATTGGAAGCGGATCGTATAGAGTTTAAGCGCGGTAGTTTTGTTTATGTTACTCCGAACACGAACTTCGTTTCGGTGAAGGGTGAGAAGGCTACCATTCAGTTAGCGTTTAATACTCCGGCGGCCGGTCCTAACGGAATAGGAGGTATAACGGTTGATGGAACAACTTCCGGTGTACAGATGAAGACTGACAAAAAAGGAAACGTTATGTACGAGATGAATGTGCAGGGTGTAGCGGTATCCGCTAGGGTTACGTTCCGTATGGCGAAAGGTACGAATAAATGTACTGCCACGGTATCACCTAACTTTAATAGCAACCGTATATCCTTTACGGGAAATCTCTATCCTTCGAGCGAGTCGAATGTGTTCAAGGGACGTTCTATTTAATGTAGATACAAAGAATCGTGAAGGCGGACTTTCTTTCGGGAAGCCCGCCTTTCTGTTTATAAGAAGGATGAGATTGGACTATTTCCAAGCATCATTTTGTACCAGATAAGCTTGGCCGTTCTCATCGTTTCCTGCGGTCTGGATCTCTGTCTCGGGAATCGGGAACATCGTCTTAGAAGCGGTTGGAGCGGATACACCATAGAATTTAGTTAGGTATTGCTTCTCATAATTTATATATGCCGTCAATTCCTTGTTCATATAATCACCTCCCCAACGAACCAGATCGAAAAATCGTTGTCCTTCCATCGCAAGTTCCAGCTTACGTTCCATATGAATCGCCTTGATACAAGTTTCCTTGTTGCTGAATGCGGCGTGACTGGATGGATAAGGTTTCACCAAATAATTGGCGGCAGGCGTTCCGTCTTCCAAATAAATGATATTGTCCGGTTTGGCTGCACGTTCACGGATATCGTTTACTTGCTGCATGGCGGCACTTAATTCTCCGTCGTTCGCTAGGCATTCCGCATATAACAATTTACAATCACGTAGGCATAGATATTGTAAATTCATGGCAGAACCGGGAGCCCAGCCGGATGAATAGGTGGAGCCAGCTAATCCGGCATCCTGTTCCGCTTTGCTATAGACATGCTTTTTGGGTAGGAATACCCCACCGCTGCTTACATTTCGTACCCAATCATTAGCGGGCAATCCCCAATCTTTATAAGGAATCTCCATACGTCCTACGGCGAAATCTAGACGAGGGTCTACGGCGATCGTCTTATCATTCTTAGAGATGTAATCATAATCGGTAACACGTTCTGTCACGGATTTTTTATTTCTGTACTCTCCCTCAAGATAAGGAAGCCCATTTTCGTCTACTTGGAATGAGTTTACCAATTCGTAAGAGGGTTGATAAAATCCGCAACATCCACCGGGGCCTGTGTTATGAGGATAATTCAGTAAAAATCCGTAATTCCCGTTATTATTGGCTCCGACAGAGAATTGTACCTCAAAGATAGACTCTTTCCCATTTTCGGTAGTTGCGTTAAAATTTGCGTCCAGATCATCTTGTAAGGCCAATCTCTCTCCTTTAGGACTTAATCCGTTTGCGATAATATCGGCCAAGATGGGTTTGGCGGCTGCCATATCACCTTGCTGCATCAGTATTTTAGCCTTTAACGCTTTTGCCGCTGTTTTCGTAGGACGTGCCACTTCGGTCTGTTTTTCGGGCAATCCTTCAATGGCCGCTTCTACGTCTGCTAAAATATTAGGATAGATATCCGTACCGTTATGAACTTTCGGATCGTTTTCTTCAGCGGCGATCGTCTCATCGATATAGGGCATGCCGGTCGGTCCGAAAATCTTTACCCCTTCGAACATGAATAGGGCACGTAAGAATTTCAGCTCCGCGGTCCGGTTGGCCTTGGTCGTCTCGTCCATATCTGCCGCTTCTTTCATCACATTGAGCGCTAAGTTGCAACGTTGTGCTCCATAATACGCGTCTTTCCACTTATTCAGTAAATAATCGTTTGTGGCGGTGACAGCATACGTCTCTACGGAGTTCAATACGGATTGGTCATTGGATTCGGAGCCTTTATTGGCGTCACCTCCGTATACACCGCCGAATACCCAGTTGAACATATTGTCATATCCGGTCGGCCGGGTCAAACCGGCATAAGCGTTGACCACCAATAACTCAACCCCTTCTGCGTTTGTTAATGCTTCTTGGTCAATACTGCCTTGAGGAGCTTTATACAGGAAATCTTCACCGCAAGAACTCAAGGTAAATAAAGCAGCTGCGCTTACTATTAATATTTTATGTCTCATACTAGTCGTTTTTATTATAAAATGGATTTAGAAAGTAAAATTCACGCCCAATAAGAACCGCATGGTTGTTGGCCAGCCTCCCATATCGACTCCTCTTTTTAAGTCTACACGTCCGGCTCCATCGTTGTCAGAATCGCTTTGCCGTAAATAAGCGTTGGTAAACTCTGGGTCTAAGCCTGTATATCCGGTGATCGTAAGGATATTCTCGGCTTGTAAGTACAGGCGGAGATTCTGGATACCGGCCTTCTTGAGTAATTCCTTTGGCAAGGAATATCCCAATACGAGATTTTTCAGGCGTAAGAAGGAGGCGTCTTCTACGTAATAAGAGCTAGAATAAGCTCCGGAATAGTTATCTTCCGTATTCAGCATAGGAAGGATAGCATTACTGTTATCGCCATTCAATGTCCATGATTGATCTCTGAGGCGTGAGGATTTATTACCGTTGAAAGTCCAGAAATCGGTAAAATATTTTGTGTTATTATATAAGTCATTGCCGATAGAGAAGTTCCAGAACATAGTAAAGTCCCAGTTTTTCCATGTTAACGTGGCGTTGAGGCCTCCGGTTAAGTCCGGATGAGGAGAGCCGATAAAGGTCCGGTCGCTATCATCCAATTTGCCGTCTCCGTTCAAGTCCTCGAAACGGAAGCGGCCGACATAAGCGGCAGCGTCTGCCTCTGTGATATCACTTTGTCCAAATGGCTTGGTTGCCATAACATCGGCTACGGACTCATAAAAACCATTTTGCTTCAACCCCCAGAATTCAGACACGGCATGTCCTTTTGTCGTACGGGTTACGTATCCTTCGATGCGCGTACCGCTAGCCCATAGAGAATAATCGTCAGCTTCCGCGAGTTTCAAGACCTCATTTTTATAATGGGATAAATTCAAGGATAGATCCCATGCCCAGTCTCCTTTTCGGTCACGGTAATTAAACATGAAGTCGAAACCGGTGTTCTTTATATCTCCGAAGTTGATATAAGGGCTTCCGGATTCTCCGGCCATCGAGGTGTAGGCCGCTTGTATCAACATATTGGATGTCTTCTTCGTATACCATTCGAATGAACCGCTCAATTTACCATTCTGGAAGGTCGCGTCCAGACCCAAGTTGACCATCTTGGTCATTTCCCATTTCGTATCAGTGTTACCGTAGGTACTGAGGCGGAATCCGGTTGTCTCGCTATTGTTCGCTCCGGTCATGTCGTAATTCGTATAGGAGGTGCTGGTCGTGAACAAATTGGCGAAATTAGTCGCGACAGGAATCTCTGAGTTACCCGTGACGCCGTAACCGGCTCGTATCTTTAAGTCGTCCAGCCAATCTCGGCTTGGTTCCATAAATGCCTCCTCTGACATACGCCAACCGGCGGAGATAGAAGGAAAGACTCCGTAACGATTACTTTCCGAGAAACGGGAAACACCGTCCCGGCGGATAATACCGGTTAATAGATACTTATCCTTATATCCATAGTCTGCACGGGCAAACATACCAAATAGCGCGAATTCTCCATTGTAAGTGGAAGAGTTGGTACGTTGGCTATTGTTCTCGCCCATATCCAAGGTGTATGTATTGGTATTGTCTTCGAATAAATAGTTATATCTACGTGCGTTGAGGGATCTGCCTAAACCATCCCGAATAGCCTCTGTTCCCAATAAGATGTTCAAGGAATGGATCTCATTGAATGTCCGGCTGAAATATAGCGTATTGGTCCAAACCCAACGATAATTGAAGTAATTACTTTCGTAGAAATTATTTTGGCCACCGGACTCGGAGAACTCCGGGTTGTTCTTGGTCATCGAGTAAGAATAATCATTACGATAATCGATACCGAAGTTTGTTTTAAAAGTCAGCCCGGTCCATAGGTCTGCTTCTCCATACACGTTGCCAAATACACGTTGGGTAGTGGCATAATTATCCTTATTTCTTTCATGAATAGCTACAGGATTCTGGAAATTGCCGGTCCCGGCGAATAAGGAGCCTGCATAATTGCCCGCATAGTCATAAACCGGTACATAAGGAGAGGCCCGATAAGTCCATGAGTAGATGTTGGACTCTGTACCTGAGAAGCTAAGTCCGTTGTTTTTGCTAAAACTATAAGTTAGGTTCTCTCCGAATCGCAACCATGGGCGGACGTTATACGATGAATTAGCACGTGCTTGATAGCGTGTGAAATAAGATTCGATAGCGGTACCTTGCTGGTCGAAATAGTTCATGCTCATGGTGTATTGCCCTTTATCGGTACCTCCAGACAAGGACAACTGGTGATTTTGCATCCAACCGAGTTGGCTGATTTCATCCCACCAGTTCGTATCGCCTACGGGCGCATAGACTACGTTGTTCGCTTGATCGTAATCGCTAGGATCGATGGAGGTGCTACCACCGGCGCCGGTTACGGTCATGTAATTGGGTAGATGATTAACCCAAGAGTCGGAAGTGCTTCCAAATTGCTGGTGGTAAGGTAATTCTCCGTTGGCGCTAGCTCCCGTTAGGTCCAGATTGTTTTTCGAGGCTTGCCATTCAACATCAATACGGTCATAAGCGTTTAAGACGTCATAGCGTTTACCTGTTTTAGAGAAACCGTAATATCCGTCATAGGTTAATCTCGGTTGTCCCGTTTTTGTCCCTTTCTTGGTCGTGATCAAAATGACGCCATTCGCTGCTTGCGCTCCGTAGATCGCAGCGGAAGAGGCGTCTTTCAATACTTGCATACTCTCGATGTCATTGGGATTGATAGAGCTTAGGTCTTGGTCACGAGTGGATACGCCATCGATAACATACAAAGGTCCGTTGTCATTGATGGAATTAATACCTCGGATGCGTACCATCGTGGCTGAACCGGGAGCACCGGAGGTACCGATGTTTACGCCCGCCGCTTTACCTTGCAACTGTTGTGTGGCGGAAGAACCGGAAGACGCCAATAGCTCTTCGGTATCGATAACCGCTACGGAACCTGTGATGTCCTTTTTCTGTTGGGTACCGTAACCGACAACGACTACCTCGTCTAGATTTTGGGTGTCTTCCTTTAAGGTAATGTTCATGACGTTCCCGCTTGCAGGTGTTTGTTGAGTTACGTACCCGATGTAAGAGATGACCAGAATGGCATTCGGCTCTACTTCTAATACGTATTTACCATCCAGATCGGTGATCGTTCCGTTCGTGGTACCCTTTACGACTACGTTAACACCTAATAGGGGCTCTCCTTTAGCGTCGGTGATCGTACCCGTTATTTTCCGGGATTGTTGCGTAACGGAGGTTTCCGCTTTTAATACGGAACTTTGCGGTATGATAGCACCGCCTGCCAACATAAAGCATAAAGCTAGTCCCAGCCTGCTTCTAAAGATCGCATGTCTGTGTTTCATAATAAAATAGGTTAATAAAGTATAGTAAACTAGGTTCAATATTAAAGTTTGTTTAGAGTCTGAGCAATAAAAGTCAGTGAATGGGCGGATTTATTCTGTGAAATCGTGTTTTTTATCGGTGAACAACTTTTGATAGAATCCGATTGTTTTCTGATGGGGATAAATGAGAAAGGGCACCCGAAAGTGCCCTTTTCCTTAATGTTTACCTATTCTGCCGGTCTGTATGATGAACCGGATTGTTATGGCTTTCACAAGTTCTAACAGTGCAAATGTAAATCAAGGGAAAAACTTAGGAAAATATAATCTGTGAACGAGCGGATTTATTCAACGAACAGGGTTTTTTGTTCGGTAAACTTTCCGTAAGTTCGCGAAATAAAAATTTAACATCTTATAATCATGCAACTATCCATAGATCAAAAAGACATCGATAAATTCCTGATGATAGGCGATAAAGTATTGATTAAGCCTAAGAATCCACAGAGCCAGACGAAGACCGGATTGTATCTGCCTCCCTCGGTTCAACAAGGGGAGAAGATACAAGCGGGTTATATCATAAAGACGGGGCCCGGATATCCGTTGCCTTCTCAATCTGAGGAGCATGAGGTCTGGGAGAAAAAGAAAGGGGAGGAGGTGCAATACTTGCCGCTTCAAGCCCGTGAAGGTGATTTGGCTGTCTATTTGCAGAATGCCGCTTACGAGATCAATTTTAATGACGAAAAGTTCTTGATTGTCCCTCATTCCGCTATTTTGATGTTAGTGCGTGATGAAGGTTTGTTTGAATAAAGCCTTTTGTTAAGGAAAATAGGGCTATATTCACTTTTTTATCTTATTTTTGCCAGCAAAACAAGACAAACTATCAACAGTAGCGATTATAATGAATAAGATTGTAAGTAAAGAACATTTCTCAGCCAACGTGGTGAAGCTGGAAGTCGAGGCTCCTTTGATCGCCCGCTCCCGCAAGGCCGGTCACTTCGTGATCGTGAAGGTTGGCGATAAAGGCGAACGTATACCTCTTACCATTGCCGGGGCGGATACCGAGAAAGGTACCATCACCTTGGTGATCCAAGCGGTAGGCGGCTCATCCCGTAAGATCTGTGAATTGAACGAGGGTGACTATATCACGGATGTGGTGGGTCCGTTAGGGCAGGCTACCCATATCGAGAAGGTTGGAACGGTTGTTTGTGCCGGTGGTGGCGTAGGTGTCGCTCCGTTGTTGCCGATCGTGGAGGCTTTCCATAAGGCGGGAAACCGTGTGATCGTCGTATTGGCGGCCCGTACCAAGGACTTGGTGATCCTTGAGGAGCAGATGCGCCAAAACTCGGATGAGGTAATTATCATGACCGATGACGGATCGTATGGTACGAAAGGCTTGGTGACGAATGGCGTGGAGAGCGTGATCAACCGGGAGAGGGTGGATTTATGCGTTACGATCGGTCCGGCTATTATGATGAAATTCGTTTCCGCTCTTACAAAGAAATACGAGATTCCTACCGTAGCTTCCTTGAATACGATCATGGTGGACGGAACGGGTATGTGCGGAGCTTGCCGGATCACGGTAGGCGGGAAGACCAAGTTCGTTTGTGTGGACGGACCGGAGTTCGATGCTCATCAAGTGGATTTTGATGAGATGATCATGCGTCTCGGCGCTTATAAGGATATAGAGAAGAAATAACGAAACCACGTAATTGAATCATGACAACAGAAGAATTAATCGCTGCTCGTCGTGCCGAACCTTGGCGGGAGGCACTTCGCAGAAGCAAGAAAAATAAAGAACGTGCGGATATCCCCCGTGTGAAGATGAACGAGTTGGACCCGGAATACCGGAGTCGTACCCGTTTGGAGGAAGTTAACTTAGGCTTGACAAAAGAACAGGCCATGCAAGAGGCCGAGCGCTGTTTGGATTGTCCGAATCCTACTTGTATGCAGGGATGTCCGGTAAATATCAATATACCTACTTTTATCAAGAATATCGAGCGTGGGGAATTCTTGGAGGCCGCTAAGACCTTGAAAGAGACAAGTGCCCTGCCCGCTGTTTGCGGTCGTGTCTGTCCGCAGGAGAAACAATGCGAGAGCAAGTGTATCCATTTGAAAATGGGTAAGGAAGCGGTTGCCATTGGCTACTTGGAGCGTTTCGCCGCTGATTACGAACGTGAGAGCGGTAATATCTCGGTTCCGGAGATCGCGGAGAAGAACGGTATCAAGATTGCCGTGGTAGGTTCCGGTCCTGCCGGATTGTCTTTTGCCGGAGATATGGCGAAGCGTGGATATGATGTGACTGTGTTCGAGGCATTGCATGAGATCGGTGGTGTATTGAAATATGGTATCCCGGAGTTCCGCCTACCGAATAAGATCGTGGACGTGGAGATTGATGGTCTTCGGAAGATGGGCGTACAGTTTGAGAAAGATTGTATCGTGGGCAAGACGATCAGTTATGATGATTTGCATGCGGATGGCTTTAAGGGCGTGTTTGTGGCAAGTGGCGCCGGTCTGCCTAACTTTATGAACATTCCGGGTGAGAACTTTGTGGGCGTGATGTCGTCCAACGAGTATTTGACCCGTGTAAACTTAATGGATGCGGCGAATCCGGAAAGTGATACGCCGGTGCTACAAGGAAAGAAGGTGGCCGTGATCGGTGGAGGAAATACCGCTATGGACTCTGTCCGTACCGCTCGTCGTCTGGGTGCTGAGCGTGCTATGATCGTCTACCGTCGTAGCGAGGAGGAGATGCCTGCCCGTCTGGAAGAGGTGAAACATGCGAAGGAAGAAGGTGTGGAGTTCTTGACGCTTCATAATCCGATTGAATATATAGGTGATGAAAGAGGCCGTGTGAAACAGATGCGTTTGCAGAAGATGGAATTGGGCGAGCCGGATGCCTCTGGTCGCCGTCGTCCGGTACCTATCGAGGGCGCTATCGAAACAATTGATGTGGATGAGGTGATCGTTAGCGTCGGTGTATCTCCGAATCCATTAATACCCCGTGCCTTTGGAGGCTTGGAGGTGAGCAAGAAGGGTACGATCGTAGTGGAGGAAGACAGTATGCGTTCCGCTTTAGGCGATGTGTATGCCGGTGGTGACATCGTTCGTGGTGGAGCTACCGTGATTCTGGCGATGGGAGACGGTCGTAAGGCCGCCGCCGCTATGGATGCGGACTTAAAAGGAAAAGTATAATATCTATTAATTCAATAAGGAAAGACGGGTTGTTTAAACGATCCGTCTTTTTTCTTTTATCGTGATACGGAGATTTATGTTTATTATCTATAAGACTAATTCTTGAAATAATCTCTCAAATGTCTGTTCTAGATCGTTGGAAAAACCGGGATGTGGACGTGAGGTTTGGATAGAGGCACTTCTTATGGCGGTAAGCCAACGAAAGCGCTCTGGAATATCTAGGCTAGCTATAGGGCCTCCATCCTTGGCGCCGGAACATATCTTATCGAAAACGTGGAGATTGGCGCACAAAGATTCTTTATCTATATCTGATGTGAACAGACGAAGTTTCTTCTCGTCTACATGATAGCGAGCCTTGATGAATTTAGGCCGTTTACAGAACATGATAAGGCCTACATTGATAAACTCCTCCCGTTCGATTTTCGGTACGATACGGATTACGGCATATTCATATAAGTGTTTGTCTTGCATGTCGAGCTTCATTTATAAACGTGTCAGAATGGGCGATTCGGTCAATTAAGAACCGGATATATACATCACGTATCTCTTGAGGCGTACCGGGACTATCGTTCCAATGCAACCAATCGTCGGGTACTAGACCTACGATCTCACGAATTTTCTCTTCCGTTAAGATACGTTTGAAATCCTTGTCTACTTCCTCCAGCAGCGTCGCTTGTAGCAATAATACATGATCCTTGATATGGATGAAAGGGCCGATCGCATGTTTTTGCCAATTTACCCATGAGAAATGGAAAAATAAGGAAGCTCCATGATCGATGAGCCAAAGTTCTTTATTCCATATCAACATATTCGTATTCCGGACCGTGCGGTCTATATTTGTCAAAAGAGCATCGAGCCATACGACTTGTGAGGCGAGTTTGGGATCTACACGATTGACTACCGGATCGAAAGTCAAGGCTCCGGATAAAAAATGTAATCCCAGATTGAGCCCTTGACTTGCTTGTAGTAAGTCTTGTATCTCCTCGTCACCTTCCGACCGCCCGAAAGCCTCGTCAAGATTCAGGAAGACCAATTCCGGTACATGGAAACCCAAGCAACGAGCGATCTCACCTCCGATCAACTCGGCTATCAAGGCTTTTGTCCCATGTCCGGCTCCCCGGAACTTAACGACATATTTAAACTCATCGTCCGCCTCCGCTAAAGCAGGCAATGATCCGCCTTCCCGCAGAGGCATGATATATCGGGTAACATTCGCTGTACGTAATTCCATAACCCTCACTTTAATTGAAGATAAAGATACGATTATATTTTGGAAATAAAAAGCCCCGCTATTCTTTCGAACAGCGAGGCCTTTTGGAAGCGAGCGGAAGACGGGACTCGAACCCGCGACCCTAACCTTGGCAAGGTTATGCTCTACCAACTGAGCTACTTCCGCAATTAAATTAGATCGTACTCGAAGCGGGACTTGAACCCGCACAGCCGCAATGGCCAAAGGATTTTAAGTCCTTCGTGTCTACCGATTCCACCATTCGAGCATCCACCTCTTCTCTAAGAGTTGAGCGGAAGACGGGACTCGAACCCGCGACCCTAACCTTGGCAAGGTTATGCTCTACCAACTGAGCTACTTCCGCATTGTTTGTTTCTCTTTTGCGAGTGCAAAGGTAGTACAAATATTTATACTACCAAACATTTCCGGTGAAAAATTTAATTATGGATGTAAATTTTATTACCGTTTGTATCGACGACATATTGTTTGAGGGCTTGTTTCTCCTCAGCGCAAGGCCCTTCCACCGGGTTGCCGATACCGTTTAAAAGTTCAAATTTACTACCGCATTTCGGGCAGATGGCGTATACGGCGGATTCGTCCACCTCTACGATGACATTAGCGGATGCCTCATGAGGACAAGCGGCATCGAACGCAAAGAATGCACCGGTTCCGTTACTGGACAATCCATGATAGACCAATACGCCTCCAAAACCTGTTTGCTCACGATCTTGATCTATATTTGCTTGTGTGTAGATCTTGTAAGCTTGTATTGCATTTAACGCCTTATCTTGATAAGTGAGGTCCAATTCTAGACTAACGATACGATAGGGAATACGAGTCTCTATCGTATCTGCGCAAGATAATAGCGTAAACAAGATCAAAAGTGGAAATATCCGTCTTATCTTATCCATGGATCAATTTCTTTTCAGCCTCGTTCATCCGTTCGAAAGAGAAAGAACCTATCACACTACGCATCATGGCGGTGATTGATTCATTACATAGATTACCGATACTGCCTTCGTGTGTATGGTTAACGCTCTTCGAAGGAATGAATTTACCGGCCTCGATATCCAAACCTACTTGCTTATAAGCGTCACGGAAAGGCATTCCGGCCAAGACACGGCGGTTCACTTCTTCCACGCTAAACAAGAGAGAATATTTATCATCGTCCAATATATGCTCGTTTACTTTCACCTCACGCATCATATGAGTTACCATGCGTAAGCAATCCTTCAGCTCGTCGAAAGCCGGAAGGAAGACTTCCTTGATGATCTGGAGATCCCGGAAGTAACCGGAAGGAAGATTATTGCTGATCAAGATGATTTGCTGAGGCAAGCCTTGAAGCTTATTGCATTTGGCACGTGTCAACTCAAATACATCCGGATTCTTCTTATGCGGCATGATACTGGAGCCGGTCGTGAACTGATCCGGCAGTTTAATGAAGCCAAAGTTCTGGCTATTGAACATACAAGCGTCGAACGCCAACTTGGAGAGCGTAGCGGCGATACCCGCCATAGCGAAAGCTACGGTGCGTTCCATCTTGCCACGTCCCATCTGGGCGTATACCACATTGTAGTCCAGCGAGTCGAAACCTAATAAATCCGTAGTCATCTGGCGGTTTAGCGGGAAGGATGAACCATATCCGGCGGCGGAACCCAGCGGGTTGCGGTTGCAAATACGGTATGCGGCTTGCATAAGTTGCAAATCATCTACCAAGCTCTCCGCATAAGCGCCGAACCAAAGTCCGAACGAAGAGGGCATGGCTACCTGCAAATGCGTATATCCGGGAAGCAGTACATCCTTGTACCGGTTACTCTGGGAGATCAAAACGTCGAACAAGCCGGAAACCAACTCAACCAATTCCTGTATTTGCGAACGGGTGAAAAGCTTCAGATCCAATAAGACCTGATCATTACGGGAACGCCCGCTATGGATCTTCTTGCCCATATCGCCCAAACGACGTGTAAGCATGAGTTCCACTTGCGAGTGCACATCCTCGATGCCTTCCTCGATGATGAATTCTCCACGATCCGCTACGGCGTATATATTCCGTAATTCTGCTAATAAGACGTTTAGTTCCTCTTTAGTCAACAAACCGATACTTTCCAGCATCGTGATATGCGCCATAGAGCCTAATACGTCATATTTAGCGAGGTAAAGATCCATCTCACGGTCCTTACCTACCGTGAATATATCTACTTCATGATCTACCTGTACATTTTTTTCCCAAAGTTTCTGAGCCATAATGAAAAAGGAATTAATAAGGCAAGGAGGCGATAACGGTCGAGATTTTATCCACAGCCTCTTGCAAAGGTTTCGATACCATTGGTTTCAAGAACGGATTCAGATCGGCACGAACCGTGATTTTTAACCGTGTGTCGTCCTCGGCCACCTGTTTCAATTGTATCCATAAGAAAAGGGGAACAGGAGAGTTGGTCGTCGTGAACTTGATTAATTTATTCGGCTCTCTTTCTACGATCTGGAAGGTAATCTTACCAACGGGATCGACAGCGAAACTACAGGTATCGCTGTCGAACTCAAAATTTTTTATTTTATCTTGCGGGATGCGATCCTTGATACGTTCCAAGTTGGAAAGATCGGACAACATCGTGAAGATACGTTCATCATTGTGTGGGATCTGTTTGACCTCACTCACAAATTCTTCAGTCATTGAGTGTCTTTTTGTTTATTACTTATTTCGGGTCCCAGTTAGCCGGATCTTTACGCCATTCCTGAAGAACCGCGATCTCAGACTCATCGATGTAATGCGTACGGACAGCTTCTTCCAAGACAGCGTCGTAGTTACTCAATGTAGTCAATGTTACTTTAGCGTCCTTGAAAGCGGCTTCCGCTACAGGGAATCCATAGGTAAAGATAGCTACCATACCCGCGACATCGCAACCAAAGTTACGTACGGCCTGTACGGCTTTCAAGCTACTACCTCCGGTAGATACCAAATCCTCGATGATCACTACTTTAGAACCCGGTTTCAATTCTCCTTCGATAAGGTTTTCCAATCCATGATCTTTTGGCGTAGAGCGGATGTATACGAATGGCAATCCTAATAAATCGGCTACTAAAGCACCTTGAGCGATCGCGCCTGTAGCAACACCGGCAATGGCATCTACGTTCTCGAATTTTTCACTAATCACACGAGCCAACTCCAATTTAATGAAGCTACGAACGACCGGATAAGAAAGAGTCTTTCGGTTGTCATTGTAGATCGGAGATTTCCAGCCGGATGCCCAAGTAAACGGATTGGCCGGTTGCAACTTTACGGCTTTAATCTTTAATAATTTTTCTGCTACTAAACTTTCCAGTGTTTTCATACAATCCTATATTTATATCAGTCTGCAAAAATAGATAAACTGAATGACATTACCTTGAATATCGTACGTTAATTTTTTATTAATATTTATGCGACAGACAGGGCTAAAATGCTGATGCGTATGCCCGGAATCCCTGATAAAGCCTTTGCGCAAGCGGAAATCGTGGCTCCGGTTGTGATCACGTCGTCTATGAGCAGGATATGTTTGTTTTTTAAGCTTTCCGGATGAATGACATTAAAAATAGAACATACATTTAACCAACGATCGTAAATGGCCTTACGAGTTTGGGTACTTGTGTGGGTGGTGCGGGCTAGACTTTGCGTATCGATGGGGATATCCCATATGGAACGGATGCCGGAGGCGATCCATTCGGACTGGTTGTAACCTCTTTGCCGTTTTTTGCGGGGATGCAGGGGAACGGGGATAAGGAGGTCTACGGTACATATCGGGCTGTGATCCGCTTGGAGCTCTCTCGCTATCTGCCGTCCGAGTAGATAGCCCAACTCTTTATTATCATGGTATTTGAGCGAGTGGATCAGGCTTTGTACTTTTCCGCCTTTCTCGTATCGTAGATAAGCGGTGGCATATTCGATCCGGTTCTTTCCGATAAAAAGTTGCTCGACGGGGTTGTTCGCCTGTTGATGATATCCCGTGTGCGGCAGGTCGCATAGGCATTTCAGGCAAATTTGTTCTTCTCCCTCGACGAGTGGTCGTTTACATATTTTACATAAGTTTGGGAAAAACAGGTTGAGCAGATTATTCCATGTCGTCGGCATAATCCTCGCAGTCTATTCCTTTGAATAATTGGCTTAGGCAATTCAACGTGATCCGGCTTTCGAAACCTCGTCCGGCGGCGAAACGGAGTAACTTGTTGAATAGGTCCCGCTCGTCTTTTCCTTTTGTCGATTTCTTTTTGCTTTTTAGTAAATCGAGTAAGATGGAGCAGTATTCTCCCTCGTCAATGGCGGCGAGCGATTCTTCCCGGATCGGGGAGGGGATGTTTTTCTTATAAAGCTCGTAGCCTATTTTTACCCGTCCCCATTTATTGAATCGTAGCTTATCGTTCACGAAGAAACGGGTGTAACGGGATTCGTCGATAAACCGCTCTTTCAGCAAGCGGGCGATGATACGCTCGGAGGCGTCGGGGGGAAGTCCGGCGGCATCGATCTTTTTCTGTACGTCTTGTATGCAGCGTTCGGCGGCGGAGCAATAGGCGGCTGCCCGGTGCAACATCTCGGGTTCGGTTATCTCTTTCATATTTTTGCTTTTACGATCCGGTCTTTTCCGTATAAATCTTGTATTAATTCGACTTCGGTGTAATTCTCTTGACGTAGCATCGCTACGGTCTCTTTTCCGCAAAGGGCGTTGATCTCGAAATAGAGATGCCCGCCTTCCGCCAAATGCCTTTGTCCGAAGCGGGCGATGGCCCGGTAGAAGAGAAGCGGATCGTCGTCAGGAACGAACAAGGCTAGATGAGGCTCGTTCTCCAGAACGTTCGCTTCCATGGTCGCTTTCTCTCTATACATTATATAAGGGGGATTACTGACGATGCAGTTTAAGCTTCCTATAAGAGACGCTTCGGTTTCCTCCGTATGGGATTTTAGTTTCACGTACGTGAAAATTTTGTTTCTCGTACATGAAAATCTAGTTTCACGTACGTGAAAATTTTGTTTCTCTTGCATGAAACTGGAATAACCTTCGGAAAGGATATCCAATTCATGGAAGGATACGGAAACTTGATTCATACGGGCGTTCTCCTCGGCCACGGCGAGCGCTTCGGGTGATATATCCACCGCCGCTACCTCTGCCTCCGGAAGATGTTTCGCCAAGGAAATAGCGATACAGCCGCTTCCCGTGCCGATATCTAATATACGAGGGGCTTGGCCTTGGTAGTCCGTGATGATCCGCTCGACCAACTCGGCGGTTTCCGGGCGGGGAATCAATACGTCCGGCGTCACCTTAAACTCCATCCCGTAAAAATCCGCTATGCCTAATAAGTATTGTATGGGCTTGTATAAACGCAGTCCTTCTACAATCTCCTTGATTTTAAATTTCTCCGTATCAGATAATTCTTTACCTTTGCCTAACAGGAGTTGATGGGTAGAAAGACCGCAAACACGTTCCATGATCAGTCGGACGAGCGCTTGGGCTTCGCCGGGAGGATAAATATCTTTGAGGGAATTTCGGATGTAAGCGACGGTCTCAGTCATATCTTTCTCTTGTTTTATCGCGAAAGTAGTGTAAAAACCGTTTATATGCAAAGATTATGGTAGAGGTTGAAGAGAAATACATGGCTCGTTGCATCGAGTTGGCTAAAGGAGGGAGGGGAAATGTCAGTCCGAATCCGATGGTTGGTGCGGTGGTTGTGCATAAGGGCCGTATTATCGGTGAGGGATTTCACAGGAAATGCGGGGAGGCGCATGCCGAGGTGAATGCTATCGCTTCCGTGAAAGACGAGTCTTTGTTGAAAGACAGTACGATTTATGTGAGTCTGGAGCCTTGCTCTCATTATGGGAAAACGCCTCCTTGCGCCGAGTTGATTATCAGGAAAGGGATTCCACGGGTGGTGGTCGGTTGCTTGGATCCTTTTCCCGAGGTGTCGGGGCGAGGTGTGCGGATGTTGCGTGAGGCCGGTGTCGAGGTAGTCACAGGCGTGATGGAGGAAGAAGCCCGTGCGTTGAACAAGGCGTTTATGACGCTACAAACGAAAGGCCGTCCTTATATTATCTTGAAATGGGCGCAGAGTGAGGATGGGTTTATCGACCGTTTACGTATGGACGTGTCGGAGCCGGTCACGGTTTTGTCTTCTCCGGAGACTTCCCGCTTGGTGCATAAACTTCGCTCGGAGGTGGCGGCTATCATGGTCGGTACACGGACTGCTTTATTGGACAATCCATCATTGAACGTGCGCCATTGGTCCGGTAATTCTCCGGTTAGGGTCGTATTGGATCGTCGGCTCGTTATTCCCGATTCTTATCGGTTGCTGAATGGTTCCTCACGTACATTAATATTTACGGAGAAGGAAGTGGAAAACCGAGAGAACGTGGAGTATATCCGGATAGATTTCGAGGGTCCGGTGATCCGGCAAGTGCTAGATCATCTTGCTGTCCGGAAGTTGGATTCCTTATTGGTGGAAGGTGGGACTCAGCTGATTAATTCTTTTGTGGAAGCGGATGTATGGGACGAGGCGAGGGTGGAAACGGCCCCGGTTCGTCTGTATCAAGGGGTGCATACGCCGATGCTTGGAAAGGAGGCTGTTAGCGGCATCTCCGGACGTTCTGTTATGAGCATTAAAAATCATAACTATGAAATTTTAAATCATAACGATGAGTTCGAAAAATCATAACTATGAATTTTAAGGCTCATATAATCAACTAAAATATTATAAATATTAGCAGGTATTAGGGTGAAAGCAAAAAATGTTTCTACTTTTGTGCCTTTATATGCGACAAACTTATGTTTTTGATGAAAAATAAATTAGTACTATTTATAACAGGTTGTTTTGCGTTAGTGCTGTCTTCTTGTTTGAAGTCAGATGAAATCGTTGGTGTAGAAGCTATTAAGAATTGCCAGATACATACTTTTTCATTAAGTCATGATTCTGTGTCGGGGTTGGATACTGTGAAGTTTACGATAGACCAGCTAACGGGACGGATTTTTAATATAGACTCTTTACCTTTTGGTACGAAGATCGAGAAAGTGGTTTGTAAGATTGGGTTCGCTAATTCTTCAGTGATAGGTGGCGTGGAGGCTAGTCCCGAGGCTTATCCCGATTCCACTTATTATTTAAGTAGTTTGTCGGATTCCATCGATTTCTCCGCTCCGGTAAAGTTCGTGGTTCATGCGTATGACCAAGTCACGACAAAAGTCTATATGGCGCAGGTGAATATCCATCAAGTGGTTCCGGACTCTATGGTTTGGAGTATGTACGCGAATCCTATGATTGGCATTACCGTGAAGGATCAGAAGGTGGTAACCTACGATTATAATGGATCGGAGAATTACTTTATGTATGTGAAACCCGCCGAGTCCGGTAAACCTTACCAATTATATTACGCTCCGGTAAGCGCGCCTAAGGGCTGGCAGTCATTATCCTTGACCGGTCTGCCTTCCGATGGGCTTTTGATCTCCCAGATTACCGAGTATAACAATGCTTTATATGTGCCGGCTACAAATGGCACTTTATATAGATCCGAGGATGGCTTGACTTGGAGCGCTGTAGAGAACGCCCCTTCCGTGAAATACGTTTTGGGTAGCGTGAAGCAGGGCACGAAACAGCCTTCCGCCTTGGCTACGATCGTGGATCAGGAAGGAAAGCTAGCGTTCTATGCGATGAACGAATCCATGGAGTGGATCGCCGGAGATGCGGTGCCTAGCGGATTCCCTGTTACCGGATTTAGCAATCTCCAATATGCCGCAATGTATCATGAGTACTTGATGACCGCCAGCGGACGTACCGTGGACAACCAAGTGGTTAATACGACTTGGGCTACCATGGATGGTATCTCTTGGGCGTTGATGGCTTCCGGTGACGCAAACTTCACGAAGCGTGAGGGAGCGATGATCACGAATTATGACGATAAGTTTTTCTTGATCGGAGGTATCGACGCTTCGAACAAGGCATTGAAAGATATGTATCAATCGATAGATTATGGTATTTCTTGGTCGTTGATCGACTCGATGGTGGTGTTACCGACCGACTATGCGGCGAGAGGCTTTTCCTCAATTATTGTGGATAAAGAGAATTTCGTGAACATTTTCGGAGGAAAGATCAGCACTGGTTCCAATGACTTGAACCAACTTTGGAGAGGCCGTATCAATCGTTTGATCCCGAAGGAATAGAAAAGTTCGATAGGAGATGTATAATTTTATGAGGCTTTTAGCGTTAGAAAAAGAAGTGTGGTATATATAACAGCAAGGCTTATGACTTCAACTTTTTTTCAGCGGCTTCTCATAATCATCCTATTGGCGGGTACGATCCCTACGCTTTGGGCGCAGGAATATAAGTACGAGATCGGTGGTATGGCTGGTGGCGCCTTTTATATGGGCGACGCCAACAAGAATACGATATTTAAAGGAATGAATCCGGCGGTGGGAGCCGTGTTCCGGTATAACATCAACTTTCGTTGGGCCTTAAAAGCCAACTTGATGTGGGGACAGGTTTCCGGTAAGACCGAAGGTATGGAGAACGTTTTTCCGAATAATGCCCAAACCTCTTTCAACCGTAGTATCATGGAGTTGGGGGGACAGGCAGAGTTCAACTTTTTCCCGTATAGCGATAAGTTCGACTATGCGGGGGCGAAGCGTTTCTCTCCTTATGTCTTGGTGGGCATAGGGCTGACGGTGGCTCCGGGTGGCGGGAAGACTTTCGCCAGCCCGAATATTCCTTTAGGCGTGGGCATGAAATATAAGATCAAGAACCGCCTTAATCTAGGGTGCGAGTTCTCGTTTCGTAAGTTATTTGGCGATGGCCTAGAGGGAAAGGACATGTTGGACGATCCGTATGGTGTTAAGGGTAGCGCTCTTAAGAATAAAGATTGGTACTCTTTTTTGTTGTTGTCTGTTACATGGGATTTCGGCCCGAGGTGCCGTACTTGTAACAATGCGAAAAATATAAGTGAATATTAGTAAGATAAAAAATGTCGTTGATTGAGAAAATAGACAAGAATCGCTTGCCACGGCACGTGGCAATTATTATGGACGGGAACGGACGTTGGGCCAAGGCGAAGGGGAAAGACCGTAGCTTCGGGCATCAGGAAGGCGTTGTTTCGGTCCGTAAGATTATGGATGCGGTCACTCAACTCGGATTGAAATATCTGACGTTGTACACTTTCTCTACCGAGAACTGGAATCGTCCGGAAGAAGAGGTCCAAGCGCTGATGAGCTTGCTGGTCTCCGCCATTCACCGGGAGACTCCGGACATGATGAAGAAAAACGTTCGCCTTACCGCCATAGGCGACCTTTCCCGCTTGCGTGAGGATGCTTATAATACATTGCAAGAATGTATCGATACGACTTCGGCGAATACGGGAACCACACTTGTTCTGGCGCTTAGTTATTCTTCCCGGTGGGAGATCACCAGAGCGGCTAGGCAACTCGCCCAAGAGGTCTTGGAACAGAAAATAAACCCCAATGATATAACCGAGGCTATGGTCTCGGACCACTTGACGACCAAAAATATCCCCGATCCCGATCTTTTGATACGGACCGGAGGAGAGAAACGCATCAGTAACTTCTTGCTATGGCAGTTGTCATATGCTGAATTCTTCTTTACGGATGTGTTTTGGCCGGATTTCAGAGAAGAAGAGTTGTATGAGGCTATATTGTATTACCAGCAACGTGAGCGTCGTTTCGGTAAGACAAGTGAGCAATTAATCTTATAAACAATAGCTGTTATATGTACAAAAGAATAGTGCTGTTTTTTATTTGCTTGGGTTTCGCTTGCGGTGCGTTTGCCCAAGAAATAGACACTACCCAAGTTGAGACGCCGGCAGAAGTGCCGGTCATTTCGTACTCGTTGGCCGCGAAGAAATACAAGATTGCGGATATAAAGATTACGGGTATCAAGAATTATGATGATTTTGTGTTGATCGGCTTCTCGGGCTTGTCGGTAGGCGATGAGATTACCGTACCGGGAGAGGAGATCACTACAGCAGTGAAGCGTTTTTGGAAACATGGCTTGTTTTCGGATGTGAAGATCTTGGCGACGAAGATCGAGGGCGACCAGATTTGGCTGGAGATCCAGCTGAAGCAGCGTCCGCGTATCTCGCAAGTCAATTACCACGGGATCAAGAAAGGCGAGCGTGAGGACTTGGAGGCGAAGCTGGGCTTGAAGAAAGGTTTCCAGGTGACGCCGAACGTCATGGACCGTGCCAAGATCGTGATCCAGAAGTTCTTCGATGGCAAAGGCTTTAAGAACGTGGATGTCGAGATCGAGCAAAAGGACGATCCCGCGAATGAAGGCGAGGTGATCGTGGATATCAATATCGATAAGAATGAAAAGACCAAGATCCATCGTATCTATTTTGAGGGTAACGAAAAACTGACCGCCCGGGAGTTGAAGAAGGCGATGAAGAAGACGAACGAGAAGTTCAGCTTGCCGAACGACTGGAAAACCAGTATCATGGAGATGTTCAGCACGAAGAAGTTCACGACTGAGGAATATGAGAACGATAAGAAAAATATAATCGCTAAATATAACGAGCATGGTTATCGCGACGCCGTATTGTTGTCCGATAGCGTAGCGAACTTTAACGAGAAGAAGGTAGATATCTTCTTGAAAGTGGATGAAGGTGAGAAATACTATTTGAAAGATATTCGCTTCGTGGGTAATACGCAATATTCTACGGACTATTTGATGGCCGTGCTGGGTATGAAACCGGGCGAGGTGTATAATCAAAAGAAATTGAACGAACGTTTGAGTACGGATGAGGATGCCGTTTCGAATGTCTATTTTAATAACGGTTATTTGTTCTTCAACGCCGATCCGGTAGAGGTGGATGTAGCGAATGACTCTATCTCGTTAGAGATCCGTATCCAAGAGGGTCCGCAAGCGACGATCAACCGTATTATCATTAATGGTAATGACCGTCTGTATGAGGATATCGTTCGCCGTGAGTTGCGTACGAAGCCGGGTATGTTGTTCAGCCGCGAGGATTTGATGCGTTCCGTTCGTGAGTTGGCCCAGATGGGACACTTCGACCCGGAAAACATGAATCCGGTGCCGCTGCCTGATCCTGAGAATGGAACCGTGGATATCGAGTATAACTTGGTTTCCAAGGCGAATGACCAGATCGAGTTCTCCGCAGGTTGGGGACAGACGGGTGTGATCGGTAAGTTAAGTTTGAAGTTTACGAACTTCTCTATGAAGAACTTCTTAAACCCGAAAACCTATAAGGGCATCATCCCGCAAGGTGAGGGACAGACATTGACCTTGAGCGGCCAGACGAATGGGCGTTACTATCAGGCTTACAGCATCTCCTTCATGGATCCTTGGTTCGGCGGTAAACGACCGAATACATTGTCTGTCAGTGCTTATTTCTCAAAGCAAACCGATATCAGTAGCAATTACTTGACCAATTCCGGTTATGGTTATGGCTATCCGGGCTATGGCTATGGTTATCCCGGTTATTATGGGGGCGGTTATGGCTATGGTAGCAACTATTACGGCAACTATGGTTACAATAATAGTTATGAGTATGCTTACGACCCGGATAAGTCTATCATGATGTTCGGTTTAGCGGCCGGTTATGGTAAACGTTTGAATTGGCCGGACGACTACTTCCAGTTCATGGCGACGTTGAACTATCAGTTGTATATGATGCATGATTGGGACTATTTCTTGGTTAATAACGGAAATTGCCATAATATCAACTTGGAGTTGATGTTGCAACGTAACTCTATCGATAACCCGTTGTATACTCGTAAGGGTTCACAATTCATGTTGTCTGTAGCTGCTACGCCTCCTTACTCTTTATTCGATGGTAAGGATTATGCGTCGATGTCAAGCTCAGACCCGGATAAGTATAAATTCATCGAGTATCATAAATGGAAGTTCAAAGCGAAGATCTTCTCTCCGTTGGCTCCGTTGACCGTGAAACGTACGCCGGTATTGATGACCCGTGTTGAGTATGGTTTCTTGGGTACTTATAATAAAAATAAGAAGTCTCCGTTCGAGACCTTCTATATGGGTGGTGACGGTATGAGTGGTTACTCCAGTACCTATGCTCAGGAAACGATCGGTTTGAGAGGTTATGAGAATGGTAGTATCGCCGGTAATGGTGGTTACAACTCTTATGGATACGCTTATTCTCGTTTGGCTATGGAGTTGAGATATCCGTTCTTGCTGGAGCCTTCCTCTACGATCTACGGATTGGTATTTGTGGAGGCTGGTAACGCTTGGACTGATTTGAAGAATTTTAATCCGTTTAACTTGAAACGCTCCGCCGGTGTCGGTGTCCGTATATTCTTGCCGATGATCGGTTTGATGGGACTCGACTGGGCTTATGGTTTCGACGAGCCGAATTATGGATCTAATGGTAAACGTAGCGGTAGTAACCTGCACTTTATCATCGGACAGGAATTCTAAAATATAGATCGGGTATAGCTTCGTATGTAGAGACGGGGCGTGTTCCGTATGTGGAGACGGGGCACGCCCCGTCTCTACATTTAAATAAATACTTTTAACGAATATTGGTAGGCTGTAAGTAAACCCTCTGTTATATTTGCAGTCATAAAGTAGAACTATAAATAAAGAGAGTATGAAAAAGATTATCACATTGAGCTGTCTGATGTTGCTTTGTTCTTTTGCCGGCATGGCACAGAAGTTCGCTTTAATCGACATGGAATATATATTGAAGAATATTCCGGCTTACGAAATGACCAATGAGCAGTTGAGCCAAGTTTCCAAGAAATGGCAAAATGAGGTGGAAGCGATTCAGCAAGAAGCTCAGAATATGTATAAGAATTATCAGAGCGATTTGGTATTCCTCTCTGCCGAGATGAAAACGAAACGTGAGGAAGAGATCGTGAAGAAAGAGCAAGAGGCGCAAGATCTGAAGCGTAAATATTTCGGTCCTGAGGGTGAGTTATATAAGAAACGCGAGAGTTTGATGAAACCGATTCAAGACGAGGTGTATAATGCGGTGAAAGAAATCTCGGAAGACAAGGGATATCAAATTGTTTGGGATCGAGCTTCAGCTATGAGCATTATTTTCGCTTCTCCGAAGATCGATATCAGTAATGAAGTGCTGATTAAGTTAGGATATTCAAAATAAATGCTTACATTTGTGCGCTTTATGCATGAAAAGTGTGAAAGCTTGATTAATAACAAAGTAATTATATAGTAAAAATGAAGAAACTTATTGTTTTATTGTTGATGATTCTCCCGTTGGGAGCTATCGCTCAGGAAGTTAAAATTGCGTTTGTAAAAACTCAAGAGGTGTTTATGGCTATGCCGGAGGTATCTGGTATGGAAAAACAAATGGCAGACTTGAATGAGAAATATAGAGTTGAATTGAAGCAAATGCAAGATGAATACCAAAAGAAATATTCAGACTTCGTAGCGCAGCAAGATTCATTGACAGAAAATATCAAGTTGAGAAGAATGCAAGAGATTCAAGATATCCAAGAACGTATGGATAACTTCGTTCAGGTAGCTCAGCAAGACGTACAAAAGAAACAACAAGAATTGTTGCAACCGATCCAACAGAAGTTGCACGAGGCTATCCAGAAGGTAGGCGAGGAGAAGGGATATACGTATATCATCGATCCGGCAGCTTTGCTTTATACGGGTACTAACGCGGTAGACGCAACTCCGTTTGTTCGTACGAAACTCGGTTTGTAATTAGCAAGAAAATTTATTCTATAGAATAAAAGAGGGGGTGTTTTCCGAAAGGATTGCACCCTTTGTACTTTATAAAAGAAGGTTTCTGATATGTTTCCACAAACTCCCGGTCCGATCGGTCTTTTTGATTCAGGTTATGGCGGACTTACGATTTTCGATAAGATTCATCAGTTGATGCCCGGTTATGATTACGTTTATCTGGGCGATAACGCACGTTCTCCTTATGGAACCCGTTCGTTCGAGGTTGTTTATCAATTTACCCGTCAGGCGGTATCGCGCTTGTTTGAGTCGGGTTGCCAATTGGTGATCTTGGCTTGTAATACGGCATCCGCGAAAGCGCTTCGTACGATCCAACAAAAAGACTTGCCTACATGGGACCCCAATCGTCGTGTATTGGGAGTCATCCGTCCTACAGTTGAGTTAGTGGATACAATCAGCCGTACCAAACATATCGGTATCGTAGGTACGAGCGGTACGATTACGTCCAATTCTTATACGATCGAGATTGGCAGGATGTACCCACATATCCAAGTGACAGGCGAGGCTTGCCCCATGTGGGTTCCTTTGGTGGAGAATAATGAGTTTAATTCTCCGGGAGCGGATTATTTCGTGAAAAAGCATATCGACCATCTATTATCCGTAGATCCGCAAATCGATACGCTTATCTTGGGATGTACTCACTATCCCCTTTTGATGGATAAGATCCGTGCTTTTCTTCCTTCCGGCATCACTCTATTCTCGCAAGGCGAGCATGTAGCGGAGAGTTTGCGAGATTATTTAGGGCGTCACCCGGAAATGGATCGTAAACTCACGAAGGGAGGAAGTTGCCGTTTTCTTACCACGGAGTCGGCAGAGAAGTTTTCTGAGGCGGCCTCTATCTTCATGAATACTCCGGTTTCTGTTTCCCAGATCGAGCTATAACGCCCCTAGGCCCTATGAGGGAGATGTATATGAACGCTATTTATACTTCCCTCCTTCTTTATGAATACTTGAAAGATATCGGATGAATTCATTTGAATATCTAGTATAATTCTACAGATCACGCCGTGAACTCTACAGACCAAGGCTTGATCTATACAAACCAAGGCGTGGTCTGTACGTACCATACCGTGATTTATGAAATAGAATAAGGAGCGAGAATGTATAGGTATAGAAAGAAATAGGTATAATACCTTATCCTAGCCTAAATTCTTGCCGGATGTCTGTCTTCTACAGAAAAGTCAGACGTTCCCTTATTGGATGCTCTTTCCGAAAGGAGCCAAGGCCAACGCCGCCATCTTAAAATGTTGCATGCCGAAAGGGATGCCGATGATCGTGATACATAGCAAAAGGCCGAATCCCAGATGCGTAAGGCAAATCCAAAAGCCTCCGACGAATATCCAGATCACATTCATGATAAGTGACAGGCATCCTCCGGAATTCCCCTCGTCTACGACACGGCTGCCAAAAGGCCATAAAGCCAGTATCGCTAATTTTAAGGTCTGGAGGCCAAAAGGTATACCAATGATCGTTATCATTAGTATTAGGCTGGATATCAGATATTCTACACTTGTTATAATCCCTCCGAAGAGTAACCATATTATATTCCCCAAGAATTTCATACGCTAGTTATTTAAATGGTTGATACTATCTTTCTCATATATAACAGATGCTTTGCTAACTGTGGCTACATGAAAGCTATCTATTTCCGCCAAGATTTGCCGCTTAACGAAAGCGAAACTATCCCTATAGGCCGGTTTCACCGGTTCAGAAGGGGGAGCTTCCATTTTTAGCGGATCGATAGGCTGCCCGTTTTTGTGGACACGGAAGTCTAGGTGCGGCCCGGTAGAGAGTCCGGTAGAGCCTACATAAGCGATCTCTTGGCCTTGTTGCACATGGCTGCCTACTTGGATTCCTTTGGCGAAGCGGCTTAAGTGCATATAAGTCGTGGTGTATACGGAGTTATGTTTCACTTTCAGGAAATTGCCCCCGCCGTTTTGATATCCCTTGGCGATAACCGTACCAGCTCCGATGCTGCGTACCGGTGTACCGGCCGGTGCCGCATAATCAACCCCATGATGCGCCCGGTATCGTTTGAGGATCGGGTGAAAACGGGCGTTCGTAAAACGGGATGTGATCCGGAAAAAGTCCAGCGGTGCTTTCAGGAACGCCTTGCGAAGGCTGTTCCCTTCCTCATCGAAGTATTCGAAGATACTGTCTTGGGTGAAAGGAATCGCTACAAACTCTTTGCCTTGATGCGTAAAGATCGCCCCCTCGATAGAGGCGATGCTCAAGGCGGTGGTATCGTCGATGTAAGCCTCATTGTATAGAACCTTGAAAGAGTCTCCATCCTTGATGTCAAAGAAATCGATTTGCCAAGCGTACACGTCCGATATCTTGATCGCCAGATACGGATCACCTCCGTTGGCCTTGATCACGTTCCATAAGGAAGAGTTTAATACTCCTTCCGTATATTTTTTCTTGAGGGTGATCGGCTTATTAAATTCATAGGCGTTGATCGTATCTCCGGTCAAGTCGATTACGGCATAATCGGTCAGCGACTTGGCGAAGGCGATATATCGGATCGTCTCCAAGGAATCTACCGTGGAAAATGTGTAATAATGCATGCCGGCTCGCAGTTTCGTCGGATCGAGGACATGGGTGGATGCCCTGCTGATACTGTCTGCTTTCAAGGCCGTGAAGCCCAGCCCGGAGAAGATGGAGGCGGGATTATCCCCGTTTTTCATCAAATACTCTTTTACGTCCAAGGAATCGATACAGATGCCGTATTGATACAGATGTTGTGAGCTATCCACCCACTGCGTATCCATGTCTGCGTCTTCCGTGGGCTGTTGGGGCTGTTTGCAGGAGAAACAACTCATCAACATGGCTAATACGATACATATAGGTAGTTTCTTGTCCATTTGTCTTCGTTTGTTCATCAAAAATTATTCAACTGGATACAAACTTACGGAAAATAATAGAAATAGCGAAACCTATTTAGCGTAAAGCTTTGTACCTTCGCAGACTCGTAAAAAGGTGTTTAGGTAGAAAGCAGATCAATGGACATGTATAGACTATTCCGTGCCCCGAGAGGGCTGAGAGGCAAATTATTTAAATTAACAGGGCCTATCTTTCTGGAAACCTTGCTGATGTTGACTTTAGGCGTGGTGGATACGCTTATGTTGAGCCATCATTCCGATAATGCGGTGGCAGCGGTAGGTGTGGTTAATCAATTGCTGAACATGGTATTTCTGCTGTTCAATATTACCACGACCGGAACGTCTGTCATGTGCGCCCTCTATTTTGGGGCGAAAGATAATAAGAGTTTTATTCAGGTGTTAGGAACCTCCTTGTTGTTTAACGCCGGCGTAGGTTGCTTGATCAGCTTGATGCTTTTCTTGTTCGGTAGGGAGATGTTGGTCCTGATGGATATCCGTCCGGATCTGATGCCGGACGCTGAGACTTATATGCACATTGTCGGAGGGTTCGGCTTCTTCCAAGCGGTTAGTTTTACGATATCGGCGGTGCTCCGTGCGGCGAACAAGCCGAATTACGCGATGCAGGTGACCTTGCTGATCAATGTATTGAATGTGTTTGGAAATTATGCATTGATATTTGGCCATTTCGGTTTTCCTGCCCTCGGTGTACAAGGAGCGGCTATCTCTACCTCTGTTTGCCGGGGAGTGGCGATGACACTTTTGTTTATCATGCTGTTCAAGCGGTTGGTGCCTCGTATCCCTTTGGCTTATTTCCGTCCGTTCCCGTTTCAGAAGTTGAGAGACGTGTTGAAGATCGGTTTGCCTTCGGCAGCGGAACAAATCTCGTATGATGCCTCGCAGGTGACGATTGTCTACTTTATCAATATGCTGGGTAATGAGTACTTGACAGCTCGTGTTTATGTGATGAATATCGTAATAATCGGCTATATCTTTTCTTTGTCGATCGCACAAGCTACTTCTATTTGTACCGGCAATTTGGTGGGCGCGAGGAAGAAGCAAGCCGCTTATTTATTGAGTTGGTATGCTTGGAGGAGGTCATTGCTGATTACGCTGGTCGCTAGTACCGGGGTTTATCTGCTGGGACGTCCTTTATTGGGGATATTCACGGAGAATCAAGCAATCATAACGATTGCGATGGGAGCCTTGCTGGTAGATGTACTCTTGGAGCAAGGGCGGGCCACGGTACTGCTGTTCTTATTCTGCTTGCGTTCGGTAGGCGACGTTGTGGTCCCGGTAATTATCGAGTTATTCTGTATGTGGTTCTTTGCCGTGTTCTGCGGGTATATGTTCGGTATCGTGTTCGGATTAGGCTTAGCGGGGATGTGGTTCGCTTTTGCTTTGGACGAGTGTTCCAGGGGAGCGGTACTCTGTTTGCGGTGGCGAACGCAGAAGTGGAAAAAGAGGATGTTAATCAAGAATCCTGTTAATATAAGCTAAAACAGGGTGTTCTTGGGAACATTTCGCCTTCTATTTGCGTCTTACTAATTACAATAGATATTTTATAAAAGATTATGATGAAGATGAAAAAGGTATTGTTTTATGCGTTTTTGCTTCCCGCTTTCGTTGGGATGATGTTTTCTTGTTCAGATGTCAAGACAGATGTGAAGAAGTTGGAAGGTAAATGGAATGTGGTAGAAGTGAAAGGTGAGAAAGTCTTGGAAGAAGGCCTGCCGCAGATGGACTTCAATATGGCTGAGAAGAAATTACATGGAAATACAGGCTGTAATTTATTCAATACGACGATCACGTTAGATCCGGAAGATGTATCTTCTATTACGATCGCTCCGGGCGCTACAACTATGATGGCTTGTCCGAATATGGATTTGGAGACGAGCGTGCTTCAATCGATGGATCAGGTTCGTTCCGTGAAGGGCGGAAAAGATGAGAATGAGATGTTGCTGGTAGACCAAGATGGTAATGTATTATTAGTATTGGAGAGAAATTAATGCGAAAAGGTCTTTTTTATATTTGCCTGCTTTTGGTAGGCGTCGGTTTGTTCGCCGGCTGTAAATCCAAGAAAGCGGTGGTAGCTTCTTTCTCGGATCTGGATGGTGAATGGGGTGTCGTGGAGATGAACGGTAAGACGTTGAATCCCGAGGAGACTCATCAGGTTTTGGTGTTCGACGTGGCTCGTCAAGGGCTTTCGGGAAATGCCGGTTGCAATCGGTTGATGGGGAAGATCGAATATAATGATGCTTATAGAAATATCATTAAGTTCCCACAGGTAGCGACTACCCGAATGGCTTGCCCGGATATGAGCGGCGAACGTGAGTTGCTGGAAGCGCTTAATAAGGTGGTGCGCTTTGAGGCACAGGGTGAGGCGGCTCCTGTTACGGAAATCGCTTTGTTCGGGACCAATAATGATAAGTTGTTGGTGATCAAAAAGCAAAAATAAAATCACCCAGTTGTAGAGACGGGGCACGCCCCGTCTCTACAACTGGGTATTAATATTTGAAACTATAACGGAATCCTGCCTTAAACCAAATACCCGGTTGGGGGATATTTCCCAGATCATAATAAGTGGAATTGAGCAGATTATTTAACTCCGCATATAGATTTAACCGCTGATATTCCCAATTTACTTTCATATCTACTAAGCAATAAGGAGCGTAAGGTTCCTCATAAGCCGGCTTAAGATTCTCGTATTTAGTATAACTACCTGCCCGGTCTTGCCAACGGACATACCAAGTGGCCGAAAAACCTTTCCAGATAGAATGGCTTAATTGAGCCGTGAACTTGTGCTTCAGATAATCTAACGCATAATTCGATATATACCCCTCACTATCCTTGTCTTGATGGATAAACGCATATCCCAGTTCTATTTTCCGGATAAAGAACCGTTCGTTGCCCAGTTCCCTCGGTAATAAACTCAGGTTAGTCTCGAAACCAAGGTTATCGACTTTTGTCAGATTTTGGCTTTCCCAGATATCTTCCGGTTTCTCTTTCACCCAATCGATCATGTTCTTACCTTTTCGGTAAAAGCCGGCTATATGAGCCCGGAGGAAGTAAGTGTTGTATTTCAGTCCGACCTCGAATGCCTCGCTTTCCTCCGGTTTTAGGTCTGGATTTCCTTTATTCGTCTTACCCTCATAATAAAGATCGGTGAAAGTCGGCATGCGCAATGCCCGGTTCCAGCTCCCATACAGACGGACATTGTCCCCGATACGGTAACTGGCATCTATTCCCGGATAGAAATGAATCCGTTCGTTTAAGGCCGAATTATAGTTTGCCAAGACCCCGACTGACAACGTGAAGCGGCGTAATAATACGTTATGCTCAAGAAAGTAGCTGATGTTACTTCGGTTATCGCTTTTTAGATATTGCCCCTCTTTCTCGAAAGGAACATCCTGCGGTTCCTTCATCGGCTTGCCTAATACATTACTCTTTACTCCCTCGTTTCGGAATTCCACGCCCATACTGGTTCTTCCTAGTTTCCACTGTGTCGTGGCGTTGAGGTTGGCTCCGAATACTTCCGTCTCATGGTAATTATGCCCGGTATACCAATCGGCGGGATCGCTACGGAACAACTCGTACCGGTCGAAATGTCGGGTCCAGTATACCTTGGGGGTGAACTTGATTTTGCCATGTGTTTCTCCTCCGGCGGAGAGGAAGAAGCGGCGAGTCTTGTCGTATTGGTTGGGATAGGAAGCGGAGTAGAAGCTATTCGCTCCATAACCTTTGTCGTTGTATCCGGCTTGGAATTGGAAATCGGCCTCCTCGCTTTTAAGTTCCGATTGCCAAAAAAGATTTAATTGTTTGAAGTCCGTATTGTCTATATACCCTCCGGACGAGGCATACCCTGCGGAAAGGCGCTGTCCGAAATGAGTGGTCGCATGATTGATGGCAGCCTCCAGTTTCCAGAGCTTATGCATTCCGGCGTAATTGTCGGTCGAGATCCTGTTCTCTTTTCCTGTTTTCGTGATGATATTGATCGCTCCGGCGAAAGCGCTGGCCCCGAATATACGGGAAGAAGGGCCGGATACCACCTCGATGCGCTCTATGTCCGAGAGATTCACCGGGAGGTCAAAACTATAATGGCCGGTTTGTGGGTTGGAGAGGTTGACCCCGTTTAAGAGAACCGCTATTTGGTCGAACGTCCCTCCCCGGATGGAGATATCGGCTTGGGTGCCTCCTTCTCCTCGTTGCCGGACGTCTATTCCCGCGGCATATTCTAAAAGATCTTGGATACTGGTGACAGGCGCCGCCGCGATCTCACGGGCGGGAATGACTGTCACGATCTTGGTCGCTTGGTTCCGTGCGATAGGCGCACGGGAGGCGGTAACTTCTACCTCTTCCAGCTCTACGGAAGCTTCCTCGCCGGTCCGGTTAGGCTCGATTACCTTTTGGGCTTGCGCCGTGTCGGGCAGGGCGAATAGTAACGTGCTTGCTGTTACGACTCCAATGTTAATGACTTTGTGCATACTCCGGAACGCGGCGTAACGTTTCCGGTCGAATCGGCGGAAACGTACGGCGACTTGGGTATGCGACTCCCAATAATTCATTCGTTCTTATTTTTTATTTTGAGTAGGATAGTCCGGATAAAGTAAATACTTTTTACGCATGGCCTTGTATTGATCCAGCTCGGGTTTCCAACTTTCCCGGATCTCTTTCTCGGATAAGCCCCTTACGATCTGGTAGCGGAGCTGCTTCGTGCCTGCCAATAAATCGAACCAGTTCGGACGGGAGAAGAAAAAGGCTTGATCCTTTCCCGCTTTATTGTAGAAGTCGAGGAAGAATCGCAAGGTTAATCCTCCTTCGAACGGATATTCCCGCAGATCGATGCCGTAACATACTTTATCCTTTTGCAAGGGATTGGTATCGAATCCGGGCAAGGAGGTCGGGGTAAAAGTGAAATCCCCGTATTTAGGGTCCGGGAAACCTAGTACTTGAAACGGATAATAGGTTCCTCTTCCCACGCTAACGTTCGTAGCCTCAAAAAAGCAAAGCGACGGATACAGGCGGATAGACTGGTCATTCGGGAGGTTCGGAGAGGGCTTGACCGGCAACCAATAGGGATCTCCGTGTTTCCAATTCTCCATCTTTACGATCTTTAACCGGCAGGTATCGGGCGTACTTTTCAGCCAGCCTTCCTTATTGATCATCCATGCCAATTCCCCTACGGTTAAGCCGTGCAAGATCGGGAGCGGATCGACACCTACGAAAGACTCAAATCCCTTTTGGCGGATCGGCCCGTCTACAAAGTCATTTGGGTTCGGGCGGTCCAACACGATAAACTCTTTGTTGTTTTCGGCGCAGGCTTCCATCACGTAATGCATCGTACTGATATAGGTGTAGAAACGGGCACCTACATCTTGTATATCGAAAACAATCACGTCGAGGTCGCCCAGTTGCTCGGCGGACGGTTTCTTATTTTTTCCATAAATAGAGATGATGGGGATGCCTGTTTTCAAGTCCCGGCTATCTTTTATCTCCTCTCCGGCATCACCGGTTCCCCGGAATCCATGTTCCGGAGCGAACACCTTCTTAACGTCTATGCCTTCCGCTACTAGCGCATCTAATAAATGAATCTGCCGCTTTTCCAAAATGGAAGTCTGGTTGACCACTAATCCGACCCGCTTATCCTTAAGCAAACGGATGACGACATCCATCCGCTCGGCACCTAGCTTTAACGGGGCGTTTTGTGAATAAACCGTTGGCGTCAAGCTAAAAAGTATGACTAGAAATATAAAGATCTGTTTCATTACATTATATAATATATCACTGTGTACTGATCGCGAAAGTACGAAATGTTTGTGAGAAATGAATGCGGGGCTATCTTGAATAGAAAATTTTACCTACTCGGTCGATATGTTCCCCGATAGGAGTCCCTTTTTGTTTCTGATAATTAAGCAAGTCGACTTTGTAAAGTAAACCCAAATCATCGATACGGTTGTTTATGTCGAGCTGTTGGCCAAAGGTGATATCTTCTCCATCCATGGCAAGGTCGATGTCTGAGCCTGCATGACTCGTGCCTTTGGCTCGCGAGCCAAAGATAAGTACACGCCGTATGTTGCCATACCTGCGAAATACCTCACGCAACTCTTCAACCACGTTATCGCTTAATCCAAACATAATAAACTATTAAAATAGATCTTTGTTCTCCGTCTCGTTCTTACGAATAATCAGCAAATCCCTTAGTTCCCTTAACAAGGGAGCGTAGTCTGCGTAAATCCCTTTTGCGATCTCATCCGCCTCGCCCTCGTTGTATGTATGCGAGGTCAGGATTCGGGCTTTTGCCATCTTTCGCCATCGATCATGATCCTTTATCAATCCATTCTCAAAAGCCAACTGAAGGGTCGTGTTCGGGCCTGTCTGGAATTGGAATCCCAGATATTGCATATAATCTTGCAACACCTTCCAAGCCAACTCAAACGTATATTCAAAACGTTGAATAAGCCCCTCTTTCTCCAGTTCCGATAAAGCATCATATTCCATCGTATCCGTTATTGTCAATAAACGGGCACATGCTTTGGAGAAATTATCGAAACGTTGCAACCAACGAATATCCCTGCTCATAGTCGTCTTATTTTGTATATGGGCAAAGATAAACTTTTTCTTCCGTATCCGCAAAACAGGGCTTGTCGCTTTATAAGCCGAAATCTCTTGCGGAATAGTCCGGGATCTACTCTATGAGTAGGATGAAAACTACTTAGTAAGCAGACCCCCTGTTTACTTACTAAGAAGATGAAGGTCTACTTACTAAGTAGTGTCCGGCTTTCTTGGTAAAGATATGGAAACCGGAAAATCCACCGTATTTGAAGACGCGCAAGATCGTCCGATCGTGACGCTCGTTCAGGTTGGCAGTTATAGGACTGGTGAAGATAAATAGAAGATGCCCCCTTGCTTTTCATGTCCAGAAAGCTAGGGGGCGTTGTCTTAAACGCCTCCCAATTCCTTTTTTAGCCACACTTTCATCACCGGATCTGGAATGATGACCTTGCGTTTCTCTATTTCAATCAACTCTTTTTTAACTAATGCCCTCTTTACGATACTGACATTTGCCGATGAGCCAAGTTTATATTTCTGTAGAATCTCTTGCGTGGTAAACTCGCTATGTACTCCATCTAGAATGGCGCGTAAAAAATTCATTTGATAAGTCGTCAGACTTTCGGTCTGTTTCTCGAATAGCGGAGTGTTTTGATCGATGATATCCTGATATGCCTCCTCAAAGTTCTGCTCCGTAGCGACCTTATCTGTATGAATCCATACCAACCATGCTAATTGCTGCACATAGGATGAATGATTGTCTACCCTTTGGCATATCTTTTCAGCCAGTTCTTTTGAAATCTGCTTACCTGTAGCCTCAAAACGACCACATATATAATTGATCCAATCACAAGTCCCGATTTTTGGCAGATAAATAGCATCGCCGAATTTATAAAAGGGAAGACTCTTTTTTTCAAATAGTTCATTCATCAAATGCTTCTTGCTACCGAACAAGCAATAAGACACCGACTTTTGTAATTGCCACACGGAACGTAATCGCTTTTGGAATGTCTTCGAATCCTTAAATTCGGCAATCTGTTGAAATTCATCGATACATACGACAATATTATATCCCTTCTTTTGCGCTATTTTTTCGGGAAGTTGTAATATCTCATCAACATCATTACTTTGAGGATTCATCTCAAGTGATATGGAAAAATCTGTCATGGGATCGGTGCCTATGGATATTTTAGGGCTGATACGTGAGAGGAATAGCTTGGTATTCTCCAGCCATTCATCTAACTTTGAGGAAGTTTGTTTGAGAATGGCTGCAGCGAACGCATCATAAAAATCCCTGTCGCTACGGCATGAGAATATATCAAGATACACGACTTTCAATTTGTCGGATTGCGCCAAGTGACATGCTTTCTGCACTAAAGAAGTCTTGCCCCAACGACGAGGTGAAATCAGTACCGTATTTACACCATGCTGAAAGTTCAACAATAGACGCTCTGTCTCTTTCTCGCGATCGGTAAAATTATCGCCCGATGTCGCGACTCCGAATATAAAAGGCTTATTCTCCATGATTTTTCAACGATTATTCTATCGCAAAGATAATCAATATTAGGTTTGTAATAAAGTTGTTACTAATAAAGTTGTTATTTATCTTTCTAGTAGCTTGTAGAAGAAGTATCTTACACATAACTAATGATCGCTATCTGCTTGGTATCTTGCGGAAAGTTTATATTTTTGAGGCGAATAACAGACAATACTAAGAATCTATGAATGTAAAAACACTTTTTTATGCGGTAGCCTTCTTGAGTTTATCATGGGTGCCTTTTACCTATGCGCAAGATGTCCTACCGGAATATACGCAAGCACGCCGTTTCGCCCCGTCGAATGCGGAACAGCTACTTTTCTCTTATACCCTTACCCCCAATTATTTTAATAATAGTGACAAGTTCTGGTATGAGTATAAGACGAGTGAGGGGACAAACTGGTATCTGGTGGACCCCAATTCGAGAAATAAACGATTATTATTCGATCGGGATGAGTTGGCGGCACAGATAAGCGAGATCGTGAGAGAGCCTTTTACCGGACAACAACTTCCTATCGAAGATTTACGCTTAAAGGAAGATGATCGCACGTTTACTTTCTCGATAAAGGGTACGAACGGGAACTATTTTTTCTCGTATGATTATCCGTCCTCCCGGTTGACTCGGATTACGAAAGACGAGATTCCTGCTAAAATCCGTTGGGCGAATATATCGCCGGATAAAAAGCGGGTCGTCTTCGCGAAAGATTTGAACCTGTATGTCATGAGTTATGAGGATTATGAGAAGGCCGTGAAGGACCCGGAGGATAAGACGATATCCGAGATCGCCTTGACTACGGATGGCGAAAAAGATTTTGGCTTTGGTATGCCCCGGACCTTCTTGAATACCGATACTTTATGTGACCATAAGCGGAAATATGTAATGGGGAACTGGTCTCCCGATGGTCGTTATTTCGCCGCGACTTTGTCGGATCAACGTGCGGTGCAAGATTTATGGGTGATTAACTCGATCGCCAAACCTCGTCCTACACTTGAGACCTATAAATATCAGATGCCGGGAGAGGCGGGTTCTCCAATCGTTCATTTATATCTCTTTGATTTGGAAAATACCGGGAAGCGGAAAGAAATCCGGGTGGATTGTTTTAAAGATCAAACAATCAATCTAGCCTCCAAGCCGGATAAGGAGCGTACGGGACTCACTCGGAACTCGATCTGGTTGGGAGATAACCAGACCTTCTATTTGACCCGTGTCAGCCGGGATATGAAACGGGTGGATATCTGTTCGTATACGATCGGGGAGGATTCGGTAAAAGCGATCATTGAGGAACGTCTAAATACCTCTATGGAAACGCGCCCGCTAGCGATGACCGATAATGGTAAGGAATTGATCCATTGGAGCGAACGGGATGGTTGGGCGCATCTGTATCTATATGATGCGCAAGGAAATTTGAAAAACCGTATCACCAAAGGGCCTTGGCATGTGGACGCCATCGTAGACGTGGACAGTAAGAATCGTGTCGTTTACTTCAAGGCGAATGCCCGGGAAAAGGGAGATACGACTCCTTATTACGAGCATTTGTATCGGGTGAATCTGGATGGTTCGGGCTTAAAGCTGATTACTCCGGGCGATTATTTCCACCTGGTCTCTATGGATAAATCCATGCGATATATCGTGGATAACTATTCTCGTGTCAATACGATCCCGGCTACGGCATTGTATGATAACCAAGGTAATCGATTGATGACCTTGGAGGAGAGTGACTTCTCCCAATTATTCATGGCAGGTTATAAATTCCCTGAGCCTTTTTCGGTAAAGGCGGCCGATGGGGTGACCGATTTGTATGGTGTCATGTATAAGCCTTTTGATTTTGATTCCACGAAAGTATATCCGGTCATTAACTATGTATACCCCGGACCGCAACAGGAGGGAACTTTCTTTCGCTACATCCCGATGAATCCTCGTACGGATCGTTTGGCGCAAGCCGGATTTGTCGTGGTTTGCATGGGACACAGGGGAGGGCATCCCAGTCGCTCCAAGTGGTATCATAATTATGGATATGGAAATTTGCGTGATTATCCGATGGCGGATCATAAAGTGGCTATCGAGCAGTTGTGCGCTCGTTATAAATTCATGGATATCAACCGGGTCGGCATACACGGACACTCCGGTGGCGGTTTCATGTCTACAGCGGCTATGCTGCTTTATCCGGATTTCTTTAAGGTGGCGGTATCTTGTGCCGGCAATCATGACAATAACATTTATAACCGGTGGTGGGGAGAGAAACACCATGGAGTAAAGGAGATCACGGATGATATGGGAAATATCTCGTTCGATATTCGCATCCCGACCAATCAGGAATTGGCGAGGAACTTGAAAGGCCATCTGTTATTAATCCATGGCGATATCGATAATAATGTGCATCCGGCAAATACCATTGTTGTCGTGGACGAGTTGATCAAGGCGGGCAAGCGCTTTGATATGTTGATCGTACCGGGAAAACGTCATCATTTTGATGACTATAATGAATATTATTACTGGCGGATGGTCGATTACTTCTCTGAGTATTTGAGAGGCGAACGGGAAACAGGTGCGGATATAAAAGATTTGAAGCTGGGCAATTGGTTTCAGGGGTATCAGTGATGAGAAGTAGTACTGACTTTGCCAAGTAATACATACTAACATCGCTAACGCAGTATATATTACTTGGCCAATGCAGTATATCTTCTGCGAACTCATCCATATGTGAGAGAGATTGTTTATTTTTGTCTCGCAAAAAAATAAATAGGATGAAACCTCTTGATATAATAAAGAAATATTATCCGGAAAGTTCGGATGCCTACCGGATTTTGGTGACTCATAGCCGTAGCGTGGCGGATAAGGCATTAGCATTGGCCCGTTTGCATCCGGAGATGAATCTGGATCTGACTTTTATTGAGGAAGCGACGATGTTGCATGACATAGGGATCTTTTTGTGTAACGCACCGGATATCGATTGCCATGGGGAGGCCGATTATATCTGTCATGGCTATCTGGGAGCCGATTTAATGCGGAAAGAGGGGTATCCTCGCCACGCCTTAGTTTGCGAGAGGCATACGGGGACGGGGCTTTCGCTTGCCATGATCGAGGAACGGAACCTGCCTGTTCCACATCGGGATATGCGTCCCGTGTCATTGGAAGAACAATTGATCTGTTTCGCTGATAAATTCTTTAGCAAGACTAAATTGACGAAAGAGAAACCGGCTGATAAGATAAAACAGAGCTTATCCAAGTATGGAAATGAGACAGTTGAGCAGTTTGAACACTGGTGTAAACTCTTTTTAGGGGAATAAAAGCATAAGGGCTCGTTTATTTATTATACATTTGCACGCTGTAACACACTGCAAAGAACGAAGTAATGTTTTTGATATATAGAGTCCTAATCATTCTATTCGTTTTCCTCTTGGGAGGCTTGGGCGTGCAAGCGCAGGAGATTGTCGCTCCTGCCGATAGCTTGGCGCAGACTGATTCTCTCTTGGTGGCTCCTACGGATAGTACAACGTTAGCGGGAGATTCGATTCCAGAAAAGCAGACCGGGCTAGATGCTCCGGTCAGTTATCAAGCGACCGATTCTATCGTGATGACAGCTGGCAACTGGGCATATCTTTACGGGGAAGGCGATGTCAAATACCAGAATATCGAGCTGCAATCCGAATTGATCGAGATGAATATGGATAGTAGCATCGTGTTCGCTAAGTTTGGACTCGACTCTATCGGGCAGGAGTTTGGCTATCCGTTGTTTAAGGAGGGCGACCAGCAATATGAGTCGAAGACGATGCGGTATAATTTCGGTACCAAGAAAGGATATATCACGGACGTGATTACCCAGCAGGGCGAAGGGTATGTTACTGCCGGGCGAACGAAAAAGATGGAAGGGGATATCTTGAACATGGTGGGTGGTAAGTATACGACCTGCGACGAGCATGAGCATCCTCACTTTTACATCCAGATGACGAAAGCGAAGGTGCGCCCGAAAAAGAATATCGTAACGGGTCCGGTCTATCTGGTCTTGGAGGACGTGCCGTTGTATCCGATCGGGTTACCTTTCTGTTTCTTCCCGTTCTCGAGTACATATTCATCCGGTATTATTATGCCGACTTTCGGAGACGAGTCTACCAGAGGTTTCTTCTTGCGTGACGGTGGATATTATTTCGCCTTGAGCGATTATATGGACTTGGCTTTATTGGGAGAGATTTATACGAAAGGATCTTGGGGATTGTCGGCTAAGTCGGCTTACCGTAAACGTTATAAATTCTCGGGCAGTTTTAATGCTTCTTATTTGGTGACGAAATTGGGCGATAAGGGATTGCCCGACTATAATTTATCCAAGGACTTCAAGGTTAACTGGACGCATACGCAAGACCCTAAGGCGAATCCTTATCTGTCTTTTTCGGCGAGCGTAAACTTCTCGACCTCTTCGTATGACCGCAATAATCAGAACAGTTTATATCCGAACGCAAGCGGGTATGCCGACGTGAACCAGAATACGAAGAGTTCATCCATCAACATAACGAAACGTTTCCCGAATAACCCGTTCACGATCTCCGGTACGATGAGTATAAACCAGACGACCCGTGATTCTTCTATCGCCGTAACCTTGCCTAGCATGACGGTTACGATGAGCCGTATCTTCCCTTTCAAGCGGAAGCATCCGGTCGGGAAGGAGCGTTGGTACGAGAAGATCTCCATGAGTTATTCCGGTACGTTCAGTAATAGTATCACGACAAAGGAAAACTTATTATTCAAATCGAATTTGATCAAAGATTGGCAGAATGCTATGCAGCACTCGATTCCGGTAAGCGCTACATTCTCCGTGCTCAAGTACTTGAATATTTCTCCCTCTTTCAATTATAAGGAACGTTGGTACACCAGCAAGATCGAACAGGAATATGATACGCAGAAACAGGCTTTGGTAGCCCGCGACACTACGTATGGTTTTTATCGTATTTACGATTTTAACGCTTCTATCTCTGCGTCTACGACCTTGTATGGTTTTTATAAACCGTTGCCATTCTTGGGTAATAAGGTTGAGATGATCCGTCACCGCTTCGAGCCGTCTATTACGGTAAGCGCCCAGCCGGACTTCGCTTCTTCTCGTTTTGGTTTTTATGAGACTTATGTATATCAAGACGCGAATGGTGAGGATCGTGAATATACGTATTCTCCGTTTGCTCATAATATGTATGGCGTTCCGGGAACGGGAAAACAAGGAAATATCAGTTTTGACGTAAATAACAATATCGAGATGAAGGTGCGTTCGGATAAGGACTCTACTGGATTCAAGAAAATTAGTCTGATCGATAAGCTGTCGTTAGGCATGAGTTATAATATGGCGGCGGATTCATTTAAGTGGAGTGACTTGAGTGTCGGTTTACGTTTGAAATTATCCAAGAGTTATACGTTGAACTTGAATGGTCAGTTCGATACCTATACGTACGATGAGAATGGGCATCGTGTCGATATTCCCCGTTGGAAAGCAGGCAAGGGTATTGGCCGTTTGAGAGGGACTAGCACCAGTTTTTCTTATACATTTAATAATGATACGTTTAAGAAGTTGTTTGGAGGAGGTGATAGTTCATCGGATAAATCTGGGAATCAATCGGCTTCTACGGATCCGAATGCAGATCCGGATGGCTTGAACCCGGATGGAGAAGGAGAGGGCGAGAATAAGGAAAGTGGTGGCCGTCTGTTGGGCAAAAAGAAAGAGACCGGTGAGACAGATGCCGATGGCTATTTAATTTCCAAGATTCCTTGGAGCCTCTCGTTTAGTTATGGTTTGAGTTTGCGGTATGGTGATTTTAATCGTTCTAAACTGGAGTATGATTACGCCTTGACTCACTCTTTGAGCTTTAACGGAAATATCCAGCCGACAAAGAACTGGCGTTTTAACTTTAACGCTACTTATGATTTTGACGCTAAGAAGATCTCTTATATGACTTGTAACGTAACTCGTAACTTGCACTGCTGGCAAATGACGGCTAGTTTCGTTCCGGTTGGTCCTTATAAATCCTATACATTCAGTATCGCTGTAAGCTCTGCTTTATTGAAAGATTTGAAGTATGATAAGAGAAGTAATTATAGGGATGGACAGCAGTGGTATTAAGAACCGAAAATTGAGAATTGAAAATTATTGGATTGTATAGCTAATTTTCAATTCTCAATGATCTTACCATTCGATGGGAGTTTGCCCAGTTGCGATTAAATAATCATTGGCTTTGCTGAAATGCTTGTTTCCGAAGAATCCCCGGTAAGCGGAAAGTGGGGACGGATGGGCTGATTTAAGAACCAGGTTACGGGATGAATCGATGAAAGCACCTTTCTTTTGTGCGTAGGAACCCCATAATATGTAAACGATATGGCTTCTTTCAGCCGCCAGACGATGAATAACAGCATCGGTAAAGGTCTCCCAACCTCTATTTTGATGGGAACCGGCTTGATGCGCTCGTACTGTGAGCGTGGCGTTTAGCAGTAATACGCCTTGATCTGCCCAACGAATCAAGTTGCCGGTTGTTGGAACCGGATGCCCTAAGTCATCTTGTATTTCTTTGAATATATTGATGAGGGAAGGGGGGAAAGGTACCCCATCCTGCACGGAGAAACAAAGTCCGTGCGCCTGTCCCGGCTCGTGATAAGGATCTTGGCCGAGGATAACGACCTTCACTTTATCGAACGGGCAGTGCTCAAAAGCGTTGAACATATAAGGACCGGGAGGATAAACAGTACCTTGGCGGTATTCTTGTTTAACGAAATCGGTCAATTGCTTGAAATAATCTTTTTCAAACTCGTCGGCTAACCGTTTTTTCCAGCTTTCTTCAATCTTTACGTCCATAATATAATAGTTGGCTGTTAACTAAATAAGCATCATTCCAGCTGCACGTGCTTCCTTGCGCATCTCCTCCGGCCAGATACTTGCCTGTATCTCTCCGATATGGGCCTTACGAAGATAGAACATACACAACCGGCTTTGTCCGATACCACCGCCGATACTTTGCGGAAGTTCACCGCTCAAGAGGCGTTTGTGGAAATAGAGTTCTTTTTTCTCCCCGGCTTTGCAAATATCCAACTGGCGTAGCAAGGCTTCCTTATTGACGCGGATACCCATAGAGGATAGTTCCATAGAACGGTTTAGTACATCATCCCAAACCAATAAATCCCCGTTCAATCCGGTTTGTCCGTTCTCGGCGATCGTAGACCAATCATCGTAGTCCGGAGCACGTCCGTCATGCTTCTCTCCATTGCTTAGCGAGCATCCGATACCGATAATGAATACGGCCCCGTATTCCTTGGTAATAGCGTCTTCCCGCTCTTTCGGTGTAAAGGTAGGATATTTTTGTAACAAATCCTCTGAATGGATGAAATGAATCTGTTGGGGGAGCGTCGGGCGGATTTGAGGAAACATCTCGTAAACTAAATATTCGGTACGGACCATAGCGGCATATATGCGACGGACGATTTCCTTGAGGAAATCGATCTTACGTTCGCTTTCGCTCATTACACGTTCCCAGTCCCATTGATCCACGTATAAAGAGTGTAAATTACCTAGCTCCTCGTCTGAGCGGATGGCATTCATGTCGGTGTAAATACCGTAACCTTCTTCAATGTGGTAATCGGCGAGTGTCAGTCGTTTCCATTTGGCGAGTGAATGTACGATTTCTGCTTTAGAGTCGTTTAAATCCTTGATAGGAAAAGTGACGGCTCGCTCGGTCCCGTTAAGATCATCATTGATACCCATGCCCTTAAGTACGAATAAAGGTGCGGTTACGCGTCTTAGGCGCAGCTCGGATGAGAGGTTTTGCTGGAAAAAGTCCTTGATCTTCTTGATTCCCATTTCAGTCTGGGATAAGTTAAGTAAGGCTTTATACCCTGCGGGTTTAATAAGATAGCTCATATACTTGTTGTACTTTGTGTTTGTGAAATATGTGCGGCAAAGATAATGATTAATGGCAAAATAACAAGAATGTGATCGCTTTTATTTGCAAAATGGCAGAATAAGCAGAATACTTATATGCAAAATATCAAAAATAAAATATTTCTCTCCTGTATTTGCTAAACTAAGATATTATATGTACTTTTGCGCAGTCTTTGGCTCGGTAGCTTAGTTGAATAGAGCGTCAGATTCCGGTTCTGAAGGTCGTGGGTTTGAGTCCCACCCGGGTCACAAGAAATCCTTGGTAATCATTAGATTTCCAAGGATTTTTTGTTTATGTGATTTTAAGGAAAACTATAACCGCATGTGTAAAATAGGATATTCTTTACCTTCTCCGTCCAAATCAGACCTTTTGTATGTGTTAAAGCCTATATGTTTATAAAAACCGACAGCTTGATTATTTTGCTCATTCACATCGACTTTTGTTACTTGCAAATTATCTATGGCATAAGTGATTAATTTTTTTCCTATTCCTATACCTCGATAATTATTGTCAATGAATAACATTTCAAGATTTCCTTTTGCGATTCCCATAAATCCTACTAAGATTCCCTCTTGTTCAAATCCGAATAGAGTGACATGTTGAAAATATACTGGAAGTTGTTCCTTATAGTATAGAAAATCTTCCTCTTTAAGAAAATCATGTGTATTTAATACTGAACTTTCCCAGATTTCCATCAAACGTGGATGATCTGTAACTTTAATTTTTTTAATCATAATTGTAATTACTATTTAAAGCTACAAAGTTCGGAACTTTTACATTTAAAGCACTGAATCTAAGTTAAAAAATACGTTTACGGATTCTGCTTAGTGCTTGTGGTGTGATACCCAAATAAGAAGCTATATCTTTTAGCGGTATATAGTTTAGTGTAATGCCATATTCTTCAATCATCTGTAGATAATACTGTTCAGGGGAATATTTAATCAAGTCGATATTTCTTTTCAAGAGTTTATTCAGCAATATAGCATTCAAATCTTCAAATACAGTTTTTACCTTAGGTATAGCGGTGTATAGTTCATTTTCTTGTTTCTTGTCTATTCGGTAAATAACGCTATCTACAATTGTTTGCACATTAAACGCAGACTTTGTTTGTAATGTAAAAGATATGTTCGACATTGAGAACGTACCCTCTTTACAAAACCAAAAGATTTGTTCTTCTCCTTTATGATTTAATAGCCAACAACGTAATATTCCATCAAAAACGAAATAACTATACCTCTCTATTTCTCCTTCCTTGACCAAAAATGTACCTTTACTAATCAATATTCGTTCAAAATATTGGTCAAATAACTTAGATTCCTTCAAATTGAAAGTACTGGTGCTATAATTAAATCCTTTAAGTAGTTTTTCTAAAAGCATAGTCTAAATGTAATAATTCGTAATATACTTACTCATTTGATATATTCACTGTTACTCCTGTTCTCCTTAATTTAATTTCTCATATTCAGTGAAATATATTTTCGACTACAAACTTACGAAAAAACCGAAAGTTTTTATGTACGTTTATGATGGAGTTATTTAAGTAATGAAAGAACACGGAAAACAAAGGTAATTAGCATGTTGTTAAATTGTTATTCTTTTGAAGATGTATTATTTCAAGTCGTTGTATTATAATAAGGTAAATAGTGTTATGATAGTAGTGGCAAACGTTTTGCAAGGCGAAAGATAAGCCGCTTGTCAATTTCCGGAGCTTTTGCTGAACTAACCTTACTTCGTTTTTGTTTTATTACCAGAAAGATGAATTGATAAGATAAAAAATAGGGGAATTATGTCAGCATTTTACAAATTTCTTTTTCCAATGAAGCCGGATGGTACAGCTATATCGTTACTGTTGTTGGCGCTTCGTTTGTTATTTGGAGGTCTATTGCTTTCGCATGGGATACAGAAGTGGACGAATTTTGAGAGCATGTCCGCCGCATTTCCGGACCCACTGGGAGTTGGACATTCGGTTTCTCTAGGCTTGGCCATTTTTGGGGAGCTTTTTTGTTCGATTGGCTTTATTCTCGGTGCGCTCTATCGGTTGGCAATGATCCCGATGATTTTTACTATGGGAGTGGCTTTCTTCGTGATTCACGGGAATGATCCGTTTTCTTTGAAAGAGTTGGCGTTCGTTTACTTGGTCATTTTTATCTTGATGTATATAGCAGGACCTGGTAAGTTCTCGTTAGATCGTCTGATCGCTGTCCTCTTGTCGCAGAAGAGATAGGGAATTGTAGGGAAGTTAACTTGCTTTGGAAAAGTTTCTGGAACCTCGGGTAAACTCTCTGGTTCCTAAATAAAAAAAGACTGTCTGGAAGCCAAACAATCTTTTCTATTGTGGGCGTTGACGGATTCGAACCGCCGACCCTCTGCTTGTAAGGCAGATGCTCTGAACCAGCTGAGCTAAACGCCCGAAATTCTTTCGGTGAAAATAATAAATTTAAAAGTGGGCGTTGACGGATTCGAACCGCCGACCCTCTGCTTGTAAGGCAGATGCTCTGAACCAGCTGAGCTAAACGCCCGAAAATCTTTCGGTGAAATAATAAATTTAAAGGTGGGCGTTGACGGATTCGAACCGCCGACCCTCTGCTTGTAAGGCAGATGCTCTGAACCAGCTGAGCTAAACGCCCTTTAAACTTATTTTTTCGTTCGCTTTATCTCTCTAAAGCGCTGCAAAGATACGGCTTTTTTTATTACCACCAAACTTTTTGACGAAAAAATGTGGATGAATATGAATTTTGTTTGGATGTGGCTACGTAAGTGTCTGATGGTCCTAAAAACGGGGCATTTAGTTAAAAATAACGATTGCTTACCTTATTATTCAATGGAAAAGACTTAACTTTGCGACTCTATATTAATAATGTATATGGTATTATCGACACTGACTGCTATTTCGCCCGTGGATGGGCGATACAGGAATAAGGCTGAGAATCTGGCGGCTTATTTTTCAGAATACGCACTTATCAAGTATAGGGTGCGAGTTGAGATCGAGTATTTTATTACTCTATCTGAGTTTCTTCCGCAATTAAGCGAGTTAAATGCGGCGGAAGTAAAAAAGGGGCTCCGGAAAATTTATCAGGAGTTTACGGAGGAGGACGCTTTACGAGTGAAGGAGATCGAGAGTGTGACAAACCACGATGTGAAAGCGGTGGAGTACTTTATTAAGGAAAAAACAAATCATTTCCTTGCGGAGAAATACCACGAGTTTATTCATTTTGGATTGACTTCTCAGGATATTAATAACACATCTGTGCCTTTATCGATCAAGGACGCTTTGCAAGAGGTGTATTATCCGGGTTTGGAAGAGGTGATCGGCGCCTTGAAAAAATACGCCGAGGAATGGATGGATATTCCGATGTTGGCTAAGACACATGGGCAACCGGCATCTCCGACTCGTTTGGGTAAGGAGGTGATGGTCTTTGTTTACCGTTTGGAGCAACAGTTGGCATTGTTAAAGGCCGTTCCTATCTCCGCTAAATTCGGTGGGGCTACAGGAAACTTCAATGCGCATCATGTAGCGTATCCGGAATATGATTGGAGGGCATTCGGTAACAAGTTCGTTAGTGAGGTGTTAGGCTTGAAGCGTGAGGAGTGGACTACCCAGATCTCTAATTATGATAATCTGGCAGCGATCTTCGATGGCTTGAAGCGTATCAATACGATCTTGATCGACTTGAATCGTGACTTCTGGCAATATATCTCCATGGAGTATTTCAAGCAAAAGATCAAGGCGGGTGAGATCGGTTCGTCTGCTATGCCACATAAGGTGAACCCGATTGATTTCGAGAACGCTGAGGGTAATCTAGGGATCGCTAACGCTATTTTAGAGCATTTGGCTACGAAATTGCCGGTATCTCGTTTACAAAGAGACTTGACGGATTCTACCGTGTTGAGAAACGTAGGCGTGCCTTTGGCACATATAGAAATTGCCTTCAAGAGCTTAACAAAAGGCTTGGGTAAATTGTTATTGAACGAGAACGCCCTAAGTAGGGATTTGAATAATTGCTGGGCTGTGGTAGCCGAGGGTATCCAGACGGTCTTACGCCGTGAGGGTTATCCGAAGCCTTACGAGGCATTAAAAGCTTTGACACGTACGAACCAGACTGTTACGGAGCAATCTATCAAGGAGTTTATCGAAACCTTGAATGTTAGCGACCGGATTAAAGATGAATTAAGGGCTATAACGCCTCATAATTATACAGGAATTTAGTGATAATACAGGTAGCCGTGAGGCTACCAAGTTTTTAACCATTGTTTAATTTATAACAAATGAGTACAGAAGAAAGAGATGAATCTCAACCGCGTCCAAAAAAAGTGATACCAAGTATCAGACGGGAAAACACAGACCAAGAAGGTGAAAGAAGACCTTACAATCAGGGTTATAATAAACCTGAGGGTAGCTATGAACGTAGACCGTATCGGTCTTATGGAGAAAATAACCGTCCTTCATACGGGGATCGTCCGAGCCGTCCGCGTTCTTACGATAATAACCGTGAAGGCGGGTATGGCAACAACCGTGAGGGGGGCTATGGTAATAGTCGTCCATCTTATGGCAACAATCGCGATGGTGGGTATGGAAATAATCGCCCGTCTTATGGCAACAACCGTGAAGGTGGCTACAACAGCGGCCGCTCGTCTTATGGAAATAACCGCCCGTCATATGGGAATGGAGGAGGGCAATACAATCGTCCGTCTCGTCCTAATTATGATGGACCGGCAAAGGCTTATTCCGCTAGTCCTTCCGGAGAGGGAATGTCTGCGGATGGTATGAAGAAAAGAAGACCTAGAGTAGGTGATACCCGGGTTGATTACAATGATTCACGTTCAAGCGGCGGGGACGGTTACGCACCCAGACGTTCGTATGGTAACGATAACTCTTATGGCGGTAATCGTCAAGGGGGTGGTGGATATGGAAATAATCGCCGTCCTTCTTACAATAATAATCGCCGTTCCGGTGGAGGAGGTGGTTTCCAAAGACAGCAGGGTTACAACATGCGTCCGAAACAGATCAAGTATAAGGAAGTCTTGGCGGATCCGAACGAACCGATTCGTTTGAACAAATTCTTATCTAACGCTGGTGTTTGCTCTCGTCGTGAGGCGGATGAGTTTATCCAGAAAGGGGCTGTTAAGGTTAATGATGTCGTGGTAACGGAATTGGGTACTAAGATTACTCGTCAAGATGTTGTTACATTTAACGAGAAGCCGGTTCAGATCGAGAGCAAGGTGTATATCGTATTGAACAAGCCGAAGAATTGCGTAACGACTTCTGATGATCCTCAAGAACGCTTGACAGTAATGGATTTGGTGAAGAACGCTTGCCAAGAACGTATTTATCCGGTAGGCCGTTTGGACCGCAATACGACAGGTGTCTTGTTATTGACGAACGATGGTGATTTAGCTTCTAAATTGACTCACCCATCTTTCAAGAAGAAGAAGATCTACCATGTGTGGTTGGATAAGAACGTGGCTATCGAGGATATGGAGAAAATCGCCAACGGCCTTGAGCTTGAGGATGGGGAGATCCATGCGGACGCTATCAGCTATGCTAGCGAGGACGATAAGAGCCAAGTGGGTATCGAGATCCATTCCGGCCGTAACCGTATCGTGCGCCGTATTTTCGAATCGTTGGGATATCATGTGACGAAATTGGATCGTGTTTATTTCGCCGGTTTGACTAAGAAGAACTTAGGCCGCGGTAAATGGCGTTACTTAAATGAAAGGGAAGTGAACGCTCTTAGGATGGGAGCTTTCGAATAAAAAAAACGATACAGATGGAAACAATTAAACGAACAAAAATTGTAGACGTACTGAAAAGCGACGCTTTCGGTACTACCGTGAACGTGAAAGGATGGGTTCGCACCCGCCGTGGTAGCAAACAGGTGAATTTTATCGCCTTGAATGACGGTTCTACAATCAATAATGTTCAGATCGTTGTGGATGTAGATAAATTGGGTGATGAGTTCTTGAAACCGATTACCACGGGAGCTAGTATCAGCGTAAACGGTATCTTGACACAATCCCAAGGCAAGGGGCAAAGCGTGGAGATACAGGCTACCGAGATTGAGATCTTCGGTACGGCTGATCCAGCTACTTATCCGTTGCAGAAAAAGGGACACTCCATGGAGTTTTTACGTGAGATCGCTCACTTGCGTCCTCGTACGAATACATTTGGCGCGGTATTCCGTATTCGTCACAATATGGCTTACGCTATCCATAAGTTTTTCCATGATAGAGGCTTTTTCTATTTCCATACGCCGATCATCACGGCTTCCGACTGTGAGGGTGCCGGACAGATGTTCCAAGTTACTACCAAAAATTTGTACGACTTGAAAAAGGATGAGAATGGCTCTATCATTTATGAGGACGATTTCTTCGGCAAGCAGGCTAGCTTGACGGTTTCCGGACAGTTGGAGGGTGAGTTGGCAGCTACAGCCTTGGGACAGATTTATACGTTTGGCCCTACGTTCCGCGCTGAGAACTCAAATACGCCTCGTCATTTGGCGGAATTCTGGATGATTGAGCCGGAAGTCGCTTTTAATGATATCACGGACAATATGGAGTTGGCCGAGGAGTTCATTAAATATTGCGTACAATGGGCGTTGGATAACTGTATGGAGGATATCAAGTTCTTGAACGATATGTTCGATAAGGAATTGATCGCTCGTCTGGAAGGGGTCTTGAAAGACTCATTCGTTCGCTTGCCGTACACTGAAGGAATCAAGATATTGGAAGAGGCTGTCGCTAAAGGACATAAATTTGAGTTCCCTGTTTATTGGGGTGTAGACTTGGCTTCTGAGCATGAACGTTTCTTGGTGGAGGATCACTTCAAACGTCCGGTAATTTTAACGGATTACCCGAAAGAGATCAAGGCTTTCTATATGAAGCAAAACGAGGATGGAAAGACGGTGCGTGCCATGGACGTATTGTTCCCGAAGATCGGAGAGATCATCGGCGGTTCCGAGCGTGAGGCCGACTATGATAAGCTAATGACTCGTATTGATGAGTTGGGCATCCCGATGAAGGATATGTGGTGGTACTTAGATACTCGCCGTTTTGGTACGGTGCCTCACTCTGGTTTCGGTTTGGGCTTTGAGCGTCTTTTGCTGTTTGTTACAGGCATGGCAAATATACGTGACGTGATACCTTTCCCGCGTACACCGAATAATGCTGAGTTCTAATAGTGCTTAGTGATCATGATAAAAAGGGCCCGTAACCGGTTTCAACCGAATTACGGACCCTTTTCTTATATTAGCTTCCTTTATTAATCGTCGTCCAGATCAATAGGAATTTGTCTTTTGAATGCCTCCTTAAAGGATATGAGCGATTCGGTGCGAGCCAAGCCCAATGGTTGAAGCTTGTTGTGGATGATGCTTAGCAAATGCTGGTTGTTCTTTGCGTATATTTTTATAAACAGGTCGTATTGCCCCGTTGTATAATGGCATTCCACGACTTCCGGTATCTGCAACAGCGCTTCTGTAACGCTTGGAAATTGTCCGGGAGACTTTAGGAATAACCCCATATATGCGCAAGTTTCATACCCAACTTTTGTGTTATCCACGATGAATTCTGAGCCTTTGATAACCCCTAAATTAGTCAGCTTTTGTATGCGTTGATGAATAGCCGCTCCGGATACGTTACATTCCCTCGCTACTTCCAAAAATGGCATACGCGCATTGCCGATGATTAGTTTAAGTATCTTCTCGTCCAGTTCATCTAGTTGATGATGTGCCATATATTCAGTATATTTGTATTACTGTTAGATTATATCTTTCATATTTAATACAAATATAATGATAATCTTATAATCACCTAAAGATTATGTTAGATTATTTTGATTTTGTAAGCATTCTTTATTCAATTATTAAGTATTTTTTTTATGAGCGAAGATCATGTAATAATTAGTAAGCCTGTCCGGGAGATAGCCGATCCTTTATTGGATCTAGTAGAGAAAACATATACTAGTTCTTTCCCCGAGGAAGAGCGTCGTGATTTCTCTTTGGTACGTAAGCTTTTGGAGGAAGATAGCCGTTTCGAGATGTATGCCTTGCTACGGGATGGTATTTATGTGGGTTTCATTACGGGATGGCAATTTGAGGGCTTTGTTTATGCGGAGCATTTCGCGATCGACGAGTCCGCTCGTAACGGAGGAATCGGAGCGAAAGCAATGACAAGTTTTTTAGCTCTCCACGAAGATCCGGTTGTCTTAGAGGTAGAGATGCCGACAGAGGAGATGAGTAAACGTAGAATCGGTTTTTATGAACGTCTGGGGTTTGTCTTGGATCACCATGTATATTTCCAACCTCCATATCGTAGAGGAGAGGCGTTATTAGAAATGCGTTTGATGACTCATGGGGAACTTGATCTGGAGCGATCTTTTAAGCGAGTTAAGACCATTATTCACCAAAATGTCTATGGAGTGAAATAAAAAAGGCGGGATTCTATTTCCCGCCTTTTTTAGATATTCTATTTGTAGATCATTATTCGTCGACACGTTGAGCGGCAGAATAACTAATCTTTAATGCGTATGCTTCACGAAGAGCCTGCTTGATGTCTGTAATCGTTCCCATCTTGGTCTCTTTATCAGCCTTGATAGAAACCGTCATAAACGGCTGGTCCTCTTCCTTCATACTGGACTTTTCCTGTGCGATATAATCCTGAATTTCCGAAGTTTCCGCAAAAGCGTCATTTAATTGGATACGAGTTTCAGAACCCATCTTCGCTCTCAAATCTCTAGTCGGCTTACCGACATAGATAAATGTTACCAAAGATTTCTTCTCCAATTTTTGAAGCTCTGTAGCTTGTGGAGCATGGAACTCTACTTTCAATGTTACCTCACGCATAGATGTTACCATCATGATGAAGAACAAGAAAGCGAACACCAAGTCAGGTAATGATGATGTATTCAATTCGGGCATTTCACGACCGCCCGCTTTACTAAACTTTCCCATTACTTTTTACCTCCATAATTTTTAGGTTCAGCTTCTGATATCTTTTGCGGATAAATCTGCTGTACAGCTTTTTGTTGTTCTTCGTCCAAATCAGCGAAATTCTTACCGAATTTTTCCTTAGAAACCTTATTTCTCAATTCGTTATAAGCAGCCGCAATTTCATTCTGCACATCGATATAAGCTTGGTATTCGGTACCACGGTCATTCTGTAAAGAAATTACGTGGTTCTTCGTTACCATCATCTTTCCGAAGAATGGAACATCAGCCTCTACACGCTCAGGCTTATGTTCGTCATTATAAGGATTATCAATGAACTCTTTGATTCTTTCTTTCAATTGCTTGATATCGACAAATTGATCACCGCAGAGAATCTGGTTATTACTGTTGATCAATACAACCAACAAGTTTCTCTTTTTGATGTCAACATCGGTATCGTTCTTCTGATCTTTAGGTACAGGGGGCGGCAAACGTCTTGCCAAACCTTTATCTGTATCCATTGATGTAGTAATAAGGAAGAAGATAAGCAACATGAAAGCGATATCGGCCGAAGAAGAACCATTGATACCCGGTGTCTTTCTTTTCTTACCCATTTCTTTCTTGTTTTATCAGTTCGTTATTACTATTATTTACCCATGATTCTCTTTACAGAACCCCAAACTACACATGCTACGATCAGAACCAAAAGTACGATTGTAGACATGATCCACATATCTGTGATCTTTAACCAACCCGGAGTGTTGTAAACTTGAGAGTCTGCGTTCAAACCTGTTAAAGGAGTTGCGTCACCCATCGTGTAAGTGATGAACAAAACGGCAACGAAGCAAACCAATACAACCAAAGACATAATCGCTGATTTAGCGTTTGTCTTCAACAACGTCAAAAATTGCCAAACGGCAAACAACATTGTACTGATGATTGTCACGAAGAACAATACTGAAGTCCAGTTAATCAATAACCCGGTATAGATGGGCTCTTTCATTTCAGCGGCAGGGTCAACGACTCCACCCGCATAAAACATACCCAGAACAATAATACTGATAATAGAACTTATCAGTAAAGTCCAACTGGATATTTTTCTTATTTTAGTAACTGCCATAATTCGTTATTATTTTTTGAATTTGACGTTGTATTTGATAACCAAGTCAAGCAAAGAGATAGAAGCATCTTCCATTTGATTCAAGATAGCCTCCAATTTGCTTAACAAATAGTTATAGAATACCTGAAGGATCAAAGCAACAATCAAACCACCTACAGTAGTAATCAAGGCCACTTTCATACCACCTGCTACAACCGTCGGGCTGATATCACCAACTTGCTCGATTTTATCGAACGCCATGATCATACCTACTACAGTACCCAAGAATCCTAAAGACGGAGCCATTGCGATAAACAATGTGATCCAAGACATATTCTTTTCCAAAAGACCTCCTTGAACACCACCATAAGAAACGATAGATTTTTCTACAACGTCGATACCTTGGTCAATTCTCATCAATCCTTGGTAAGCGATAGAAGCGATAGGGCCTCTTGTGTCACGAGCGATAGCTTTAGCGCCTTCAACATCACCTTTGTCTAAAGCATCTTCGATACCCTTCAACAATTTGCTGGAATTTGTTTCAGCTAAGTTCAAGTAGATAATTCTCTCTAAGCAGAAAGCCAAACCGAAAATCAAAGCGATAGCAACCAAACTCATGAAGTCGGCACCACCTTCGATAAACTTTGTTTTTAATGCTTGATACATACCTCCTTCAACAGCTGTAGCTGCGTCTGCAGCGTCCTGCGCGAATGCTACGGTAGAAGTTCCAAGGGCACATAAACCCAAGAATGCTTTTGCAAATAACTTTTTCATTGTGTGTTTAATTTTTAAGATTAATAATTCTCTTATTTGTTTTTATTTTATTGTTAATTAATTCATGGTATTCTCCACCGCGGAGAGAGCGGGATTCGAACCCGCGAAACCCTTTAGGGGTTTACACGCTTTCCAGGCGTGCCTCTTCAACCACTCGAGCATCTCTCCAATTATTCGCCTAGCTTCTTCTAAAACGACCGCAAAATACGAAAAAATTCCCATATGCAATCTTTTCAGTGCACAAATCTATAGTTTTTGCTTGACATATACACAATATCCACGAAATAAATTTTGACTTCATTCGAAAAAAAGTGTCTATATGGGTTTATTTACGCTTTTAAACAATTCTAATGTGTTTTTTCGAGTAGCGTTTACGGTTTCCTCTAGCGTGAGGCCGAATGTTTCCGCCACTTTCTCGGCCGTCTTCCATATGTAAGTAGGCTCATTCCGTCTACCTCTGTAGGGGACTGGTGAAAGATAGGGTGCATCTGTTTCCAAGAGTATCTTTTTAAGATCCGTTTGCCGAATGACTTCGGACAGTTTTGAATTTTTAAAGGTAACAACTCCGTTTATCCCGATCTTGAAGGTGGGCAGTTTCTTTATTTCTTCCAGCTCTTCCGTTGTGCCGGTAAAACTATGAAATACGCCCTTAAGTCTTTCCGCTCCGACTTTATGTATGCATTCCAGAACTTCCGGATATGCGTCGCGGGTATGGATGGCTACGGGCAGGTTCAGATCGATGCTCCAACGCAGTTGTTCCTCGAAAACGATTTGTTGCTCCTTTAAATAAGTCTTATCCCAATATAGATCGATCCCGATTTCACCGATACCGCAATAAGTACGTTTAGATAGATAGGATTCCGTTTGTTTTAGGATATCGATATAATTGCTATCCACACTGGTCGGATGCAATCCCATCATGGGGAAAGCGAACTCTGGGTATCGATCGCATAAATCGTGCATTCTGTCAATCGTCGTCAGGTCTATGTTTGGCAGAAGCAGGGTGTCGATACCTGAGTCTTTTGCTTTTTGAGCCAGTTCGTCTTGCTCCGGATCGAAATCCTCCAGATATAAATGGCAATGTGTGTCTATTAACCTCATGGATTAGGATTGTCTATGCATTAAATGATCACAAACCTCTTTTAGGATCGTTAATTTTTCGGGGGCGACTTGTAAAGCTTTTAAGTTCTCTACGGATGCGTCGTAATAGGCTTGGATTTTATTTTCTGTTAATTGTTTTAGCTGCAATTCGTTGTAGATAGAGGTGAATGCCTGTATCTTTTGAGCCGGGTCGAATTCTTTTTTATCCATCCAGCTACGGAGAGCTTCCGCTTGTTCTTTATTGGCCAGTCTGAGAGCGTTGATCAATAAGAATGTTTTCTTGTTGCAAAGGATATCGCCGCCAATGTTTTTCCCGAAAGTGGCGGTGTCACCATATACATCTAGTAAATCATCTTGCAGTTGAAACGCTAGACCTATATTGATACCAAACGCATATAAGTTGCCTGCGTCTTCCTGTGAGGCACCTCCGAGTAGGGCACCCGTCTTAAGGGAGCAGGCCAGTAGTACGGCTGTCTTTAGCCGGATCATCTCGATGTATTCTTCCTCGCTCACATCCATGCGAGACTCGAATTCCATGTCGAATTGTTGGCCGCCACATATTTCCGCCGCGGTTTGCGTAAATAAATCCAACACTTGTTTAAGGTGGCCGTGTTCCGTTGATCCGATTAATTGATAAGCCGCTATTAGCATCGCGTCTCCGGAAAGAATCGCCGTATTGGCATTCCATACCTTGTGTACGGTAGGTTTGTTCCTTCTTTTATCAGCTTCATCCATCAGGTCGTCGTGCAGCAAGGTGAAGTTATGGAAAACTTCCAGACCTAAAGCGGGCTTGATCGCATTCTCTATACTATTATTATATATATTACATGCCATCAACGTTAACGCCGGACGTATTCTTTTTCCTCCGAGGGACAAGATGTACTCTATCGGCTCGTATAAGCTCTTGGGAGGATTGGTGAATTGTAGTTGAGAGATCTCGCTTTCTATTCTTTGAAGTATATTCTCGAATGCTAACATAGCTGTATCAATTAATGGAGTTATGAAATAAAAAAAGGCTGCGAAAATAAAGCAGCCTTTTTGATATGTTTAATGTTATACTATTGCAATCTGAACGTGATAGGCACAGTATACTTAACACGTACTGGTTTACCTCTCTTCTTACCCGGAGTCCATTTAGGCATGGTACCGATCACACGAAGAGCCTCTTTATCCAATGATGGGTCTACACCACGTAATACCTCAGCGTCTACTACTGATCCGTCTCGGTTAACCACGAATGCGCAGATTACACGACCTTGGATACCGTTTTCCTGTGCGATTACCGGATACTTGATTGATTTAGCGATAAACTTCAGCAACTCTGCGTCTCCACCCGGGAACTTCGGCATTTCCTCTACAACCGTAAAGATCTGCTGAGCGGATTCTTCTTCTTCCTCTACTACTGCAGGCGGTGTATAAACGGCTGTTTGAGCCTCTTGCTGATTATCCTCTGATGATAAGATATCTTGCTGTTCCAATTCAACGTCGTCTTCAACAACGTTCAAAACCTCGGTTACAACTGGTGCTGGAGGTGGTGGAGGTGGAGGAGGCGTATTCTCCGGTCTCGTGATTTCCACTTCTTCCTCGGCGATGATGTCTGCTACACCCTCGCTAGCCTGAACGACCATTACATCGCGGGTGCTCCATTCGAAGCCCACGAACAAGACAGCTAAGCCCACTACGAATCCCATCAGGATACTTAGAGACTTACCTCTCTCAAGGTCCGCTTTCGGTGATTTTTTAATTTCCATACGTTTATAATAATTTATAAGTGTTTTTCACTTCTGCAAAAATACAAATTATTTCATATATCAAACAAAAATGAGAGCGATAATATACCTTTTTGGCATTTTTCCCGTTTCTGTTAATGTGAAATCCGTATTTCTGAGATTTGCGGGTGTAAAGTAAAAACATTTTTCCGAATTAATGTATCTTTGAACGATTTTTTGCATGAAAATATGAGAAATAAACTATTTATACTGATTTTATTCGTTGTTACACTGTCTGTCTCAGCGCAAAACGGGAGCGAGGCGTATACTTTCTTACGTTTTCCGACCTCGACCCGGGCTAACGCCTTGGGTGGGCATACCGTGGCGTTGGTAGAAAGAGACCCTTCGCTTATCTTCCATAATCCGGCCTTGCTAGGTGCGGAGATGGATGGGATGATCAACTTGAATTATATGAATTACATCTCGGATATCAACGTAGGAAGTGCCTTGTTCACGAAAGCGCATGGCGAGAAAGGGGCTTGGGGCGTAGGCGCTACGTTTATAAGCTATGGCGATATCAAGGAGGTGTTACCGGATAACGTCGTGACCGGAGCGAGCCTGTCGGCGAAAGATATCAGCGTGAACGGTTTTTACTCCCGTGACTTGAATGAGCGTTGGCGGGGTGGATTATCGTTGAAGTTCTTGTATTCGGGGCTGGCTGATTATACCTCTATCGGTTTATGCGTGGATGCGGGATTGAGTTATTATAATTCGGATAAGGGCTTTTCCTTTGGTTTCGCCTTGAAGAATATCGGCGCGCAACTGAAAGCTTACGAGGATGAGCGACAAAAGATGCCTTGGGATATCCAGATGGGTATCACGCAGAAAATGGCGCATGCCCCGATTCGTTTTTCTTTGACGGCCCAATACTTGAACCGTTGGAAGTTCGATTATATCGATAATACGGATAAAGAGTATGACGGGGATTCTTTCGTTAAGACGTTGGCGAAGCATTTTATCATCGGCGTGGATTTTATCCCGTCCGAGAACTTTTGGGTGGGCGTAGGATTCAATCCGAAGGTTAATATGGATATGAAGTTGAAAGGCGGGGGAAGTTTCTCTGGTTTCTCGGCGGGCGCAGGTGTAAGGATCAAGATGTTTGACGTGGGCTTCTCGCTGGCGAAATATCATCCGTCCGCCATGTCGATGATGATTAGCGTATCTACGACCTTGGCCGATTTTAAGAAGGTGACAGAATAAATCTATACATTAATATATATATATATGAAGAAAATAGTTATCGCTATAGACGGCCACTCTTCCAGTGGCAAAAGTACTATGGCAAAAGATCTTGCCAAGGAGATCGGATATACGTATATCGATACGGGTGCCATGTATCGGGCCGTGACTTTGTATTGCATCCAGCATGGATTTTTTGAGGGAGAGAAGATTAAGGAGGAAGAGCTGAAGGCTTCTATCCATGATATCGATATTTCATTTCGTTTGAATGCGGAGACCGGTCGGCCGGATACCTATTTGAACGGTGTGAATGTAGAGAAAGAGATCCGTGGTATGGAAGTGGCGGATAAAGTGAGTCCGGTAGCCACTCTAGGCTTTGTGCGCCGTGCGTTGGTCGCTAAGCAACAAGAGATGGGAAAGGCGAAAGGCATCGTGATGGATGGCCGTGATATCGGTACGGTCGTATTCCCGGATGCGGAGTTGAAGCTTTTCGTGACGGCCTCGCCGGAGGTACGTGCCAAGCGCCGGGTCGATGAGCTGGAGGCGAAAGGGATCCCCGCTTCTTACGAGGAAGTGCTGGAGAATGTGAAGAAGCGGGATTATATAGATTCAACCCGGGAGGAAAGTCCTTTGAGACAAGCTGATGATGCCTTGGTATTGGATAATTCCCATATGACCTTGGAAGAGCAAAAGGCTTGGTTGCTGGAACAATATCATAAAGCGATCGGTTCATAAACGAGTGCTTGGAGTTTCCTATAAAGAAAACTTTTGTCTCTTCGAATGAAAACTATAGTTTCGTTACTAGGAAACAAAAGTTTCTCTTAGGGAAAACTCTAGTTTTGTTATGAAGAAACTATAGTTTCTTGTGATTGAAAATTAAGAAAACTGTAAGTGCTTGTTTGTTAATGATATTATAGATATGATAGAAGTCGAGATAGATAAAGATTCCGGATTCTGTTTTGGGGTTGTCACCGCCATAGAGAGCGCTGAGCGGGAGCTGGGAAATACGGATACGCTGTATTGCCTAGGCGATATCGTTCATAACAGTTTGGAGGTGGAGCGGTTGGAGCATATGGGGCTGCATACGATCGACCATGAGGGACTTTCAAGGTTGAGAGACCGGAAGGTGTTGCTCCGGGCGCATGGCGAGCCACCTTCTACCTATGCTTTAGCGAAGCGAAACAATATCACGATTATAGACGCTACTTGCCCGGTTGTCTTGCGTTTGCAGCGCAAGATCCATAAATGTTATCAAGAGACCCGGGCGAATAACACCCAGTTGGTTATCTATGGGAAGAAAGGCCATGCGGAGGTGAATGGCTTGGTGGGGCAGACGGAGGGCACGGCGATTGTCATCGAGAAAATAGAAGACCTCGATCGTCTGGACTTTACCCGTGCGATCAGTCTGTTTTCCCAAACCACGAAGTCCTTGGATGGATTCAAGGCGGTAGTGGCGGAGATCAAGCAGCGGATGGCGGAAGGGGTGGAGTTTAATTATTACGATACGATTTGCCGTCAGGTGGCGAATCGTCTTCCGAATATAAAAGCGTTCGCCTCCAGCCACGATTGGGTCTATTTTGTGGCCGGTCGTAAAAGTTCCAACGGAAAGATGCTGTTCGAGGAGTGCCGGAAAGCGAACCCGAATACGCTTTTTATTTCCGAGGTATCAGAGATTACCGAGCCTTTGCCCGAGGGCGTGCGCCGGGTCGGGGTTTGTGGCGCTACATCCACTCCCAAGTGGTTGATGGAGGAAGTGGCGGTCCGGATCAAGGAACTGAATGCTTCGGAATGATATTTTGATTAAGATTACGTGAACTTTCCGGGAGAAAGACAGAAGGATAACTAAATATTTACTACTTTTGCCGGAGAACATTAAAATCAATGACGCTATGTCTACAGTAAAGTGTGTTGGTATTTTAACGTCCGGAGGTGATGCCCCGGGAATGAATGCCGCTATTCGTGCGGTAACACGTTCCGCTATTTATAACGGAATGAGAGTGAAAGGTATTTACCGTGGTTACAAAGGGTTGATCCTAGATGAGATTGAAGAGTTTAAGACACAAAATGTCAGTAATATAATTCAGCGCGGCGGAACAATCCTTAAGACCGCCCGTTGCGTGGAGTTCAAGACTCCCGAGGGACGAAAACAGGCCTATGATAAGTTGCAAGAGCATGGGATCGATGCCTTGATCGCTATCGGTGGTGACGGAACGTTGACGGGAGCGCGTATTTTCGCTCAGGAGTTTAATTTCCCGATCGTAGGATTGCCGGGTACGATTGATAATGACTTGTATGGCACGGATACGACGATCGGTTATGATACGGCCTTGAACACGATCATGGAATGCGTGGATAAGATCCGTGATACGGCTACCTCGCATGATCGTCTATTTTTTGTGGAGGTCATGGGGCGCGACGCCGGTTTCTTGGCGTTGAACGGAGCGATCGCTTCTGGTGCCGAAGCCGCTATTATCCCGGAAATCTCCTTGGAGAAAGATCAATTGGCCGAGATGATCGAGAATGGATTCCGTAAGTCCAAGAACAGTAGTATCGTATTGGTTGCCGAAAGTGAGGTAACCGGTGGCGCTATGGGTGTCGCTGAGCGTGTGAAGAAGGAATATCCGCAGTTCGATGTGCGTGTCTCTATTTTAGGTCACTTGCAGCGTGGTGGTTCTCCTACGGCACAAGACCGGATCTTGGCGACTCGTATGGGTGTGGCCGCGATCGATGCCTTGTTGGATGACCAGCGTAACGTGATGATGGGTATCCAGAACGACCAGATCGTCTATGTACCGTTCTCTAAAGCGATCAAGAATGATAAGCCTATTAACCGGGATTTGTTGAACACGCTCCGTGTTTCTTCAATCTAAATAAGGCATATATTTATACGAATAGGAACCCGGATGTAGCGATTGCGTACATCCGGGTTTTTATTTGAAGAACCTGATATCATGAAGAAGTATAGCGGCGTGGCCTTGCATGTAATCGTATTTGTCTTTCTGTTTATCTTCTTGAGGATATTCAGTGAGTACCACTTTTATTGTGTCGAGCAGAACCAGTTATTCCAGTTGACTCCCATTTTTATTATCGATAAGTTAATGCAACCGGGAGGTTTAGCGATGGTTCTTTCCGGTTGTTTGGTGCAGTTCTTCATTCTCCCGAATGTGGGAGCTATGATAACGGCGGCCCTGCTGACAGGCCTAGGGGCCTTGTTCTGGGCGATCTTGAGGCGGATCGATCCGCGAAGCCATGGTATTTTATGGGCTTGGCTTCCCGTCCTATCCTTGTTGTTTGTGCAATGGGATTTTAATTACAGGTTTCAAGGAACGGTAGCCTTCGGTATGATGCTGCTTGCTTTATATCTCGTTTTAGGGATAAGGAATTTCATACCTCGTTTGATAGCAAGTCTGTTTGCCTCCCTGTTACTCTTTGGGTTGGCCGGGCCGGTCTCTTTGTTGTTTGCCTTGTCCATGATGGGATACGAGGCCATGAGCCGGACGCCCCGTTGGTATTATTCCGTGATTTTACCGATGATCGTGTTGATCTTGGGTGAATTATGTGTGCGTTACTCGGTGATCGGAGAATACCGCTTTGTCTTTTTACCGGATAGTTATTATTATTTCCGTTTGGTGCCGGATAAGGTAATTTATTTCTCATGGATCGCTTTCTATGCGGCGCTGGTTGTAACCTGCCTCTGTAAAAACAAGGAATCATGGGCTGGTAAAAAGCGTCTAGCGCTGGGAATCTCCCAATTCATTATCTTAGGGCTTATCTTCTGGAAAGGCTTCGATCTATATGGCGAACAGAAATCATACCGCTTGAAGATGATGGACTATTTTACCCGGACAGAGCAATGGGACCGGATCTTGGTATCATGCAAGGAACCGACCACTAATCAACTCTATTTATGTTACCAAAATATGGCTTTGGCCCGGAAAGGTATTCTGGCGGATGAGGCGTTTAAGTACACGCAGCACGGGCCTCGTGGATTAATGGTGGCATGGAATAAATCGACTACCATATCCGCCTTGCTGAGTGATGTTTATTTTACGATGGGAAATGTCGCCGCGGCTCAAGAGATGGCTTTCGAGAGTAATATCGGCGCTTTATGTGATGGAAATCCCCGCATGACGCAACGTTTGGTGCAAACGAACTTGATTTATGGAGCCTATCCGGTCGCGGAGAAATATATCGCTGTCTTAGAGAATACTTTCTATTATAAGGATTGGGCCAAAGCGCAGCGGAAATTCCTGTATAATGATGAGGCGGTCGAGACAGATCCTCTATTGGGGAATATGCGCAGGAACCTGCTAGCTGAGAATCATCTGATCCAGATGGATGGATTCGACACGGACTTGATTCGCTTGGCGGAGCAGAATCCTTCCAATAAAGCCGCTTTCCACTATGCCGGCGTATTCTATCTTTTAGCAAAAGATGTGACGCGCTTTAAGACGTTGGTGGAAACCTATTACGGAACGGATTTACTCCCTTCTTTACCGGTCTCTTTTCAAGAGGCGGTCATCATCCTATCGGAGAAAGATCCGGATTACTGGAAACGTTTCGGTGTCTCGGAATCTATCGTAGGGCGATTCACCGATTATAAGAGGCAAGTGCTCGCTGGGCGGAATAATAGTAATGCGCTACCCGGTTTGATGTATCGCTCTTATGGCGATACGTATTGGTATTATTATATGTTTAAATAGGAGATGAGAAAAATGTATATAATAAGATGTATATGTCTGTGGATGATTCTGGGCTTGATGGCTTGTTCCGGTCCGGTACGTATACAGAAGAATCTGGAAGTCAAGCCGGAGATCTTTCCGGATTATGTGGATGTGACAATCCCGCCGAATATAGCTCCCTTGAATTTTAAGCTGAAAGACGCTTGCGCTGAGGCCCGTGCCATTCTCGAATGTGGCCCGGAGAAATTAGAGATCAAGACCGGGAAAGACGCTTGTTTTGTGATCCCGGCCTCCGGTTGGAAAAGGCTGTTGCGTGCCGCTTCCGGGAATCATCTGAATGTAACCGTACAAGCCTTCGTGAATGATGAATGGATCGCGTATGCCCCCTTCATCATCAAGGTGGCGAAGGAGCCGGTCGATGGTTGGTTGGCTTATCGTTTAATCGAACCGGGCTATGAGCTGTGGAACCGTATGGGTATCTATCAACGTAACTTGGAAAATTATACGGAGAACGCGATCATCGAAAATAAGATGAGCGGCAATAACTGTATGAACTGCCATTCTTTCTGTATGCAGAATCCGGAGAAAATGCTTTTCCATATGCGTGAGACCTACTCTTGTACCTTATTGATCGATGGAGATAGGGTGGAGAAGCTGAATACGAAGACCGATCAGACCCTTTCTCCGCTAGTCTATCCTTCTTGGCATCCTTCCGGAAAATATGTCGCTTTCTCTGTGAATAAAACCAAGCAAGCGTTTCATATGAACGATAGGAATCGGGTGGAGGTATTCGACTCGGCCTCGGATGTGGTCGTCTATGATACGCAAAAGCATGAGATCGTGACTTCTCCGCTGTTGTCTTCAGAGGGAGCGTTCGAGACTTTCCCTACATTTTCCCCGGATGGAAATACGCTCTATTTCTGTTCGGCTAAAGCCCGTACGATGCCCAAGGAATACGATCAAGTGAGATACGATCTATGCTCAGTCTCGTTCGATCCCGCTACACGCCGTTTCGGGACGGTAGTCGATACTTTATATAAGGCATCGGAGATCGATAAAAGCGTTTCTTTTCCCCGGGTTTCCCCGGATGGAAAGTATTTGCTCTATACCTTGTCCGGTTATGGGAATTTCTCTATTTGGCATAAGGATGCCGATTTGTACATGATTGATTTATCGACTCTGCGAAGTTATCCATTGGAGGCGGTGAATAGCGACGATGTGGAAAGCTATCATTCATGGAGTAGCGATAGCCGTTGGATCGTGTTTAGCAGCCGGCGGATGGATGGTTTGTATACAAGACCGTTTATCGCTTATATCGATGAGAAAGGACAGGCTTGCAAACCTTTCCTGTTACCCCAGAAGGATACGGATTTTTATTTTCGCTTTATGAAATCCTACAATATACCTGAATTCATCACAGGAGAGGTAAAGAGACAAGGACGCACGTTGGCCGTGAAAGCGAAAGAAGATAAAGGAATTGATGTAAGGTTCAAGTGAAAAAGAGTGTCGCATGATCCGATCGTGCGACATTCTTATACTTTTATTTCGTAGCGATATGATCCAAGAATAGATCAATCATTCGTTTGGCTGCCACGAAAGAGCTGATCTCGTTGTTCAAGACTTGCTTCTCTGTTTGTTCCAGCATGCCTTCTACCGCCGGGTTATGATAGAACTTATCCCGCAACGTGTCGTTGATGCTTTCGTACATCCAGTATTTAGCTTGCTCGTTACGTTTGTAATCGAAGTAGCCGTTCTTTTTGGTGAACTCCATGTACTCTCCGACCATATCCCATATTTCTTTGATACCTATGTTGTAATAACCGGAATAAGTCAATACTTTCGGGAACCAACCTGATTCCGAAGGTGGGAAAAGATGCAAGGCGTTCCGGAATTGAGCGGCGGCGAGATTCGCCTTATCGATATTGTCTCCATCCGCCTTATTGATAATAATACCGTCCGCCATTTCCATGATACCTCGTTTGATACCCTGCAACTCATCTCCGGTACCGGCCAATTGAATCAACAGGAAGAAGTCCACCATCGAATGTACGGCCGTCTCGCTTTGTCCGACACCCACGGTCTCTACGAATACGGTATCGAAACCGGCGGCCTCGCATAATACGATCGTCTCACGGGTCTTACGGGCGACCCCCCCTAAGGAGCCTGCGGATGGTGAAGGACGGATAAAGGCGTTTTTCTCTCTCGACAAGGCCTCCATACGAGTCTTATCTCCTAGGATACTACCTTTCGAGCGTTCGCTACTCGGGTCGATCGCTAGTACGGCAAGCTTACGCCCTTGGTTGATCAAGTGCATACCGAAAGAGTCGATAGAGGTACTCTTTCCCGCTCCGGGAACACCCGTAATACCGATACGAACCGATTTCCCGGCGAAAGGCAAACATTTCTCGATAATCTCCTGCGCCACCTGTTGGTGCTCATGCTTGGAGCTTTCCACCAAGGTAACTGCTTGACTGAGTATCGTGATATTCCCTTTTAAGATACCTTCCACGAATTCGGAAGGCGTATATACCTTGCGTTGGACACGCTTTTTTATATAAGGATTTACGGTAGGGACATCCGCAATGCCCTTATTCACTTTCAATCCCTTGTACTGATCATCGTTTTCTGGATGTTCCATATCAATCTATTATTTGTATGCCGTCACCTTGATCAAGCGGATAGGCCCGTTCGGGTCGTTGCATACGACATTAATAAGTGCTTCAAGTTTTGTCTTTATCTCTTTCGGTCGCAAGGTTACTTTGAAAGTAGCGGTCGCTCCCGGTTTAAGTTCTTTCTTGCCGCCGGACAAATCGACACGCTCATCATCACAAGTGACGCTGTAGATCGTGAGCGGAGTCTTTCCGGCATTCGTAATCTCAAACGTACCCGATACCTTACCACCGATCAACGGAACGATACTTTTCTTGTTCGGTAGCTTGCCGAATTCCAGTAAAGTGCCGGATAATTCCGCTATCGGGGCTTGGGCTTTATCCGCAGCGGATAGTTTGCTGAAATTATCGATCACGTTGGCGGAGATCTGGATCTCTCCGGATACTTCCTTCTTTCCGGCGCTCTGTATCATGATCGGCAAAAGCGTAGAGACTCGTCCTTTCCGCTTCAGGACCTTGGCATCCATAAGGATCGTAATGGCACCGACCTCGTCCGGTTGAAGGGTAGCCGGGTTCACCTGTACGTTAAGGTAGTGAGGTACTTTACCCAGATGAATCGTAGCCGAGGTCTTTCCCTCGTTCTTAATGTTGATCTTCTCGCCCAACGTTTCCTCCGGACGGATACTGCTGAATAGAACAGTCTTCGTATGCAGCTTCAGATCACCGATAGAATAAGGATACGTAAAGACCGGCTGCGAAGGTTTCGGGGTGACATTTCCCTTAATGGCTAGGCTGTAACTCCCTTTCTTCCCATTGCTGAATATCGATACGGTTTTATAAAACGGGCCGGGGCGTCCTTTCGGATTATACGTTATCTTAACTTCACCGGTCTTACCGGGAGCGATCGGCGACTTAGTCCATTCTGGCCGTGTACAACCGCATGACGCAGTAACACGGGTAATGACCAAAGGGGCGTCTCCCGTATTCTTTATCGTGAAAGTATGACTGGCGAATCCATCGGCCTCGGCTATTGTCCCGAAATTATAAGTCAACTCGTCCGACAAGATTTGGGCGCCTTGTTGTGCCCAAGCTGTCGTTATAGATATAATTGCTGTAAGAGCAAGGATCAACCTTTTTATATTCAGCATTCCAATTGGGGGTTTTTTACGTATTTCTTATTCAACCTCTCCCCGGATGTTCATGATGAAGCTTCCGGTTTTCCCGTTACTGTATACGGAAATGGTCTTCGTGAAAGGACCCGGACGTCCTGCCGGATCGAAAGTAACCTTGATCTGGGCTTTCTTACCCGGAGCTACCGGTTCTTTCGGCCATTCCGGGGTCGTACATCCGCAAGACGCGATTACACGTGTAATGACCAGAGGCATATCGCCCGTATTGGATACTTCAAACGTATGGGATACTTTTCCGTCCGCTTCCTTGATGGTACCGAAGTCGAAACTGGTTGTTTCCGCGGAAATAACTGCTTTCTTCTGAGCCGAAGCCATTCCTGTCGCTAACAGGATCGCCATGAAAATAAAAACTATTTGTTTCATCTTATCGTTTAGTTTTAATTCGAATTACAAAGATAGTCATTTCAATTGAAAGTTGAGAATTGAAAACTGAAAATTAGAGGAAGATAACGCTTCTTGCGATGCCTATTCTTACCTTCTTACGGTGCCCATTCTAACCTCCTTATACTGGGCATTGTAAGGAGGTTAGAACGGGCATTGTAAGAAAAGGCTTGTTTAGGGCATGATCCGCAAGCTTTCTCCGGCGGTGTGCGACACGAATTCCGGGGCGTACATACATTGAATCGTACTGATACCTCCGGCGTATTCGCCGCTACGGGATACGTAGACCGGATATTCCAAGACGAACGTACCTTCCGGCAGACGATTGATGAAGAAATTCTCGGATACGTCTTTCGGGGATCTGTAATACCAGATACCGTCTCTTGATTCCGGGCCGGAAAGTTGATCGGCCGGTTCGAAGCAGCCCGCACGTAGATCTTTCAAGAATACGTAATTCATTTCACGGTCTGTCCGGATCGTTAGCCGAACGATTACCTTGTCTCCGATGCGGAGCGGTTGCTCCGGTGTTACGGGACGGATTTGGCGGTTGGTACCGTTATTGGTCTCGACGAATAATTTCTTCTCGACACTCAACACCCCTTTTTGTCCTTTTACCTTGTCGATCTCTTGGAAGTATTGCTCGTAAACAGCTCCCCATGCCGGCGTGTTTCCTTCCTTGCGGATCGAGAGCACGGGGTTGGCGGAATTATTTGCCGGCTCGTTCGGAAGTATCGTTTTGAGGTAACCGGTGGCGATTTCCCCTTCCGCGGTACTATAGGTCTTGCCGTCCCATGTCGCTACACAGGTGTTTTGCGTGTTCAGCCAATCGCTACCCGTGAGTAGCAAGGCGTAAATGGCGTTTACCGTGGCGGGTACGGATTCCCAGTTTTGTGTACGTTTCTGGTTTAGCAACCATTGTTTCATCCGGTTTGTATTCTGGGTATCCGGTGCGATCTCGTTAAAGACGGACATTAATAAGCAATGCGTGTCGATCGGTGAGGTGAAATAATCACTCCCCCTGCGGTTGTTTGCCCAATACATACCTTTCTCCTCGGAGATCGTAGCGGTCTTCTTTAGCCATGTCAGGATCGCTGTCGCCACCTCCTTTTTACCGTTTCGATGCATTAACAAGGCGATTTCGCCCTTACTGATTAAGGAATATTGATTCCAGTGCTTCTCCGCTTGGTTCGTATAGAAACGGATCGCTTCCCGGGCGTCTCCCAGTTCCGGGATATCCCGGTAGGAACTGCGGACGAATAAGAACTCTACCTGCTCCGGCGAGGGCCATGCGTTTTGCCATTTCTTATCGTATTTCAGCAAGTTCTCATAATCCGTTTGCATACTTTTGTCCAAGAACTTGAGGGCCTTCATTTGCATCTCTTTCTCCGCTTGCCCATATTGGATCGCGTTTAGCTGTACAAGCTGTGACATACCTTTCAGGATAGAAAGAGTGATCGCACGGCTTGCGGGGAAACCTTTGAACCAGCTCCATCCACCCTCTTCGTTCTGTTGTTGGATCAGTTGTTGCAAGGCCGCTTCCCGTAATCCGTCCGCACGGTTTAGGTCGAACAATAAAGACAAGCGTTGTTTTTGCTCTGTCTCGTTATCGGCGGCTAGTACCCAAGGCGTCTCCTCCAAGAGTATGTTCTTCAGCTCTTGGTTCTTTTCCAAGTTTGAATAGAGAGTAGAGGCATTCCCTCCTTGAGCGGTCCATTGGTTGATCACTTTCTGGATGCGGGGATGGGCTTGGGCGATATAGGAAGCCAACGTATTGCTGTAATAAGCGGCAAACCAAGATAAGATATTATCATTGTTCGGCTGTGTGATCGTCGGTAATGCCTGTACCGCGTACCAAATCGGATTCCCGGTCATCTCCAGCGTGAGACGGAATGGTGTCGCTCCCTCCGAGTTCCCGGAGATACGGATTTGTTTCTCTCCTTCCTTGAGCAAATAGAACGGGGTACTTTCCGTGATGAGCAATTGATTGGAAAGAACAGGTACGATCTGCTGCTCCCCGTCGCTTCCCTTTTCAGAGTCGGCTAGGATACGTACGCCCAGTAGGTTGATCTGTTTGGGGACTGGGATCATCCAGCTTACAGTAGCGATGCTATCCGGTTGCAACTCAAACGGACGTTGTGACTTGCTCAAGCAGATAATCGGTTGGTCTGTAGCGGGATCGAATAGTTCGATGCGTACACGGCCGGATACCGCTTCCTTGGAATTGTTGATGACTTGCGTGCTGATGCTGACCTCATCCCCTTGGCGGACGAAACGAGGCAGATTCGGTAGAACCATCAAGGGTTTGCTGCTAATGACCTCTTTCGTAAGCAGACCGTATTTTAGGTCTTGGGTGTTGGCCAATAGCTGTAGTTTCCAAGTCGTATTACTTTCCGGCAGGGTGAAATTTACGAATACGTCTCCTTCCTCGTTCGTTTGTAAGGTCGGGTAGAAGAAGGCGGTTTCCGCGAAGTTCCGCCGGGTTTGCTCTGGACTTACCGGCAGGCTGCTCTCTTTGGCGAAAGGATCGGATAGGCTGAACACGGGTTCCCCTTCCGTAGATTCCACACTAGGCTCTTCTAACACGGCGCTGTCTTCCATGATGTTCATGGATTCCGCCACTACTGGGGCTGCCGCGGATTTCAGCATGATACCACCCGTGGCGAAAGCCCGGTTGCTGGAGCCGTATCCTCGTATGACAATCTCATTGAATAGACCGAACCAATTTAAACGGTCATACTGATATTGAGGTACTTTTATATACTTGGCCTCTGTCTGGTCATATTGATAACTACGCTGGAATCCGGCTCCGGTTGAGAAACGGGGAGCTTGTAGCAGGATCGTTCGCCGCGGGGAGAAATACCAATTGAATGGTATGATTTTATCTAGCGAGGCATCATACATGCTGGTCAGTACCTCGGCGGATACGATCGTGGAGTCCGCGTCGGTGATACGGAATTTCCAGCTCTCTTTACTTCCCGGAAGTAAACGATCCCGGAAGGTTATCGGCTTGATGGTCAACTGCCGGTTGGGTAGCTGAAGCTCTACGGGTACTTGGGTAATATATAGTTCACCTTCTTTTACGAACGTAAAGGATACGATGATTCCCTCTCCATATTCCGGCTTGAACGGGATCTTAAACCGATGGTTCGCGTCACTTAGCTTAATCAACTCATGATGGATGCGGTTATTTCCGGCAAACCATTCATAGAGTACGTAGGCGTCCTTGTCGGAGGTGCCGAATACGATTTCCGCTTCCTCCCCGGGTAAACAAGTTGTCTTCTCTTTCAGCAGCCAAGTATGGGTAAATACGGGAGGACGCTTGTCGTTCTTTCCGTATAGGATGAAATCGGACTGGTTCTTACTCTGCCGTCCTTGGCTATCTTTGGCTTCTACTAAAATACGGTAACGCCCGGAGGGCAATGGGTTGAAAATAGCCGGACTGATTTCTTTGCCACTGGTAAAGCTACCGGAAGCTACTTGCTTGCCTTCTTGATAGCTCTCTCCGCTATTCTTATCGGATCGGTTTGCGATCAGTTCTACGATCTTGAAAGTACCGGAGGTGGAAACCATCTCCCCATTGATTGTCCGGGCTTCGACTACGGCTTTTACCGAGTCTTTCTCGATTTGTGGCGGTAGGTTCGTGAATAAGACGATACTGGATTCTCCTACCGAGAAGGTGTAATTTGCCTCTTGGGTCTCTCCCTTGCTATCGGTTACGGTAGCCGATACCTCGTAGGTCTGGTATGCGGAAGCGTATGGATTCGTATCCTCCTCTTTTTGGGGACGGAAAGATACGTTGAATGTTCCATCGCCGGAAAGGGTGGTACTCCCTTCCGCAACTTGTGTCGGAGCGCTCGGACGGAAATACCTCCACAACAGGAAGGGCCTGCGTGTAATACGCCAAGTGACATCTCCGCTGGGTAGCGACACGCCGGAAAATGTAGCCGCCTTGCCTTGTATGGTAACGGAATCGCCGAAAGCGATATCGCCCTTGATCGGGAGGAAGTACGCTTGGAAAGTCGGGCGTTTGTATTCCTCTACATGAATATATACGCTCATCTGTCCGGTACTTAACCGGAAGACGCCGCTTAGGGTCTGTTTGGGGATGGAGAACTCGCCGTTAAAAGAACCGAAGTCATTAGTCGTGAATTTCTTCTGGGCTAGCTCTTTCCCGTTAGCGTCATACAAAGTCACCGTAAAAGTCTGTCCGGCCACGGCATGCGGGTCGTTCGAGTCTTTTACGTAGGCGAGACCTTTGAAGAAAATGGTTTGTCCCGGACGGTAAAGTCCACGGTCCGTAAAGATCGAGACTTCTACCGGGTTCTTTTCCGGTTTGTGGCCGGAACCCATCGGGTAGATATTTGTCAACATAGCGTTGGTATCTCCCGGTCTGCTGGCTTGGAACGCCAATACTTGACTGTTCGCCGGAAGCGTGGCCAAGCCTTCCCGGTCTGTCTTGACGGTACCCAGTTCTTGCAAGCTACGACGCTGACCTCCGTAATAGGTAACGATAGCCCCATCAACAGGCTTCCCGCTAAGATAGTCGGTAACCATGACCTCTTGTTTATTACCGGAAAGATTACGATAGATCGCGGCCAATCGGGTTACGCTAACCGTATTGATCGTCTTTAGCTGTTGTCCGGGTACGGTTACGACACATTCATACAATCCCGGTTGATCCATAGATATATGTAAGGTCGTATCTTGCTGCGAATAGGTGTTGGGCAGTAGCAAAGAGAATGTCTTCTCATTTACGAGTTGTCCCAAGGTGCTGCCACTTGATTTTTTTGCGGATGTATGGGCTGCCGCTTGTAAAGGTGTTTTCGAGCTTCGATAGATTTGTACGATGACTTTCTGTACATTCTTATATTCCAGCTTGATCCCCAGTTGCTGTCCCGGATAAACCGTATTGTTTGTAGATGCGGATAAAGTAGGTTGTTCCAATTGCGCCAAGCGATTCTTTAAGATAGCCGTGCGAGGGTAACCGGAATACCGCTTGATACCCTCCTCGCATAGTTTCACCTCTTCCGCTTTGATAGAATCCCATTGGGTAGAGACGTAACGAAACATACTGCCGCTAACCAAATCCAATTTGGCGATTAAGATCTCGGCTGCATAGTTTTGAGAAGCTAAGTTCCTGTAAAGCTCATCCAATGCGTTCATGTAAGCCTCAAAAGACTCTTTATCCCTTTTATCCCCGTAAAGGAATCGTAGGTAATCCAATTCCGTAAGGAGGACCGATTTCATATTCGGCTCCTTATTTTGAAAGGCGATCAAGTCTTTATAGATCTGTACGGTCGGTTGGATGTCCAGTGCCCGGAAGGCAAGGAACTCATAGAGGGTCGGACGCAGGGTTTGCGAGTCCTTTCCGATCTCCAGAATATCCTTGAACTTGCTGACAGGCGTATTTTGCAATAAGGCCGTAGGTCGCAATGATAAATCGATCTCTTCCTTGATCTTATCCGTGAATAAGTTGGAAGTCCATACCCGGATATCCTCCGGGATATAACCGCTTAATTGGGTTCTTTGGTTGATGGTCCACTGGTTCCGTTGGTAGTAATTCTGATACATCTCCGCCAGCATGGAATGTAATACCGCCACGGAAGCCGAGTCGGCGCAACTGTTGGTGTAATTCTCCACCTCCTTGATCAGTTCCGGGAACTGATCATCGTTTACCTCCATCTGTTCTTTCATTTTAAGGATAAGATTCTTGATCACCATAGGGGTATTCTTATCGTTTATAGCTTGCGTGATAACAGAACTTTTTTGTTGAGGCTGGGCGGCCCGGCTATACATAATAACCGCCGAGATGCCGCAAAGTATCAGGGCAGATAAAATAATTGCTCTTATCTTCATATCTTTTGGGTTTTATAAGTTTAACAATAAACCTTTCCTATATAGATACAAAGAAAGAGCAAAAAGTTGTAAAACGTACGTTAATGTTTATTTTTTGCGCACGTAGGTGATGTAGGTGTAGGGGTAAGGGTTCTTCTCGTCTGCGGGATACTCCTCACGTTCAGTCTCTTCCCAAAGGTCCCAGTTTACGACGGGAAAGAACGAGGTAGCGTCGGGAAACTCATGATGGATGCGGGTAATATACATTTTGTCGGCTATTCTCAAAGCCTGTCTGTAGACCAACGCGCCGCCAATGATGAATATCTCGTCCTCTTTCTCACATAAATCCAGAGCGGCCCCCATAGACTCGCAAGCGAAACAATTCACGAAACCAGCTTCGGGCATAGTCGTCAATACGACATTCTTCCGATTGGGCAGTGGCGCTACAGGGAGAGACTCGAATGTCTTACGTCCCATGATTACCGCATGTCCCGTGGTTAATTCCTTGAAACGCTTCATGTCTGAAGGCATGTGACATAATAATTGCTGATTCTTTCCGATCGCGCTTTTATCTGCGATTGCTGCGATGATAGAAATTGTACTCATAGACTTATTGATTTATGATTTGTAATTTATGATTTATGAATTAACTGTCAACTGTCCATCGTCAACTGCCAATTCTCAGACGGCCACTTCTCCCTTGATGTGGGGATGTGGGTCGTATCCGGTCAAATTGAAATCCTCGAACTTAAAATCGAAGATGCTCTTTACGTCCGGGTTGATCTCCATACGGGGCAACGCACGTGGCTCACGTGTCAATTGTAACTTAACTTGCTCCAAATGGTTGCTGTAGATATGGGCGTCTCCCAACGTATGAACAAAATCTCCCGCTTTAAGGCCGGTAGCTTGTGCCATCATTTGTAATAACAAGGCATAGGAGGCAATGTTGAACGGAACGCCAAGGAAAATATCCGCGCTACGTTGATACAATTGTAGGCTCAACCGTCCGTTCGCCACGTAAAACTGGAAGAAAGCGTGGCAAGGAGGCAGGTTCATGTTGTCTAAGTCCGCCACGTTCCATGCGCTTACAATGATTCGTCGTGAATCCGGGTTATGCTTGATCGTCTCCACGGCCTCGGTGATCTGGTCGATAGATCCTCCTTTATAATCCGGCCATGACCGCCATTGGTAACCGTATATATGCCCAAGGCTACCATCCGCGTCGGCCCACTCGTTCCAGATGCGTACGCCATGATCTTGCAGATATTTTACGTTGGTATCTCCATTCAGGAACCATAACAATTCGTAGATGATAGACTTCAGATGCAGCTTCTTGGTAGTGAGTAGCGGGAATCCCTCTTCCAGATTGAACCGCATCTGATGACCGAATACGCTGATCGTTCCCGTACCCGTCCGGTCTTCTTTTCTAACTCCCTCGGTAAGCACTCTATTGAGCAGCTCTAAATATTGTTTCATTACTCACTTATTACAATAGTGTGCAAATGTACAAAAGTGAATCGTATTATACTAGAATAACGGGTCAAAATATGAAATCGGTTGAGGATTCAAACGGTTTCTTCATGTATCCTTGGCGGTTTCTTCGGGAGGTATTAGGGGATTTGTATGAAGGTATAGCTTATTTATCATCTGTTGGACGATCATCTACCAACTGTTGCATGATCTTCCAACGGCTGTTGCATGATCATCCACCAATTGGTGGATGATTAAGATGTCAAGAGGAAGAGTGTAGTACTTCGGGAGGAAATCGGTAAGGATTCCCGAGAAAATGCGTAAGGATATTGGACCTCATGTGGATAGAATGCGTATCTTTGCCCGAAGAATAACATTTATTAATTTTAAAGGAAAGAGATGAAAAAACTTTGTTTTGCGGTCATGGCAATGTGTATGTTATTGTCATGCGGAGGTAAGAATGAGAAGGAGGCGGCTACGGAAGAGGCCACTCTTTCTGGTTTGATGAAGTCGGATTTTGTATCTGAGGTAGATGGTAAGCCGACTGCTTTGTATGTGTTGAAGAATAAGAAAGGGGCTGAGGCTTGCGTAACGAATTGGGGCGGACGCTTGGTTTCCGTGATGGTGCCTGATAAGAACGGTAAGATGACGGACGTGGTGCTGGGTTACGATAATATCGCGCAATACGTGGCGAACCCAGACATGAATTATGGTGCCTTGATCGGACGCTATGGCAACCGCATCGCGAATAGTAAGTTTACGTTGGACGGAACGGAGTATCAACTTCCGCAGAATAATAACGGCCATTGCTTGCATGGAGGTCCGAAGGGATATCATGCGGTAGTTTGGGACGCGAAACAGGTCGATGACCAAACCTTGGAGTTGACTTATCTATCGAAAGACGGTGAGGCAGGTTTCCCCGGTAATCTGGATATCAAGGTGATCTATAAGTTGACGGATGATAACGCCGTTGATATTAAGTACGAGGCTACGACGGATAAACTTACTGTCGTGAATTTGACAAACCATAGTTATTTCAATCTTTCCGGTGTCCCCGGCTCGCAAATCATGGATCATACGATCATGATCGATGCGGATACATATAACCCGGTGGACGAGACTTTGATCCCGACCGGTATCGAACCCGTGGAAGGCACACCGATGGATCTTCGCAAACCGGTAGTGGTAGGCGCTGATATCGACAATCCGTTTACGCAATTGGTTTATGGTGGTGGTTACGATCATAACTGGATTTTGAACGCCGCCGGCGATATCAATAAGGTAGCCGCTAAAGTTGTATCTCCGACAAGCGGTATCGTTATGGAAGTTTACACCAATGAGCCGGGTCTTCAATTCTATGCCGGCAACTCAATGACGAAAGCGGGTGATAAAGGCAAGTTAGGTGTGGTTTACCCGCATCGTGGCGCTCTATGTCTGGAGACTCAACATTACCCGGATAGCCCGAACCAGCCGGCATTCCCGAGCGTAGTGCTTCGTCCGGGCGAGAAATATACGAGTGAGTGTATTTATAAGTTCTCGGTAGAGTAAATAAGGAAGAAAGTTCCGGATTTGGAAATATCCACATAATGGTGAGGCGTATATACATAAATAGGATGTATATGCGCCTCTCTTTTTTACTCACGGAAGCATCTTGTTTATAGTGGAAGAATTTATCGCTAGAGAGTATACGCTATCTTTTCCCAATAGATTTTAAAAGAGAAAAATAAATCCATATGATGTATGAGAAAAAGCGTTATATTTGTATCGATAAAGTAAACTCTTGTGGAAATTCAAGGGTTTATGAATCAAAGTGTGATTACGATAAGCGTTTAAGATATTATCTTTGGAACTGAAAATCGCCAAGTTTCAAGTCGGACAGAGATAATAGGCAACTAAACGCTCACGCTTGTTATATATACTGCCTAATAGTATACGTAATAAGGCGTGGGCTGTTGTTTATTATTTGTCCGATGGGTGTTTGGCGATTACCAATAGTTTTTGCTGTAATTGATTGATATTTAAACAAAAAGCCCACTTTGTTTTGAAAGTGGGTAACAAATCAGTAACAAAATAGCCTTTTTATTGGGCTTGTGGGCTTTTCTGATACAAATATACTGAATCTAAATTAAACAGCCTAATTAAAAATGTCCAACCTCTATTAGTGTTCAAAAACAAAGTCTTATTCTACAATGATTAAACGATTATAAATCTGTCCATTATAAACATATTCTTCCATCCTTCCAATCACTATTTTCCATTGGCTTTTAAGTTGCATATTTAAAGTGGATGTTATGGGATATGAAAAGTGTATATCTGCAATAAGGTAATATCTAAAATTTTGACTATCCAAGTTTTCGTTTAATTTTATTTCCTCATTTCTCAAATCAACCGGAGGGCAAATCTCGTAAAAACCAACTTCATTATCTTTGATTGTGAAAGATAGTCTATTACAAGAAGAAATGATATTACACCCGGTTCCTACTTTATTATTTTCACTATAAATAAAATGGTTCCCAAAATAGAAAGTTTGAGTATATTCCTTTCCATTAACAAACTCAATTTGATAAGCGTCATTTGATTTATCTTCATTGTCCTTGCTACATCCATAGAAGAAAACTACTACTATGAATAAAAATAGAATCTTTCTCATAATCTGTATGTTTTTTATTGATAATCGTAATACAGACCATGTAAAAAATAACGTGGGCTTGCACGTTATCGGAGTAAAGGTACGACCAAGTAACCCACAGACCAATAATAAGTACAGCCCACGCATAGCACGGGCGTTCACTCATTACTCAACGGTCTGTAATTTTTATTGGTCGTTTTTTACTCCATTGAATAATAGCTAACGCTAATATTTCCAAATTTTACACGGCAAAGATAAGTATAAGTCAATAAAGGACAAAGAAAAAGGGCTGAATCTGTATTATTGTAGAATACTACATAACCATATAGGACATTTTATAATTTTAGGGATATACACTAAAACTTGCACTTGGGGTCTCTACCTGTTACCAATTTTTGGTAACAACATACAACTTATTATAAGGGTCTTGTAATTACACGTATGCTCCAACATTCTTAATCTCATCATCAAGTTCCTTTATATCTTCATCGGATATAGAAACGCTTGCCTTGTTTGCCACTTCAATAATTTTCTTCTTTAGCCTTGTGTAGCACTTCCTGTCACCAAACACTTTTGCTTCTTTCAATTCTTCTAGAAAAGTCGTTATTTGGCTTTGGTCGCTTTGGCTTATCAAACGTGCCACTAACACATCAAAAGCATCTGAAACGGTTTTAATTTCACTCATAACCTCTGTTTTTAGCTGGTTCAACTTGGATATTGAAAAATAGTGTGCCTGCCACTTCCTTACAAGTAACCTGTAAAACTTACTTTCTGATAATGTTGAGGCTTGCACCTCTGGAACTCCTATTTGTTGAGATAACCGCCCGTTCAATCTCATTTCATATTTTAGCAAGTTGGTTTCAGTAAAACCATCTGGTATTATCAACCCTTTTGCATCAGCATCAGCCCTTTTATCATAAAAACAAAATACTTTGGGTTGCTGTTTTCCTTTGTGCTTGTAGTAAAGCGTACCTACATCAAAGTGATAACGTGCCAACTTAGGCATATCGCCTAACTTTTTCAGATATTCATTTACTGGTTTCCTCATTACAAACTGTGTCCCAAATTCAAGCCCTGTAACTTTAGCCTCTTTCATATCTATATGTAAAGCGTCTGATAGCTTTTCTATCGCTTGGACGGTACTATGTCTGTCAAGTGGATAAACATTGCTTGGATATAGGTATTTTGCCAAACTGCCTATAATGGAGTAACCGCCTGTATAGATAGACACTTTCAACCCGTCCAGACTGCCAAAGATGCAAACTTCCCCCGTTTTAAGGTCGGTTTGCTCTTTTGCCTTATCCAGATAACCGCTTATGTCTGGTGTACCTCTCATTCTTGGGTAGAGTAGCTTTAACTTATCATACATTGTTACCAAAATTTGGGTACAACCTACAACTTATTATAAGGAACTTCTTTATTTGGCTTGTTTCCTCAAAGCATCCAATACTTCATTAAAGCCACCCATCACAAGTTGTTTGCAATAAGAGGAAATCAAGACTTTTGCACCATCTAAAACAATCAATTCAATAAAAGACGGTCTAATCTTTTCCGTTTCTGTTACCGCTTTATCGTCTTGGTGAACAATAAACAAAAAGCCATCATCTTTATACTCAAAGAACGGGTTAACCTTGTTCTTGGCACTGTATGTCTTATCTGCCAACGGGTAGCCATAAGCAAAGCCACTTAGTTTACCGTCCACAAAATAATCTTTCAAACCTGTAAAATTCAAGCCATTTTTAGCCTGTAGTCTTATAGATGGAACATTTGCGTTCTCTTTCAGCTTTTCCATAAGGTACATTGATACTTTACCGTTCCTGCCTGTAATAGTTTCTATCGGTGGATAATAACCCGCTTGTGCTGTCACTACATATTTGGGCGTTTTCTTGCTTGTTGCATCAAATTCCAGACGTGCATAATAAAGAATATTGGGCGTTATCATAAGTTTCCCCCTTTCTTTCCTGTAACCACATAGGCAATAGCCTGTTGTTCTGTCTCCTTTATGGTCGCTACTCGGTTCTGTTTCATCCACGCTTCCACCTCTGAACGGTCAAAGTATATTTGTTTCCCGTTTGGACGATAATAGGGTATCTGGTGGGTACACGTTAAACGGTACAAATGAGATTTACTTAACCCTGTCAATAAGGCTACATCTTCCAAGGTTAGCACATTTTTTGCTGCTAACAAGGAATAAACTAAAATTTGATTTATCTTTTCTTCCATGTCAATTTTCTGCTTTGCGACGTTGGAACTATGTACACTCGCCCCTCTGCCTGTTAAACATGGTACAAAAATCGATAATGATAACTACAAAAAAACACACCGTTATGAAAGCGGTGTGTTAGAGTGTGTAAGGTATGTGAATTACTCAAATAGGGCATCTACTTTTTCATGTCCTGTCGGCTCAAATTTGGTATTGTTTTTCATCCAATTCTGCTTTGCCCCCTTCAATTTATCTATTCCTTGTACTTTCCCCTCATATCCAAATAGAGTTTCAAAAGGTTTCCAACTGGTTTGTATATTGCCGTCCTTATCCATCTTATTCGTTAATTTCAAATAGCGGCTCATTCTATCAGCAAAATAGGATAATAGCTGTATTGTACCATTCCATTTATAATTACTATCGCATAATTCTGCTGCAATAACTTTTTGCAAAATAGCTTTAGCCTTATCAGTATTTAATACGTTTGGCAAATTTTCTTCATTATTATTTATAACAAATTTCCCGTTTAAGGCATTTTCTATTTGCCTGTAGAGGGTATCACGCTCTTTTTCTTTTTCTTCAATCATAGCGAGCGTTACACGTTCATACGGAGATGCTCCATTGTTCAACCATCTATTAATATTTCTCCATTTGCAAAGAAGTTCTGTAAGATACTCTTTCTCTGCAAGCCGTTTTTGGTCTTTATAGCCTAATATAAAGCCGTTTTCATCAATAGTATAGTATTCATGGTTTTGCTTATAAATACCATCTACCATGTCCGCTATTTCTCTGTCAGATAGAATGCAATTAATTTCTGGAATTTTCACGTTACCACTTTATTTGTTAAACACGTTATTTACAAGGTTTACCGCCTCATCCTTTTTCTTATCCACTATCTTTGCATAAATGGTAGTAGTTTTCACCTGTGTATGTCCTAACAGTTTGCTTGTTGTGTACAAATCAGCCCCTAAAGTAAGCATCATAGTTGCAAAGGTGTGCCTAGCGGTGTGGAAAGTTATCGTTTTTGTGATACCGCTATTTTGTGCCCACGTTTTCAGTACTACATTGATATAAGTTGCATAAGGCAAATGAAAGATTTTATCAGTGTCCTTTGCATCGTCCCGTTTGGGCATCCACTTTAAAGCCTCATCAGACAAAGGCAAATACAAAGTCTTTTGGGTTTTCTTCATTACAATCTTTACCCTGTATTGGCTACCGTCTAAAATAACATCGCCCCATGTCAAAGCCTGTATGTCACCTAATCTTAAACCACAAAAGCAACTGAACAAATAAGCCTGTTTGGTGGGTTCATTGATGCACTTGGAGGCTATCAGTAATTTAATCTCATCAACCGTCAAATATTCACGTGTGCTTTCTGGTATCTTAATCCTATCGTCTGGATTAATCTTTGTGATAGGGTTGTAAGGTATAATTTCTTCTTTTACAGCAAGGTTTAAGGCACAATTCAAGCATCTAAAATAACCTGCTGTTGTTACTTTAGCCATTAGTTTACCGTCTTTCCTTTTGGCGTTATTCAGATAGTCAATAAAGCCCAAACAATAAGGCTTATCAACTTCTTTCATTGTAACGGTATCGCCTCTGTATTTTATAAGGTGTTTTATCGCTTTGTCTATCTGGATATGAAAAGCGGCACTTTGCCCCGTCTTTAGTTTGTGGTCACTATAATGCCTCATCCAATCAATCAAAAGCATCTTGGAACGTGAGGCGTTTTTTGTTACTCCTGCCTCATCGTTTGTAAGTTCTATAATCTTTTGTGCCTTGATAGCGTTTGCAGCCTGTAAGGTATTTGCATTTCTTGCCTTTGCCGTTTCGTCCACTTCTGGAATGATATACAGCCTTAAAAATTCATAAGTTCTTTTACCATCCTTGTAAATATCCAAATAGAGGCTTTTATTGCCATTGGATAGACTTTTTGCCCTTAGCTTGATAGGTTCTTTGGCTTTGAGGGCTTTTTTCTTCTTTGCCATAGCTATAATGTTGATTTGTTACCACTGGCAAATATAGGCATTTTTTGTTACTCGACAAATACAAGTAACAAACAAGCAACAAAAATAACTCAATAATCACCAAAAGAAAGACAAATTAAGCCTTGTTTCCTATTGTGATAAATTACTCAAATAGCTGATAATAATTGCTTTTAGTTGTAGTTTAATTGATATTGGTTTTTGTAGTGTAGGTTATTGGCGATGCCTCAGTTTCGAATAGTAGATTAACAGTTCCCACGCTTCTTTTTTGTAGCATATAGAAATACCGAACAAGGTGAACGGTCCGGTTTGAGGGAAACGTATATGGAGGTAATTAAAAAGCAACGTTTGGCTGTCTGTCGTATATTATTGGATGTAGTGGAAGGTGCGTGTGAGGTCCGTGATCCAGATCTGATCATGCGGACTCGTCATTATCCGGCACTTCAAAGGGAGATGTGTTTTGCGGATCGGGATTGGGAAGAAGCGAGAGATTTGAGTGTACTTGCCTGCTTGGTACTATCCAAGGAATTGCATTATAAGGTTAAGATGATGATCGGTTTGGTAGCTCATGACTTGTATTCAAGGGAGTCCTCGGTCTCTTATCAGCAACGCCTGTCCTTCGATGTGCTGATGAGTGCGATCGATTGGCCGGTCTCTTTTAAGGAGATCACGCTCTTTGCTCCCTCAAAATAAGTTATAGTTTGTACGTAAGACCTTGAATTCCGTTCTGCGGTTGATCTGGTCGGCGATCTCTTGCTGTTCCGGCGGCAGGGCAAGGATGAATTCCTCGGTAAGCACATCGCCTTCCTTCAAGAAATCGAATTGCTTGGCCATCTTCTTGTTGATCGTCTTGGGAACGCTTTCTCCATATCCTTTCGCTTCCAGACGAGCCGCCTCGATACCTCCCGCTATTAGGTAATCCACGACCGATTGCGCACGGCGTTGAGCCAAACGCTCGTTATACTGGTCCGTACCTTTCCGGTCCGTGTGGGCACCCAGTTCGATCGTTACGTTCGGGTTATCGTTCAGCATCTTGATCATCTCGTCCAAAGCTTTCTTGGATTCCGGACGAAGGGTCGCTTTATCGAAATCGTAGAAAATGTTATCGATAACAACTGGCTTGCTGATCGGAGAGAGAAAGAAATCCACGATATACGTCTCGTTTTTCTCCTCGGGGCCGGTATGCAACTCGTAATTCTGGTTGAGGTAACCACGGGCGCTGGCCATCATGACATAACGGATGTCCCGTTCCAACTCGACACGATAGGTACCGTCTTTCTTGACCGGGACTTTCACGTTCAGTCCGTCTTTTCCGACGATGCGTACGGTAGCGTCCTCGATCGGATATTCATCGACATCGTTTACGATTCCTTCGATGAAGATGGTGATCGTAGGCCGTTCAAAGGAATATATATGGTCATAGCCCCGTGCGTCGTTGCGGTTGGAGCAGAAGAAGCCTCGTTCCTCTTTTCCGGCGAAGGTGATACCGAAATCGTCTGCCATAGAGTTGATGGGAGCGCCTAGGTTCTCGACATTCCACTTCCCTGTACTGTCTTGCGTGGCCTTGAACAGATCGAGACCGCCCATTCCCGGATGTCCGTTGGACGCGAAATAAAGGGTGACGGAATCCCGGACATACGGGAACATCTCGTCTCCCGGGGTGTTGATCTCTTCTCCTAGGTTCTCCATCGGGCCGAAATCGTTTCCCGCTACCCGGGCACGGAAAATATCCTTGCCACCGAAACCGCCCACGGCGTCGGATACGAAATACAAGTATTTGCCGTCCGGCGAGATGGAAGGATGGCCGAGGGCGGTAACCGAGTCTTTTACGATCGTCGCACGGGTTCCTTTTCCCCATTTGGCGCTGCTTCGGGTAGATATGTAAATCTCGGCGGTACGAGGGCCTTCCGGATCTTGGGCGCAATAGGTATAATACATCGTGTTTCCATCGGGGGAGAAAGAGGGGGTTCCTTCGTCGTATTCCGTATTCACCTCGTCTTCAAGCTCTACGGGAGCTAGCCAAGCCCCTTTCTCGTCTTGCTTGACAAGGAAGAGGTTATTGTTATTTTGCCCGGTGATGGCGCTAACTTTCGCGTCTTTGTCTTTCGAGCGGGAAGAAGCGAAGTATAGTTGGTCGTATTTATCTCCAGCCAGCATCGGACTGAATTCTCCCCGGCGGGAATTGAATTTATCCATGCGCCTTACCTCGTAGCGGGTAGGGTTCTTTTTCCATCCGGGAGCTAACTCGCATCCTTGTATGCCGTTGATGGCTAATAAATTGCTAGGATCGTTCTCCATATAGATATCGTAGTTCTTGATCGCTTCCGGATAACGTCCGGTCTTCTGTAACATCTGTCCCATGCGTAGATAGACGGTACTATCCGGATAATCATAGCGGATGGCGTTCATATAGGCGCTAGTCGCTTTCGCCGTATTATTGATCAACCGGTTACATTCGGCCATACGGTAAGCGATATAGCCGCGCAAATCCCTTTTCTTCGGGGATGTTTTCGTGTAAACTTTACGATAAATGGCGGCTGCCTCATAGTATTCCCCGATACGCTGCTTCTCCTCGGCATCGCTCAACTTCGCCGATTTGCAGGAATACAAGGAAGATACGATAAGCAAAAATAAAACATATATAGTAAAATGCGCTTTCATTCAATCTGGAATATATTCGTGCAAATATAACGAATTGTATGGGATCTTATTGTATGTTGAAAGAAAACAGTTACCTTTGTAGAAAACGAAACCTATTCAGATGAATCTATTAAGTAAGTCAAAAGTTGCTATGGCTATGGAAGGATTACCGGAGCATTTTTCTATGGACCAGCTTGTCGATAAGATGTCTTTTGTCGATAAGGTCTGTATTGGAATAAAAGAATCAGAAGAAGGAAAAGTGTTAACCAAATTGGAATGCCGGAATAAATTAGCGAAATGGTTGAAGTAAAATGGACTGATTTTGCGATCCAAAACCTTAATGAAATTGGAGATTATATTGAGAAGAAGAGTTATACCTCGTATGCCTCCCGAGTTGTAAGTGGATTGTTTGCGGCGGTAGATGTTTTAGAACGTTTTCCTTTGGCCGGGCGTATGGTTCCGGAGTTTCAAGATACGACTATAAGAGAGCTTATCCGGATGAATCATTACCGGATTGTTTACAGAGTGGTTAATGAGAGCCGAATAGATATTTTAACTGTTCACCATTCGGCTCGTATTTTACATGCATCTATATTAACAAGGAACTATCCCCATAACTTAGAAACCTGAAATCGTGCTCTAAGGCATACTCATAGATGGATTTCCAGTTTCCTTTTACGAAAGCGGAGATCAGCAAGAGCAAGGTGCTTTTGGGCTGGTGGAAGTTGGTGACGATTCCTTTTACGATCTTGAACTCATAGCCCGGGGCGATGATGATTTGTGTAGCCGTTACCAGCGTATCCGCATCATGCTTATCCAGATAATCGAGGATGTTTTGAAGGGAACGCTCCGCTGTCAGCCGGTTGTTATTCATGTCGTAAGGCATCCATTGTTTTACGACGAGATCTTCGGAAGTCGCTTCCGGGTTATTATCTAGGATCACGCCCATGTAATAGAGACTTTCCAAGGTCCGTACGGAAGTCGTTCCTACGGCGATGATATTTCCAAGGTTGCTTTTGATACGTTCGATGGAACTGCGGCGGACGGAGATAAATTCCGTGTGCATCTCGTGACCTTCGATCGTGTCGCTTTTTACCGGTTTAAAGGTACCCGCTCCGACATGCAAGGTGACTTCTTCCCGCCCGATGCCCCGAGCATCTATATCGGCAAGTACTTCCGGAGTGAAATGAAGTCCGGCGGTCGGTGCGGCGACGGAGCCTTTTATCTTAGAATAAACTGTTTGATAGGTCTGTAGGTCGCTCTTCTCTGTTTCCCTGTGCAAATAAGGAGGAATCGGCAAGACCCCGGCGGCATCCAAGATATCGGCGAACGTATAAGCTTCATTATCCCAAATGAATTCGATCAAATGTGTGTCACCATGAGACTTTTTCTTATCCGCTGTCAGCACGACCGGTTCATCCTTAATGAAGATCGTTTTGGATAAAGTGCCTTCTTTCCATTTCTTAAGGTTACCAACCAAGCAAGTCCAGCTACAGCGTCGGGTCTCTTGAAAAATCAAGGCGTAATCATGAGGCTCGATGGGCTCCAAACAGAAAATCTCGATGCGTGCGCCGGTCTCTTTCTGGAAAAGTAGGCGGGCTTGTATGACCCGGGTATTATTGAATACCATCAAGCTGTTTTGGGGAAGATAATCCGTGATATGCTTAAAGATACTTTCGCTTATTTCCCCGTTACGGTAGAGTAAAAGTTTGGACTCGTCCCTTTTAGGCAATGGGAACTTCGCGATTCGTTCGTCCGGTAACGAATAGTTATAATCTTCAATACGTATTTCTTGCGTCTTCATTACTTCTTCTGTCCTGTTAAAAAACATCCGTTTGTACGGATTCCGGGTGCAAAAGTAGTAAATAGGTTTCGGATTCGCGGATTATTCCCTAATTTTGTGCGCATAATATAATAAGGTATAGAATATGAGTATTCAAATAGGTGATAAAGTTCGCTTCCTGAATAGTGTGGGAGGTGGAGTCGTACGTGGATTCCGTGGAAAGGACCAAGTGTTGGTTGAGGATGAGGATGGGTTTGAGGTTCCTGCCTTGATCAAGGAATGTGTCGTGGTTGGGGGCAATGATATGCAAGTGCATAGCTCGAATCGCCCGAAAGTACAGGCTCCGGTAGAGACTCCTTCCCCAAAGAAGCCTGAACCCAAAGAGGAAAAGGTCGAGGAGACACCGGAGGGAGAGCGTCTGAATGTGTATCTGGCTTATCTCCCGGTCGATCCGAAGGCGTTTCAGCAATGTGGCTATGAGACGTATTTCGTGAATGATAGCAATTACTATTTGTTCTTCAATTATATGAACCGAACGAATAATAGCTGGACAAGTCGTTATAACGGGATTATTGAGCCGAATACGAAAATATTCCTAGAGGAGTTCGGTAAGCCGGAGTTGAATGATCTGGAAAGGATCTGCGTGCAACTGATCGCTTTCAAGAAGGATAAACCCTATTCGTTGAAAAACGCCGTATCTGTAGAGTTGCGCTTGGATACGGTTAAGTTCTACAAGCTTCACTGCTTTATGGAGAATGATTTCTTTGAGGAGGATGCCTTGATTTATCCGATTATCCGCAATGACTTGCCCGAGAGAGAACTATTGGTCTCTGCGGCGGAGTTGAAGGAAGCTATGCAGCAAAAGGTTCGTGAGGAACGTAGGGTTCCCCGGCAAATCGTGAAAAAGAAGCCGACGAATAGCGCTATCCTTGAGATCGATTTGCATATAACCGAATTGTTGGATAATACGAATGGATTGAGCAATGCGGATATGCTGACGTACCAGTTGGGAAAATTCCGTGAGGTGATGGATCAGTACGCTCTTAATAACGGACAGAAGATTGTCTTTATCCATGGAAAAGGCGATGGCGTACTGCGTAAGGCGATCGAGAAGGATTTGAAGACCCGTTATAAGCAACATTATTTTCAAGATGCTTCTTTCCGCGAATATGGCTTTGGTGCGACGATGGTAACGATTAAGGCTGATACCTCGAAACATGGCCATTGAGATAGAACGGAAATTCTTGGTCTCCGGTGATTTCTTACCGGAGGCTGTTAGCTCCACCCGTATCGTGCAGGGATATATTTGCTCACAGCCCGGACGTACGGTTCGTATTCGTATCCGGGGAGAGGAGGGATTCCTAACGATCAAAGGCGCTTCGGATGAGAAAGGCTTGAGCCGTTATGAGTTCGAACAAAAGATTCCTCTGGTGGATGCCGAGCGGTTGTTGGAACTTTGCGAGCCGGGTGCGATCGACAAGGTTCGTTATCTGGTTCCCAGAGGCAGCCATACGTGGGAAGTCGATGTTTTCCACGGAGCGAATGAAGGGTTGATCCTTGCGGAGATCGAGTTATCGTCTGAGGACGAGCCTTTTGAGAAACCGGCTTGGCTTGGTAAGGAGGTAAGTGGAGATCGCCGTTATTATAATTCAATGTTGACAAAACATCCTTTTAATAGTTCAAATACATGAAGAAACTCTTTTTATCTGTAGCGGCCGCTATATTGGCGTTTCCGGTCTTGGCCGATGAGGGCATGTGGCTGCTCCCTTTATTGAAGCAACAAAAGTTTGCGGAGATGCAGGCCCTTGGTCTGCGATTAAGCGATCAGGAAGTGTATAGCGCCGAGGCTCCTTCCTTGAAAGACGCCGTGGTTCGTTTTGGCGGTGGTTGTACGGGCGAGATGATCTCTCCGGACGGGTTGGTGCTGACGAATCATCATTGTGGTTATAGTAGCATCCAACGGCATAGTACCTTGGAACATGATTATCTGACGGACGGCTTTTGGGCGATGTCTCGTGATAAGGAGCTTCCGAATCCGGGATTGACGGTTACTTTTATCGATAAGATCGACGACGTGACGGATTATGTGAGGACGGAACTGAAAAAGATCACGGATCCGAACAGCATGGAATTCTTGTCCGCTAAGTACTTGAATGGCCTCGCTAAAGCGAAAGTAGGTGAGAAGTTCTTACAGGATAACCCCGGTACGGAAGTCGAGATCAAGGCTTTTTATGGAGGTAATAAGTACTATATGTTTACCAAGAAAATCTATTCGGATGTCCGTTTAGTCGGTGCTCCCCCTTCCTCTATCGGTAAGTTCGGTGCGGATACGGATAACTGGATGTGGCCTCGTCATACCGGAGACTTCTCTCTTTTCCGTGTGTATGCCGATGCAAACGGAAATCCGGCACCTTATTCGGAAACCAATGTCCCGCTTCGTCCGAAGCGTTGGTTAAAGCTTTCTATAAAAGGTGTGGAGGAGAACGATTATGCCATGATCATGGGTTTCCCCGGTCGTACCAATAAATACTATACCTCATGGGAGGTAGCCGAACGTCGGGATATAGATAATGCGGTACGTATTAATATCCGTAATCTCCGTCAAGAGGCGATGCTGGAAGAAATGTTGAAAGATCCGCAAGTCCGGATTCAATACGCTAGTAAGTATGCGGGTTCTACGAACGCTTATAAGAATGCGATCGGTAGTAACTGGGCGATCAACAAACGTAATTTTGAGCAGGTGAAAAACGATGTGCAGAATCGTTTGATCGCTTGGTCGAAGAAGATGTGTGAGCCTTCTTATCCAGAAGCGCTTCTGACATTGGAGCAGATCGTTAATGATCGTAAGGATTTGCATTTCCGTAGTTGGATGTTGGATGAGGCATTGAGCCGTGGTATCGAGTTCTCCAAAGTTCCGACCGATATCGAGACTGTTTGTGAGGCTTTGGAGGGGAAAGATCGTTCCGAGCAGCAAAAACAGGTTACTCAATTGGAGAGGGCTTTCCACCGTTTCGCAGATAAGGATTATGCGCCGATGGTTGATAAGAAGATAGCGAAAGTCATGCTAAAGGAATATAGGCGTTTGGTCGTTCCGAAGTCGCAGCCGGCTTATTTTTCCGTAATCGATAGCAAGTTTAAGGGGGATGTGGATAAATTCGTAGATTATCTGTTTGATAAATCGATCTATGGTAGCGAGAAGAACTTTAATGCGTTCAAGGAGCACCCGTCTGTCAAAACTTTGAGAGAAGATCCGATGATTCTGTTCGCGCAATCCGTAAAGGATGAGAAAAGGGCGTTAGATAAGGCCTTGGCTGATTTTGATGCCGGATATGCGATCGCCCATCGTGCGTATGTGAAAGGACTTTTAGCGATGTATGGAGACTTAGCTAGTTTTCCGGATGCGAACTCTACGCTTCGTCTGACTTATGGGCAGGTGAAAGGTTACAGTCCTCGTGATTGCGATTATTATGGTCATCAAACCACTTTAGACGGCGTCATGGAGAAGGAGGATTCTACGAATTGGGAATTTGTGGTTTCTGCTCGTTTGAAGGAATTATATCAAGCAGGAGACTTTGGCCCTTATAAGATGCCTAACGGTAAAATGCCGGTTGCCTTCTGTGCTACGACCCATACAACGGGAGGGAACTCCGGTAGTCCGGTATTGAATGGACAAGGAGAGTTAATCGGTATCAATTTCGACCGTAACTGGGAAGGAGTAGGAGGGGATATCCAATATCTGCCCGATTATCAACGCAGTATTATCGTAGATATCCGTTATGTCCTATTCGTAATCGATAAATATGCCGGAGCCGGTTATTTATTGAACGAGATGGAATTCTCAAGATAGAGAAGTAAGTTAACTTACTTCTCTATAAATACAAAAAAAGGAGACGTATCTTTAAAAGATACGTCTCCTCTTTTTGTATATTTATATCTATAACTTAATAAATCTTGTCAAGATCAACAGCTTTGACTCTGAAGATATGACCGTTACGAGAGAATACCAACTCTCCGTCTTCCTTCTTCTTCTGATTCACCAAACGCTGAAAAGCTATATTTGCACCTTTTACTATATTCTCTTCGAATTCTCTAACTTCTTGCTCATTCATGATGTTCAAGTTTTGTAAAAATATCTAGATTATACACTTCCCTTTTATCATTCTTGAATCCCTTGGCGATCACTTCCATGGGAGACATCGAATTATCAGTTATCATCCAATAGTCACTAATAGGAAGGTATAGCTCAAATAAATTGTGGATACCGGCCTCATACCGACGCCGTATCGTTGCTTCCGGAATATTGTGACCTCCGGCGGCTACCCTCATTTTCACACGTTCCACGGCTAGATCCGGCGTATTCAGCCAGAAGTAAAGCAATGTAACATAATAACCTTCCCTTTGTGCTTCCCGTATCAGGTTTGCGACTGAACGGGTGGCCAGCGTAGTTTCCATTGCGAAAGTCTCACCAGCACCGATGAGTTCCTTTATCCGCTTATACATAATACGACTAGCTTCAACGGCGACGGCTATACTGTCTGCATTAAAAGGGGAAAGTCCCTTGGCTATCTCGTCTGAGTTAACAAACTCCCTACATTTTAGCATTTCTGGTAAAATAGTGAAGGAAGCTGTTGTTTTTCCTGCTCCGTTGCAACCTGATATTATATACAAATATGGCACTGTTTGCTGTTTTTGATGCTGCAAATATATGTAATAGTTTTTTAATATGCGTCGTTTTATTTCTCAAAAATCGTGAAAATGTGCAGGAAATGTACTTTTAACTAACAGGTTTGTTGGGGAAAGTGGTGGTTTTGTTAATTTTTATACCCAAAGTAGATCACTCATGATTCCGTCGGAAACGAAGATTCCTGACTTGGATAAAATCAATTTGTCACCGGTTTGTAATAAGAGACCTTGGTTGATATGGGGTTGAGCTTGCTTTTGACAATAAGAAAGGAGCTTCCTGCCAAATTTTGTCTGGATATCAGCGAAAGAGACTCCCCACATGGTTCGAAGGCCGGTGATGATGAAGTCGTTGTACCGGGTGCATAGGTCTAAATCCTCGGATTCTATTGTCGGATGCCCATTTTCTATACCTTCTATATATATAGGTAGAGAAGATGGATTCCATTCCCGGTCTATTCCGTTATAAGAATGGGCGGAAGGACCGAGCCCCAGATATTTCTTTCCGGTCCAGTAGGAGCTATTGTGCTTGGAGAAGAATCCGGGACGGGCGAAATTGGAGATCTCGTAATGCAAATAGCCCGCTTCTGCCAACCGGTCTATTAATGTGGAAAAGAACGAGACGCTTAACTCCTCGTCTACGGGAGTTACTTTTCCCGCTTCCATTAATTTGTAAAGTGCGGTACCTTCTTCGTAAATGAGGTGGTAAGCGGAAAGATGGGGAACATCCAGCCGGATCGCTTGTCGCAAATTCTCTTCCCATGCTTGCTTCGTTTGGTTAGGAAGTCCGTAGATCAAATCGATACTGATATTTGTAATCCCATATTCCTTGCATAGTTCTACTGCTTTAATCGCTTGTTCCCGGTCATGGCGACGATTCAGAAAACGCAAATCTTCCGGATGAAAACTCTGTACACCCATGCTGACCCGGTTAAAAGGATAATTACGGAGAAGCGATACATATTCTCGTTTCATGTCATCCGGATTCGCCTCTAAGGTAATCTCCGCTTGCTCGGCTACATCAAAAAGACGATAGATGGCTTCGAATATCTTACCGAAATCCTTCTCGTCTAATTGAGAGGGAGTGCCTCCCCCGAAGTAAATGGTTTCTAATGCTTCGTTTCCTATATATCCCTTCCGCAATTCCATCTCTTTTATAAGTGCATTTATATACGGCTCTTTATACTTCATCTCCGTATTGGAAAAAAAGTCACAGTATAAACACCGCTTGGCGCAAAAAGGAACGTGGATGTATAAGCCTGCCATCTGTATGGACACAATTATATCTTTACACAAAGATATGATTTTAATTCCAAAAAACCTTGCTGCTGCACAACATAGTTCTCAAACACCGGGCGATAATTGCTTTTTTCCTTTACAATCTCTAATTTGCGCCCTCGTGAAAGTGATTCACGCCAAATAAACGTATTGTTAAACTCAAATAAATCCTGATATCATGAAAGTATACCAAACAAATGAAATTAAGAACATCTCTATCTTGGGAAGTTCGGGCTCTGGGAAAACCACTCTCGCTGAAGCTATGCTTTACGAGGGTGGAGTTATAAAACGTCGCGGCTCCGTTGAGGCAGGAAATACGGTGTCCGATTATTTCCCGGTTGAGAAAGAGTATGGATACTCAGTGTTCTCAACCGTTTTCAGTGTAGAATGGCAGGATCGGAAGCTGAATTTCATCGATTGTCCGGGTTCGGATGATTTCGTGGGAGGAGCTGTTTCCGCTCTGAATGTCACGGATACGGCACTGATGGTATTGAATGCCCAGTACGGTGTTGAGGTTGGAACCGTTAACCAGTTCCGGTATACTGAACAATTTCATAAACCGGTGATTTTCGTTGTCAATCAGCTTGATAATGATAAAGCCGACTATGAGGGAACCATCGCCCAGTTGAAAGACCGTTGGGGCAGTAAGATCGTTCCTATCCAATATCCGATTAGCTGCGGCTCTTCTTTCAATGCTGTGGTGGATGTATTAAAAATGAAGATGTATCGTTGGAAACCGGAAGGTGGAGTTCCTGATGTATTGGAAATCCCCGCCGAGGAAATGGATAAGGCGATGGAGTTGCATCAAGCCTTGGTGGAAGCCGCCGCTGAGAACGACGATATGTTGATGGAGAAATTCTTTGAGGAAGGTGCCTTGAGCGAGGATGATATGCGTGCCGGTATCCGTGCGGGCTTGGTTACTCGCGGTATGTTCCCGGTATTCTGCGTATGTGCCGGTCGTGATATGTGTGTTCGTCGTACGTTGGAGTTCTTGGGTAACGTGGTTCCTTGTACAGACAAGATGCCTCGTCTGATTACTACGGAAGGCGTAGAGGTGACTCCGGACTCGAATGGTCCTACTAGCTTGTTCTTCTTCAAGACTACCGTGGAACCTCATATTGGTCAGGTTTCCTATTTTAAAGTGATATCAGGAAAAGTAAAAGAAGGTGACGATTTGATGAATGCCGATCGTGGTTCCAAGGAGCGTATCGCACAGTTATTTGCGGTAGCCGGACAAACTCGTACCCCGGTTACGGAAATGGTGGCGGGTGATATTGGAGCGACCGTTAAGTTAAAGGATGTTCGCCGTGGTAATACATTGAACGGAAAGGGTTGTGATTATCGTTTCGACTTCATTAAATATCCGGATCCGAAATATCGTCGTGCTATCAAGCCGGTGAATGAGGCTGACGCCGAGAAGATGATGGAAATCTTGATACGTATGCGTGAGGAAGACCCGACATGGGTAATCGAGCAGTCCAAGGAATTGAAGCAGACAATCGTTTCCGGTCAAGGTGAGTTCCATCTTCGTACATTGAAATGGAGAATCGAGAATAATGATAAATTGCCGATCGAATATCTGGAGCCGAAGATCCCGTATCGTGAGACGATTACGAAAGCGGCTCGTGCGGATTACCGTCATAAGAAACAATCCGGTGGCGCAGGCCAGTTCGGTGAAGTTCATTTGATTATCGAGCCTTATTATGAAGGTATGCCTGCTCCGGATACCTACCGTTTCGGCGGACAGGAGTATAAGATGAATGTTCGTGATACTCAAATAATTGATTTGGATTGGGGTGGTAAAGTCGTGTTCGTAAACTGTATCGTTGGTGGTGCTATCGACGCTCGTTTCTTGCCAGCTATCTTGAAAGGTATCATGGCTCGTATGGAGCAAGGGCCGTTGACGGGTTCGTATGCTCGCGACGTGCGTATTTGCGTATACGATGGTAAGATGCACCCGGTAGACAGTAATGAAATCTCTTTCATGCTTGCCGGACGCAATGCGTTCAGTACCGCTTTCAAGGAGGCTGGCCCTAAGATCTTGGAGCCTGTTTACGATGTCGAGGTTTCCGTTCCTGCCGATTATCTGGGAGATGTGATGAGCGACTTGCAAGGACGCCGTGCCTTGATTATGGGTATGAATAGCGAGAAGGGATTTGAGAAACTATTGGCGAAAGTTCCTTTGAAAGAGATGTCTAACTATTCTACTTCACTAAGTTCCATTACGGGCGGACGTGCTTCCTTTACGATGAAGTTCGCTAGTTACGAGTTAGTTCCTGCCGATGTACAAGAGAAGTTGTTAAAGGCTTACGAGGCTACTCAATCAGAAGAATAGGTAAAGTAAAATGTCATCATAATTTTTTAATATTTAAAGTTAAACGAGAAAAGGCCGGCTTTGTGAAGAGCTGGCCTTTTTGTTATGTCTTTTTCACTAGGTTGTCGTGAACTTGTAATACCGAAGGTGTTCTTTTGTATCATCTTAAACAAGGAAAAGATGATATTAAGAAAGTACTATCCGACTATTGTCCTCTCGGACATCCATCTGGGATCGGAACATTCCCGGACGGAGGAGGTCACCCATTTTCTCAAGCACGTAGATTGCGATCGATTGATTCTGAATGGTGATATCATCGATGGCTGGCAATTGAAGAAATCCGGTAAACGCTGGAAACAAAAGCATACCGATTTCTTTAAGGTATTGATGAAGATGATGGAGAAAAGGGGTACGGAGATTATCTATGTAGTGGGGAACCATGATGATTTTCTCGACAGCTTGGCTCCTTTTAAGTTCTCCAATATATCGATCGTAAAGGATTATTTGCTGAAGACGAGACAAGGAAAACGCTATTTCGTGACACATGGCGATATTTTCGATACGGTTACGACCCATATGCGTTGGCTTGCCATGCTTGGGGATGTGGGGTATACTTTTTTATTGTGGTTGAATAAGGTTTACAATCATCGTAGAGAGCGGCAAGGAAAACCTTATTTCTCTTTATCCCAAGAGGTGAAACACCGGGTGAAAAGTGCGGTCTCTTATATCTCGGAGTTTGAGAAAGAGTTGGTACGCTTAGCGGAGGCCAAGCATTTGGACGGGATTATTTGCGGCCATATTCACCAAGCAGCGAACGTATGGTATGGTAATGTGCATTATCTAAATTCCGGCGATTGGGTGGAAAGCATGACCGCTCTCGTGGAGGATGAACAAGGAGAGTGGGATATTGTTACATATAATAATGTACAACTATATGCGGATGCCGTATGAAAATCCTGTTTATCATACAAGGTGAGGGACGTGGGCACTTGACCCAAGCGTTATCCTTACGTCAGAAATTGATGGCCGAAGGACATGAGATCGTTGGTGTGTTGGTCGGAAAAAGCCCAGCCCGCCGTTTACCGGATTTCTTCTTGAATAAGATTCTGTCGCCGGTATATCCGTTTGAGAGTCCGAATTTTTTACCGACGGCTAAGAATAAACAAGTGAGTTTGATGCGTAGCATATTATATAATGTATTGCGTCTGCACAAATACATGGGAAGTATCCGTTATATCGACCGGATGATTCGGCAGACAGATGCGGATGTTGTCGTGAATTTCTACGAGCTGCTGACGGGGCTGACTTACTTACTTTTCCGTCCGAAAGCGACGATGGTATGTATCGCCCATCAATATCTATTCTTGCATCCGGATTTCGTTTTCCCGAAGCAGAGCACATTGTCGTTGGCGTCGCTACGATTTTTTACGAGATTAACGGCGATAGGCTCCGTCAAAAAATTAGCCTTGTCTTTTCGGAAGATGCGTGAGGCGCCGTTGGGAGGAATAGTCGTGGTTCCTCCTTTATTAAGGCAAGAAGTCTTGGATGCGGTTCCCTCGAACGGCAGTTATTTGCATGGTTATTTGTTGAATAGCGGGTTTAGTGAGGAGATCCGTTCTTGGCATTCCCGTCATCCTTCGGTTCCGATGCATTTCTTTTGGGATAAGAAAGATCAGCGAGCCGAGGTGATAATAGACGATTGCCTTTCTTTCCATCAGCTGGATGATACGTTGTTTCTACGTTATATGTCGGGGGCGAAGGCTTATGCTACGACCGCCGGGTTCGAATCCGTATGTGAGGCGATGTATCTGAATAAACCTGTATTGATGGTTCCTACACATATTGAGCAAGCTTGCAATGCTTACGATGCCTCTTTGTCTGGCGCAGGCGTTGTCGCTGATTGTTTTGATCTGGACGCATTATTATCCATTTCGGAAAGCCATGTGGAGAATCCGGCTTTCCGGCATTGGGTGAAACAGGCGGATTGGCTTATTCTTCGTGAGTTCCGTGAGGATTTGTTGCGTGAGGAACATCTGGTAACGAGCCTAGGGAGGATTACGACAAATTGGGTGGTGCGTCTGGGGAGATTCCTGCCTATCTAGGAACTTATAGCAGTGTCATGCTGGAGAAGCAGGTGTGTCACGCTGATGGAACGGGTGTGCCATGCCGATGACATGGGTGTGCCATCAGCGTGGCACTGAAGTCTTATTTATTCAACGCTTGCTCGATATCGGCGATGATATCATCGGCGTTCTCGATACCTACAGAGAAGCGGATTAAGTCCGGAGCTACGCCAGCCTCTATCAATTGCTCATCGCTCAACTGGCGGTGCGTATGACTGGCCGGGTGAAGCACGCAAGTACGGGCATCCGCTACGTGAGTTACGATAGCGGCGAGTTTCAAGCTATCCATAAACTTGATCGCCACCTCACGTCCACCTTTCAATCCGAAGGATAATACGCCGCAAGAGCCATTCGGTAGATACTTCTTGGCGAGTTCATGGTACGGATTGCCTTCCAATTCCGGATAATGAACCCAAGCTACCTTATCACACTTCTGTAGCCACTGCGCTACCGCCAAGGCGTTTTTGCAATGCTGCGGTACACGAAGATGCAAGGTCTCCAATCCCAGATTCAATAGGAATGCGTTTTGCGGGGATTGGATCGCTCCAAGGTCACGCATCAGTTGGCTAGTCGCTTTCGTGATGAACGCTAATTTCCCGAATGCTTTGGTATAGGTCAATCCGTGGTAAGAAGGGTCCGGTTGGCAAAGTCCCGGGAACTTCTCGGCATGCGCTTCCCAATCGAAATTGCCGCTGTCCACGATACAACCGCCCACGCTCGTGGCATGGCCATCCATATATTTAGTCGTGGAGTGCGTAACGATATCCGCTCCCCATTCGAACGGACGGCAATTGATCGGCGTGGCAAACGTATTATCGACGATCAAGGGTACGCCATGATTATGGGCGATGCGGGCAAACTTCTCCACATCCAATACCATAACGCCCGGATTGGAGATCATCTCGCCGAACATCGCCTTCGTATTCGGGCGGAAAGCCTTGGAGATCTCTTCCTCGCTCGCGTCTTGATCGATGAATGTGCATTCGATTCCCAGCTTCTTCAAGGTAACGGCCAGTAGATTATAAGTACCTCCATAAATGCTGGTTGCGCTTACGATATGGTCGCCAGCCTCGCAAATATTGAAGAAAGCGAAAAAGCTAGCGGCCTGCCCGGATGAGGTCAGCATGGCAGCCACGCCACCTTCCAACGCCGCGATCTTGGCGGCTACAGCCTCGTTTGTCGGGTTTTGAAGGCGGGTATAGAAATAGCCGCTTTCCTCCAAATCGAACAATTTAGCCATCTGCTCACTCGTCTCATACTTGAATGTCGTGCTTTGATAGATCGGGAGGACACGGGGTTCTCCTTTCTTGGGTTGCCAACCGGCCTGTACGCACAGGGTTTCCGGTTTGAATTTGTTATCCATATAGGTCGTTTTTTTTATTGAATGTCATTTTAATCGCGAATGTACGGAAAATCGGTAAGAATTGTTCCGCTTACAAGATCTTCTTCTGTAAGATACTGAACCAGATGAAAGCGACGATACCTTTTAGCATGCTGGAAAGGCTGATCGCCCACCAAACACCCGTAATACCCAGTCCCGCTGCCGCCAGCCCGATGGCCAAAGGTATGCGCAGGGTGTTGCACGAGATGCTGATGATCGCCGGTGGAACCGTTCGGCCGGTACCGTAGAACATGCCTTGCGTGGTAATTTCCAACATCATGAGGATCATCGAATAGCCATCGATCCGGAGGAATATGCCGCCAGCCTCGTAAGCGGCTTGCTCCGGCACGATCAGTGAGAAGACCTCGCTACCGTAAAAGACGAATAGCAAGGTACAGAGCACGCCGATGATCGAAGTCATTTTAAGCGTCGTATGATAAGCGGTCAAGATACGTTCTTTCTTGCGTGCGGCGTAATTCTGGGCGGTGAAAGCGGAGAGGGCCGTACTGAAGCCTTGTGAGGTGTTCCATGCGATCGCCTCCATTTGTCCACCTGCCGTAAGCGTCATCAAACCGATATGCCCTCCGTAGGTGGAAGCTGTACGGGCCATAAAAAGATTGATGATCGCGAAGAACGTATTTAATAACGCTACCGGCAGGCCCAATTGGAAGATCCGCTTGGTGTAGCGTTCCTTTAAACGGACAAAGAAAGGGAATCCACCGAACAATTTATTGCGGCATTTTAGCTGATAGACGAATAGTCCGCAAACCACCGCTTGGGAGATCCACGTAGCCCAAGCCGCACCTGCCGTACCCAAATGGAAGCCGAGTATAAATAAAGGATCTAGCACCATATTCAGTAAAAGACCTGTTCCGCTGATATAAAATGGAATCTTACTCAATCCCGAGGCATTATGAATCCCGGTAAACGCCGCCGAGAGGAAGATAAATGGGAATGCGGAAGCGACGATTCTCAAATATTCCACGGCGTTCAACGCAATCGGTTCCTCCAGTTTGTAGAAGCCGATAATCGGACGAGCGAGGACGAATAGCAAGAATCCCCAGCAAAGCGAGAGGATCAAGGCGATCGTTAGGTTATGGGAAGCGAATCCTCGGGCATCTTCCACGTTTTGCGCCCCGATACTTTGCCCGACACTCACCTCCGAGCCTACTTTATTCAAGTAAGAGATCGAGTTCGTCATCCAAGTAAGGATACCAACGGCGCCGATAGCGGCTACGGCCTCGCTTCCCAACCGGCCTACCCAAGCCATGTCGGTGATGCTATAGGCCATTTGGATAAATGAGGTACCCATGATCGGCATCGCCAGATTGAATAGTTGCCGGGAAATGACCCCTTCGGTCAGATTTTTTGTTCCTTGCATGATCGTTTGTTTAAATGTGCGCGAAAGTAGAAATAATTTTGCTACCTTTAGCGCCGTTAATCTTAAAGAATAGTATGATGATAACGAGACGGAATTTTTTGAAAGCGGGTGCCGCTGTGGCTGCGCTGAGTGTAGTACCGAATGGCTTTGCCTCTATCTTGGCTAAGAAAGAGAAAGCGATAGGAGTACAGTTGTATAGTGTCCGGGACGACTTGAAGACGGATTTTGACGGTACGATGAAGGCTTTGGTGGATATCGGTTATAAACGGATGGAAGCCGCCGGTTACCGGGATGGCAAATTCTACGGGAAATCCCCGGCCGAGATGAAGAAATATCTGGCGGATCTGGGTGCCCGTATGGTAGGTTCCCATACCGGAAGCGGTTTGCTGGCGGAGGGTGATACCAAGGGATGGGACTTCTGGAAAAAGAATGCCGCTGATACGGCAGAGGTAGGCTGTAAATGGATTGTTCAGGCGGGTTATCCCTCCAAAGATATCAAGAGCCTTTCGGACGTGAAGCGTTTAGCGGATCAATTTAATAAATGTGGTGAGATCGCAAAGGCGAACGGGTTGCGTTTCGCTTTCCATAACCATGTGGATGAATTCCATGAGTTGGAAGGAAAGATCCCGTTCGACGTGATGATCGAGAATACGGACAAAGGGCTGGTTACTTTCCAGATCGATACGGCTCAATTAGTGTATGGCGGTTTTAAATGTCATGATTACGTGAACCGTTATCCCGGTCGTTTCGCCAACTGGCACTTGAAAGACGCGAATGCGGATGGAAAGGGCAGCACGGAGATGGGCGCCGGAATCGTAGACTTCAAATCCTTATTCGCTGTGGCGGAGAAAGCCGGATTAGAGGATTACTTCATTGAGCAAGAGCGTTATAATATGACACCGCTGCAAGCGATGAAACATGATTATGACTTCTTGATGAATGCCTCTTATGTGAAGTGGTAAACGGGAGTATAGGCGTAGCCTTATGCCAGTATCGGTGTAAGGCTACGCCTATATCAGCGTGAGGCTATGCCGATACTGGCGCAAGGCAACGCCAGTACTGGTATTTTTTATCGGATAAACAGGAGTTCCCTATACTTCGGCAACGGCCACATCTGGTTGTCCACCATCAGCTCCAGATCATCGATATGGTCACGGATCTCATCCAAATAAGGGGCCACCGAGTCGTGGTAAGCGATCGCCTTTTCCCGCATATCGGTCAAGCGGTTCGCTTTCTTGCGGGCCTCTACCATCTCATCCACTTTCTTGGTCACGGCACAGATATGTCCGGCTATCTTACGAACCAAGCGACGGGGCTCTTCCGACATATCGCGGAATTCCGGGTCGTCGCCGAATGTCTCTTTCAACTTCGCTATATTATCCAGCAATACGCTCTGGTAACGAACGGCTACCGGGATGATATGATTCAAGGATAAATCCCCTAATACCCGGGCCTCGATCTGTACCTTTTTGATATAGACTTCCCATTTTACTTCATTACGCGCTTCCAATTCTTTCTGGGTAAGTACGCCGGTAGACGTGAACATCTCGATCGACTCCGGTTTAAGATAAGCGTCATATTGCAAGGGAACACTATTTTGGCAATCCAGACCTCGCTTGGCGGCTTCCTCTTTCCATTCATCTGAATAACCGTTCCCATCGAAGCGGATCGGCTTAGATTCCTTGATATAGGCTTTCAGCACCTTGAAGATCGCTACTTCCTTGCTTTTTCCTTCCGCTTGCAAAGCCTCTACGTCCTTCTTGAATTGTTGCAATTGATAGGCTACGGCGGAGTTCAACGCTAACATGGCCGATCCGCAGTTCACGGAAGAGCCCGGGGCGCGGAACTCAAAACGGTTTCCGGTGAAGGCGAAAGGAGAGGTACGGTTACGATCCGTATTGTCCAACAGCAGTTCGGGGATCTGCCCGAAGCCAAGATGCAAACCCTTTTTATCGTCTACCTCGATAGCGTCCTCGATAGAGCTATTCTCAAACTTATCCAAGATCTCGCTGATTTGCGTTCCGAGGAAAGTGGAGATGATAGCGGGAGGTGCCTCGTTCGCACCTAGGCGGTGTGCGTTCGTGGCGGAAGCGATACTCGCTTTTAATAAAGCGTTGTATTTATAAACGGCCATGATAGTGTTCACCACGAAGGTGATGAAGCGTAGGTTGTCCTCACGGTCTTTACCCGGAGAGAATAAGTTTACCCCCTTGTCTGTTCCCATAGACCAGTTACAGTGTTTACCGGAACCGTTTACCCCGTTAAATGGCTTCTCGTGCAATAATACACGGAAATTATGACGGCGGGAGACACGTTTCATGACCGACATCAATAATTGGTTATGGTCGTTGGCTAGGTTACATTCCTCGTAAATAGGAGCTAGCTCGAACTGGTTGGGGGCTACCTCGTTATGGCGGGTCTTTACCGGGATACCTAGTTTATAGCATTCGGTTTCCAAGTCTTTCATGAATTCTTGTACACGAGAGGGGATAGCGCCAAAATAATGGTCGTCTAATTGTTGGTTCTTTGCGCTCTCATGTCCGAGCAAGGTACGCTCGGTGAGTGAGAGGTCCGGACGGGCGGAATACAAGTCCTCGTCAACAAGGAAATATTCCTGTTCCCAACCTAGGTAAGTAATTATCTTATTGACATCCTCATCGAAATATCTATATACGTCCTTGGCGGCTTCTCCCAATACTTCGATAGAGCGGATCAGCGGGGTCTTATAATCCAGTGCTTCACCGGTATAAGCGATAAATACGGTTGGGATACAAAGTGTGTCATCTACGATAAAAGCGGGAGAGGAGGGGTCCCAAGCGGAGTAGCCGCGGGCCTCGAAGGTATTACGAAGTCCACCGTTCGGGAAACTGGAAGCGTCCGGTTCTTGCTGGACAAGCAATTTGCCGCTGAACTCCTCGATCATGCCACCGTTACCATCGTGTTCCACGAAAGCGTCGTGCTTCTCGGCGGTGCCATCGGTAAGCGGTTGAAACCAGTGGGTGTAATGAGTGACTCCTTTTTCCAGTGCCCACATACGCATGCCGGCTGCCACATGATTGGCGATTTCCCGGTCGATAGGTGTGCCATTGTCAATGGCGTGGGTCAAGGCTTTGTACGTTTCCTTGGAGAGATATTTCTGCATTGCCTTCCGGTTGAAGACATTCTCGCCATAGTACTCAGATACTTTGTGTTCGGGAGTAACGGCTTCCACGGCCTTTCGGTTGGATGCCTTCTCCACAGCATTAAAGCGTGAGATTGACATTGTTGAATTGTTTTATGTTTTTACGACGCAAAAATACAAAACAGTTGACAATTGACAGTCAATGATTGACAATTATTTAGTTTTCTCTATTAAATTGTCGATTTACTTCTCTAACTGTCAATTGCCAACTACTAACGGTCAACTATTAAAACAAACTCCAAGCCACCGTCAATCCCGCCATCACGATCGCTACCATGCTCATCAACTTGATAAGGATATTCAAACTCGGGCCGGAAGTGTCTTTGAACGGATCGCCAACCGTATCGCCGACAACGGTTGCCTTATGCGCCTCGCTACCCTTGCCACCGTGGTTTCCTTCCTCGATGAATTTCTTTGCGTTATCCCATGCTCCTCCGGCGTTCGCCATGAATACGGCTAATACGAAGCCCGTGCTTAATCCACCGATCAATAGTCCGACAACGCCTGTCACACCAAATATGAGTCCCGTTAAGATGGGGGCGATAATAGCTAAAACGGAGGGAAGTACCATTTCGTGTTGCGCTCCCTTCGTCGAGATCTCAACGCAACGGGCATAATCCGGTTGTGCCTCTCCAGTCAGAATACCCTTGATTTCCTTGAACTGACGGCGAACTTCCTCCACCATGTGCCCGGCCGCACGTCCTACAGCGTTCATCGTAAGGCCACAGAACATGAATGCCATCATGGAACCTAGGAACATTCCGGCTAAAACCTTAGGATTCATTAAGGTAACATCATAATATACCATAAAGTCCGAGAATGAGGCTTTAGATATTTCGATACTCCTGCCATCGGTAAAGTTCAGGACGGTCTCTCCTAAACGGAGCAAACCGATCTTGATCTCTTCTACATAAGAGGCCAACAGAGCCAAGCCGGTTAACGCAGCGGAACCGATAGCGAAACCTTTACCTGTAGCGGCAGTCGTATTTCCTAATGAATCCAATGCGTCTGTACGCTTGCGGACTTCTTTCCCTAGGTTACACATCTCGGCGTTGCCTCCGGCATTATCCGCTATGGGACCGTAAGCGTCTGTAGCCAACGTAATACCTAAGGTCGATAGCATACCTACGGCAGCTATACCGATTCCGTATAATCCCATGCCCACGTTCGTGAAGTCGAATCCGGAGGCGAACAAGAAGGAACAAATAATACCGACCACGACGGCAAGTACCGGGATGGCCGTAGAGAGCATCCCTAGTCCGAGACCGGAGATAATAACCGTTGCCGGGCCTGTCAGCCCCGATTCGGAAACCAGCCGGGTCGGCTTATAGGACTGGGAGGTATAATACTCCGTCGCTTGCCCGATCACGATTCCGACTAGCAGACCTACGATCACGGAACAACCGATCCAGAACCAATTCTCCATGCCTAATACATAAAGAATCCCGAACGTGGAGATAGCGATCAATACGGAACTCAAGTTCGTTCCTATGGCTAAGGCTTTCAGTAGTTGCTTGATCGTCGCGTTCTCATTCGTACGGACGGCGAAAATACCAATAATAGATAAAATGATACCGACAGCGGCGATAAGCATTGGGGCGACAACCGCCTTATATTGTAATTCTACGCTTCCGGAAGAAACGAATGCGGCGGCTCCCAATGCGGCGGTCGCTAGGATGGAACCGCAATAAGATTCATATAGGTCGGCTCCCATACCGGCGACGTCACCTACATTGTCGCCTACGTTATCGGCGATTGTCGCCGGGTTACGAGGATCGTCCTCCGGGATCCCAGCCTCAACTTTACCTACTAAATCCGCTCCGACATCGGCGGCTTTCGTATAGATTCCTCCTCCCACACGTGCGAACAAGGCTTGCGTGGAGGCACCCATTCCGAATGTAAGCATGGTTGTCGTGATAATGGTGAGTTTATGGGTCGGGTCCAAAGCCTCGTCTGGGATGAAAGCATTTAACAGGATATACCAGAATGAGATATCCAGCAATCCAAGCCCAACGACTACTAAGCCCATGACCGCCCCGCTTCGGAAAGCCACTTGTAAACCTTTATTCAAGGAAGTACGGGCTGCGTTCGCTGTACGGGCCGAGGCATAAGTCGCTGTTTTCATGCCTAAGAAACCCGCTAATCCTGAAAAGAAACCTCCTGTCAGGAAGGCGATCGGAACCCATTCGTTTTGAACATGGAAGCCATAGGCCATAATAGAGAATAAGATTACTAGGACAACGAAAACCGAGGCGACTACTTTGTATTGCTGTTTCAGATACGACATCGCCCCTTCACGCACAAAGGAGGCGATCTTTTTCATCAACTCAGTTCCTTCACTCTCTTTCATCATTTGCCTGAAGAAGAACCAGGCGAATGCTAGCGCTAGGACAGACGCTAACGGGATAATCCAGAAAATACTCGTAATCATAACATGGTAGATTTAATGTTATACTTAAGAAAACAATGTGACAACACCTTTGCTTTCCGTGTAAATGTAGCAAAAATAAAAGAGGATGGAAACTTTTTCCCTAATAATAATGTTTCTAATTAAAAAAAACAGCATATTTGTTACCAGATTAAGAGACAAGAAATAAATGGCAGAAGAGACAAACCATAAACCCTATAGGTTGGGCTTGGCGCTTAGCGGAGGCGGAGCGAAAGGTTTTGCGCATATCGGCGTATTTCGAATGATGGAAGAATGTGCGCTAAGACCGGATATTATAGTCGGTACCAGTGCGGGAGCTTTAATGGGCGCTTTGTTTGCTGATGGTTATTCGGCGGCGGAGATCCAAGAGCTTTTTACCGGACGTGAGTTCTCGGAATTCGCCCAGTTGCAGATTCCTAAGGCGGGTTTGTTCGATAGTAAGCGCTTTCGTTATTTCTTGAGGCGACACTTGCGGACCAAGAACATCGAGGACTTGCAAATTCCGCTGGTGGTTGTCGCGACTGATTTGGATAATGGCGAAAGCCATGAATTTAGGAGTGGTCCTATTGTTGAGGCGGTGACAGCTTCTTGTAGTATCCCGATTATTTTCAGTCCTGTAGTCATCAATGGCGTTCATTATGTGGATGGAGGATTATTTCACAACTTTCCGGTCTCCATCATCCGTGAGGAATGTGAGCGTATTATCGGGGTGAACGTAAGCCCGTTGATCCCGCAAAAATATAAGCAGACCATATTCCATATCGCCGAGCGCTCTTATCATTATATGTTCCGGGCAAATACGCTGGAGGATCGAGAGATGTGTGATGTCTTAATAGAAGCGGAGGAGTTTGGCTTATATAAGACATTCGATCTTGAGAATGTAGACGTGATTTGTAATATTGGCTATTCCGCCGCTGCCCGTTGCTTTGAGAAAGTGTTGGATGAGAATAAATATGAAACCTTGGTGAAAGCGATCGCGGCAAGAAAGAAAGGCCTGATGCCGTGACAAATCGTCTGTCTGGACAAAGCGCTTTCCCACAAAAACTTTATATATAGATGAACGCAATGGAACAAAAAAACAAGATGGTAATTTATCAGGTATTCCCGCGTTGGTTTGGGAATCTGCGACCATCTCCTGTAATGAATGGTAGTTTAGCCGAGAATGGAGTGGGTAAGTTTTCGGCTTTTACTCCTTTGGCTTTATCCAAAATCAAAGAACTAGGTGTTACTCATGTATGGTATACAGGGGTGATAGAGCACGCTACAAAAACCGATTACACCATGTTTGGCATCCGGAAAGACCATTCTGCCGTAGTAAAAGGTAAGGCCGGATCTCCATATGCTATAAAAGATTACTATGATATAGATCCGGATTTGGCGGATAATATCCAGAACCGTATGAGTGAGTTCGAGGATTTGGTGAAACGTACGCATGAGGCTGGGATGAAGGTTATTATCGATTTTGTACCCAACCATGTAGCACGTCAATATTTCTCGGACGCACGGGAACCTTTCGTGGAGGACTTAGGTCAAACGGATAATGTGTCCAAGGCTTTTGATGTGAATAATAACTTTTATTATCTTCCGGGGCAAACCTTGACGCTTCGTTTTGATCCGCAGCGTGAGGAGGATTTTGCCTATAGTGAGTTTCCGGCGAAGGTGACCGGTAACAATCATTTCGATGCCTATCCAAGCCAGAACGATTGGTATGAGACGGTGAAGCTGAACTACGGCGTGGATTATATGCACGGTGGTGCTTGCCATTTCAATACCATTCCCAATACGTGGGAGAAAATGTTGGAGATATTGTTGTTCTGGGCTGATAAGGGAGTGGATGGTTTTCGTTGTGATATGGCGGAGATGGTCCCGGTCGAGTTTTGGAACTGGGTGATTCCTCAGGTGAAGAAGGTGCGTGATGTGATCTTTATAGCGGAGGTGTATAATCCGGATGAGTATAGGAATTATATTTATACGGGACACTTTGATTATTTGTATGACAAGGTTGGTCTTTATGATACGGTTCGTGCGGTGATGTGCGGACAGGCTCCGGCTAGTAATATATCGCATTGTTGGCAATCGTTGGAGGGTATCCAGAAAAATATGTTGAATTTCTTGGAGAATCACGATGAACAGCGTGTCGCTTCTGATTTCTTTGCGGGGGATGCTCGTCCGGGTATTCCGGGCATGATTGTCTCCGCTGCCATGAATACGAATCCGGTTATGATCTATAGTGGTCAGGAACTTGGCGAAAGAGGAATGGACGCTGAAGGTTTCAGTGGACGTGATGGCCGTACGACCATCTTCGATTATTGGAGCGTCGAGAGTTTGCGGAACTGGAATAATAATGGACTCTTTGACGGGGCTAAATTAACGCCGGCAGAACGCTCGTTGCGTGAGATGTACGCTAAGTTATTGAATGTGGTACGATCCGAGCCGGTTATTGTCGAGGGAGCGTTTTATGATTTGATGTACGCGAACTCCGGTAATCCTTATTTCAATCCGAACCGTCAGTATGCGTTCTTGCGCAAATGGAAGAACGAGGTACTTCTGGTGGTCGTGAATTTCGACCGTGCCGACCAATGTGTATGGGTAAATATCCCGGTCGAGGCATTCAAGGCTCTTGATTTTGAGGATAACAAACCGGCTGAATTGACCGACTTGTTAACCGGGGAAACGACTATCAGTACGCTAACAGACGCTTATCCTTATCAAGTGAAACTCCCGGCTTATTCCGGCAAAATGCTAAAGTTCTCTTTTCTCCATAAGTAAGAGCTTTCTTGAAAAGTTTAGGAGTGCTGTATAGATAATTCATTGGTGGAGTTAGGTGGTTGATACGGGACAGCTAGCTTCATCGGGCAAGTATGTTAAGTTACTTTGGCATTTCACTTAAGTTACTTGCCCGATGAAGCTAGGTGACTTTTTCCTTTGATTTAAATGAAAAGAAGAGATGGGGCGTGGGTTATAGATGGTAATACGTTTGGCGGAACTGTTTATTCCATCAATAACATCATCTTTTCCGTGCTTTTAGTTTTGCCCGTACTACCTCTATTACGGCAGGAAGTATGGATATGAATATAATTGCTATGATCAATAGCTTGAGGTTCTGCTGTACGAAAGGAAGATCTCCGAAAAAGTATCCTGCATAGCAGAAAAGCAGTACCCAGAAAGCGCCGCCTATCAGGTTGTAGATCATGAAATAGTAATAGTGCATTTTACCCATTCCGGCTACAAAGGGAGCGAAAGTACGGACAATCGGTACGAATCGGGCGATGATTATGGTTTTGCCTCCATATTTTTTGTAGAACTCATGCGTTTTGTCCAAATGGCTTTTCTTGAATATCTTGGAGTTGGGATTGTTAAATAGTTTACGACCAAAAAAATGACCTATCATATAATTACAGGAGTCTCCCAATACTGCCGCCGCGAATAATATCAAGGCTAAAAGATTTATCTCTAAAGGCATACCGGGTAACGCTGTTATCGCTCCGGCGACGAACAAGAGGGAATCCCCGGGCAAGAATGGGGTGGCTACCAATCCCGTTTCACAAAAAATGATTAGGAATAATATCGCGTAGGCCCAAGTATGATATTCTTGTACGATCTCGATCATATGCTGATCGATATGTAAGATGAAGTCTAATAAAAATTCCATTTTAGATTGATTATTAATTGATAAGAACTATCCTATATGACCCAATAAGAAAACAAAATAGATGTTTATTCTATTCCCTTTGAGAAATCTAGAAAATAAGAATAGTGAGAATGCAGACATTAAAGTGCTATCTTCTACTTTTTTGATGGAAATAAGGGGGAAAGAGAGTTTAAATGAGAATACGTCTTAGAGTATAGATATAGTACCCATAGGAGAACTTAAGGGGATTTATACAAAATGAAATGAATGTTTGTCTTTCTTTAGGATATTGAGTTTTTATAAACCGTACGATCCTTTCCGCAGATGAGGATAGGTTTGTCCTTGAGTTTTTTGATGTGGAGATGTTGCGGAATAGTGAAGCCCTGATATAGCCATCTTCCATCTTATAGCTTTGTTTTCCGTTGTATAGCTCTTTTTCGTATCGTTCGATATCTGCTTGGGGGATATTGTATTCCGTCTTGTCTTCATTCGGAGAGTACATGGTGTAAATATCGTTGTATTTCTGTTGGTTCTCGGGAGTTGATGAAGAACCCGAAGTCAGAAATACACTTACCAATACGAAGAAATAGAGTAAATACTTCATCATTGCGGTTGCAAATATAGAAAGTTTTCCAAATATAAAGAGGTTATTGTAAATAAGTTTTGTACTTTTGCGGCACAATTTAAATCTATTCACTTTAAGATAAATATTCGGAATAATGAGTGCACAAACTCCTTTCTTGGTGTTTTCGGGAACGAACTCCCGGTATCTTGCAGAGAAAATTTGCAACAGTTTAGGTTGTCCTCTGGGACAGATGAATATCCAGCACTTTGCCGATGGTGAGTTCTCTGTTTCTTATGAAGAGTCTATCCGCGGTAGAGATGTATTCTTAGTACAATCTACATTCCCTAATTCAGACAATCTGATGGAGTTGCTTCTGATGATTGACGCGGCTAAACGTGCTTCCGCACATTCAATCATCGCTGTAGTCCCTTACTTCGGTTGGGCTCGTCAGGATAGAAAGGATAAGCCTCGTGTTTCTATTGGCGCTAAGTTGATCGCTGATATGTTGAGTACGGCAGGTATCAATCGTTTGATTACGATGGACCTTCATGCGGATCAGATCCAAGGATTCTTTAATGTTCCGGTGGATCACTTATATGCTTCTTCCGTATTCTTGGATTATATCAAGACGTCTTTGCCTTTGGATAACTTGTGTATCGCGACTCCGGATGTTGGTGGTACGAAACGTGCCAGCAGCTATTCTAAGTATTTAGGCTTGCCGATGGTCATTTGCCACAAATCTCGTTTGCGTGCCAATGAGGTGGCCGAGATGCGTATTATCGGTGATGTGACGGGCTTGGATGTCCTTTTGGTTGATGACATGGTGGATACGGCCGGAACAATTACGAAAGCCGCGAACTTGATGTTGGAGAATGGCGCTAAGTCTGTTCGTGCTATCGCCAGCCACGCTGTGATGTCTGATCCGGCTTCTACTCGTGTAGATCAGTCCGCTTTAGCGGAAATGATCTTTACGGATTCTATTCCTTACGCTAAGAAATGCGAGAAAGTAAAGGTATTATCTGTCGCTGACATGTTCGCTGAGGCGATCCGTCGTGTATGTAGTGGAGAGTCTATCAGCTCTTTGTATGCTATTTAATAGAATAAGATAGAAAAATAAAAACGGTCGCTTCCTTTTGAGGCGACCGTTTTTTATTTAGAATAAATCTGAATATGCGTTACTTGGTCTCATCAATAATCATGCCGCTGCCCAGACATAAGTGATGGTCTTTGTCGTAGATTACACTGTATTGGCCGGGAGCGATACCTTGAATCTTTTCGTCGGATTCTACACGATATAGATCTCCGATACGACGGATGTAGCCATGCGTAAATTCCGGGGTATGACGGATCTTGAAAGTGATTTCTTTCTCACCCTCAAATTCTCCCCATGGATCTTCCGTGATGAAATCGAAACCTTGCATATTAATCACCTTGCCATATTGCGTTTCCGGGTCGTAGCCGTTGGAGACATAAATTATATTTCGCTTAATGTCTTTTTGGATAACGAACCAAGGGCCGCCACTTAATCCCAATCCCTTACGTTGGCCGATCGTATGGAACCAATATCCATTGTGTTTACCCAAGACCTTACCCGTCTCTAGTTCCACGATTTTTCCCGGGCGTTTCCCTAAATAACGCTCTATAAAGTCGTTGTAGTTAATCTTACCTAAGAAACAAATGCCTTGGCTATCCTTACGCTTGGCGCTCGGCAATTTCTGGGCCTCGGCGATGGCACGTACCTCGCTTTTCATTAAATGCCCGATCGGAAACATGAGTTTCTGTATCTGTAGGCGGGTGATTTGCCCTAAGAAATCAGTCTGATCTTTTACCGGGTCCTTGGCAGTAGAAAGCCATGTCTTGCCGTCTATCTCCGTGGTCGTGGCATAATGACCGGTAGCGATCTTATCGAAATCCTTGCCCCATTTTTCCTCGAAACAACCGAACTTGATATATTTATTACACATCATATCCGGGTTAGGGGTAAGACCGCGTTTGACAGATTCGATCGTATAGCTTACCACCCGATCCCAATACTCGTCGTGTAAGGAGACGATCTCGAACCGGCATCCATACTTGCGGGCGATATATGAGGTGATCTCGATATCCTCTTCCGCCGGGCAATCGATATAGCCATCCTTGTCTTCCATACCGATACGGATATAGAAGATGGTCGGATCGTATCCTGCCTCTTTGAGTTGATGCACTACGACAGAGCTGTCTACTCCTCCTGAAACTAATGCCGCTATTTCCATTCTCTTTTTTGTCTTTGCTTTTGAACTTACAAAAGTAGAGAAAAAATCTCAAACCTTTGATATTGACTGTATATTCTCTATCTTTGCGGTTGGCCCTTATTGGAATGCGGGCCTTCAAACTATGTACTTTAGATGTAATATATTATAGGAAAAGCAAATCGTAGTAAGTATGAAAAAAATAATGTTATCGCTTATGACAGCTATGGTTATGACGGCTTGTACAGGCCAACAGTCGGATACGGCATCTCAAAATTCCGATAAGGAGTTCAATTATGTAGTGGATCAGTTCGCTGATCTGGAGATTCTTCGCTATAAAGTTCCGGGTTTTGAATCCCTGTCCTTGCAACAAAAGCAACTATTATATCATCTTTCCGAAGCGGCCTTGATGGGACGTGATATATTCTTCGATCAGAATGGACGCTATAATCTGGCGATCCGCAGGACATTGGAGGCTATTTATACGAATTATAAGGGAGATCGGGAGGACCCTCAATTCAAGGCTTTGGAAACCTATTTGAAACGGGTGTGGTTCTCCAGTGGTATCTATCATCATTATGCCTTGGACAAGTTTGCCCCGGGGTTTTCTCCTGAGTTCTTGATGGATTGTATTCACCAAATCGACGCCAAGAAGTTACCTCTTCGTGAGAATCAAAACGTGGATCAGTTCATGATCGAGATCGCTCCGGTAATCTTTGATCCGGGCGTTATGCCAAAGCGTAGCGTACAAAGCGGTAACGGTGATTTGATCAAAGCTTCTTCTAATAATTATTACGGGGGAGGTATCAGTCAGAAAGAGGTAGAGGACTTCTATGCGCAAATGAAAATGGGAAAGGATACCATTTCCCCGATTTCTTACGGGTTGAATAGCCGTTTGGTAAAAGAGAACGGTACGGTCGTTGAAAAGGTTTGGAAAGTAGGAGGGCTTTATTCCGCCGCGATAGAAAAAATCGTAGATCAATTGCGACAAGCCTTGCCTTTCGCCGAGAATGATACGCAGAAAGCGATCATTGGGAAATTGATCGAATATTATCAAACGGGCGATTTGAAGACGTTCGATGCTTATTCGATCCTTTGGGTAGAGGATACAGCTTCGGAGGTGGATTTTGTGAATGGCTTTATCGAGACTTATGGGGATCCGTTAGGAATGAAAGCAAGCTGGGAGTCTACCGTGAATTTTACGAATAAGGAGGCGACTAAGCGTACGAAAATCATCAGTGATAATGCGCAATGGTTTGAGGATCATTCTCCGGTAGATAAGCGTTTCAAGAAAGAGAAGGTGAAAGGAGTTAGCGCTAAGGTAATCACGGTATCTATGTTGGGAGGTGATTGCTATCCGGCTACCCCGATCGGTATCAATTTGCCAAATGCGGATTGGATTCGTAGGGATCATGGCTCGAAGTCTGTTACGATAGAGAATATCACGGAGGCTTATGATAAGGCGTCTCAAGGAAATGGCTTTAGCGAAGAGTTTGTTTGGAGTGACGTGGAGCGGAACGGTATGAGGCAGTACGGTTTCTTAACGGATAATCTACATACGGATTTACATGAGTGTCTGGGACATGGTTCCGGTAAATTGCTGGAAAATACGGACCCGGATGCGCTGAAAGCCTATAGCTCTACACTGGAGGAAACCCGTGCGGATTTGTTTGGCCTGTATTATTTGGCAGATCCGAAGCTGGTGGAACTGGGATTGCTTCCGGACGGCGAGGCTTATAAGTCGGAATACTATAAATATATAATGAATGGCTTGATGACCCAGTTGGTTCGCATCGAGCTAGGCAAGAATGTAGAAGAGGCGCATATGCGTAACCGCCAGTTGATCGCTAAGTGGGCTTACGAGAAAGGGAAGGAAGCGAATGTGATCGAACTGAAAAAACGGAATGGAAAGACCTATGTGGTTGTGAATGACTATCCAAGGTTACGTGAGTTGTTTGGGACATTGCTCGCTGAGATTCAACGTATCAAGAGTGAGGGTGACTATGCGGCCGGAAAGAATCTTGTTGAAGGATACGGCGTGAAAGTAGATCCGGAGTTGCATGCGGAGGTCTTGGAGCGCTATGCTAAGTTAAACTTGGCTCCCTATAAAGGTTTTGTCAACCCTGTGATGAGAGAGGTAAAGAACTCTAACGGTGAGGTTACCGATATTGTCTTAGACTATACGGAAGGTTATACGGACCAGATGCTTCGTTATGGCCGTGATTATTCTTTCTTGCCGACTTATAATGATTAATAGATGGAAAGTTTACAAGACGAGATAAGGGAGATCCGTAAGGAACTTCGTTTGGCGATGAACGGGGTGATTTCTACGAGTATGCGTGAGAAAGGTATCGTATATAAGTTAAATTTCGGGGTTCCGTACCCCGAAATAAAGGGAATCGCCCGTAAGCATAAACCGAATGGAGAGCTAGCGGCGGCTTTATGGAAAGAAGACATCCGTGAGTTTAAGATATTGGCGACCTTTCTCCAACCCGCCGAGACGTTGCCTTTGGATGAGGCGAAACGTTGGGTCAAGGAGATTCCTTATTTAGAGATCGCGGAGCATTGTTGCCGGAACTTGTTCGTTCATCTGCCTTATATGGAGGACTTCACGTCTGATCTGGTTGCTGATAAGAAAAATGAGTTCGCTCGCACGGTCGCCTTTCTTACTTGGGCCGAGAATTTTAAGCGAGGTGGCAGCTTATCTTCTGTGGTTTTAGGATCTTTCTTGGCAGAAACCTTAAGTAGTCTAGCGGAGACTAAGGATTTTAAATCTACGCTGAAAGAGAAACAAGCGTCTATTCAAGCCATGAAGTTTTATGGGCGTCAATCTGAGGGGAATGCGGAAAGGATCCTAGACGGTTTCAAGGAATTTCAGGAGGCTGCGGGAAACACGCCGGAATTACAAGAAATCTATAATGAATTAAAATTCGAGTTTGAATATTATCGGTAAGGCTTTGCGTTTAAAATAAATGCGCTAACTTTGTCGTTTGTGCGGTCTTTAGGAGATGGAAGCGAAAGTTTATACGGAAATGCGTGCGTTGTTTACCGAATATCTAACGGAGAAGAAACTGCGGAAAACCGAGGAGAGATATGCTATATTCAAGGAGATATGTGCTTTTCCCGGGCATTTTGATATGTGTATGCTTTCGGATCGGTTGGAGCAAGACAACTTCCATGTCAGTAAGGCTACACTCTATAATACGTTGGATGTACTGGTTGATGCCGGTTTGGTGGTGCGTCATCAAATAACCGTCCAGTCGGTGCAATATGAGTTGAGGATTTATGCCGATACGCATTTGCATTTGGTTTGCACGAGATGCGGGGCCATCCGGGAGCTGCGAAACAGTACGTTGAAAGCGGATATGAGAAACTTGAAAGTCTCTCGTTTTACGCCGGAGTATTATTGTTTGTACATTTATGGCCTATGCAGTAAATGCAAGTTTAAGTTGCAAAGGTCAGTTAAATAAGAATATTAATAGCCTATAATAAATATAGAAAAGATGAAAGTAGACGTTTTGTTAGGATTGCAATGGGGCGACGAGGGCAAAGGCAAGGTTGTCGATGTGCTGACTCCGAATTACGATGTGGTAACTCGTTTTCAAGGAGGCCCTAATGCCGGACATACATTGGAGTTTAACGGGGAAAAGTATGTGTTACGTTCGATTCCTTCCGGTATTTTCCAAGGTGGAAAGATAAACGTAATCGGTAACGGTGTCGTTCTGGACCCGTTATTGTTCAAGCAGGAAGCGGAATCATTGGCAGCGAGTGGTCACGATATCACCAAGCAGCTTTATATCTCTAAGAAAGCTCACCTAATTTTACCTACTCACCGGATCTTGGATGCCGCTTACGAGGCCGCAAAAGGTTCCGGAAAGATCGGTACGACAGGAAAGGGTATCGGCCCGACTTATACGGATAAGATTAGCCGTAACGGTGTTCGTGTGGGCGATTTGTTGCATAACTTCGAAGAGAAATATGCGGCCGCTAAAGCAAAACATGAAGCGATCTTGCGTTCATTGAACTATGAATATGATATAACCGAGATGGAGGCTCAATGGCTGGAGGCCTTGAACTACCTCAGACAATTCAAATTGATTGATAGCGAGCATGTCATCAATAACTATTTGAAGGAAGGCAAGTCGGTCTTGGCGGAAGGCGCTCAAGGTACGATGCTGGATATAGACTTCGGTTCTTATCCATTCGTGACTTCCTCTAACACGATCTGTGCCGGATGTTGTACGGGACTGGGGGTTTCTCCCCGGAATATCGGTGAGGTATATGGAATCTTCAAGGCTTATTGTACACGTGTAGGTAGCGGTCCGTTCCCGACCGAGTTGTTTGATGAGGTGGGAGATAAGATCGGTCAATTAGGCCATGAGTTCGGTGCGGTTACGGGACGTAAACGCCGTTGTGGCTGGATTGATTTGGTAGCCTTGAGATATGCCGTGATGATCAACGGTGTAAGCCAATTGATCATGATGAAGAGTGATGTGTTAGATACCTTCGATACGATCAAGGCTTGCGTGGCTTATAAGATGAACGGTGTCGAGACTAATGAGTTCCCGTATGAGATCGATGATACGATCGAACCTGTATACGTGGAATTACCGGGTTGGAAGACGGATATGACGAAGATGCGGAGCGAGGACGAGTTCCCTGAGGAGTTCAACGCTTACCTTTCTTTCTTGGAGGAAGAACTGGGTGTGCCTGTGAAGATCGTTTCCGTAGGACCGGATCGTGAACAGACGATTGTCAGATATACAGAAGAATAAACTCGTTATAAATCGTACAAAATGGCAGAAGACCACATTCCTCAAGGGGTGTCTCCTGCCATTTTTGTCTTTGGCAAACTTTTTGTCGTTGTTTTATAAAACTAAATAAGATAGAAATTTATGAGCATGTATTGGATTATATTTATTGGATTTGCGCTATTGAGTTGGCTGGTGTCATCCCGTCTTCAGGGCAAGTTTGAGAAGTATTCGAAAATTCCTATGCCGAATGGCATGACAGGAAAAGATGTCGCAGAGAAGATGTTGCATGACAATGGTATCTATGATGTAAAGGTGATTTCTACACCCGGACATCTGACGGACCATTACAATCCCGCTAACCAGACGGTGAACTTGAGTGAGTCGGTTTATTATAGCAATAGTATCGCCGCCGCTGCGGTTGCCGCCCATGAGTGCGGTCACGCTGTGCAGCATGCTACCGCTTACGCTCCGTTGAGAATGCGTTCGGCTTTGGTTCCGGTTGTTAGTTTCGCCTCAAATATCATGACATGGGTGTTGCTGGGTGGTATGTTATTATTGCATACGTTTCCTCAGTTATTGTTATTCGGTATAATCTTGTTCGCTACGACTACGCTATTTAGCTTTATCACGCTTCCGGTCGAGATCAATGCGAGCCAACGTGCTTTGGCGTGGTTGAGCAATGCCGGTATAACAAATGCTTATACGCATGATAAGGCAGAGGATGCTTTACGTTCCGCCGCTTATACGTACGTGGTCGCTGCGTTAGGTTCGCTTGCTACATTATTATATTATATAATGATATTCTTGGGGGGAAGAAGCCGGGATTGATAAGCCTCGGAAGAGGCTTTCCATGGATGCCCATTGTAAGGATGTTAGAATGCCCATTGTAAGATGCTTATGACTGCGATTGTAAGCTCCTTACAGTGGGCATTGTTATTTTCTTATTTATTTCGAGCAAAAAACATTACCTTTGCGGCCAGAATAATCATTTAAAACATAAGATCATGCAAAAACCTTCCATACCCAAAGGTACTCGGGATTTTTCGCCGGAGGAAATGGCGAAACGTAATTATATATTCAACACGATCCGTGAAGTATTTCACTTGTATGGCTTCCAGCAAATAGAGACTCCTGCCATGGAGAACCTTTCTACATTGATGGGTAAATATGGCGAGGAAGGGGATAAGCTCCTTTTCAAGATATTGAATTCCGGTGATTGTTTCGCTGGTATCTCGGATGAGGAGTTAATGGAAAAGAACCCGTTGAGATTTGCTGCTAAGGCTTGTGAGAAAGGCTTGCGTTATGATTTGACCGTTCCGTTCGCCCGTTACGTGGTACAACATCGTAATGAGATCAGTTTTCCGTTCAAACGTTACCAGATCCAACCGGTTTGGCGTGCCGATCGTCCGCAAAAGGGACGTTACCGGGAGTTCTACCAATGTGATGGCGACGTTGTGGGTTCTGATTCCTTGATCAATGAGGTGGAACTGATCCAGATTATGGACGAGGTGTTCCATCGTTTTGGCATTCGTGTGTGTATCAAGATGAACAATCGTAAGATCCTTTCCGGTATTGCCGAAATCATAGGCGAGGCGGATAAGATCGTAGACATTACGGTAGCTATCGACAAGCTGGATAAGATTGGCTTGGACAACGTGAATGAAGAGCTTCGTTCCAAGGGTTTACCCGAGGAGGCGATCGAGCGTTTGCAGCCGATCATTATGCTGCAGGGTTCAAATCAAGAAAAGATCGCTACCTTGAAAAAGGTATTATCTGCGTCTGAGACTGGTTTGAAAGGTGTAGCCGAATTGGATTTTATTTTGGAGCGCATCTCTCATACGTCAATCCGTGCGGAATTAGAGCTTGATCTGACATTAGCTCGCGGCTTAAACTATTATACAGGTGCGATTTTCGAGGTGAAAGCCTTGGACGTACAGATCGGTAGTATCACGGGTGGTGGTCGCTATGACAACCTGACAGGGGTATTTGGCATGGAAGGCGTATCTGGTGTCGGTTTCTCTTTCGGCGCTGATCGTATCTTTGATGTATTGAACCAATTGGATTTATATCCGGAAGGATCTTTGAAGACTACACAGCTTCTATTCGTGAACTTCGGACAGAAAGAGGAGATTCATTTATTGCCGCTGATCGCTAAGGTTCGTAAGGCGGGGATTCGTACAGAGCTATATCCTGAGTCTACTAAGATGAAAAAGCAAATGGGATATGCGGACGCTAAGAAAATCCCGTTCGTTGCGATAGTCGGAGAGAATGAGATGGCCGAGAATAAAATCAACTTAAAGAATATGCTCACGGGTGAGCAAACCCTTGTGACTATCGAGGAGCTGATAGAACGCTTTTAGAGAATAGTGGATTATGGAACACGGACTACACGGATGACACGGTATTTGTATTTATCCGTGTGTTCCGTGTCATCCGTGTAGTCCGTGTTTAAATGGTTCTAAACTTATAAATTAATGAAACGACCATGAAAATACCTGTTTTTATACTCTCAATATCTTTATACCTTTCTTCCTGCTCTTTCACCCCCCGTGCCGAGTGGGTAACGACAACCGAGAATACCCCTTGGGCTGAGCAACCCGATCTGATCTCCGCCCTTGCGGATACGATACCTAATATTGATATAACAATTCTAACAGAAAAGCATCAACAACAAATTGATGGTTTCGGAGCCTGTTTTAATGAATTAGGTTGGCTTTCCTTGAGTAAGCTGGAGCCAAGTGTACGTGAGGAAATCATGGAAGAGCTTTTTTTCCCCGGAGTCGGAGCCAACTTCACGATTTGCCGGATGCCTGTAGGAGCAAATGATTTCTCCCGTGATTGGTATTCGTATGACGAGGTAGACGGTGATTTCACAATGGAACATTTTACCATCGCCAATGACCAACAAACGTTGATTCCTTTTATCAAGAACGCTCGGAAGTATCAGCCAGACTTACGCTTGTGGGCTTCCCCGTGGTGCCCTCCCGCTTGGATGAAATATAACAAACACTATGCCTCTGCCTATACGGGTGAGAATTATGACGAGAAGTATCGAAATGGTTTGTCGGCCGATAAGGTCGGCCATGAAGGTACGGATATGTTTATCCAAGACTCTCTTTACCTGAAAGCCTATGCCCTCTATTTCTCTAAATTTATCGAGGCCTATAAGAAACACGGAATTCCAATCTTTGCCATAATGCCCCAGAACGAGTTCAACTCTGCGCAAATATTCCCGAGTTGTTGTTGGACATCGGCTTCTTTGGCTAATTTTATCGGTAATTATCTCGGGCCGGCCATGCAGGTTCAAGGAGTGGATATTATGTTCGGCACGATGGAACGTGCGAATGAGTCGCTTGTTGATACGGTATTGACAGATCCCGCTAGTGGTAAATATGTAAAAGGTGTCGGTTTCCAATGGGCGGGTAAGGGAGCTATCGCCGGAATCCACAAACGTTATCCCGGGTTGAAGCTTTACCAAACCGAGCAAGAATGTGGAGATGGCAAGAACGATTGGAAGGGTGCCATGTATTCTTGGGGGTTGATGCGACATTTTCTGGATAATGGCGTTTCTGCCTATATGTATTGGAATATATCTTTGGAAAATGGAGGGATCAGTCGTTGGGGATGGGCGCAAAACTCATTGGTTGTCGTAGATCCGCAAACCAAGAGCTATCGATATACTCCGGAATACTACGTGATGAAACATGTCAGCCATTATGTCCAGCCCGGTGCATATAAATTAGAAACGGAAGGAGCCTATACGAATCTGCTGGCATTCCGTAACCCGGATAACAGTATCGCCTTGATTATCGCCAATGAGACCAGTGATGATCGTTCCCTTTCCATCCGCATAGGCGATCGAGTCTATACTCCGATCGTAAAAGCATATTCCATGAATACGCTGCTGGTCGATTGATAATCCTTTTGAGAGATGCAAAAAGACAAGTTGTCAGTTATCTCTTCGGATATTTGTCTATTTCGTCCGAAATATTGTCAGTCGAACTCGGGTGAATACGTTTGGCACACTATTCGCATAGACTTAGGCGTGAACACAAAGTTCATAAACTAAAAACGTAATATTATTAACATTTAAAATACCAAGAAAATGAACATTAGACCATTAGCAGACCGCGTGCTGATTAAGCCGGCCGCTGCGGAAGAGAAAACATTAGGTGGAATTATTATTCCTGACTCAGCAAAGGAAAAGCCTTTAAAGGGTGAGATTGTAGCCGTAGGTAACGGAACGAAAGACGAGGAGATGGTTGTAAAGGTTGGTGATAACGTATTGTATGGTAAGTATGCAGGTACGGAAATCGAACTAGATGGTGAGAAATACTTGATCATGCGCCAAGCAGACGTTTTAGCTATTATCTAATTCATTTTTATAAACAACAATATTAAAAAGAAATACAATCATGGCAAAAGAGATTAAATACGATATGGATGCCCGCGACCTTTTGAAGAAAGGTGTGGATGAGTTGGCTAATGCCGTTAAGGTAACATTAGGCCCGAAAGGTCGTAACGTAATTATCGAGAAGAAATTCGGAGCTCCTCACATCACGAAAGATGGTGTAACGGTTGCTAAAGAAGTAGAGTTGACTTGCCCGTTCGAGAACATGGGTGCTCAATTGGTTAAGGAAGTGGCTTCCAAGACAAACGATAACGCCGGTGACGGTACGACTACAGCTACGGTTTTGGCTCAGTCTATCATTGGTGTCGGTTTAAAGAACGTTACTGCCGGAGCGAACCCGATGGATTTGAAACGTGGTATCGACAAGGCTGTCGCTAAGGTTGTAGAGAGCATCGCTAACCAAGCTGAGGCTGTAGGTGATAAGTTCGAGAAGATCGAGCATGTAGCGAAGATCTCCGCAAATGGTGACGAGGCTATCGGTAAGTTGATCGCGGAGGCTATGCAACGTGTGAAGACTGAAGGTGTTATCACGGTTGAGGAAGCTAAAGGTACTGAAACTACAGTTGACGTAGTTGAGGGTATGCAGTTCGACCGCGGTTATATCTCTCCGTACTTCGTAACGGATACAGAGAAGATGGAGTGCCAGATGGAGAATCCGTATATCTTGATTTATGACAAGAAGATCTCCGTATTAAAAGACCTTCTTCCTATCCTTGAGCCGACCGTACAGAGCGGACGTCCTCTTTTGATCATCGCTGAGGATATCGACAGCGAGGCTTTGGCTACATTGGTAGTGAACCGTCTGCGTGGTTCCTTGAAGATCTGCGCTGTTAAGGCTCCGGGCTTCGGCGACCGTCGTAAGGCTATGTTGGAAGATATCGCTGTATTGACAGGCGGTACGGTTATCTCTGAGGAGAAAGGTTTGAAATTGGAAGGTGCTACAATGGATATGCTAGGTACCGCTGAGAAGATCACGGTAGACAAAGATACCACTACCATTGTAAATGGTGCTGGTGACAAGGAGGCTATCCAAGCTCGTATCGGCCAGATCAAGATCCAGATGGAGAACACGACATCTGATTACGATAAAGAGAAATTGCAAGAGCGTTTGGCTAAGATGGCCGGCGGTGTAGCTGTTCTTTACGTAGGTGCTCCTTCTGAGGTTGAGATGAAAGAGAAGAAAGACCGTGTGGATGACGCATTGCACGCAACTCGTGCCGCTATCGAAGAAGGTACGGTGCCCGGTGGTGGTGTTGCCTATATCCGTGCTATCGATGCATTGGAAGGCATGAAGGGCGACAACGAGGACGAGACTACAGGTATCGAGATCGTTAAGCGCGCTATCGAGGAGCCGCTTCGCCAGATCGTAGCTAACGCTGGTAAGGAAGGTGCCGTTATCGTTCAGAAAGTGAAGGAAGGCAAGGGCGACTTCGGTTACAACGCTCGTAAGGACTGTTTCGAGAATTTGTGCGAGGCTGGTGTAATCGACCCGGCTAAGGTAACTCGCGTAGCATTGGAGAACGCAGCTTCTATCGCTGGTATGTTCTTGACTACAGAGTGTGTGATCGCAGAGAAGAAAGAAGAGACTCCGGCTATGCCTCCGATGAACCCGGGTATGGGTGGCGGAATGGGCGGTATGATGTAATCGACTCCCGTGATTAATGATATGGGCGGCCGTTCCGGAAGGGACGGTCGCTTTTTTTATTTTCATTTGCTTGCTAATTGGAAAAAACGATTACCTTTGTATGCGCAATACCGATAGGTTGCGCTTCAGAATGATTAAAAAAAGCCCAGGTGGCGGAATTGGTAGACGCGCTCGTTTCAGGTGCGAGTGGTTTTGCGATCGTGCAGGTTCGAGTCCTGTTCTGGGCACTTCCCAAAATAGAAAAAATGCAATCCTATACAGAAGACGAAATTGTAGTACAGCTCCGGGACCCGGCCCGACAACGTGAGGCCTTCGCTAAGGTCGTAAGCTTGTATGGCGAGAAGTTGTATTGGCATATACGAAAGATGGTACTGGATCATGAGGATGCGAACGACTTACTCCAAAATACGTTTTTGAAAGCTTGGACGAACATTGAGCTTTTTCGTGGCGAGGCCAAATTATCTACATGGCTTTATAAGATCGCGATCAACGAGTGCATTACTTTCCTAAACAAACAGCGAAATATGAATAACGTATCTATCGACGATGCGGATACCTTTTTGCTGGAACGTTTGAAAGGGGATGAATACTTCGATGGTGACGAGATACAGGTAAGATTGCAAAACGCTATTCTTACCTTGCCAGAGAAACAACGCTTGGTTTTCAATATGAAGTATAACGAGGAGATGAAGTACGAGGAGATGTCCGAGATACTAGGTACCTCTGTCGGGGCTTTGAAGGCCTCGTATCATCATGCGGTGAAAAAAATCGAGGAGTTTTTAACAAAAGAGGTTTAAACCTTTTGCCCGAATCGCTGTCAAAGCAATATAAAAAGAGAAAAAGTATGAAAAAAGAAGAAAACAACCTAGATCGCTTGAAAGGAACTAATCCTTTCACTGTACCGGAAGGGTATATGGAAGGGCTTACGGAGCGGATCATGAGTCAGCTCCCCGAGAAGCAGGAGGAGAGGGCGAAACGGATTTCCTTGATGGATCGTGTTCGTCCGTGGTTGTACATGGCTGCGGTATTCGCTGGTCTTGGTTTGTTTTTCAAGGCTATCGTGGGAATAAACGGTTCCGATGGTAGTACTGCGTCTGATTCTTTACTGGTCCGGACGGAAGTCCCGACAACGGCTTTAGACGCTATTGAAGCGGAAGAAGATGAGGAGTATTTGGAGTATTTGGAAGCTCAGTACGCCAATTATCTCTTAGATGAGGAACTTTCCTATTCTGAATAAAGTTTAAAATAGTAATTTTATCGAAGATTTTTGTAATAATACTTGTATGAATAAAATATTTTTCATTACATTTGTAGCGATTTCGGTTCTACTCTCTTTCAATGCTACGGCACAAGAGAAGAAAGAGCAAAGACATTTTGATAGAGAGGCATTCGAAGCAAGGCGGAATGCTTTTATTACGGCTGAAGTTGGCCTTACACCTGAGGAAGCTGCACAATTTATTCCTTTATGCAATGAGTTGCGACAGAAAAAATTTGAGGTAGGTCGTGAATGTCGTAAGTTATCAAAAGAAATTCGACATAAGGAGAATCCGACAGATGCTGATTATAACAAAGTGATAGACGAATGTCTGGATGTTGAGATAAAAGAGGCACAGTTGGAAAAAGAGTATTTTGAGAGATTCAAGAAGATACTTTCTCCCGAAAAGGTCTATAAGTACCGAAATGCGGAATATAAGTTTGTCCGGAATTTCATGAAGAGTGGTCGGGACAATAAAAAGGAAGAAAAACAGAAAAAGTAAAATATTATCATTATTTGTGTTTTTTGTTTAGATTTAGTTTTGGCGTTTAAGTTAAGGGAGGGGTGGCGACGTGATGTCGGTTCCCCTTTTGTTTTGCCCTTATCCTTGCTTTATAAGCCTTTGGCCTTGGCTTCATTCCACAGTTGATCCATTTCCTCCAATGTCATATCTTTCAAGGAACGACCTTCTTGGATCGTGTGCTCCTCTAGATAATTAAAACGGCGGATAAACTTCTGGTTCGTGCGTTCCAATGCGTTGTCCGGATTTATTTTGTATAGGCGGGCAGCGTTGATCAAGCTAAAGAAGAGATCTCCGAACTCAGCTTCCATCTTATCTGCGTCCATCCTGTCTATCTCGGTTTTCAACTCATTAAATTCCTCCTGTACCTTATCCCATACTTGATCACGTTGTTCCCAGTCGAAACCTACGTTACGGGCCTTATCTTGGATACGATGCGCTTTTACTACGGATGGGAGGGAAGCGGGAACACCCTCCAGTACGGTTTTGTTACCCCCCTTTTCTTTCAACTTAAGCTGCTCCCAGCTTTGCTCTACCTTTTGAGCGGTATCGGCGGAGGTATCTCCGAATACGTGTGGATGGCGGTAAATCAGTTTCTGGCAAAGGCTGTCGCAGACATCCTTGATATCGAAAGCTTCTTTTTCCTCGCCGATCTTGGAGTAAAAGACGATGTGCAATAACAGGTCTCCTAATTCTTTTTTTATGTTTGTGTTATCCTCACGCATCAAGGCCTCGCATAGTTCATAGGTTTCCTCGATCGTATTCGTGCGGAGGCTCTCGTTTGTCTGTTTACGATCCCAAGGGCATTTTACCCGTAATTCATCCAGAATGTCGAGTAATTGCCCGAAGGCTTCCATCTTCTCTTCTCTAGTTGCCATATTATTTACTTATTCTATAATGATTGTAAAAGAAAGAGGGCAGGGTAGAACCCGGCCCTCTGTTTGTTTTATTGTTGTTCTTTCTTGAATTCTTTCAATCCGTTTTGAAGGAACTGGATGTATTTGGAAACATCCTCATTGAATGCGTATGAAGGTCCGAGCGGCTGTCCCTCGTCATTCAATAAGATGTAGAATGGCTGGGCATTAGAACCGAACTTGCTTCGTTGCAAATAACTCCATTTATCACCGATCGTCTTCAGCTTACGAGTCTTTCCGTTCTCTTGGATCTCGATGGGTTGCGGGAGTTTCGTCTTATCGTCTACCATGAGAGTGATTAGCACGTAATCATTTTCTAGCATTTGCTTCACCTTAGGATCCGTCCAAACGGAAGCCTCCATCTTACGGCAGTTTACGCAACCGAAACCGGAGAAGTCGATCATGACGGGTTTATTTACCTTCTTGGCATAAGCCATACCGGATTCATAATCGTCGAACGCGGCGTGTACCTCGTTTTTGTATAGATTGAAATCTTGTGTATACAACGGAGGAGCGAATGCGCTGATCGCCTTTAACGGAGCGCCCCAAAGTCCCGGAACCATGTAAATGGCGAAAGCGAAAGAGATAATCGCCATAAACAGACGAGGAACAGATACATATTTTACTTCGCTATCATGGCTAAACTTGATCTTTCCTAATAAGTAAACACCCAATAAACTGAAGATCACGATCCAAAGCACGATAAAAGCCTCACGGTCTAGTAAACGCCAACCATACGCTAAGTCCGCTACGGAAAGGAACTTCAAGGCCAAGGCCAACTCCAAGAAGCCCAATACGACCTTCACGGAATTCAACCATCCGCCGGATTTCGGCATACTTTGCAGCATATTCGGGAAGATGGCGAAGACGCTGAACGGGATGGATAACGCCAAGGCGAAACCGAACATACCGATAGCCGGTCCTACCGCCGTACCCATAGAAGCGGCCTGTACCAACAAGGTTCCGATAATCGGGCCCGTACAAGAGAAAGATACCAATACCAACGTAAACGACATAAAGAAAATACTCAATACGCCGGTCGTCGAATCGGCCTTGCTATCCAATTTGCTAGTCCATGACGCAGGTAATACCAGCTCGAAGGCTCCGAAGAAGGAGACTGCGAATACTACCAACAGCAAGAAGAACAGGATATTAAAGATCGCGTTCGTTGATAAATCATTCAATGCGCTCGCTCCGAAGATACCGGTGATCAACAAGCCCATCACCAAATAGATTACGATAATAGATAACCCATAGGTGATAGCGTCGCGAATCGCTTTCTTACGATCTTTCGTACGTTTCAGGAAGAAGCTAACCGTCATAGGGATCATCGGCCAAACGCAAGGAGTCAATAAGGCGATCAAACCTCCCAAGAAACCCGCGAAGAAGATGAATAACCAAGAGGTATCCGCCGCCGATACCGTAGCGTCGCCGAACGATTTCAATTGGTCGATCACCGGAGACCAAAGATTCGGGCTATCGGTTAAGCTGTCGGACGCTTTAGGAGATGTCGTAGCCGGTGTCTCTTTAGCGGCAGGGTCCGGAGTGTTCAACTCGCTGGCCTCTTCCGCTACGACTTGCGTATCCGGCTGTATGGCCGTGGCGTCCTCTTTATCCACCTCTGTAGTCGAGCTGTTAGCTGCCAGAGCTGGATCTACATGGATACTTTTCTTATCGAAAGAGAAAGGTATTTGATCTGGGGGAAGGCAAGTCTCGTCATTACAAGCCATAAATTCCACCTCGCCCTCTACCTTGAATTTAGCGGGATCGGTAACCTTTAGTTTTTGGATGAACGATACCGTACCCGGATACCAACGAAGGTTCATGGCGAATTGCTCGTCGTAAACCGTGGTCGGCTTTACAGAAGGAACCGGTTGACCAATCAGTTCAGCTCCATTCAATGTCTCGAATGTGAAAGATGTAGAAACAGGACCTCCTTCCGGCAGGTTCATGTCATACAGGTGCCAACCTTTGTCCGCCGTGGCGGTAAAGACGATCTCTTTCTCGGGTGCGCCGCCCTTGTCGTCTAGTTTAATTTTCCACTTGACAGGCGTAAGTATTTGCGCCTGCGCTACCAGCGCTATTAGCGCCAGCATGATCGAACTGATGAGTTTCTTCATTTTTTGTCCTTTATTGATAGATTACTTTGCTGTCGATGTGAATTTCTCTGGGATCCGTGTCTCGAAGCGCATCTCCTCGCCTGTTACCGGATGGATGAAACAGAGCCTGCGGGCATGGAGCATCAAGCGTCCGGCGGGATTTGTCTCCGCCCCGTATTTAGAGTCTCCGGCTATCGGATGGCCGATGGATTGCATCTGCGCACGGATTTGGTTCTTGCGTCCCGTCTCCAGATCGAGTTCCACGAGCGAATAGCGATTGTTCGTTTGCAGGAGTCGGTAGCGTGTGATCGCTTCCTTCCCGTCACCATCTTGTGTCACGTACACTTGCATATGCTTGTTCTCCACGAGGTTGGATACGATCAAATCCGTGTCTTTCTCCGGTCGTCCCTCTATCACGGCCACGTAGGTTCGTTGCGTGATAGCCTCGCTCCAGTTGGACTGTAGTTGCTCTTTTACCTTCTGGTTCTTGGCGAACATCATGATACCCGATGTGTCTCGGTCCAGACGGTGCAAGACGAATATCTTGTTGCGAGGGTCGCATTCTTTCAAGTAATCGCTCAGTATACGGTAGGCCGTACGCTCCTTGATACGATCGGTAGATACGGATAGCAAACCTTCCCGCTTGTTGATCACGATGAGGTCATCATCTTCCCAAACAATTCTAAGTAACGGATTGTTGAATTCCACCTTCCCTCTTCCATAGTTGATCCCGACCGTATCGTTAGGGTTCAGCGGGGCATCGAACTGCCGGGTGACTTTTCCGTTTACCGAGATCTGTCCCCTGCTCAATAATCCTTTCACGGATGAACGGCTTTGTTCTTTTAATAACTCGAACAGGAAAGGTAGCAAAGTGTTACTTTCACCCACCGTTACCTGTCGTTCTTTAGAGGGTTTACGTCGATTATCCCCTCCTTTATACTCAGATCGCTTTCTCATATCTATTTTTTATAGTACGCGAAGATACAGGCATTTACGCGAAACTGCAATAGCGCGGAATAGAAAAACCGTTATAAATAGTTTGCTTGTTATAGGAATAAACCTTCAAATCCCCGGATGTAAAAGTAATTGCCATTCACTCTATTTTCAAAATAGCGTCGTGGTCCTTATAAATCACGTCGTGATCTATATAATCTACGACTTGGTCTTTACAAACCATGCCGTGGTTTATAGAATAGTGGTTTGTCCGAGAGAGAATGCCTATTGTCTCGGCCGACTATATTTCCCGATGCTCAGCGTTTTTTGTCTATATTTTTTGTACTTTTGCGGATCGAGAAATGTGTAAAGACTAATTAGTTATAAAAATATGGAAATCGCTAGTAAGTACAATCCCGCTGAAGTAGAGGGGAAGTGGTATCAGTATTGGTTGGATAACGGCTTCTTTAAGTCAAAGCCAGACGGCCGTGAGCCGTATACGATCGTAATCCCGCCCCCTAACGTCACCGGCGTATTGCACATGGGACATATGCTTAACAATACGATCCAAGATATCTTGGTTCGCCGTGCCCGTATGATGGGTAAGAACGCTTGTTGGGTACCGGGTACGGACCATGCCTCGATCGCTACGGAGGCGAAGGTAGTGAATCGTTTGGCCGGGCAAGGAATCAAGAAAACCGATCTGACGCGCGACGAGTTCTTGCGGCACGCTTGGGAATGGAAAGAGGAGCATGGCGGTATCATCTTGAAGCAGCTTCGTAAATTGGGGGCTTCCTGCGATTGGGATCGTACGGCGTTCACGATGGACGAGAAACGTTCGGAAAGCGTCATCAAGGTTTTTGTCGATCTATATAAGAAGGGCTTGATCTACCGGGGCGTGCGTATGGTGAATTGGGACCCTAAGGCGTTGACGGCCCTGTCCGATGAGGAGGTTATCTATAAGGAAGAGCATAGCAAGCTGTACTATCTTCGCTATAAGATCGTAGGCGAGGAGGGATACGCTGTTGTCGCTACTACCCGTCCGGAGACGATTATGGGAGATACGGCGATGTGTATCAACCCGAACGACCCGAAGAACCAACATCTGAGAGGAAAGAAAGTGATCGTTCCGCTGGTAGGCCGTGAGATTCCGGTGATCGAGGATGATTACGTAGATATAGAGTTCGGTACGGGCTGTTTGAAAGTGACCCCCGCGCACGATGTAAACGACTATATGTTGGGCGAGAAATATAATTTGCCTTCTATCGATATATTCAACGATAACGGTACGCTGAGCGAGGCCGCCGGCCTGTATGTGGGCATGGATCGTTTCGATGTCCGCAAGCAAATCGAGGAAGACTTGCGTAACGCCGGTCTTTTGGAAAAGGTAGAGGCTTACGAGAACAAGGTGGGTTTCTCGGAGCGTACGAACGTGCCTATCGAACCGAAATTGTCTATGCAATGGTTCTTGAAGATGGAACATCTAGCCCAGATCGCCTTGGAGCCGGTCATGAAGGACGATATCAAGTTCTATCCGCCGAAGTTCAAGAACACCTACCGCCATTGGATGGAGAATATCAAGGACTGGTGTATCAGCCGTCAGCTTTGGTGGGGACACCGTATCCCGGCTTACTTCTTGCCGGAAGGTGGTTACGTGGTAGCCGAGACGGAAGAGAAAGCTTTGGAACTGGCGAAAGAGAAATGTGGTAACCCGAATCTGACCATGTCTGATTTGCGTCAGGACGAGGACGTATTGGATACTTGGTTCTCCTCTTGGTTGTGGCCGATCTCCCTGTTCGACGGTATCAATAACCCGGATAACGAGGAAATCAATTATTACTATCCGACCAGTGATTTGGTAACCGGACCGGATATCATCTTCTTCTGGGTAGCCCGTATGATTATGGCCGGCTATGAGTACAGAGGGAAAATGCCGTTCAAGAGCGTCTACTTTACGGGTATCGTTCGCGATAAGCTGGGACGTAAGATGTCCAAATCTTTAGGAAACTCTCCCGATCCGTTGCAATTGATCGAGCAATACGGTGCGGACGGCGTGCGTATGGGCTTGATGCTCGCGGCTCCTGCCGGAAATGATATTCCTTTCGATGATGCTTTGTGTGAGCAAGGACGTAACTTCAATAATAAGATATGGAATGCTTTCCGCTTGGTGAAGGGCTGGACGGTAGACGATACGATCGCTCAGCCGGAGGCTTCCGCTATCGCCGTGAAATGGTTCAAGATGCAGCTGGATAAGACGATTGCCGAGGTAGACGACTCTTTCAGTAAATATCGTCTGAGCGAAGCGATGATGGCTGTCTATAAATTGTTCTGGGATGAGTTCTCCTCATGGTATCTGGAGATGGTAAAACCGGGGTATCAGCAGCCGATCGACAAGGCTACTTATGAGGCTACGTTAGGTTTCTTCGATGCCTTGCTTCGTTTGCTTCATCCTTTCATGCCGTTTATTACCGAGGAATTATGGCAAGCCCTTGAGCCTCGCAAGGAAGGTGAGAGCTTGATGGTTGCCCAAATGCCGGAAATAGCGGTTATAGATAGCGCTTATTTGGATGCTTTCGAGATCGTGAAAGAGATCGTTGGCGGTGTCCGTACCATTCGTTTGCAAAAGAATATACCGAATAAGGACGCGTTGGAATTACAGATCGTGGGTGAGCACAATGAGGCGTTCAACGCCGTAATCGCTAAGATGTGCAATCTCTCTTCCATCTCCAAGGTAGAGGAGAAAGCGGCCGGTGCTGTATCGTTCTTGGTCCGTACGACTGAATATGCCGTACCTTTAGGCAATCTGATCAATGTGGAGGAAGAGTTGGCTAAGCTTCAAGAAGAATTGAAATACCAAAAAGGTTTCTTGGCTTCTGTCATGAAGAAATTAGGCAATGAGAACTTCGTGAGCAAAGCCCCGGCGAAAGTAATCGAGATGGAGAAGAAAAAGCAAGCCGATGCCGAATCGAAGATTAAGTCTATCGAGGAAAGTATCGCTGCCTTGACAAAATAAATAGAACGGCCGTTTCTTTGAAATAAGAGCCTATATCAATCTTTTTTTGGTTGATATAGGCTTTTTGTTGTATAAGTTGAAAATGTGATATTAAACTTGTTTATGTTGATGTCTTGGCATTTAAATTTTTATTAACTTGCCGGGCATTGAATAATGGATAGTCGTGCTAACTTTTCAAGGTATATATGAAGAGATTGTTTTTTATTGGTTGTTGGACGTTGATTCTAACTTTGCTTATTCCGGATAGGGCGAAAGGTGACACGTTTGTCGATAGCTTACGAAGAGAAATCAAGGTTTTGCCGGATAGTAGTAAACTAATACGCTTGAACGAATTACTTTATGCCAATACGCATAACAAAGTATATAAAGTATATGCGGATTTGCTACTAGAAGAGGCACAGAGGCAACGTAACGATTATTACAAAGGAAATGCCTTACTATTCTTGATGCGTTATTACTATATGCAAGATCCGGATAGCTTGCGAATATATTTGAAAATAGCGGAACCCCTTTTCATCGCGACAAACCGGATCGAGGAATTATGTAGGGCGAAAGGATGGAATATCTATTCTTTAGCGAATGAGGGGATGCAGGGATTGGTAATCCGGGAGGTGGATAGCTTGAGGAATCTTGCGACCTGTTTTAATTATCCGGATGGGGTGGATATGGCAAACCAAGCTTTAGCGAATTTCTATTTTAATATAGGATTGGATGAGGAGGGTATTCAATTAAGCCGGGAGATCTTATCTCGCATGGAAGAACGTAATGCCTCTAGGATGCGTTGGTATTACGTGTTACGGCTGTTGCTTACGAAGGATTTGCGATTGGAGTATTTGAATAAATTGGATTCTTGCATACAAGAGTGCGAGAAAGAGGGCATTACTCAATTGGATGCGGAACATACTGTCGCTTTTTTAAAAGATCGCTATCATTATTACTCGGCCCAGTATTACGTGGCGGAAAAAGAGCCTTCCTTGGTTTATCAGCACTTGAGGATGATGGAGGATATCGAAAAGAAGAATAATATGAATGCCGAGCAAATCCTGCCTCAATTCCTTTGGATGAATTATTACGCTTTAGCGGGGAAATATGAGAAGGCCATTGATTTGGCGAACAAATTGGAACTAATGCTCTTGGATAAGAAACGCTTTAATGATTGGGTCTCAGTGGAGGATTTTAAGGCGGATCTCTATTATAAGCTTGGAAGAGGGATGGAAGCGGCTAGGGCTTACAGAGATTCTAAAGAAGTGCACGACTCGATTATGCGGGTAAAATATTACGAGGATTTAGCGAAGTTGAAAACCCAACGAGAGGTGGAAAAACTAGAGATACAAAGTAAGAAACTGGAGCTAGAGGCGGAAAAGTCGCGTGTCCGTATCTTGATGCTTCGAGGAGGATTTGTCTTGGTGTTGTTTCTATGTGCGGGCTTGGGTATAGTCGCCTATGCCCGTCATCGTGCGGGGATACGATTAAAGATCGCAAAAGAGAAAGCGGAGGAGGCGGATCACCTGAAATCTGCGTTCTTGGCAAACATGAATCATGAGATCAGGACGCCATTGAACGCCATCGTCGGATTCTCGCAGGTGATCGCCGATGAGGAAGATGCGGAAACTCGTCATGAACTCTCCAATATTATACAAAGTAATAATGAATTGTTGCAACGCTTGATAGAAGACGTATTGGATATATCGAAAATCGAGTCGAATACGTTGACTTTCGTTTTGGCGAATCATGAAATGAAGGCTTTAATGAAAGATATCTATAGTATCATTTTATTACGTATGCCCGAAAATGTAGAACTTCGATTGGATGATTGCCAACCTTTTACGCTTTATACCGATCGGAGTAGATTAACGCAAGTCCTCACTAATTTATTGACGAATGCTATCAAGCACACGAAAAAAGGTTATATTTGCTTCGGGTATGACGTGACGGAGCAGGAAATCCGCTTTTATGTGACGGATACAGGCGAGGGAATCCCGGACGACCAATTGGAACGGGTTTTCGATCGTTTTGTCAAGTTGACGCAATGGACCAATGGAGTCGGCTTGGGATTGGCTATCTCCAAGGCTTTGGTCACAAAGCTCGGCGGTCGTATAGAAGTGACTTCCCAGCAAGGGGTAGGCTCTACCTTTAGCGTTATTTTCCCAAGATAAACAGTATACATTATATATAATATTGTAATAGACCATGAAACACTCAAGACGTACATTTTTTAAACAAGGATTGGCGGGTGCCCTTTTATTAGGTACCTCCACGATCGCCCGGGCCGCTTTGCCGGACCCTGTAAAGCCAAAAGCCCCGAAGGCCGTAAACCCGTTCCATCTGGGAATGGCGGGATATACTTTCGTTAATTTTGATTTAGATACGACGTTGAAGACGTTGGAACGATTAGATATCCATTATCTTTGCATCAAGGATTTCCATTTGCCGTTGAATAGTACGGATGAGCAGATTAGGGCTTTTCATGATAAATGCGCTGCCCATAAAGTGACGGGATATGCCGTAGGTCCTATTTATATGAAGAGTGAGGAAGAGATAGATCGTGCGTTTGATTATGCGAAGCGGGTAGGAGTGAAGTTAATCGTCGGTGTCCCGAATTACGAGCTTTTACCCTATGTGGATAAAAAAGTGAAGGAGTATGATTTTCATTACGCTATCCACTTGCACGGTCCTGATATTAAGACGTATCCCGATGCTACGGACGTTTGGGTGCATACGAAGGATTTAGACCCCCGTATCGGTATGTGTCTGGATGTCGGGCATGACTTGCGAAACGGCTGTGATCCTGTCGCCGACTTGAAGAAATACCATACCCGGGTATTCGATATGCACATCAAGGACGTGACGGATTCTTCGAAGGCGGGAGTCGGGATCGAGATCGGTCGTGGAAAGATCGACTTCCCTGCGCTGATCCGTATGATGCGGGAAGTTAATTACACGGGAATGTGTAGCTTGGAATACGAGAAAGACATGAAAGACCCCTTCTTGGGGATCGCGGAGTCTATCGGCTATTTCAAGGCTGTGAGTGATTTGACATAATGTGGGGGCGTAAATCGCCCCCTTTTAAATAGATGAAGATGAGAAGCATTCTTTTTATAGGCATAGCGGGTTTGTTGTCCGCTTGTAGCACGATTAATTATGTAGGTATCGAGACGTATAATCCTGCGGAGGTGACGTTTCCTGAGAATGTCGCCAAGGTACTTATCGTAAACAATGCCGTCCCCCAACCGGAGGATGCGGGTTACGAATACACCTTGCAGGGAGAGAGGCAAGATACTTGCAAAGCGAAAGCGGATAGTGCGCTGTTTGACGCTTGCCGTACTTTAGGGGAGGCTATCGTGGAGGCTTCTTATTTTAACGACGTATTGCTTTACCATGATGCGGTTCGAAAAGATAATCAGGCGTTTCTGGATACGAAACTTACCCAAGGGCAAGTAGCGTCGCTATGCGATGAGACCGGTGCCGATGCGGTTATCTCCATCGACCGCTTGCTGTTCGATATGAAGAAAAGCGTAGGTACCTTGGGCGAAGGGTATGTAATGGGAATGATCGACGTGCAGATGGCTGGCGTGATACGCAGTTACGTTCCCGATCGTGAGGCTCCACTGGCGACGGTACATATGAAAGATAGTATTTATTGGGCGGAAAGTGCGGATTATATGCCGATCTTGGATAAGGTATTGCCCTCTCCGGAGAATGCTTTGCGTGGGGCCGGTAAATATTTCGGGGCGAAGGTCTACGCTAATTTTGTTCCTCATTGGGAGAAGGAGACTCGTTGGTACTTTACCGGAATGGGTTCACGTTGGAAAGAGGCTTCCGCTTATGCGGCTAATGAGAAATGGGATATGGCGGAAGATCGTTGGTCCGGGCTTTACCGGGGTACGGAAAACTGGAAAAGCCGGGCGAAGGCGGCCTCTAATCTGGCCCTATGCCATGAGATGAGAGGAGCTTTAAAAGAAGCCTATGAGTGGGCTCATAAATCATACGATTTATTCAAGCGTAATAATGGTGATAATGATAAGAGTACCAAATTATTGGAACTCTATGTACAGGCGTTGGCCGAACGAATTCGTTCCGATAAGAAACTAAATGTGCAATTTGGTGAGGATTAACGGCGTTATTCGGTGAATTATTATTACTTTTGACGCATATTCGAATAAAGGAGAATTAATATATGAACGCAAATATGGCAAAGGTTCAATCCCTCATCGAGAACGCTTTTACGTCGGCTGTTGAAAAGCTGGCCAAGGATGAGTCCGGTAATTTTATAAGCGACTTATATGTGCAGGCTGATGCGGAAAGCGGGGAACTGCAAATTTATGATGATGAGGAGCATTTGATCGAAAAGATCGTTATCTTCGATTGGGTGAACTCGAACGAGGAGGAGAACGCATTCAATAAGCGGGTTGCCGCTTCGGTGAAGGCGGTTCTTACGATCTTGTCTACCAAGAATATTTTTGACGTCCCCCGATTCATGAAGCCTCTTTCTGTTAGCTTGACCGATGAGGATTTTGTTGTAATAGAGGAACTTCTCTTCATCGATGATGATATGCTTCGTCTGGACGATCCTCTATTAAAAGATTTAGATGCAGATTTAGATGATTTTTTAGCGAATCTTCTTGCAGATGTCAAATAAACCCTGTATCTTTGCGCCCGAAATAAAGAAACAAATGTTGCCGAAATAGCTCAGCTGGTAGAGCAACGCATTCGTAATGCGTAGGTCGCCGGTTCAAGTCCGGCTTTCGGCTCACAAAATTAGGCAGTTATCTTTTTAGGTAACTGCCTAATTTTGTTTGATAAGGCTGCGGTTCTAGCGAGGTTTGGGAGGTAAGGTTAAACTGGGTGTTAAACCGGAAATGCAATGAACGCAACAGCGTTATTATTTGCGTCAAATTTGCGTCACCAAATGCAACAAAACGCCAAAACAAAACGATTTTTATCAATAAAAAAAGCGGCTACTTGTTTTGTAACCGCTTAATTTATTATTGGTGGAGCATATCGGACTCGAACCGATCACCTACAGACTGCCAGTCTGTCGCTCTAGCCAGATGAGCTAATGCCCCGTCTTGTTAATTCATGTGCAAATATAAGGCTTTTCTTGATATATGCGCTATCTTTGTATAAGAAATTTCAAGAGAAAGGAAAGAAGATGATAGTTTATAATACGACTTTTCATATCCATAAGGATATCGTGGATGAGTGTCTGGAATATTTGAAGAATAGTTATATACCGAAAGCCTCCGAGAGCGGTATCCTTTATAGTCCTTATTTGAGACGGATCTTGGATTCGCGGAATGAGGAAGGTGAAAGTTTTTCCGTACAGTTTCATACGAGGGATATCGATTCGTTGAATGAGTGGGTGCGTAAGGAAGGCGGAGCCTTGCAGCAAGATTTGATAGGACGTTATAAAGAGAAGATCGCTGGATTCTCTACCCTGTTGGAAGATATAGAGCTACCTAAATGATCAAGGACCGTATTATATTAGGCATAGACCCCGGTACGATCGTGATGGGATACGGAATCTTGAAGATCGAGGGGAATAAACCGAAGCTGGAAGCTATGGGAATCCTGCAATTGAATAAATATGAGGATCATTATCTCCGTCTGCGTAAGATATTCGAACGGGTCTTGGCCTTGATCGATCAATACCATCCGGATGAGTTGGCTATCGAGGCGCCTTTCTTCGGGAAGAACGTACAGAGTATGTTGAAACTCGGAAGGGCACAAGGAGTAGCGATGGCGGCGGCTTTAGAGCGGGATGTCCCGATCTTCGAGTACGCCCCTCTAAAAATCAAGCTCTCGATCACGGGGAATGGAAATGCGGCGAAAGAACAAGTGGCCGGCATGCTACAACGCTATCTGAAGATACCGGATGAGTCTATGCTTCCGCAATTGGACGCTACGGATGGGTTGGCGGCGGCTGTTTGTCATTATTTCCAAACCAATAATCCGATCTCGGAAAAGAAGTATACGGGATGGAAGGATTTTATCGCTAAGAACCCCGGGAAAGTCCGCTGATATGAGCTTAAAAAACATAGTTATGAAATTCTCAAACCATAACTAAGGTTCAAAGAATTCATAACTATGTTTTTATTTAGCCTAAACTGACCTTATTCTTATACGATACCTTGCGCCATCATAGCTTTCGCTACTTTCATGAAGCCTGCGATATTTGCGCCTTTTACATAATTGATATATTCGCCATCTTTACCGTGAGCTACGCATTGTTCGTGGATTGCGCTCATGATCTGATGTAATTTAGCGTCTACCTCGGCGGCGGTCCATGAGATATGCATAGCGTTCTGGGTCATCTCCAATCCGGAAGTAGCCACACCACCGGCGTTGACAGCCTTACCCGGAGCGAATAATTGCTTATGCTCGATGAACAAGTCTACAGCCTCAGCCGTACAACCCATGTTAGAAACCTCAGCTACGCACAAAGTCTTGTTCTCGATCAACTTACGAGCGTCAGCCTCGTTCAACTCATTCTGGGTAGCGCATGGCAAGGCTATATCTACTTTTTGTTCCCAAGGTTTCTTGCCGGGATAGAAGGTAGAGCCCGGGAATTCGTCTGCGTAAGGAGCTACGATATCATTTCCGGAATTACGCAATTCCAACATATAGTCGATCTTCTCGCCGGAGATACCCGCCGGATCATAGATATATCCGTCAGGACCAGAGATAGTAACCACTTTAGCGCCCAACTCGGTTGCCTTTGTAGCGGCACCCCAAGCCACGTTGCCGAAACCGGAGATGGCGACCGTCTTGTCCTTGATATCGATTCCGTGAGTCTCCAACATTTGATGTACGAAGTAAAGAGCGCCGAAGCCGGTAGCTTCCGGACGAAGGATAGAACCTCCGAACTCCATGCCCTTACCCGTGAACGTACCTGTGTTCTCGCGAGCCAATTTCTTGTACATACCGTACATATAACCAACCTCACGGCCACCTACGCCTATATCGCCAGCCGGAACATCCCTGTCCGGACCAAGATTACGCCATAATTCAAGAATAAACGCTTGGCAGAAACGCATGATCTCGGCATCGCTCTTTCCTCTCGGAGCGAAATCGGAACCGCCTTTGCCACCACCCATCGGAAGGGTTGTCAAAGCGTTTTTAAATGTTTGCTCGAATCCTAAGAATTTCAAGATAGACAAGTTAACGGACGGGTGGAAACGGATACCTCCCTTGTACGGGCCGATTGCGTTGTTGAACTGAACACGGTATCCCAAGTTAACTTGTATCTCACCTTTATCATCTACCCAAGGCACACGGAAAGTGAAAATACGTTCCGGCTCAACTAGGCGTTCAATGATTTTCGCTTTCTCAAATTCCGGATGTTGGTTGTACACTTCCTCAATTGATAAAAGCACTTCTTTTACTGCTTGCAAATACTCCTTTTCTCCCGGATGTTTTGCCTCTAGCGCTGATAAAATAACTTCAGTCTTCATAGCATTTATATTCTTTAAAAGGATAACATTCTGTTGGCAAATGTAGGTAATTCTTTGGAATGACCAAGAGTTTCGCTTACTTTTTATCAGTGAAAACCTAAAAATCTTCAGTTAGAGTCAGAATGCGTACTTTCATGTTTCAATAGTTATTATTTTTCCTTACATTTGACTCGAATAATTCTATCAGAATCTATTATGAGCGGTATACCGAACTTAAAAGACTTGGTGTTCAGAGACACCCCGTTTGCCAATCTAATGAATAAGCGTATATATAATGTATTGCTTATCGCTACGAAATATGATTCCTTCATGCTGGAAGATGACGGGCGTGTAGATGAGCAGATATTTAACGAATATACTTCCTTAAGCCTCCGTTACCCACCCCGGTTTACGCAGGTGACTACCGAGGAGGAGGCTTTGAATGAGTTGAAGAACCGGAACTTCGAATTGATCATTTGCATGCCGAATATGGATAACCGGGATATATTCGCTGCGGCGAGCGAGATAAAGGTGCATTATCCGAATATCCCGATCGTCGTATTGACTCCTTTCTCGAAAGAGGTGTCTAAGCGGATCGCCAACGAGGATCTGAGCGCTATCGATTATGTGTTCAGCTGGTTGGGTAACTCGGAGTTGTTACTGGCGATTATCAAGTTGATCGAGGATAAGATGAACGCTCCGGACGATACGGCCAGCGTGGGCGTACAGATCATCTTGTTGGTGGAGGATTCCATTCGTTTTTATTCGTCCGCTTTGCCTCATTTATATAAGTTCGTGCTGGAGCAAAGCCAGATGTTCGCGAAGGAGGCGTTGAACGATCACCAGCGTACGTTGCGTATGCGTGGCCGTCCGAAGATCAAATTGGCCCGGAATTACGAGGAGGCGGTACGTATCTTTGATCAGTATCGAGATAATATGTTGGGTATTATCTCGGATATGAGTTTTATGCACAATGGCGTGAAAGATCCGTATGCCGGTTATAAGTTTGGACAGTATGTACGGAAAACGGGTTTGATCATTCCTTTCGTGCTGGAATCTTCGGAGGCCAGCAACCATGTGTACGCGAAGGAACTGAACGCCTCGTTTATCGATAAGAACTCCAAGAGTTATCCGCAGGATTTGAAAAAGAAGATCATGCAGCGTTTCGGTTTTGGCGATTTCGTGATCTTGAATCCGCATACGAAAGAGGAGATCATGCGCATCAAGGATTTGAAAGACCTTCAAAAGAAAGTCTTTCAGATTCCCGACGACTCGCTGGTTTACCATCTCTCCCGGAATCATTTCTCCCGTTTCTTTTATTCCCGTGCCATGTTTCCGCCCGCCGAGGTTTTGAAGCATGTGGACGTGAGTGACTATAAGGATATGGATGAGGCCCGGAAATTGATTTTCGACTTGATCGTGCAATATCGCCGGATGAAGAACACGGGTGTCGTGGCGGTTTATCAGAAGGATCGTTTTGATGAGTATAGTAATTTTGCCCGTATCGGCGACGGTTCGCTGGGAGGTAAGGGTAGAGGTCTTGCCTTTATCGGTGCGATGGTGAAGCGATACCCTAAGCTGGAGAGTGATAATTTTGCCGTGAATATCCCGAAGACGGTCGTGATCTGTACCGACATCTTCGACGAGTTCATGGAGACGAACGAGTTGTATCCGGTAGCGCTGGGCGATGCGGACGACGAGACGATCCTCCGGTATTTCTTGCGGGCCAGCTTGCCCTCCCGTTTAATCGAGGACTTGATGGCTTTCTTCGATGTGGTGAAAAGCCCGATCGCCGTGCGTTCCTCCAGCCTGCTGGAAGATTCGCATTATCAACCTTTCGCCGGGATCTATTCTACGTATATGGTACCTAAGATCGAGGAGAAATACGATATGCTCCGTACGGTGAGCGACGCTATCAAGGCGGTGTATGCCTCTGTCTTTTATAAGGACAGTAAGGCGTATATGACGGCTACCTCGAACTTGATCGATCAGGAGAAGATGGCTATCGTCTTGCAAGAAGTGGTGGGCTCCCGTTATAATGATCATTTCTATCCGACGATGTCGGGCGTGGCCCGTTCCTTGAATTTCTATCCGATCGGTAACGAGAAGGCGGAAGATGGGATCGCGAATATCGCCTTGGGATTGGGTAAGTATATCGTCGATGGCGGGCAAACCTTGCGTTTCTCTCCCCGACATCCCCATAGCATCTTGCAGATGAGTACGATGGATTTCGCTCTTAGGGAAACGCAGACTCGTTTCTATGCCTTGGATTTGAAGAATATGGCGGAAGCCTTCTCGGTAGATGATGCCTTTAACTTGGTGAAGCTGGGCTTGAAGGACGCTGACGCTGAGGGTTCCTTGAAATATATTGTCTCTACATACGATCCGTACGATCAGATTATCCGTGACGGTTATTATCCGGGCGGTCGTAAGATCCTTTCTTTCGTGAATATCCTACAGCATGACGTGTTCCCGCTGGCGGATACGTTGGATCAGATCTTACGGATCGGGCAGCAGGAAATGGGCCGTCCGGTAGAGATTGAGTTCGCTGTCAACATGGACCCGTCGGATCATACAAGGGCGACTTTCTATCTGTTGCAAATCCGTCCGATCGTAGATAATAAAGAGATTATGGACGAGGATCTGAGCTTGGTGAAGAACGAGGAAACCATCCTTTCTTCTACCAGTGTTTTGGGGCATGGCATCGTTGGCGACGTACAGGATATTATCTATGTGAAGACGGGCGCTTTTAATTCATCCAATAATCAGTTGATCGCTTATGAGATCGAGAAGATGAACCGTTCGTTTACCGATCAGGAGAAAGGATACGTATTAGTCGGCCCCGGTCGATGGGGGAGCAGCGACTCTTGGTTGGGTATTCCGGTGAAATGGCCGCATATCAGTAACGCACGGGTGATTGTGGAATGCGGATTGGAGAACTATCGGGTAGACCCGAGTCAAGGTACCCATTTCTTCCAGAACCTGACTTCGTTCGGAGTGGGCTATTTTACGGTTAATCCATTTAAGGGAGATGGTTGGTTCGATGAGGCGTTCTTGAATGCGCAACCCGCCGTAGAGGAGACGGAATATCTTCGTCATGTACATTTTGATGCTCCGATTACGATTAAGATGGATGGGAAGAAAAGTCTTGGCGTGGTATTGAAACCATAAAAAGATAGCGTTTCAAGAGAAGATAGTTGTTTGTGGATTTGCGAGACGAGCCGGTAAGACGGGTCTCGCGAATCCATTTTTTATTTCAAGTGGAAAGTGGCAAGAACCGCTTTGTGGTCGGTAGGCCAGATTCCAAGGGGAGTCATGATCGGGTCGGAGGTCTCTTCCGTCTCTCTTTGCCCACGGAGGATGTCACCTTTCGGACCGATGATACATACATCTGTAAGCGTTAATCCCTCGAATGGAGCGTAATGGATGAAATCGATGCGATCTCTATCGTCCGCTTTCGGCGACCAAACCAATTTCTCTAAAGCGATATCCTTACAGTCCGCCGGGCAGGTAAGTCCCGGATGAGTTACAGGGTTCGGGAAGATCTCACGGTACGTATCTTTGAAGCCGTCTTTCTCCAGCATGACGGATACGTGCCAAGGAACAACCAATCCTTGGTGGTCTCTCATATCTTTGGTCGCCTCGGTCCAGTCCAGATGGGAAGGCTCGTTAAAGTCCCCTCCGAGGATAACGATCCGTCCGGCTTCCCGATCCTTTTTCGCCTCTTTTAGGAAGCAAGCGATAGCGTCGTCACGGACAGATTGCTCGTTCAACCATAGGAGTGTGTCCAGATTGGTGACAGGAGGTTCCTCGTCCCATGTATTTCCGTCGTATCCACGGGCATCGTAATAAGCGCAATTGCGATAATCCAGATGGGCGGTGTAAAGAGCTACCTCGGTATCGCCGATGTGGGTAATGGCCTTGTACATACTACCCCTGTCATCGTTCAAGGGATAGACGGTCGTGCTATCCGTGATCGGGTAGCGGCTTAACAGGCCGGAATCCTCGGTGTAGAAAGAATAGTACGTTTGTCCTCTTTGCTGCAACGCTTCCACGATCCGGTCGCAAAAACGGGTCTGATGATAATTACGTACCTCGCTTAACGTAACGAAATCGGCGTTACTTCTTACGATCTCGTCAGCGATAGCGTCAAAGCCTCCTTTTACGACAGCGCCTTCCTGCCAGATGTTGAATTGAAGAACCTTGAAAGTCTTCTCTTGCTGGCAAGAGCTGAGGCCCAGTGCGATCAACAAGAGTAAGTAGATAAAACTAGTTTTTTTCATGTGTGAAATATTTTGTTAGATGTTTTGTCGTAGCCATTCCTCGGCGGCGGCCAAGGTTTCCGGCTTGCCGATATCCAATAGTTTTAGGTTATCCGCCATATAAGCCCTGATATCGGTTTTGGCGCAAATAGCCAGATAGAAGTTAATGATAGAGAACTTTCCGGTCCATTCTTCCATCAGCTCCAATATCTTGGGCGAGAGTACGTGGATTCCGCTAAAGGCGTACTCGTTGTGTTGATCCGGGTCAAAATAGGGATAGTAAGATTTTACCTCGCCGGTCTCATGATTACGCCAACCACACAGTCTATTCTCCTTATTAAATAATAGATAACGTGAGGTATTGCGCTGGCTGACGAGTAAGGTAGCCAACGGGTTCGTTTGTACATGGGTATCGTATAGTTTCTTGAGATCCACGTTCGATAAGATATCGACATTATGTATCAAGAAAGGCTCGTTCCCGCATAAAAGAGAAGTGGCCTTCTTGATTCCTCCTCCCGTATCCAGCAGATAATCGCTCTCGTCCGAAATTTCGATCCGGACACCGAAGTTGTTGTTCGCCTCCAGAAAATCCACGATCTGGTTGCCTAAATGGTGGATATTGATCACGATCTGGTCGAAACCGGAGGATTTCAGTTTCAGTATGACGTGTTCTAGCATCGGTTTGCCCCCGATAGGTATAAGCGCTTTTGGCGTGTGATCGGTTAACGGCTTCAGTCTGGAACCAGTACCGGCCGCAAAAATCATAGCTTTCATAATGTAGGGTTAAAGAGTTGTTCTATATTTTGTTCTCTATGTACTAAATGTACTTTTACTCCGAACTTGGTGTTAAGATGTTCCGCCAGATGCTGTGCGGAATAGACCGAACGATGCTGTCCTCCCGTACATCCGAAACAAATCATCAAATTGGTGAATCCACGATCCATATATCGTTTTACCGAGGCGTCTACGATATGGTAGACATGCTCAAGGAAGTTCGTGATCTCCCCGTCATCCTCCAAGAACTGGATCACTGGCTCATCCAAACCGGTGAAATGATTGTAACGCTCGTATTTACCGGGATTGTTTATCGCACGGCAATCGAATACGAATCCACCTCCGTTCCCGCTAGGGTCGTTCGGGATTCCTTTTTTATAGGCGAAACTCATGACCTTTACTTCCAGCATATGTTTCTGGATATCGTCCGTGAATTGTTTCAACCCGGTAAGCTCACGAAGGACGGAGCATAAATAGGGGTATTCCGGATAGTCATTCTTCAATAACTGCCGCAGGTTCTCGATGGCGAACGGGACGCTTTGGATGAAATGAGGCTTTTTCTCGAAATACCCCCGGAAACCATAAGCCCCCAATACCTGCAAGGTCCTAAACAGGACGAAATGGCGCAGCTGGCTATGGAAGTAAGCCTCGTCTACCGGGATATATTTACGTAGGGCCGTGATATAATCCGATAGTAATTCATTCCTCAGATCCTCCGGATATTTCGCTTTCGCCTGCCAAAGGAAGGAAGCCACGTCGTAATAAACCGGGCCTTTTCGTCCACCTTGAAAATCAATAAACCAAGGCTCTCCGTCCTTTACCATAACATTGCGTGACTGGAAATCACGGTATAGGAACGTGGCGGAGGAGCTGCGTAACAATACATCGCTCATCTTCAAGAAATCATCCTCCAGACGGTTTTCCTGAAACTCCATCCCGGTAGCCTTTAAGAAACAGTACTTGAAATAATTCAAGTCCCAAAGGATAGACCGTTGGTTGAACTCGGCTTGCGGATGGCAATACGAGAAATCGAAACCGTCGGACCCCAAGAACTGGATGTCGGGGAGTTTGGTGATCGTCTTGTGTAATAAACGGCGTTCCTCCTCGTCGAATACACTGCTTTTACGGCCTTTCTCGATGGCGTTGAAAAGAAGCGTATCTCCTAAATCCTCTTGGATATAAAATGAATGGTCGTCCGAGCTGGCATATACTTGCGGTACGGGTAAGCCCTTCCCCCGGAAATGTTTTGCCATGTAGATAAAAGCCTCGTTCTCCTCAATAGAAGTGCCACTAACTCCAATCAACGTCTCAGGACCTTTTATCCTGAAATACCGGCGGTTAGAGCCAGATGACGGTAACTCCGTTATTTCCTCTGCCGGTGATCCGGTATATGATTGGTATAGCTTCCTAAGTTCTTCTGTTATCATACTTATCAATTTACGGCACTAAGATACCGCTTTTTAATTGAAAATTAAGAATTGAAAATTGAAAATTGGGACTTCGTCGGAAATAAGAAAGGGGAATAGCCTCTCAAAGCCTATCCCCCTCGCTTATATGATCATCAATCGCTTCTCTCTAACTAATTCTCAATTCTCAATTTTCAATTACCTAGAGTATTCCTTGTGCCATCATAGCCTTGGCTACCTTCATGAAGCCGGCTACGTTTGCGCCTTTCACGTAGTTTACGTAACCATCCTCTTGCTTTCCGTATTTTACGCATTGCTCGTGGATGTTTTCCATGATGCTCTGAAGTTTCTGGTCTACTTCCTCGCTGCTCCAGCTTAACTTCTGTGCGTTCTGGGTCATCTCAAGACCGGAAACGGATACACCGCCAGCGTTAGCGGCCTTACCCGGAGCGTAAAGGATCTTGGCCTCAAGGAAGGCATCGATAGCTTCCGGCGTAGAAGGCATGTTAGCACCCTCGGATACGGCGAAGCAACCGTTAGCCAATAAAGTCTTGGCATCGTCGCCGTTCAACTCATTCTGGGTTGCGCTCGGCATAGCGATGTCACATTTCTCTCCCCAAGGACGAGCGCCTTGTACATATTTGCATCCGTATTGCTCTGCGTATTCACGGATACGGCCACGATACAAGTTCTTCAACTCCATGATATAATCCAGTTTCTCACGGTCGATACCATCCGGATCATATATATAACCGTCGGAATCAGACATCGTGACAACTTTCGCTCCAAGACTGATTAATTTCTCTACCGTATATTGAGCCACGTTTCCGGAACCTGATACACAAACTACCTTGTCTTTGATATCAATGTTGCGGGTTTTCAGCATCTGCAACAAGAAATATACGTTTCCGTAACCTGTAGCTTCCGGACGGATCAAGGAACCTCCGAACTCGATACCCTTACCCGTGAATGTGCCCGTATTCTCACGAGCCAATTTCTTGTACATTCCATACATATAAGCCACCTCACGTCCGCCTACACCGATATCGCCGGCGGGAACATCCGTGTCCGGACCGATATGGTGCCATAACTCAAGGATGAAGGCTTGGCAGAAACGCATGATCTCAGCGTTTGACTTTCCTCTCGGGCTAAAGTCGGAACCTCCTTTACCACCACCCATCGGCAATGTAGTCAGTGAATTTTTAAACGTTTGCTCAAAAGCCAAGAACTTAAGGATCGATTGGTTTACGGAAGCGTGGAAACGGATACCGCCTTTGTACGGGCCGATAGCGTTGTTGTGCTGGATACGGTAACCCATGTTCGTCTGGATTTGTCCCTTATCGTCCATCCAAGTTACACGGAAAGAGAAAATGCGATCGGGGATACAAAGGCGCTCGATCAAGTTGCTTTTCTCAAATTCCGGATGCTCGTTGTAAGCTTCCTCGATAGTCCCTAAAACCTCTGATACTGCTTGATGATATTCCGGTTCGTTCGGAAATCTTCTTTTCAAGTTGTCTAAAACTTCACTTGCCTTCATGACTGAATTTTATATTTAGAATGTTATACCATTTTGTTATCCGTACGCCGTTTGTTTAACGACGTGGCAAAGGTAAGCTAATTTTTGACACTAGCAAATAATTGAAAGATAAAATGCGTAAAAAATATCATTTAGATATATTATGTTTGAAAAAACGACGAAATGTTATTCGTTTCTATGTTTGAAATTCTTATAGATCGGAACGAACACAATGATAGCGGAGGCTACAAGGGCAAATATGACGTCGAAATTGATCGTTTCACTGTATACAAGCAGCATGTAGCATAAGACACCCCATAGTAAGGTGATACATACGGCTTGACTATTTGTTATCTTTCTGCGTGCCATTGATTACATTTGTTTAGTTTGAGGAAATAAGCGATCCGAAATAAATCACCAAAGCCAAAAAGACAGCTACGATGACGAATAGGATCATGATTTGTTTCTCTAAGGGATATTTTCGTAGAAAAGGGATATGACGTGCGAATCCGGCGACTTTCTCTACCGGTTCCGCTTGCTCGTCTTCCCGGGGCAGGTCGTAACCGCCTTCCTCCATGATCTTCATGGCCCGGGGAACATCGCTTTCCAGAATCTCCACCCGTGCACCGCCTACGTCTACGTAACCGGCCATGATCTGGCTGCTTAGCTCGTTACGGAGATAACATTCTATCCCTTCCGACCTCAACAGGGCCATCAGCGGTTGGGCATCCGCCGGATAGGTGAACCGGGCTATTTCTACGATCTTGTCCATGGTATTTATTTTTCTGCAAATGTAAGTAGACAATCACGAATTAACCGTGTTTTTTGTTGTAATTTACTTTTTTTATACGTGAATATTATGAAACAGTATGATTTAGCGGAGGGTATGCGGATGTATATAGCCCGATTGAGAGAGCAAGGGCGCTATTCGTCCGCCAAGAGTTATCAGGATGCCTTGAATTCATTCCTGCGTTTTTGTGGGCAGGAGATGATCCTTTATACCCGTATTGACCGGGAAATGCTTTTGAGATATCAAGATTATTTGCGGGACCGGGAATGCTCGTGGAATACGGTATCTACCTATATGCGTAGGATTCGCCGTGTGTATGGATTGGCGATGGAGAATGGGGAGGCTCCTTTTTCCCGTTATTTGTTCAAGGGGATTTTCCTGGGAGTGAAAAGCAAACAGAAGAAGGCGTTGCCTGCGGAGTCCTTGCGTTTGTTGATGACCGCTCCGCTGGCTGCTCCGGAGTTGCGCAAAACACAGCGGGCATTGTGTTTGATGTTCTTGTTTTGCGGTATGGCGTTTGTCGATTTCGCTCATTTGAAAAAGAGTGATATCCGGAATGGGGTCTTGAGGTATAATCGCCAGAAGACGGGTACGCCGATGTTGGTCGAGATACAGCCTGTGGCCAGGGAGTTGTTGGCTGCGCTGATGACCGACACGCTTCGCGATTCTCCTTATCTATTCACTTTCTTGAGCGGGACGAAAACGGGTGAAGAGGCCTTCCGGGAATATACCTCTGCCTTGGCTGATTTTAACAGGTCCCTGAAGGAGCTGGCAAATGCCTGTGGTGTGACGGAAATAGTTACCTCGTATTCGATCCGTCACTCTTTCGCTACGACCTTGAAGGAACAGGGTGTACCGATCGAGATGATCAGCGAATTGCTGGGACACCAATCGATCAAGACCACGCAAATCTATTTGAAAAGCTTCTCGTTGGATAGGATGTCTGCGGTGAACAAGGCTTGCTTCGAGAGTATATATAATGAGGTATCAAAGGTGGGGTAGGCGATAGGCTACTTGGGAAGTAGCGTAAAAAGTGAGAAAATCATTATTACCCTGCTGTAGAGACGGAGTGTGCTCCGTCTCCCACCGTCAGGTAGTAATTTAAAATACCTATTTGAGGGGATGAGACGGGGCACGCCCCGTCTCTACACGATAGTTCGTACGATTTTTGGGTGACGTGATGATGTAGGGAATATGAGGTCGTTTCGTCTCCATTGTCGTGTCCGTACACCACGCATAGAAACGAAAAATAGAGGAAAGACAAATTCGGAAAACAAACAAAGCCTACACAAAGCCTAAAAATTGTTTGTTATTCGGTGTAGATACTAATTGAAAAGTGCACCGTATTTTAATTGAAAAGAGCTCCATCCATACTTGTTACAAAATTACATATAAGTTTAAAATCTTCATTTATCTTGTCTCATTTTTTGTGTTTCTTTGAGCCTATAAGAGAGTCCGGTCATATTTACCAGATAGGCTTTATGTGTAAGCCTGTCGACCATTGCCGCTACAAGCACCTTGTCCTTTATGATTTCATTCCATCTGTTAAAAGCCAAATTAGTAGTAATGATTGTAGCTTTTTTCCCGGCCCTTAAGGACAAGTGGTTAAAAAGCAGTTCTCCTCCTTCCTTGTCACAACTGACATATCCGAATTCATCACAGATAACCAGATCGTATTTTTCAAACCGTAATTGCAACGCCCGCAGTGTCTTTGCGGATTTGGCTTCCCTTATCTGGGTAAGCAAGACAGGGACTGAAGTAAACAATACGGTAAAATCCTGCTGGCAGGCCTTTATTCCTAAAGCCGTAGCAATATGAGTCTTTCCCGTCCCCGGATTTCCATACAGGACTATGTTTCTTCCCTCCCTGATGAAGTCCAGTGTTTCCAATTCAGGCAATATTATCTGTGCCTCTTTGGGCATGTCTTCCATGACAAGTTCATGCAGATACTTCATTTGTGGGAATCCCGCAGATTTTATCCTTGATTTTCTTCTACATTCCCTTCTTCTGACACTTTCCTTTCCAAGCAATTCGGTCAAGAAATGCAAATGGCTCCAGTTTTCTCCGGCTGCCAATGAAAGGGTGTATTCCAGTTCCTCTTTGAAGGCCAGCAGCTTCAGTTCTGTCGCATAGTCATAAATGGTTTCTTTTTCTGATTTCATATATTATAAACTTAAATGGTTGGTATTATATCATGCGCTTCATTGTATCCTGTCATGAGTGCCGTAATGCCTTCAAGCATATCCACGGCTTCTCTTTCTATATTCTCTTGTTGTGCCGGAAGAACAGGCGACTCCATGGATTCTTCCATCTCTTCCTGTGCGTTGCCATGCAACATGGCCTTTACCTGTTCCGGAGATATCTTTCTGACACCACGTCCGGTCAGTTCCCTGCATGCCCTGATGATGTCTGTCCCGGAAAAACCATTTTCCCATGCATAGTCCAGCAGCAGGACGAATGCCCTGTTGTCATTCTTGAAATAGCTGTCATACAGTCTTTTCAGTTCTTCCGGTGCTCTTTGCCAGACCACAGAATGAGGTAATGCACCCGGTTTACGGGAAAGTGTACGCAAGTAGTGCTCCAGCTTGATGCACCAGTCGCCACCACAATAACTGCGTTGGTGCGAGGCCACTTTCTCCTTCCCGTACAGGATGACGATTTTTTCACTGTAGACCTTGACATGTACTTTTTCTCCTACAAGGGAATCAGGTACGGAATAATGAACATTTTTCATGCTGACAGTCGACCACTTGTCCACGATGTACTCATTGACCTCAAAACAGCCAAGGTTGCCGGGAAAAGGCTTCAGCGATGACAAATCAGCCTCCAGACGCGATGATTTCTCCGCTGTTGAAAGACTGCCCTGCTCGTTGTTGACCTGCGTACACATTCGGTTCAAATGCTCCTGGGCGGAACGTATGTCATTGAAATGGTCAGTCAGGCAGAAAGCTTTCCTCCTGACATATTCCACGCTGCGTTCCACATGCCCTTTCTCCCATCCGGCCCGTACATTACAGAAACGGTACTCAAAACAATAGAAACCGGACATCTTCATCAGGGCTTCCGTAGGCTTCTTGTCACCACCGACAAAGCTCTTGACGGCTACACGCATATTGTCATAGACCATCATGGCGGGGACACCATGTATATCCCTGAAGAAGTTGCGGTGGGATTCCATGAAGGCAAGCGTATTCTGATGCCTGAAAAGGTAGGCGTATCTGCCATTGCTATGCCCGAAAGTGAATACGGCCAGATAAAACTTGGTCTTGACACCGTCAATAAAAAGAAGGACTTCACCCCAGTCAAACTCAACAATGCATCCCGGCTCATAGAACAACCGGATAAAGGCTTCGCTCTTTTTCTTCTCTTTGTATGACTCTATATTTTTTATATAACTGCACACTGTGGCATAACTGATGGTATATCCTTTGGATAACAGAAACTGGTGGATATCCTTCTTCAGCATGCGCTGCTTGCGAAGCCCCGTAGCTACCTTAACGGCATTCTTCTTCAGGCAAAACCCGATCTCGTCCTTAATCTCTTGTGTAAGGCGGCGAGGGCGGCGTTTGGAACTGTCATACTTGGGCTGGACGGTAAGCAAATCACTCAAAGCCTCTTCCGGATTATCAGTACGGATGGCTGATTCGTATTCTGAAAGAATATTGTCAACGGTATGACGGCTGACATGAAGTTCACGAGAGATACGCCGTTTGCTATAACCGCATACTCTATACATGTGTATTATTGATTGTCTTTCTACCATAGTCTTCATTTTACCTTTGTATTTGGATGATACAAAGGTCATTATACTTATCCTATGGCGGCGCACTTTTCAATTGGAATATTGGTGCACTTTTCAATTAGTATCTACATTGTTATTCGGTGTTTTTTATTAAATTTGCGGCGTGGAAGATTACGCTACTTCCCAAGTAGCCACTCTTTCACGTCCCGATAGAAGAGATATTGACATGGTTTATATTGCTTTTAAATTTTCGGGAATAGAAAAGAATTTTTGATTTAAGTGTTAGATTATCAGTGTGTTAATATGATGCTCTGATATGGCATTGAATTACCTATGGGTCATGATCTTCCTCCTTTACCATCGCGTGATGTCCACGCCGTAAGATGGTATGTGTTATCTCTTCCCGCTTGTCATAAAGGCCCTGCTAAGGGTTTGAAGAAGGAGTTGGATCGCAGAGTGCGTTTGGGTGAGCCTACGTTCGATTTCTTCGCCCCCTCTTTCGTGGAGATGCGCCGCCGTGAAGGGCATTTGGTGGAGACTCACCGTCCGTTGCTCTACAATTATGTGTTTATCCGCTCTTCTGTATATGAGATCTTCCGTTTGAAACGAGATTTTCCCTTGTATAATTTCCTGCCTAGCGTGGATGGCCGTGGCTCATATCCTTTTGTATCCGATCGTGAGATGGAAAACTTGCGTTGGGTGGCCCGTTCTTACTCGGATGAGCTTCCGGTGTATGTGCCGGAAGCGGGTTATTTGCGTAAAGGTGACCGGATACGCATCACGGATGGTCGTTTCAAAGGTGTTGAGGCAAGTGTAGTAATACAGCCCGGTGTTGGCGAGCGGGAGGTAATGGTATGCGTGGACAACTGGATGTGGGTTCCCCTGTTGCGTGTTCAGCCGGGCGAATATGAGGTGATCAGCTTGGCCGAGGAAGGCAAGCATGTATATACCCGTTTGGACAATTCCCGGATACAAAATGGTCTTCATGAGGCACTAGGGCGTCATTGGGGAAGTTGTGGCGTTACGGCTGCCGATCGTGAGCTGGCGGCCGAGACCTTGCGTACCTATGGGGAGTTGCAGTTGGATTCGGCCGTGATGCGTTGCAAGCTCTATTCCCTCTTGTTGCCTGCCTATACGATATTAGGGGACGAGGAGCGGCAAAAGTCGTTGATCGGAACGATCGTCTCGTTCTTATCCTTGATCCGTGCGGAGCAGTCGTTGGCATTATTACTACTTACGCTTTATGGCTGTACGGATAGCAGTATCTATTATTATCGTGCGCACGAGTTGATCGATCCGTGGAGCCGGGAATCCTCCCCGAAGAAGAGTAAATTATCTTTGATCCGTCGGTTGGCTGATTACGACCGGTGGCTGAAACATAATGAATAATTCAAAATTCATAATTTACAATTCATAATTCAAAAAGAAATGTCTTCCCTTCCCTCCGGTATTCGCTTGGTCGCATTGCTAAACGAACACCTGAACGAGATCATGGAGCGTGAGCGCATGAACCATACCTCGATCCACTTATATTGTACAGGACCTTATTGGGTGGCTTTCGAGCGTTCGGCCTACCAGCTGCATCGTGCGTTCCCGGATAGCGAGACCACACCGCTGCGCCTGTTCGCCTACCCGTTCCCAATCGTGATGGTCTCCGTTACGGATCGCTCGCTGCGTTCCTACGCCCGTAAACATATCTTGCGGTGGGACGAGACGGATTACGTGGTACTAACTGCTCCCGAATCCTCTTCGACCGACTACCGAAGATGGCATGCCGGTGAGGTGGAGGGCTTGCCCCAGCTGACATGAACCAAAAATTTTATTCATGATGAACCTTTTTTCTAAACTCTCAACGTGGTATTTCTCAAGGAAAGCGTTGCCGTATTGGAGCATTATCCTGTTGGATTGCTTGGTGATCCTGTTTTCAGGCTTGCTGGTATATGCCTTGAATAACGGGATCTTCGCCACGATGGGCATCTTTTGGCACCTGTCGCTCACGTGGGGTGTTTGCCTAGTGCCTTATCTGGTGGGCTTTAGGCTGTTCCGTACGTATTCGGGCATCATTCGTTACTCTTCCTTCGTGGATTTGCAACGGGTGGGCTTCGCCGTGCTGTTCGGTGTGGTTTGCGTGGTGACCTTCCAAGAGTTTACGGATTTTTCGCCTTACTTGGTGTATATCCGTAAACGAGACCTTGTGCTATCCTCCCTGCTGGCGATGAGCTTGATGTGGGCGATGCGTGTGTTCGTGAAGTATTTCTACGTGACAACCTTCCGTCAGTCGAAGGCTGAGCGTGCCTTTATCTTCGGCGTGAAGCAGGGCGGTATCAGTTTGGCGAAGAGCATCCAGAACCAAGATCCCGCACAGTACGTGCTGGCAGGCTTCGTCTCGGAGGCCGGGAACATGCAGAATCGTATATTGATGGGAGTGCGTGTGTACCCTTTCGATGAGGAGCTGATCGATGCGATGCGCCGGGAGCGGGCGACGATCCTTTTCGTCTCCCCCTTGAAGAGCGACTCCATCCGGGAACAGCCGGATATGGTGGCCCGTTTGGCGGAGGCGGGGATCAAGATCTACGTGACCCCGGCGGCGCAAGAATGGGATGGCAGGAGCGATTTGACGCATACACAACTCCGGAAGGTTGAGATCGAGGATCTGCTTCCCCGGGAAAAGATAGAGATAGACATGGAGGCGGTGGGCCGCTTGCTTCGTGGTCAACGCATCCTGATAACGGGAGCCGCCGGCAGCATCGGTGGCGAGATGGTGCGCCAGATCGCCTCGTTCACTCCGGATCGCTTGATCTTGGTAGATCAGGCGGAGACCCCCTTGCACGACATCCGCTTGATGATGGCGAGGGATTGGCGGGATATCAACGCCTATACCTTGGTGGCGGACATCGCTAACAAGTCTCGCATGGAGGAGATCTTCTCGGAGCATCGCCCCGCCTATGTATTCCATGCGGCGGCCTATAAGCACGTTCCGATGATGGAGGATAATCCTTGCGAGAGTGTGGGTAACAACGTGGACGGTACCCGTGTGATCGCCGACTTGGCCGTGAAGTATGGCACGAGGAAGTTCGTGATGATCTCCACGGACAAGGCGGTGAATCCTACGAATGTGATGGGTTGCTCGAAGCGCATCTGCGAGATTTACGTGCAGAGCCTCGACAAGGCGATCAAGGAGGGCCATGTGGAAGGCGTGACGCAGTTCGTTACGACCCGCTTCGGCAACGTGCTGGGTTCTAACGGCTCCGTGATCCCATTGTTCCGTGAACAGATTGCCAAGGGCGGTCCCGTGACAGTGACGCATCCGGATATCATCCGTTTCTTCATGCTGATCCCGGAGGCCTGCCGGTTGGTATTGGAGGCGGGTACGATGGGTAACGGTGGGGAGATCTTCGTCTTCGACATGGGCAAGCCCGTGCGTATCATCGACTTGGCGAAACGTATGATTCAGCTTTCGGGCGCCAAGAACGTAGAGGTCCGGTTTACGGGTCTTCGTGCCGGCGAGAAGCTGTACGAGGAGGTACTGAACGACGAGGAGATCACGCTGCCTACCTTCCATCCGAAGATCAAGATCGCCAAGGTACGGGAGTACGATTATGATACGGTTTGCCAAGATATAGATGAACTCGTCGGCCTAGGCCGCTCGAGGGACGATATGGCCATCGTGGGCAAGATGAAGGCGATCGTCCCCGAGTTTAAGAGCCGGCACTCCAAGTACGAGGTCTTGGATAAGGCGCTAGAAAGCGCAAGCACTGATGCCTAAGGCCCCGGCGATGGTGGTGGCTATGGCGATGACTACTTTGATGATTACGCTCCAAACGTTGGTTTTCTTCTTTTCACTCATTTAAATTTGTTTTATAAGGTTGATAATACGAAGTCTGTATCAATGAGCACGCCGAAACGTGCCCCATTATATCTCATCCGGGCTCTCGCTGTCCGAGGAGCCGTTCTTACCGGAGATATCCACCGTTGTCTTACCGGCCTTCTGGGCCTTGATGACGGCGGCTTGGGCGGCCCGGGTGGGGACGAGGTTGAACTTGAGGCCTTGGAAGATGACTTGAAGTTCCTCGCCGGGGACGAACTGGATGTTCACCCCCTTGATATAGTCGGAGGTGAACAGGTCGGCACTTGGCGCTCCCCCGGAATTGATCTGGAGGCGGAAGGCACCCAGATCGCCGAAATCCACCTGCTTGCCGGCTTTCAGAACTTCCAGCATACACTCGGTGGTGGCGATGAGCACGGCCGAAACGTCGGCTTGGTGCACCGTACATTTACTCGCTATCAGGGTAGATAGCTCTTTTAGGTTGAGCTCGCCGTTGGTTTGCGCCTTGGCGTAGGCTTTCTTGGGTTCCTCTTTTTTCAACGGGTTACCCATCATGGCAATGGAATAGTTTAATGACATAATCGTAAGATATTTTAAGTGATACATAAGGAACTTGGGGGATGATGAGTTGAGTCCTCACGCTTGATGACTTGGCTCTTCGTGCTCCTTGATTTAAGTCTTCGGTTTGAAAGACTTAAGTCAATTAGGCGACTTTTCTTTATCGATAACCTGACAGCGAAGATTGCCGGGTACGTAAGAGATATGGATCCATCGGGCGCCGGGCTCTAGGATGAGCTGAGTGAACTCGAGTCCGCACAGCTCGTGCGTCTCTTGTATCAGTCGGAACAAGAGGCGATGATCATCTGGAGAGCCGGCTATCAGGTCGGCGGCGCAACCGAGGAGGTGGTGACTGTGCTTGGCTCCCCCGATAAGGATGTTCAATTCGGGGCAGCGATAGCCGCTACTGATGACGATGGGTCTGCCCCAGACCCGCCGTAGCGGGTCTAGCAGCATTTCCACTAGGATCGTGACCATTTGCTGGGCCACCGGGGTGAGGCTGTTGTCGATCCCGTCTCGCCGGGCCGTGGCGGAGTCTTCAAACTCTTGATAATTAAAGTAGCGCATAGGAGACAAGGTTGATGTTTTTGTTTCTGTAGCAAAGATACGATAGGCGGAAAGCCCGGATATACCATTTGTTTCCACCTATTCGCTCTAGGAGAAGAATTTTAGGGTTCCCCTAAAAAATCATAGAATATCTGTACTTGCTTTGGCGTGATGGAGCGATCTTTCGAGTGATAACCATGACGGATAAGGGCCTCTTTCAGTCCTTTCACGTCACGGATATATCGGTTCAACTTATGCAAAGCGTTCGAAGGGGTGCCTGTCAGGCAATATTGACGGGCGAGATCTATTTTTTTCATCTGTGTTGAATTTTAAAATGACTATAGGAGGGTTTCAAGTTTCAAGGTTTCATGAACCCTCTTTCCTCACACACACGTACGTACATTATATGGGTTTCAAATAAATCCCTTTATGCTCGCCATGCAGGAGGGCTCCAGAGTCGCATAGTCGGCGTAGCCATGTCTTGGCGGTGTTCTTGGGGATGTTGGCATGCTCGGCGGTCTCCATCCATTGGACGGTGGTGAACTCGTCTGGCATGGAGCTGAGCAGACTGTCCTTTTCCGAGAGGCCTCGGCTGGTGATCTCGCCGGTAGGCAGGAATGAGAGGATATGGGTGGCGTGGAGGTAGAGCGGCTCTGCCATTGTCAGAAGGGCGGCGAAGTCATCGTCGGTGATATGGAGTTCCCAGCCTCCAATGATCTTGTCCTTTAGGTTGTCGCTGTTGATGCCTTGGGCCGGCAGCAGTAATTCCGGTTGTTCCAAGGCACGAAGCATGGCTACCACCTCCATGAAACGTACGAGGTTGATGGCGAGGCGTACCACGGAACTGTTCATCTCCTGCCCGTTGGATTGCCGGGCACGCAGGAAAAGACGTACGAAGCTGTCGTTGAAAGCGGCTTGTTGCTGCTCGTCGAGGCGCAAGGTAATGGTACCCCGGCACTTGAGCTGATCGATCGTGGCCTTCCACTCGTACCCCATCCGGTGGAATTCCTTCTCGGCGTCTACCTCGTCGACGGAGAATTGGTCGATCCATTCCCGGATCTGCGATTTGTAGTAGAAGACCTCACGGCTGAAGAGCCCGTTCTCGCCCGAGGGGATAAGCGGCGCTACCTGTCCGGGCGTACCCGAGAGCACCATCGAGAGGAAGGTGGAATCGCATTCCCGGTATTCGTTATCGGTCCGTCGGTTGAACGAGAGCCCGGCATGGTCGAAAGCGTTACGGAGCGTATCGCTCCAATGCCCGTAATCACCCCCGATAGCGGTGGTGATGGTATCCGCCTCGGTCTCGAAAATGATACCGGTGCCGTCCGAATCGATGATATTTTGCAAGATACCCGTCCCGGTGTTGTTGCCGGAGATGATAAACATACTGTTTTTAGGCATCTGGGGCATCTCCATCTTGGCTTTCTCCTTGCCTAAGGCATGATAGGCAGCCAAATCTTGGCGGTACTGTTTCATCGCTAGGTCCACTTGTTGGCGGATCTCCCGGTGGATAGGCTCGATAAACTTACGCAGCCACGCCATGATGCCCTTACCCGATGCGGGCGGAGCGATCACGAAGAGCTGGATACAGGGATAGATCCAATGCATCCCATAGAGGCAACGCACCGTCTTGCCCAAGGTGGCGCCTAGGGCGGTGAGAGCCGTGAGCAAAAGGATATCCCGCTGCTCGGCATTATCGGCGAAACCGAGGATGTCCCGTAGCAACGAGGGCCATGGATAGCCGGGTACCAGCCGTGGCAGGGAGGTGTAAGGCTCACTGCCGATGTGGAGTGGGGCGTCGTTTGCCTCGGTTTCCCGATCGCTGGTCTCGTGGGCTTGATCTACCGTATCGGCTATATTATATGTACTCACACGTGTGTGTGAGGAAAAGGGTTTCGTGAAACCTTGAAACTTGAAACCTATTTCCACGCCCGCCAGCTTGGCTAAGTGGAAAGCGGTGCCCAGATGGACATTCTGGTTTCCGGTGCGCAAGGCACTGGAGAAAAGCTTGTTGGCGTGTAGGGCGTTGAACTTGGGCGATGGCTCGCAGAGACTGATGAAGTCGCTACGTCCTGCCTCCCCGCAATCGGTGGCGATGGCGAAAGCCAATTGTACATACTCGGCGTAAGTGGGGGCGATATCGGCATGGGTCGCCCGTACCGCCTCGACTAGTTTGGAAAGATCGTTGTTCATGATATGAATATTTTAGCGTTAGAATCGTGAGACAAGAAACAGCAGCGGGCGATATCCTTGCCACAGGTATCCACCTCACCCTTGAAGGTGTCGGCATACAGGAGCTGTATGTAGCTCATGGCCCATCGAACGGTCTCGTCTCCGGGTATGAAAAGCTTCACTCCCAGTCCTCCGGGACTGACAAAGGCGAGGCGGGTCCCGAGATAGGGATCGGCGAAGAGGCGGTCCCGGAGTTGTTCCGCCTCCTCGAGAGAGGCGAGATGGTCGATATCGACCACTACCAACCCCGAGGCGGAGATGAGAGCGTCGCTCTTACGACGGGAAAAAACGCCGTGGGGCGTTACGAACGGCAGTTGTCGCTGTTTGAGTTGGCGGTATTCCGCTACCCTGCCTTCCCTGATGAAGGCGCGTAATTCGTTGGTAACCGTTTCGAGAGATTTATCCTCGGTGATCCATCGGTACACTTCCCGTAGTGTACAGTTCCCGGTCGGAAGCGTGTTGGTGATGGGAGGAAGAAAGTAAGACATTTGTTGGTCCATATCAATAGGATTTCAGATTAATTTTCTAAAGCTATTGCTAATAATTGACTCTACGTTTCAGCCTATAGGCTGAAATATCGGATGATTGTTTGATAAAAATTAGCACAGTATGAAGGAAAATTTAGATTTGAACCAGATTTTATTTGATGAGTTAGTGGAATTTCCACGTAAGCGGTTAGGAATCTCCATCCGTGAGTTTTGTGCGGAGGCCCACGTAGGCACCGCCACCTACAGCAAAGCGAAAAAAAAAGAGTATCAACCCCCAGAGCCTGACCCGCTTGGTACAAGAACTATGCGTAGAGATGGATGAACCGGAGTTCATGGGGTATGGGGCCGGGGCGCTCAAGGAGGTGTATAGGGCGATGAGGCGTGGAATGGGAAAAATAGAGGGTTGAAAGTTGATCGTTTAGGGAACGTTATATTTGTTTTGACGAACCAACGTTTGGAAAGTCTCATCAAACGGGCCTACGCCCAGACCAGCCAAAAGGTGGTTGTCTTGATCAACGAGTACGACGCTCTGCGTTTGTTGCAGACCTATCTTTTCCACCATCCTCTAATGTAACAATACGGATTATGAGGGCCATTACCAGTCCTTGCTTTATACGATTTTCAGCCTGCTAGGAATGTATGTGAACGTGGAAGTCCGTACCCCGAAAGGCCGTGTGGATATGGTGATACGCACACTGACAACGCTCTATGTCGTGGAGTTGAAGTTGAACAAGACTGCGGATATAGCTCTTGAGCAAATCAATTTGCGCAATTACCCGGAGCGCTTCGCTCTTTGTGGGTTGCCGATCGTAAAGGTTGGGATTAATTTTGATAGTGAGCGGCATACGTTGGGGGGGATTGGGTTATTGAATAAGGAATTGGAAGGAACGTTCTGTGAGATGTATAGGGCAATGAAGTAAAGTTGATATGTGCAGGAGACGGCAAGAGTATGTTTCTGGATATATAGAAGAACTGTAATCTAGATAAATTTAAACCACCGTATTTTGCCACACATTAATAGAAACCGGTAAGTCTCGATGCTTTCAACTGAATAGTTGGATGATAAGGTGCTTATTACTTATGCCTTAACTATAAAATCAAAAATCATAAATCAAAAAGATATGAATATCGCAATTGTTGGCACGGGCTATGTCGGCTTGGTGTCGGGCACCTGTTTTGCTGAAATGGGTGTGAACGTCACTTGTGTGGACGTGAATGAGCAGAAGATCCAATGCTTGCAAAATGGGGTAATGCCTATTTATGAGCCGGGACTGGAGGAATTGGTGAAACGAAATATGGAATATGGCCGTTTGCGTTTTACGGTAAATTTAAAGGAGGCGATGAAGGAGGTGGAGGTCGTCTTTTCTGCCGTGGGTACACCTCCGGATGAGGATGGATCCGCTGATTTAAAATATGTATTGGAGGTGGCTCGTAGTTTTGGTAAATATATCAATCGATATACGATATTAGTCACTAAATCGACCGTACCAGTAGGTACGGCACAAAAAGTAAAAGAGGCTATTCGGCAGGAGTTAGAGAAGCGGGGTGAGGATATACCGTTTGATGTGGCTTCCAATCCAGAGTTTCTGAAAGAGGGAGCAGCCATTAAAGACTTTATGAGTCCGGATCGTGTTGTGGTAGGTACAGAGAGTAAACGGGCTGAAGAAGTGATGACAAGATTATATCAGCCTTTCTTGATCAACAACTTCCGTGTCTTGTTCATGGATATTCCTTCCGCTGAAATGACGAAGTATGCGGCGAATGCGATGTTGGCTACTCGTATCTCTTTCATGAATGATATCGCTAATCTTTGTGAGTTGGTAGGGGCGAATGTAGATCACGTACGTAAGGGCATCGGCTCTGATGCCCGTATTGGAACCAAATTCTTGTATGCGGGTTGTGGTTATGGTGGATCTTGTTTTCCAAAAGATGTAAAGGCCTTGATCCATACGGCGATAGAGAAGGAGTTGCATCTGGAGGTGATTGAGGCGGTAGAGCGGGTGAATGAGAAGCAGAAATTTATTGTTTTCAGAAAGCTTGTCGACTTTCTGGGAGATGTGAAAGGTAAGACCATCGCTCTTTTAGGACTGGCGTTTAAGCCGGAGACCGATGATATGCGCGAGGCCCCGGCTTTGGTAGTGATCGAGCAACTGCTGGTGGCAGGTGCGCAGGTGAAAGTCTTTGACCCGGTAGCCATGTCGGAGTGCAAGCGCCGTATAGGCGACTCTGTTACCTATTGCGAGAACCTGTATGATTGCGTGGATGGGGCTGATGCCTTCGCTTTGATGACCGAATGGCGTCAATTCCGTTTGCCCTCTTGGAATGTAGTCAAGAATGTAATGCGTGGCAACGTGATCGTGGACGGCCGAAACATCTATAACCGTCAGGAATTGGAAAAGCTAGGGTTCGTGTATACCCGAATAGGGGAGAGGTGAAAAATATGTTGAGACTTGTGTCTGATTTAAACAAAGAAAAGATTGCGATAGTAGTTGTTGGATACAATCGATTGTATCCCATACAACGGCTGTTGAAGTCCTTAGAAGCGGCAAATTACAGAGAAAGTGATATTCCGTTGGTTCTTAGTATAGATTGTGGGGGAAATGATGATTTAAATTCTTATGTAAATGATTATAAATGGCCTTTTGGAGAAAAGTATGTAATTATCCATGAGAAAAGACTAGGCTTAAAACAGCATATTTTCTCTTGTGGTGATTTGACGAAATATTTTAAAGGTATCATCTTATTAGAAGATGATATATATGTAAGCCCTTGTTTCTACAATTATGCTTTAGACGCTTGTTCCTATTATGATAAGGACTCCAATGCTGCTTGTATTGCATTATACGCTAAGACTTTGAATGAAGTTGTTTCTATGAGATTTACTCCTTGTAAAAGTGCTTATAGTGTCTATGCGATTCAAATTGCTATCACATGGGGCCAATGTTGGACAACTAGGATGTGGAAAGATTTTAGAGTTTGGCTAGACAATTTTGATGACACACGTTTTGAAAATATTGATATTCCAGACCAAGTTAAGAGCTATACAAGAGCATGGTCTAAATATTTTTATGCGTTTTTAGTTGAAAACGGTAAGTTTGTGGTATCACCATATGAGTCTTATACAACGAATTTTTCTGAAATAGGTGAGCATGCGATGACATTAAATCCTGTAGCTCAAGTCCCAATTGTGAATTGTTATAAGTCATGCAACTTTGCTCCTGTTAATGAACTAGTACAATATGATTCATTTATGAACCCTTTACATATGGGCAAATATGTGGGGATTGGAGATGAAGATTTGTGTGTCGATTTGTCTGGTGGAAGGAAGCATGTATCCAAACGCTATTTACTTTCGGTAGAGAAAAAAACTTATAAGGTATTGAATCAATACGCATTAGCTTTAAGACCTATTGAAGAAAATGTAAAGAAGCATATTCAGGGTGAGGGCATATTTTTGTATGATACTTCACAGGTTGATCCTTATGGAGTTGAAGAACATCATCCCATTCAGTTCTTGTTATACTATTTAGGAGGATATCAAACTAGAATGTTGATGAAAGTTGTCAAATATCGTCTTTTACAGAGGCTACCTAAGAAGATTAGGCTGATGCTAAAATAGCAAATTAAGGAAATGAATCCAAAAGTAAAGAATTTCCTGCGGGTAGTGCTCTATCCGTTGATGTTGATGCGCTAGGTTTATATTTCCCGGAGGGACACGAAGTGAACTGTGGAGGATCCCATGCGATTGGTCAACTATTATTATAAGAACTCGATGCATCACGACATTGATTGGACGAATCCACGGGATTTGAACACGAAGATTAATTTGGGGGTGAGCTGACCTTTATCTCGCTAGTAGGCTATTATGAACTATATCGCCCCTAATGAGTTGTTGTGGATCGGTGAGACGGTGTCTTTTAAAGTTAGACCTTTTTGATATGCGAGCATCAAACAGAATTATCGTAAATACATTGGCGCAATATGTGCGCACCATCATCAATCTATTGCTTTCGCTTTATTCGGCCCGTCTGGTGCTGGATATTTTAGGCGTAGATGATTATGGAATCTATTCGTTGGTGGCGGGTGTTGTGAGCATGCTCTCGTTTCTTACCAACTCGTTGGTGGGAAGTACCCAGCGTTTCCTTTCGTTCTGTCAGGGTCGGGGGGAGTTGGAACGTCTGCAAGCGGTTTTTAGTAACAGTCTCTTGCTCCATATCGCCTTGGGGCTAGGGATCACGTTGACCTTGGAGTCGCTGGCTCCCTTCCTGTTTCATGGCTTCTTGAATATACCGGAAGGGCGCGAGGAGGCCGCAGTCATTGTTTATCAGCAGGTCATTACCATGGTCTATATCTCCTTTATCGCCGCTCCCTATCGGGCATTACTGGTGTCGAGGGAGAATATAGTTTACACCTCCTTAATCGATGTGCTCGATGGGGTGCTGAAGGTGTTTTTTGTGGTATTGCTCCCTTTTATACCTTTGGACAGCTTGGTGGCTTATGGCTGGATCATAATGCTGATCAGCCTGTTCAACCTATTGGCCTTTGCGATCTATTCGCACCGTAAATACGAGGAGTGTGTCTATCCCTGCCTTCGCCTGTTTAGCTGGGGCTATGTAAAAGAACTTTTCTCCTTTACGGGTTGGATTACCTACTCCGCCTTGTGCATCGCCTTGCGCAATCAAGGCGTGGCTATTGTATTGAACCGGGTAATGGGTACGGCCGTGAATGCTGCCTATGGCATTGGGGCTCAGATCTCGGGAATGGTCAGCTTTGTCAGTTCCTCCTTTAGCAATGCGATCGCTCCCCAGTTGATGGCATCGGAAGGTAGCGGCAACCGGTCGCACATGTGGCTGTTGGCTGAGATGGAAAGTAAGTTTTCCTTTTTGCTCTTGGCGATGGTAGGTGTTCCTACGCTCTTTGAGATGCGTCCCTTATTGGAACTTTGGCTGGTGGAGGTGCCGAGGAATACGGTGCTTTTTGGCAGTATGTTTCTGATGATGCAGATCGTGGATATGCTCACTTCCGGCTTAGGCTTGGCGAACCGGGCGATGGGAAAGATCGGCACTTATACAATCGTCACCTATACGCCCAAGCTGCTTATTCTCCCTTTGAGTTGGTGGGTGTTGCGAGAAGGAGGATCATTGATCGTTATCGCTGTCTTGATGGTAATGGTAGAGACTTTCTGCATGTGGTTGCGCATTCCGCTACTCCGTAGGGAAGGGGGATTCAATGGAGCCGCCTATTGCCGTGCCGTTTTCTTGAAAAGCTTGCCTCCAGTATTGGCGGGTGGCCTTTGCTGTTGGTTGGTTTGCTGGTTCATGGATTTTCCATTCCGTTTCTTGATGACGTTCGCTTTCTCCATCCCCCTCTTTGCCTATACCGCCTACCGCTACTCCTTGACCGCCTTGGAGCGGGATAAGGTAGATGCGATTCTTGTGCGGATGCGGAGAATATTGGTTTAGAATTTACTGAAAAATATGGCTAGAGATATTTCTATAGATATACTTCGATGTATAGCGTTGATTGGAATTGTTGTGATTCATTGCGAACCGGAATCCCTATGGCTTCGTCAGATCCGTAATTTTGATGTTCCTTTGATGGTTTTCCTTTCCGGCGTATCTTATACCTTGTCAATAAAAGATGAAAATACATTAATTGACGGGGGGTACTTAAAATATGTTATCAAAAGATTCAAGCGGTTGATTTTGCCGACTTGGATTTTCTTGGGTATATATAGTATTCTGTTCACGATCGTCACTCATAAATGGATCGATTATCAATTTGTATTACGAAACGCTTTTTTCTATACGGGCTGGTATGTTTGGATCATAAGAGTGTTTTTTGTGATTTCTATATGTGCTCCCCTTATCTACCCCCTGGTGAGAAAGATGAGTTTGAGTAAAATTTGTGTTGTGGCTACGGTTACATTGATTGTTTATGAGGAAATATCTCAAGTAACAGACAGTTACTTATATTATCTGATCATTCTCAATATTCCATATATTCTCTTTTTTGTCTTGGGTAGCGTTATGTGGCGTGTCCATTATAAATACGTAATGTTATTATTGGCTGTCTCCGTTTTTTTATATACAGCGTTAGCGGTTACACTTTTTTCGATCGAAGGGAGAGTAGTGCAAACAAGTGTGTATAAGTACCCGCCTCGCTTGTATTATACATCCTATGCCATGATGTGCATTTTGTTGTTATGGGTCGTGCGACATAGGATATGCGATGTATTAAGGTTTTGTGGTTTGAAGGATTTCTTCAAGTATATAGGTTCACATACTATTTGGATCTACTTTTGGCATATACCCATTTTGGACTTTGCCACTAAGTTGAATATCTCTTTCGCTCAAAGGTTTTTCTTGGTCTTTGGGATGGCTTTAATGATTACTATTTTCCAGAATATTATAGTTGATAAGATAGTGCAAAGATTAAATAATAAGGATATGGTTAATGATTTAAAAATACTATTTAAAGGTTGATAAATAATCAATATTTATGCTGACTGTATTTATACTACTTGTTTCGCTGATAACGATCTATATAATTAAGATTCAAAATATAGATAGGCCATCAAAAAGAATTCTTTATTTGTATTCTTTATATTGGTTCATTTCTTTATTTTTGTCTACGCTAGGATTGTATGATTATAAAGTTCCTAAATTCGAAACGTTATTCTGTTTGTGTATTAGCTGTTGGGCCTTGATAGGTGGTTTTTTATTAATTAAATGTCCAGTTAAGTCTGTAGATTTAAAGCAATCTGGAATTCAACTTTCAATACGTGGCTTTTTTAAGAATAAGCTATTTGTTGGAGTTCTAGTTGTATTGACGTGTTATAGTTTATATCTCTTATATAAATTCTATACGTTTATGGCTTTGGGGGATTTGTATCAGATCCGGAATTTATATTTTGAGTCAGGAGATTTGAATATATATGGGGCACTATTCCCCAATATGAATTATTGGATTTTAAAGCCATTCAGCTTTCTATGCGCTGGATTGTTTGGCTTTGGCGTTCTTTATTATAGATCTAAATTATTACTCCTTATTTTTGTCATGTTGTTTAGCTTGTCATCTTTAGGGGGAGGAAGAATTGATTATTTTCGATATTTGGTTATTCCTTTATTGTTGTTTGGATATTGCTTTTATCCTAAAAGATTTAAGATTACATTAAAAAAGGGACTTTTGATCCTAGTGATGTCTGCTGCAATGTTTTTTTTGCTAACTATAATTGGTGCTGGAAGGCGTGGATATATGGAATTTGATAAAGAAAGTTTGGATGTGGGAGTGGAAATGACTACAGAGAATTTAATGAGTTATAGTTATGGCCCTATTGTCGCATTCGATTATGCCTTGAATAATAACTATCTTGATAAGCTAGGTGGTTATAGCTATGGAACCTTGACATTTAATGCTTTTAATGGATTACTAGATATCGCCTTTAGGATGATTGGTATTAGTTATGGTACAAATTTCTCTGACTTTGTCATTTTAAAACAGGATACATGGATCACACTTTCGAGACAAAATTTTGATAAGAATTGGAATGCCTTATTCAGTTGGAACTTTTATTTCTATTTGGATTTTGGAATTGTAGGAATGATCGTTTTTCCATTCCTGTTCGGAATTCTTATGAGAAAGTCTATTTGTTGGTTTTATCGTTATCAAAATGTGTCTTCAATGATACTGTTGAATATATTTTTTCTGTCATTGATTCTTTCAGTCATTGATTTTAATTTGTCTTCTATGTCTATGGGCGTTTTAATGATATTTTTATATATAAAAATGTATAATTATAAGTTGAAATAATTTATAATGAAAGGATTAGGAATAATTAGATATTATTTTACTCATGATATTTATAATATCCTGTGATTATCGGATGTTATAGAAAAAGAATTAATTAAGATATAATCATGAATATAGTAATTTTAACAGGTGCGTATTATCCAAATATGTCAGCGACTTCAGCCTGCATAGATAAGTATATACAAATATTAAAAAATAAACACTCTATTGATGTTGTTTGTCCATTAAGTCAGGTTCATTTTGAACCGTTAAATGATCCTAAGATTAAGCTGCATTTTGTTTTTTCACGAATGTGGAAATGGAGGATGTTGTGTGAAGAGAATATACGGAATGGTCGTAATGTTATGCTTAATAAGGTAGTTGTTGATTTGTTTAGAATTAGGTCTTTATTGTTGTCACCAATCAGTTATCCTACAGTTGAGGGTTGGCAAATGAATCCATTTTATCATGAACTGGAAAAAATTGATCAAGATAAGACGATTGATGTGATTATTAGTGTGGTTAATCCCATTTGTTCTGTTTTTGCATCCCGAAGATTTAAGCTTAAGCATCCTAAAGTAAAATGGATTACTTTTATAACAGATCCATTTACCTTTCAACCTTCTAAATATAAGTATGTTTTTTTTCCAAATAGAAGAAAAATTCGTAATTATAAAAATGAAAAATCTGTGTATGATATAGCTGACTTTAATATGTTTACAGAAGAACTTTATCATTCGGCTTTGAATGACTTCTCTCAACCGAATGAGAAAACTTTTGTGATGAAATATATTCTTAGCTCCTTATCTAAATCAGTTGTTCAACAAATCGTAAATGAAGGGAAATGTAGATTGGTTTATGCGGGAGCGTTGTATGCAGATAGAAGAAATCCGGAGCGGGCATTATCTGTCTTATCTCAAATTGATGATATTCATGTCGATTTTTATATTAGTTATAGTAATTGTAATAGTATTGTAGATAAGTATTTGTCAGAAACTATTAAAAGTTTCCCGGCTGTTAATAGAAGTAGATATAATGAGCTTATTTATAATGAATATGATATTTTGATAAATATAGGAAATAATTTCAGCTTGCAAATACCTAGTAAAATGTTAGAATTGTTTTCTACAGGTCGCCCGATCATTAATTTCTATCAATTGAAAGACGTTCATTATGCAATGGTAGAGAAATACCCCTTAGGTATTAATATTGGTCCTGATGATGCGGATGCGGTAGAGCGAGTGAGTGAGTTTTGTAAGCAAATGAAAGGAAAGAGATTGTCTTTTGAAGAGGTTGAAGCACTCTTTCCGGAAAATACGATGGATAGTCAATTGGCTTTATTGGAAAAATTAATAGAAGCTTAGCTTTCTTAGTTTGTTAATCATGAAAAATATAGCAGTCATTTTTGCGGGGGGATCCGGTGTAAGAATGAATACTAGGTCTAAACCTAAACAATTTCTGGAGTTAAGGGGTAAACCTATTATTATTTATACGCTTGAACTTTTTGACAATCACCCTTTGATTGATGGTATTGTAGTGGTATGCCTTGAATCGTGGATTCCTTTTTTGAAAAAGATGTTGAAGAAGTTTGAGATCAACAAGGTGGTTAAAATTGTATCAGGAGGTGATTCCGGGCAAGATTCTATCTATAGAGGTCTTTGTGCCGTGGAGGATTATTGCAAGGATAAGGGGGAGGAGAATGCCGTGGTGCTTATTCATGATGGGGTCCGGCCTTTGATCGTGGATGAGACAATTACACGGAATATTGAAAAAGTACATGAAAAAGGAAGTGCCATAACTGTCGTACCTGCCATAGAAACTTTTGTCATCCAGAAAGAGGAGGGACAAATGGTGATTCCCGATCGTTCTTCTTGCCTGCTGGCCCGGGCACCTCAAAGCTTTTATTTAAAGGATATCCTAAGTATCCATAGAAAGAATAAAGAAAATGGTAACATTACTTTTATAGATTCTTGTTCTATGATGAGTTATTTTGGGTATAAGATGGCAACCATAGAGGGACCTATGGAGAATATTAAAATTACGACTCCTACCGACTATTTTATATTTAGGGCTATGGTAGAGGTGCATGAGAATCAACAAATTTTTGGGTTTTAATTTATGAGTCAACTTATTAAACAAGATATAGAGGAGTTTGTGAGATCTTTTGAGCTTTCCGCACAACTTGGTCATACAATTTTTCTTATTACAGGAGGAACAGGACTGATAGGTTCTACTTTAATACATTGTTTATTAGCGTTAAACAGGAATATTCGTATTGTCGCACCTGTACGCTGTAAAGCTAAGGCGCAAGATATGTATGAAAGTGAGGAGCATACTCATATACATTTTATAGAGTGCGATTTGTCTTCATTTGATTATAGTGAAATTGGTGAAGTGGATTTCATCGTGCATTGTGCAGCCCCTACTTCAAGTAAATTTTTTGTCGAAAAGCCAGTAGAAACATTTAATACGATTGTTAATTGTACGCAAGTTTTATTGGAGTATGTAAGGCGTTTTCCGGTAAAAGGCTTTGTCTATTTATCATCATTGGAAGTGTATGGTACTATTTTAGATGATTCCAATCTTGTAACAGAAGAGGTTCAAGGCTATTTGGATCCAATGGCGACACGTAGTAGTTATCCGATGGCAAAACGTGCTGCTGAAAATTTATGTGCGTTGTATGCGGCTGAGTATAATTTGAATATAATGGTGGCTCGTTTGACACAAACGACAGGAGCTAATGTAAGTAGTACGGATAATCGTTATGTTGCCCATTTTTGCCGTTTAACATCCAAGGGGGATAATATTATTTTATATTCTAAAGGTGAGTCTGCTAAACCTATTTGCTATACAATAGATTGTGTTTCAGCGATACTTTATATATTACTCAAAGGTGAAAAAGGCAATGCGTATAATGTAGCAAATGCAGATACTTATATTTCTGCAAGGGGATTGGCTGAACTTCTAAGAGACAACTTTAATCCAAATATAAGTGTGGAGTTTAGATTAAATGATAATATGGGGTATGCCCCAGAAACAAAATTAAGATTAAGTACCGCTAAGTTGCAGGAATTAGGGTGGTCGCCCCAAAATGACTTGAAAGCTATCTTATCAAAACTTATTTCAACTTATAAATAATTATAGATAGGTATCACATGAAATTTCTTAATGTTATTTTTAAAGGACATAGTATTTCCGAACTTATTCAAGAGGTAATTTATGTATTTATAGGGTACTTTTTCCTAATGATTTCTTATTGTACTCCTAGGAACAAAAAAAAGTGGGTGTTTGGTAACAAAAAGATCTTTAAGGATAATACTAAATACCTCTTTATTTATATGCAGGAACAGCATCCAGAAATCCAAACGATCTGGATAACTTCCTCACGCAGGTTGGTCAAACGTTTACGAGCATTGTCTTACAGTGCATATTATAAGTATAGCCTTAAAGGATTATATCATTCATTGACCGCAGGTGTTTATGTCAGTACGGTAAATTCAAATCACATTAATTTTTTCACTTCCGGGAGAGTTTTCAATGTGAATCTGTGGCATGGAATCTCTTTGAAAGCGATGGTTGATAATAAAGCAGTTCCAGCAGATCGATCGTTTCTTTCACGTGTATGTATGCCTTATGTCTATGAGCAATATGGCTTGTTCTTTTCAACCACGCCAACGATAGATGACCAGTACTTGCGATTCTTTCGGTTTGATCCGCAAGTATTGTATCATGGTATGTCGCCTCGTTGTTCGTTTATGATGATGGATCATGAGCGTTTGCTTCGCTATATCGAAGAAAAAGAAGACCCCTTGATGTTGGATATTATTCATACTTCACGGAAGTATAACAAGGTATTTGTTTACATGCCCACATGGCGTATCAACTATGGTACGCATTTTATGGACTATGCCTTTCCTGATCTGTATGCCTTGAATAAGGCATTTTCAAAAATAAATGCCATATTATTACTCAAGCTTCATCCTTCCATGACGTATGATGCGTTTAAATATAAGGATTTGAAGCATATCTATTATATAGATGCCAATATTGATTTGTATCCGATTTTACCTTTTACGGATATTATGATATCTGACTATTCTTCTATTTGGTATGACTATTTATTATTACCCAATAAAGGGGTTATCCATTATGATTTCGACGTAGATAGTTATGCGAAAAACGAATTCGGATTCTTTCGTGACTATAAGACATTTACACCAGGAGTACATGCTTCAGATTTTAAGCAATTGCTAGCAACGATAGAAAGTAGCAGCTCGCTACAGATTTCTGAAGAAAGGCGAACTTGGATATTGGATGAGATGTGGGGAAAAGGCAGATCTACGAACAATGAAGACTTGATCAAGGAAATATGTAAACGTGTGGAACAAGTACTCTAATTAATTTTAATCATTGATATATAATGTCTGTATTTGAAAATAAAACCCTGTTAATTACAGGTGGTACGGGCTCTTTCGGAAATGCCGTGCTTCGTCGTTTCTTGGATAGCGACATTAAGGAGGTTCGTATCTTTTCGCGTGATGAGAAGAAGCAGGATGATATGCGTCATTTCTTGCAGGCGCAACGCCCCGAGGTAGCTCATAAGGTAAAGTTTTATATTGGAAATGTGCGCCAACGTGAAGCGGTGGATTTCGCTATGGATGGGGTAGATTATGTGTTTGCCGCTGCTGCCTTAAAGCAGGTCCCCAGTTGTGAGTTCTTCCCTATGGAAGCTGTGCGTACGAATGTTGAGGGTACTAATAATGTGTTGCTCTCAGCGATCGATCATGGAGTGAAGAACGTGGTGGTGCTTTCTACCGATAAGGCGGCTTATCCTATCAATGCCATGGGTATCTCTAAGGCGATGATGGAGAAGGTGGCTATTGCGCAGGGACGTGCCTTGGGTGCTAATGCGAAGACTACTATTTGCTGTACTCGCTATGGCAACGTGATGGCTTCTCGAGGCTCAGTGATTCCTTTGTGGGTGGAGCAGATGATGGATGGCAAGTCTATCACTATCACTGATCCGAATATGACTCGCTTTATGATGACGCTGGATGATGCCGTGGATTTGGTGGTTTATGCCTTTACGCATGGCGAGAATGGTGACTTGTTCGTACAGAAGGCTCCTGCCGCTACGCTTTTTACTTTAGCTACGGCCTTGAAGGAGATTTACGCCAAGGTTGATCCTAGGTATGGAGATACGGAGGTGAGAGTGATCGGTACCCGTCATGGCGAGAAGCTTTACGAGACACTTGTTACCCGCGAGGAGATGTCTAAGGCGATTGATATGGGAGATTATTATCGTATCCCTTGTGATAACCGTGACTTGAATTATGATAAGTTTTTTACCGAGGGTAACGAGGAGGTCTCGGTTATCGAGGATTACCATAGCCATAATACCGCACGCCTAGATGTGGAGGGCATGAAGAAGCTATTGATGCGTTTACGTTTTATCCAAGAGGACCTTGGGCTGTTGCCTTGCGCTAAGGGCAGGGAGATCCGTTCGGAGTAATTTCCTTTCTTAATTAATAAATTCTTTGTTTTTAATGAAAATATTAGTGACCGGCTCTAATGGGTTTGTCGGCAGAAATCTTGTTTGCCAACTCAAAAATATACGGGATGGCAAGGCGAGGTATTATGGTGATCTGACCGTCTGCGCCGTATATGAGTATGATATTGATTCGACACAGGAAGAGTTGGAGCGATATTGTAGTGATTGTGACTTCGTATTCAATTTGGCAGGAGTGAACCGTCCGCAGAACCATGAAGAGTTTATGCAAGGAAACTTTGGCTTCGCCTCTACACTGCTTGATACGCTGAAGAAGTATCAGAATAATTGTCCTGTTATGATCTCTAGTTCTATACAGGCTACGTTGGCGGGACGTTTCGGAACGTCTGAGTATGGTAAGAGCAAGAAGGCAGGAGAGGAACTTATGTTCCGATATGGTGAGGAGACGGGGGCGAAGGTGTTGGTGTATCGTTTTCCGAATCTGTTTGGAAAATGGTGTCGACCTAATTATAACAGTGCTGTCGCTACGTTCTGTAATAACATTGCCAACGATCTGCCTATCACTGTCAATGATCCGGCAGTAGAGTTGGAACTGCTTTATATAGATGACTTAGTGGAGGAGATGATAGCAGCCTTGAAGGGAGAGGAGCATCGTTGTGAGTTTGATGGTGTAGAAACGGTGTTGAAAGAGGATGGTCGTTACTGTGCGGTTCCCATTACCCATAAGGTGACTTTGGGTGAGATCGTTCGATTGCTGGAAGGCTTTAAGAATCAGCCGAGCAGCTTGATAGTTCCGGAGATACCTTACAATAGTTTCGCTAAAAAGTTGTATAGTACCTTCTTGAGCTATTTACCCAAGGAGAAGGTGGCTTTTCCCTTGAAGATGAACGTGGATCAACGTGGTAGTTTCACGGAATTGCTTCGTTTGACGAATTGTGGACAGGTGAGTATTAATATCTCTAAGCCAGGTATAACCAAGGGGCAACATTGGCATCACAGCAAATGGGAGTTTTTTATAGTAGTTTCCGGTCATGGCTTGATACAAGAGCGAAAGATCGGTACAGACGAGATGATTGAGTTTGATGTGAGTGGTGATAGAATTGAGGTGGTTCATATGCTTCCGGGTTATACGCATAATATTATTAATCTCTCCGATACGGAGGATCTGGTAACGGTAATGTGGGCGAATGAGAGTTTTGATTTGAACCACCCGGATACCTATTTTGAACCTGTTAAAAAAGAATAGTGATGGCAACATTTAAGAATAATGGGAAATTAAAATTGCTGATCATCGTTGGTACTCGTCCGGAGATTATCCGGTTGGCAGCTGTTATTAATAAGTGCAGAAAATATTTTGACGTGGTATTGGCTCATACGGGTCAGAACTATGATTACAATTTGAACGGGATCTTTTTCAAGGATCTGAAGTTGGCGGATCCAGAGGTTTATCTGGATACCGTAGGGGATGATCTTGGTGCTACAATGGGTAACATAATCGATAAGAGTTATAAGTTGATGGTTGAGTTAAAACCGGATGCTGTACTTGTGCTGGGTGATACCAACTCATGCTTGAGTGTAATAGGAGCGAAGCGTTTACATATCCCTATCTTCCACATGGAGGCTGGTAATCGTTGTTTCGATGAGTGCCTTCCAGAGGAAACAAACCGCCGTATAGTGGATATCATATCAGACGTGAATATTTGCTACAGCGAGCATGCTCGCCGCTATTTGAATGCCGCAGGTACTCCTAAGGAGCGTACTTATGTGGTAGGTTCTCCAATGGCTGAAGTCTTGCATAATAATTTGGAGCGGATCAAGGCTAGTGATGTGCTAAGCCGATTGGGATTGGAGAAAGGCAAGTATATCCTTCTTTCTGCTCATCGGGAGGAGAATATCGATACGAAGGCTAATTTCTTTAACTTGATGAACGCAGTGAACGCTATGGCAGAGAAGTACGATTTACCGATCTTGTATTCTTGTCATCCTCGTTCTAAGAAATATATTGAGCAACGGGGTTTCCGGTTCGATCCTCGTGTGATTCAACATCAGCCCTTAGGCTTTCATGACTACAATCATCTTCAGATAAACGCTTTTGCGGTCGTATCTGATTCCGGAACGCTTCCGGAGGAGAGCAGTTTTTTCCTGTCTATTGGCAATCCGATCCCTGCGGTATGTATTCGCACAAGTACGGAACGTCCAGAGGCATTGGACAAAGGAAACTTTATCTTGGCTGGCATCACGACGGAGCAGGTACTGCAAGCGGTGGATGTGGCTGTTGAGATGAACCGAGATGGAGCGTTGGGCTTTCCGGTTCCTAACTATATGGATGAGAATGTCTCGGTAAAGGTGGTGAAACTGATTCAGAGTTATACCGGGGTGGTAGATAAAATGGTTTGGAGAAAAGAATAAAGGTTTATAAGAATTTGGAGTGTATTAGTCGTGAATTTGATTATAACAAGGCTATGGAGAAATGAACCATAGATGGTTGAATGGATATAAAGAGGTTGTTTTTTGATTTTTAAGTAAATGGAAAAATTATTAGGAAAAAAGGTATTGCTATTTTCTCCTTTTGGAACCTGTAAACATTATACAGATGGTTGTGTTACAGAGTTGGAAAGTAGAGGGGCGGAAGTACGTGTTTATGACGAACGTCCGTCACAAGCTTCTTTCACAAAAATATATATGTATTTGTTTAAAAAGGTAGTGCCACAGTATTTCTTCAATTACATTAGAAGAATTGTGACTATCAATAAGGATTTTAATCCTGATATAATTTTTGTAATAAGGGGGCAGGGATTTGATGTGAAAGTACTTAAATATCTTCATAGGTGTTTTCCAAAATCTACTTTCATCTTTTTTCAGTGGGACCCTTTATGTGGAAAAAAAATACCAGAGATCCTTAAACAATATGACTATGTTTATTCTTTCGACACTGATGATGTTATAAATAATCCTCAATTTAAATTTAGACCTCTATTTTTTTTAAAAGAATATCAGGATATAGCTGTAAAAAAAGATTATAGCTTTGACGTATCTTTTGTGGGTACACTTTATAACAATAGATGGGGTGTTATAAAAAGACTTCAAGAGTATTTTGTGATAAATCGGATCAAGTCATTCTTTTTTCTGTATATGGCAAGCTGGACACTTTATTTGTGGGATTTTATTCGTAGGGGAACTTTTGTTAGTTATAAAAGAATGCAATTTAAGCCGATGAGTTATTTAGAAAATGTGGAAATTGTTAGAAAAAGTAAATGCATTCTTGATATTGTTTATTCTGAACAGAGCGGTCTATCTCCGAGGCCATATGAAGCTATGGCTGCTAACAGGAAGTATATTACTAATAATGCAGAAGTAATGAAATATGATTTCTATGATCCAGATAATATTTTAGTTGTTAATCTTGAATGTATTAATATACCTAAGGAGTTCTTGTTCTCAGATTTTAAACCTGTTGATCCATCTATATTATACAGATATTCTCTTCCTGGTTTTGTTGATGAAGTTTTTTCTAAAGTGGATAAAAGAGTAAAATAAGTTCCATGAAATATTTAATTGTAGTTGCTCATCCCGACGATGAGGTTTTGGGAGCGGGAGCTTCTATCTCTAGATGGACCCAAAATGGCGACATTGTAGATGTGGCTATCATGTGTGCAGAAGCAAAAGCTCGTGCGTTCCGTCCCGATGATAATGAGTTGGAGGATGATACGAATGCCAGTACCAAATACTTGGGAGTGGATAGGATATTTGAAGCGACTTTCCCTAATATCGAGATGAATACGGTGCCGCATTTGAGATTGGTGCAGTTTATTGAAAGTGCTATCAAAGAGAGTGAGCCGGATATTGTCATTACGCATCATCCCGCTGATACGAATAATGATCATTTGCAGACTTCCATGGCTTGCCAAGAAGCTATCCGTTTGTTCCAACGTAGGCCCGAGGTGAAACGGGTGAAGGAGTTTTGGTATATGGAGGTGCCAAGCTGCACGGAATGGGCTATTAATAACGCTATGAATCTGTTCCGTCCTAATTGTTACGTGGAAGTTGGTCAAGAGGGTGTGGATGCGAAGATTACGGCATTGGGAATGTACAGAGGAGTGATGCGTCCTTATCCGCACCCTCGTAGTGCCGAATATATTACTGGCCTTGCTGCTGTTAGGGGGAGCCAGTGGGGAACGAACTATGCTGAAAGCTTTGAAATCGTATTAAGAGAATATTAGTTAGTATGTACAGATATTTCTTTAAACGTTTTTTAGATATTGTATTGTCAGGCATTGCCATGATTGCTCTGTTGCCGGTATATCTTGTCTTGGCTATTATTGTCAGGATCTCTATGGGTAGCCCGATCTTGTTCTCTCAAGAGCGTATCGGTAAAGGGGAAAAGCCTTTCAAGCTGTATAAGTTCCGGTCGATGACCAATGCACGAGACAAGGAGGGGAATTTACTTCCGGAGGAACAACGTGTAACTAGGGCTGGGGCTTTGATTCGTTCTTCCTCCCTTGATGAATTACCGGAACTATGGGCGATTTTCATTGGCGATATGTCTTTTGTTGGTCCACGTCCACTTCGGATGGATGATCTTCCGTATTTCAATGAATCTGAACGAGCACGTCATAGCGTACGTGGAGGTTTGATTCCTCCCGACAGCTTGTCTGGCAAGGTCTTTACAACGTATGAGGAACAATTTGAATATGAGGTGTATTATGCAAACCATTTATCTTTATGGTTAGATTTGAAGGTGTTTTTCTTGACATTTAGTATAATAATTAAGCGTATGACGAATGATTATGGTAATGATTTCAGACCTCATTTGAAAGAGTATCGAACCAATGAAATAATGAAATAAATATGTTATACTAATGGAACAAGCTATTAGGAATCTTATTAAGAGTAATGGTACTCCTTTTTATCTGTTTGATGAAAAAGGCTTCATTGATAATTATAGAAAGCTGGAAGGTATCTTCAAGGCTATTTATCCTAATTACCAGCTTTCTTATTCCTACAAGACCAATTATACTCCTTTTGTTTGCCAATTGGTTAGATCGTTGGGTGGGTATGCCGAGGTAGTTTCTGATATGGAATATACACTGGCTAAAAAGTTAGGTTATGATAACAAACAGATTGTTTACAATGGCCCCTCAAAAGGAGAGGAGATGTTTGATCACTTAGAACATCAAGGTATATTGAATATAGATAGTCTAGATGAGGCGAAGCGTATAATTTCTTATGTTAAAGGGCATCCTGATAGAAATTATACGGTTGGTATTCGTATAAATATGCATGTGGGTGGTGATTTTATTTCTCGTTTTGGGCTAGTGCCAGAAAGTAAGGAATTACAGGAAACGGTTTCTTTAATTAAAGAAACTGTCAATCTGAATTTGATCGGTCTGCATTGTCATATCAGTCGCTCAAGAGGTGTGGAGGCTTGGACTAAACGTACGGAGATTATGTTGAAAGCGGCGGATGACTATATTGACGGGGTTCCAGCTTATATTTCGTTGGGAAGCGGTATGTATGCTGATATGCCTGAATTTTTGAAACAACAGTTTGGGGGTGATACCGTGCCTACTTATGAAGATTATGCGGATTGTACGATCCAGCCTTTTGCTGACCATTATAAAGATGTGGAAAATCAACCTATCTTATTTACTGAGCCTGGTACTACTGTGGTAGCTCGTTATTTGAGTTTTGTAACGAAAGTTCTTAGCGTTAAAGAGGTAAGGGGACGATATATAGCTAATATGGATGGTGATTATCATAATTTGGGTGAAATCTGTACTATGAAAAAATTGCCGGTAACTGTTTTGTCAGGAGGTAAGGAACAGCATACTTATACTAATATGGATATCATGGGATTCACATGTTTGGAACAAGATGTACTCTATCCGGGATTTGAACAATCTATCGCAGAAGGTGACATTTTGGTGTTCGACAATGTTGGTGGTTATTCCATTGTGTCTAAGCCACAATTCATCAAACCTCAAAGTGCCATGTATGTCCTGCGTACCAATGGTGAGGTGGAACAGATTATGCGGGCAGAGACTTTCGATGACGTATTCAATAAATTTAGCTTTAAATTCTAGAATCCATGAGAGATATAGTTGTATTAAGTTCGGCGTGTGGAGCATTCTTTATGCCGGGTTTCTTCAAATGTCTGAAAGCAAATAAAGAAAGAAATATCAAGATTGTCGGTTGCGATATATCCAATGATCCTGCGATGAATTTGCTGGTGGATAAATATTATCAAGTTCCCAAATATACTGATTCTAATTTTGTAGATGTTCTTCTGAACATTTGTAAGAATGAAAAGGTAGATGTGTTTTTTCCGCATATTTCTATGGAACTTCCTTCCATTCTAAAAAGAATGGATGATTTTAAGAAGCTGGATGTAAAAGTGGCTATCTCGAATAATGAAACACTTGAAATCGCTAACAGTAAATATCAGCTTTATGAGTTTATGAAGGATAAAGGGTTGGTGGTGCCGAAATATTTCTTGGTAGATTCTGCCAAAACACTTCGTAATCGTATCGGAGAATTGGGTTATCCTCAAAAGCCTGTTTGCGTTAAGATGACACAGAATAGTGGTAGTCGTGGGGTACGAATCGTACGTGCTAATTTGTCGAAATCAGATTTATTTATGCATGAAAAGCCTTCTTCTCAGAATGTGACATTAGAGGAAATGTACGAGATAATAGATGGATGCCAACCTATACCTGAAATGATAGCGATGGAATTTCTTCCAGGTGTAGAATATACGGTGGATCTTTTGGCTGACCAAGGAAATACATTGTACATTGCGGGGAGAAGAAATACGACTAGTTCTATGAGTATCGCTCAAAGTAGTGTGGTGGAAAAGAAAAGCGATGCTTATCAGCTATGTAAAGATATTGTGCGTGAATTAAACTTAGATGGTAATATTGGTTTTGATTTTATGTTAGATGAGAATGATACTCCATGGTTAACAGATTTGAATCCGCGTGTCACTGCTACCATCGTATTATATGCTGGAGCTGGTTTGAATTTACCGTATTTGAGAGTGAAACAATTATTAGGTGAGGAATTACCGCCAATAGAGATAAAATATGGTACCAAATTATTACGTAAGTATTGGGATATTTTGTATAATGAGGATGGTTTGATTAAATTATAATGTTAGCTATGAAAAGAGTACTGATAACAGGAGCCGGTAGCTATATTGGGACAAATATAGAAAACTGGTTAAACCGATTCCCCTCAAAATACCAAGTTGCTTCTATTGGAACAATAAATAATGAATGGAAGAAAACAGATTTCTCTTCTTTTGATGTAGTGATAGATGTCGCTGGTATTGCTCATATAAAAATTACGGAAGACTTAAGGGATTTGTTCTATTCGATTAATCGGGATATGACGATTGATATATGCCAAACAGCAAGAGAGTCAGGAGTGAAGCAATTCATTTTCTTGTCGTCAATGAACGTTTATGGAGATGATTGTGGTATTGTCACAGATAAGAATAATGAGAATCCTTCTAGCTTTTACGGAGATAGTAAACTGCAGGCGGATAAAGTTATTCAATCCATGAATGACGATTCGTTTGCGGTATGCAGTGTTCGTCCACCAGCGATATATGGTAAAGGTTGCAAAGGGAATTATCCTTTACTAGTGAAATACGGGCAAAAATTGCCTGTGTTTCCTGATTATCCGCAGAGAAAGAGCTTGATTTTTATTGATAATCTATGTGAATTTATCAGACTGTTGATTGATAATAATTCTAAGGGGATTTTTTGTCCGCAGAATATAGAGTACGCTTCCACTTCTGTTATGGTAAATGCTATAGCGAAATATAGTGGTCATAAAATATGGTTGACTACATTATTAAATCCTTTCGTATGGCTAGGTATAAAACTGATTCGTTTTGTACAACGTGCTTTTGATGATGATGCTTATGATTTGTCATTAAGTAATGATTTTGATGGAAAATATAATGTGGTTTCTTTTGAGGAATCTATAAAAAGATCTGTATAGTTTTATATTCGAGGTTAAGGATGGAATATCTAGAGGGTGATTCGTTTACTAGAAGAGACGTATTGTAGCTCTTGCTCTGTAGGCTGTCGAAGACTGAAAAGTAAGAATAATGTTATCGGGAGAGTTGGTGTAATAGCCGGCTCTCCCGTTTTTTATTTCTATTGAACGCTTGCGCTTAAAAGGCGATCGCCACCTCCGCACCGATCTGGAAAGGCTTACCTAGTTGGATAAACGGATTCCCGAATGACTCGAAATAAAATGCAGAGTAATGGGTGTTCGTTATATTACGGCTCCATAGGTTTACGTTGACGATACCTTTGCGTACGCCTACCTTTGCGTTTACCGTTCCGTAGAATTTCTGGTAGATGTCGTTTCGCTCGGTCCAGAAGATCTTTCCGACACCGCTGAATTGGGCGGAGGCGGAGAATTGGTCTATCCATGCGTAACGGAACAGGCGGGTGTATTGCAGTCCGACATTGAGGGTATGACGTGGGGTATATGGGATGAAGTTGTTCTTGAAATCCTCTTTCCCGTTGTTGTAATCCCGGAACGTAGCATGGGTGAAACCGTAATTAACGTCGGCGGTTAGCCCATCGATGATGCGGGCACGCAAGGAGGCCTCTATACCGTAGCTTTTGGCTTTCCCGGCGTTGGTGAGGATACGGCCGTTGCCGCTGTTCACGAATTTGGTCAGCTGAACGTCTTGAATGTCCATATAGAAACCTGTCAATTCTGCGCTTAGGCGTTGGAATAGCAACTCGCTACGGATACCGATCTCGTAGTTCCAGCTTTTCTCCGGTTTGTAGGAGGCTACTTCCTCGATGGGGGTAGGTTCTTTGACCTCGATCGGCATCATGTCCTTGAAAGCGCTCATCATATCGTATTGCATCTGGCTTTGCATCACGTCTGCCGACATTTGTACGTTGTAGCCCCCGGTCTTATAACCTTTCGCTACCGATACATAGGTGAACGTGTTTGGCGAGCATTCGTACTTTAAAGAGACTTTCGGAAGTACTTGCCAGAAGTCTTGGGAGACACTGGCGTCCATCACGGTGGTTGGGATCGGGAAAAGTTTCTCGATGTCGATAACCGGTCCGTTTTCTACGAAGCCGAAACCCATTCTCATCTTAGCCTCGGAATTGTAATCCATCTTTTGCTTCTCGTAATCCAAGCGGATACCGGCGGTAATTGACAGGCCTTCCGTGAACAGGTTGTTATAAGTGGATTGGTGATACAATGCAAGACCGTAAGAAGGGGTGTCGAAAGAACCCGGAATATAAAGATAATCGTCCAGTATTTTCAGATAGGGCATCTTAGGGTGATCTTTCTTCAATTGATCGAATACGGGCTGGAGGACGGTCTTAATTCCGTCTTCCTTGAAATCGACCGGGCCGTCCGTATGTAGATCATCGTAGAAACCGTAGAGTCCGAAGGACCATTGGTAATTATTTCTCGTGTTGCTCTTGATCGCAAATTCCTCGCTGAAAGCGTTTTGTTTTTGCTTTTGGTTGAGGGTGAAGATCGAGAGAGGGGAGAAGTCTTGATCCATCTTCATGTCATCCTTGAAATATTGATGACCGGTGATGCTGCTTAGTATCACGTGCTCATTCCGGTATTCAAGGGACAGGTTATTGGCGATGACCGTCCGTTTATAAGAGCTGGGATCGTTGATATTGATAGGATTTACATACTTGTGATCGGTATTTCCGGTTCCGATGAACATACCATATGGAAACGCTCCTTGATCCGTATAATCTACGGAAAGGGAGTAGGAGGCACGGAAGTTCGGATTGAAGCGACCTTCTAACTTGAATCGGCCGCCTACATTGTCTTCCTTATCGATCTTTTTCCCATCGTAGGCATTGGTGTAGAAGCCGTCGCTATGGTCATAGTAAGCGGCGGCGGTGAATCCGATGGTCTCGCTCAACTTAGCATAATGGGAGGCCTTGACTTTATATTGCCCGTAGCTTCCGGCCGATAGGGAGAGTTTCTTTCCTTGGTAATCGAACGGGGAGATGGTATAGATATTTACGATGCCCCCCATGGCGTTACGACCATACAAGGTTCCTTGCGGCCCTCGTAATACCTCGATGCGTTGGATATCGGTCAGCTCGAAATCGAAGGTGCTTTTATCCAGATAAGGCACGTTGTCTACATATAAGCCTACGGATTGTCCGCTACTTCTGGCTCCGTTACCGCGGATATAGATGGCCGAGGTTAGTTTTGCCCCATAATCCGGCATGTATAGGTTCGGGACGAAAGAACTTATATCCTTTAATGCGTCGATCTGCCTGCCGGAGATCATTTGCGGCGAAAGGATCGATACGGAACCGGGTAACGTACGGAGGTTATTCGTCTCCTTCGTGGATGAGGTCACGATTACCTCACCCATGTTATAGGTTTTTATCGTGTCGTTCTCGTTAGCCTTGATGTCCTCGGCGTATACATTTTGCAGCCCCAACGCACCTAGGGCGATGATACCTAAGTAGTGTCTCTTCATCGAATTTCTTTTGTTAGTATATTTTTTCAATCGCGAAGAAACGGTAAAGAAACAGGATGGTCAATCACTAGATGTAGTGATTTTGAAAGCCGGTTTGTTGGTTTCGCTATAGTTCGATATCGTCACCTGAGATGATCCCGTTCATGATGGCGTAGAAGGTGAGGCCGGATACGGTCTTGATGCCCAGCTTGGCGGTGATGTTCTTACGATGGGTAAGGACGGTGTTCAAGCTGATGTTCAGCTTATCGGCGATCTCTTTATTCGTGATGCCTTTTACGATCAGTTGAAGTACGTCTACCTCACGGCTGGATAGGTCCTTGTTGTTTTCGGTTGTGGTGTTGCCGGAGCTGTCGCTCGTAAATAATTGTTGCAATTGCTCGATAATGGTCTCTTGGGAGGAACGTAACGTGATACGGTTCGTAGACGAGAGCGCCCCGTGTTCTTCGGTGCTGTCGATGAGGATGGCGGTCTTGTTTCTTCTCGGGAGGAAGAAATCTGCGTTGAGCACAAGGGTATCTGAATCGGTGAAATAGTAATCGTAGGTGTCGCTTCCTGTGGAGGAAAGCATCTCGAAATTTGGAAAATAGCAAACCTCTACCGGGGGGAAGTAGTCGGTCAGCAAGCTTTGCAGCCCGATACTTCTTAGGGTATCAGACAGTATGATCGCTATTTGTTTGTTTCGATGCATTTCAGATCGTTAGATACATAATTTTTCCATGGCCGAGACCATGGGGGTAAGGATTCGATACCGGATCCGGTTGTGTTGTTTGATGTCTTTCTCCAGACTACAGATGGAGAAGAGGACGGCATAACATAAATTCTCGTCGTAATCTCCCGAAAGATGCTTGACCATGATACTTTTTAAGTCGGCTAAAAGGGCCTCGATGGTATCTTCCGTACGTTGCTCGGAGGTGATTTGCAATCCATCGATCGTTCCCGCCGGTTCTTTTCCCAGCTTTCTGCTTAACGACATGCAGTAGGGAAACCATATCTTATCATCTTTCTCAATGCGGGCGATGAGTTCTTCCTTGAACGAGGAGAAGAAGCGTCCTATCAATCCAAGAGTAGGATTGCCGGGCGTACTCATCGAGATGAAGGAACCTAGATGGCGTTCTATATTGGGAAGCTGATAACGTAAATAGTATTGGTTCGTCTTTGTCAGGTAATCAATGATCTGCGATGTATGGAAAGTTTGTAACTTCTTCTCCGGAAAATACTCCTCGTTGAGGAAGGTATTGATCACTGTCAATAAGAAGTCCGTATCCAGCGAATGTTCTTCACAGAGCGTCTTCACTGATTTGTCGCCAAGCCCGAGACGAATCCCAAACCGGTTGATTACGGGAATGAGTGAGGGGTGTTCTTCCACCACCTCACTCAATTGCATATTTGGGTATACTAAAGGCATCTTATCAAGCTTGTTCCCATTGTTCACGTAATAACTTGACGGCGGCGGGGACTACCACGTTACGGTCTCCCTGACATCCGCACTCGAAGCTTACGTAGTTGTTATAACCAATCATTTTCAATCCCTTGAAACCATTGATATAGTTATCGGCATCTCCATCCTCACCCGGCATGCTGCGACGTTTGCGGCTGGCCACGTGTACGTGTTGGAGATACTCTCCACCGGAGATAAAGGCTCCCATATCAGAGGTCTCTTCCCATGTCATATGCCAGAAGTCGCCCATGCAACGTACACCCGGATTATTGATATCCCGGCATAAAGAGGCGGCGTCGGCTACTTGACGTAGATAAAAACACTCTTTTCGGTTCAAAGGTTCAAAGATGACGCTAGTCCCATGCTGGGCGGCGAAAGTTCCCATCTCGTTGAATTGCTCGCAAAGGAAATCCCGTGTCTCCATCGTATGAGGCAAGGCGGGGACTTGACCATTAAAGGCAGGAACGATAATCACGCCCGTAGAACCTAATTCACCGGCTGCGGCGATGATCTCTTTCATCGTATCCATGCATTCCTTGCGGATGGCTGGATCGGTAGAAAGAATAAAGCCTTTGAAGCCGGCGCAGATGGCACTTACTTTGATGTTACGTCCGTTTAAGGCCTGCTTGATCTCGTTTACCCGGCCGGCTAATCCTCCGCCACCCGGCTCAAAACCTACAACGCCCAACTTCTCCATAAAATCAAGTTTCTCGTTCAAACTTTCACCCGGGGCGATTCCCTCTTGGAAAGAAAGCTTTAATTCAAGGTCCTTGCCGGTCTTGTCGCTCCCTTTTTCTCCTTTGGCAGTGTTTGCCGGCTTGGAAGAGCAGGAGGCCAAGGCCGTACTTCCTACCGCTAAAGCAGCGCCGGATAAGGAGGTTCTTAAAAAGTTTCTTCTATTTAATGTCATAAACAGTCCGGATTATTTCTTGTCGATTGGTTTACCCGGAACAGGAACGACGAAGCCGCTCATATCCATCTTTCCTAAGTTCAAATCTTTCGGAGTATAATCCAATGCAGAGGCAGTCATGGCATCCCAAGTGGTCTCGGCACCCGTGTAAGCGGACTCACGACCCATGATTGCGGCCATATTGGAGATAGCAGTCTCAGAAGCTTGCTCGATTTGTTTACCACCACGGATACAGTTGATCCAGTTTACATGCTCTAATGTATACGGGTCAGTTTGCTTGAAGTTCGTTTTTTCGGCCTCGCGATCATATTTCCAGATAACGTTTCCTGCCAAATCCTTGATCTCCATCGTGTCACTGCTCCATGATCCCTTGGTTCCTTGGATGAATTCGCTTACATTATTTGCACAACCATCTATCTGGCGGCACATACTATGCATATGGATACCATTTTCCATTGTGAAATCAACGCTGAAGTTATCATATTGGTCGCCAGTGATACGACGGTGGCGAGAACCGAAACCTACAGCCTTGACTGGTTTCAATCCGCTGAACCAAGTGAATACATCTATATTATGTACGTGTTGCTCTACGATATGGTCGCCGGAAAGCCATTTCCAGTTTACCCAGTCCTTGATCATATATTCGCAATCGTTCCATCCCGGTTGACGGTCCCGATACCAAAGCATATTTTGGTTCCAGTAAACCGTACCGCCCGTGATCTCACCGATCAATCCTTCCATGATCTTCTTGTAAGACTCGACATAACTGCGTTGGTGATGGCGTTGAGTACCGGTTACGACACATAAGTTCTTTGCCGCAGCTTGTTTCGCGGTAGCCATAATGGTACGGTAACCAACCGGATCAACACAGATAGGTTTCTCTAGGAAGGAATGTTTGCCCTTTTCTGTGGCGTATTGGAAATGAACCGGACGGAATACGGGAGGAGTGGCGACGATCACTACATCTACGCCGCTATCGATCACTTGCTTGTACGCATCCAAGCCGACGAAACGTTTGTCAGCCGGTACATCAATACCTTTCTCGTCTTTTAATTTCTTTGCCAAATCGTCGACACGTTCTTGGAACGTATCGCCTAAAGCCACGATCGTAACGCCGTTCGCAGCGTTCAAGAAGTTAAAAGCGGCTCCGGAACCACGTCCGCCACAACCGATTACACCAGCTTTTAGTTCTTTTCCATCAGTTGCCAGATCTGGTAATTCGGGCACGTAATAAGTACCGGGTTCTTTCAAAGGCTTTATTGCGTTCGCACTTTCACCTCCACCACAAGAAGTTAATACACCAACTGTACTACCTGTTCCAATTGCTCCAAGCGCACCCGCTAGGGCTGAACTTTTCAGAAATGATCTTCTGCTAATGCTGTTCTCTTTTTTCATGATATTATTTTTTTTAGACACTATTTATTAGGTTCACATACAACACGGAAACCGATTCCTCTGATATCGGAGTACCACCAGATACTCTTCGGCTGTTGCGGATCGGTTTTTAACCAAGCTTCATGTTTGGTATAATCACGGGAAGCGCAGCGAAGATCTGCCGCATCGGAGGTGTAATTACCGCCTCTCACTACCCATTCTGTACCTTCAGTAATCAATGGATCTGTGGCGCTACTTCCGCTTTTAGCGTAAGCTTCAGGATCATACTTGTCGGCACAATATTCCATTACATTACCCAACATATTCTTTAACCCAAAGGGATTGGCTTTTACCAAATCCGGTTCTTGCGTCTTGTTTTTGCTGTTCTTGCTATAAATCACATAAGAACCTATACTATCAGTCTTAGCGTCGAAAAATTTACGCCAGAAGCCTTGATCGGAGAAATCTTTTGGATTGCCCGTAAAGAAATAAGGCGTTTCCGTGCCGCCACGTGCCGCATATTCCCATTCCGCCTCGGTCGGTAAACGATAAGTCTTTCCTGTTTTCTTGGATAACCATTGGCAGAAAGTCTCGGCCGCATAATGAGTCATTGTAATAGCCGGGCGATCTCCGCCACCCCAGCCTTGATCCGGGAAACCGAACGGAGGTGTCGGACCGGAGATGGCATCGACATTCGGATTACTGTTATTTGCGTACACGGTCTCTGGCGGGGTACGGCCCTCACTCATCGTATTCCCATAGAAAGCCCAGTATTGATCCCAAGTCACCTCGACCTCAGCCATGAAGAACGGACTAACGGTTACGTTGTGTACAGGTGACTCATCTGCTTTATGAAACGCCTCTTTTTCCTCACTACCCATTTTGAATGAACCTCCGGGAATGGCAATCATCTTGAATGAGACCATTGTTCCGGGAATTTGTTCTACATAATCGGTAAAAGAGGTTACTGTAGTTGGTTCCTTAAAAAACAGGCTGGTATCTATCGAGGTTGCCCCGGATGTGTTTTGTCCCGGTATGCCAACCATCTTAGAGTGATTGTAGTTCGGATTGTAATGTCCTGCATCCAAATGGCAACTAATACATTGTAGATCTAGCTTTTTCTCATTCTCATCATAATATAAATGTGCTGTTACACCATCATCGGTAATTCCTTCGGGGAATAAGTTCTGATGGCACTCCTTACAAGATTCATTGGGGATATATTTAACGGCGTGTTCCAACTCGGACTTAGTTTCCCAATTGAAATCCGCGCTGTCTTTAGTCAAGTATGACCAAACATCTTTCATACCCAATTTAGCCTTTGCGCTATAATGTTTCCAAGTATTTGTTTGGGGTGGGAGGTGACAAGCTACGCAATGTGTCTTAACGCCACTTCCATTATTTACATGCTTGGAAAGTTTCCAACTGTTTTCTACGTGAGGATGCACGTGGCACATCATACAAGATTCATCTGTCGAGAAATATACAGATGTTTTATAAAGGGCGATCATAATCCCTGCTCCCAAAAATAATCCGAGGAACAGGATAAACGCCTTACTTTTGAAAAAATACTTTTTCCTCTCAGACGAGTATCGGTTTGAAAATTTGTTAGTTGTCATCTGTTTCTATGGTATACTATTTACACTAAGTCACAATTAGATTTAAAATCGGCAATAAAAGTAGTATATTCCTTTATATATTGAAAGAAAAAATAGTCTCTTTAACGAAAAATGTTGTCTTATTTACGCTTTTTTATCGCAATGGGAAGAGAAGGAGAATAATAAAAAAGCGGCAACACATATTCATAGTGTTGCCGCTCACGCACGGAAGGAGAGGCTCGAACTCCCGACACCTGGTTTTGGAGACCAGTGCTCTACCGACTGAGCTACTTCCGTATTGCGGGTGCAAAAGTAGTTTAATAATTTGAATATGCAAGTAAAATATGAGAAAAAATAGTCTGCTTTTTAAAAAGGCATTTAGATTATATTTAGTATGTTTGCCAAATCAAAGAAAAAGGAGTGGGAGTTTTTGTGCGAGATATCAAAGGGTTGCTTGAATCTGTGTCGGTAGATAACAGGGGAGCTTTCGAACGTTTTTATAATTTATATTATGATCAGGTTTTTCGCTTCGCTTATTATTGTTTAGGCGAGAAGGAGGCATGCCGTGAAGTTGTGACAGATGTTTTTTTCTCGGTCTGGCAATCTCGGAAACGATTAAAGGAGATTGATAATATAGATACCTATTTATATATTTCTGTACGTAACGAGTCTTTTCGTTATCAAGCAAGGAATAAAGACTTGAATAGGGCTTCTTTAAATGAGTTGTTGCCATTAATGGAAGAGGAAGATGAGGGTTCTCCGGAGGAGCATTTGGAGTTAAAAGAGATGAGAGAGATGCTTGATAAAGCGATTGACGAACTTCCTGAGAAATGCCGTCTTGTGTTTTTGATGTCTCGTGAGGAGGGATTGAAAACGAAGGAGATCGCGGAAATATTATCGGTTCAAGAGAGTACGGTTCGTGTACAGATGAAGATCGCTATAGAAAAATTGGTAGCCCGGTTGAAGCCGAGCTTTCCAAATATTTCATTCTCTTTATTGCTGATGTTTATTTTTAATGTGATTTATAGATCTGCTTAAGCTTTCTATATGGGGATATTCCCTGTTAGAAGGAAAGATGATAGTTCTTTTATATCAGTAACGATTTTGTTTGTTCCGGCATTCGCTAATTCTTCTTCATCCCCGTAGCCGTAAAGGACTCCTATTGAATCTATGTTATTCGCTTTGGCCCCTTCTATATCATATTTACGATCACCGATCATGACTACGTCAGACCGTGTTTTTATATCGGTGCTGTCTAATACATATTGTATTACATCCGCTTTTTCGGAACGGCTTCCGTCGAATGTGCTTCCTCCAACAAATGTAAAATAAGATTCTAAGTGGAAATATTCTAGAATTTGTTGAGCGAAGGGTTGCGGCTTTGAGGTGGCTAAGTAGATTTTCATTTCGTTTTCGGTAAGCAAACGGAGTAATTCATCAGTACCTTGATACAGGGTATTCTCGAAAATACCTTGTTTTGAAAAATATTCCCGGTATTTAGCAATGGCTACATCTGCTTGCTCATCTGTAAACTGATAGAAGTCCTTAAAGGATGTTTTTAATGGTGGCCCGATGAAAGGGCATAAAGATCGTAAATCTTCTACTTCTATATTGAAATAGGAGAGGGCGTACTTTACAGAACTGGTAATACCAATCATAGGATCGGTTAATGTACCGTCCAGATCGAACAATATATGTTGATACCTTTTGTTATTCATTAGATATTAATAGGATTGAAAAAAGAAAGGCAAGATCTCTTTCAAGATTCTTGCCTTTTTGATAAGTCGGGATGAGAAGACTCGAACTTCCGACCTCCACGTCCCGAACGTGGCGCGCTAGCCAACTGTGCTACATCCCGTTTTTTTTGTTTTGTTGTATCGTTGTCTCGATTACGGGTGCAAAGGTACACATTGTTTTTGAACTTGCAAGAGAAAAGTGGATTTTTTTGCAGGAAAAATAGATAATTTCCTGTCCCGTGAATTTTTCTTTCAAAACATTTGCTGGATTAAAAATAATACCTACCTTTGCACCCGTAATCGAAACAACGATATACAAAACGACATGATGGTGCCATAGCTCAGTTGGTAGAGCAAAGGACTGAAAATCCTTGTGTCCCCGGTTCGATTCCTGGTGGCACCACCAAAAAGCTTTTCAATTTTAGAAAACCCTTGAATTAGAGATAGTTCAAGGGTTCTTTTTTTACCCTCACTACGCATTCCGCTACATATTTGTGAAGTTGGATTTCGCCAATTCAGTGGCTTTTTTTAAGGCTTTTGAAAAAGCCATAAATATGCACCATACTTCATTGTTTTTCAACTGTTTGACAATTTCAATCTCCGGTGTGAAAAAGTAATTTTGCACACATGACCGGATGGAGTTGAAAATGTGAAAGAAATTTAAAAATTCGATGTTTCCCATCGGAATAAAAAAAAGGAATCGAACCCGGGATACAAAAGGCAATTCGAACTTGAGAAAAATTGGATTTTTATGGCTTTTCTATGGCTTTTCCTAAAGCCTTAAAAAAAAGCCACCGAATTTAACACTTCGTTTCACTATCTCATGCCATCCGGTTTTGACGAAACAATTGGATGTAACACCTCTAAAAAAACAAAAGTGATGAAACAAGGAACAATGAACATTCTTTTTTTCGTGCTCAAAACGAAATTGTTGAAAAACGGCGAGGCCCCCGTACTGATGCGGATAACCATCAACGGGAACTACGACGATGCCCGTATCCAAAGAAGCGTGCCTCTGAACCTATGGAATGCGGCCAAAGGATGCAGTAAGGGCAGGGATAGGGCATCCGTTGCGTTGAATACCTATATTGCGGAATTACACGCACGTGCCCTCGAGAAACACAAGGAACTGGTATTGGAACAGGCCCTGATTACCCCGAAACTGATCCTGAAACGTGTTTTCGGGAAAGACACCGAAATGCGTACGCTGCTCGGTACCATGATGGAAGGCATCAAGGAAATGGAAACACTAGCAGGGATAGACTACTCTCCCGTCACGATTAATCGGTACAAGAACGTGGTGAAGAAATTGCAGCAGTTCATCCCCTCTTATTACGGTAAGGAGGAGGTCACTTTCCATGAGCTGACACCGGAGTTTATCCATGCGTTTGACATTTACCTGAAAACGGAAGGAAGACTGTGTCGGAACACGATAGTCCGCTACATGAAATGTTTCAAGAAATTCACCAATATGGCATTGGCAAAGGAATGGATGCGTAAGAATCCTTTTTATGGTTACAAGATGGAGCAGGACGAAACCGATCCGGTATTCCTGACTTACGACGAATTACAGGCCGTCATGAAAAAGAAATTCACCATCCCACGGCTCGAGCTGGTCAGGGACATTTTTGTCTTCGCATGCTTCACCGGTCTCGCGTTTTCCGATGTAGCCAGTCTGAACAATGAGCATCTGGTGCAGGACAATCTCGGGGACTGGTGGATAAGGAAGGGAAGGGTCAAGCTGGAGCGCCGCAGAAAAGCGTCTTCTATCAGCAACATTCCGCTATTGCCCGTTCCTTTGGCCATATTGGAAAAATACAGGGAACATCCGGCCTGCATAAAGAAAGGATGCTGCCTGCCTGTCATGTGTAATCAGAAAATGAACAGCTACCTCAAGGAAATAGCCGATTTCTGCGGTATAAAGAAGAATCTGACCACGCATGTGGCCCGCCATACTTTCGGAACCACCGTAACGCTCGCCAATAATGTACCCTTGCAGGATGTATCCGTTATGCTCGGCCATGCCTCCACACGCATGACACAACATTATGCACGGGTGATGAACAGTAGCCTGAAAGCGGCAATGAACAATGTGAAGGAACGTCTGTCTCAATAAACATACAATGGGCTAGCCATTGAAGGGGTACCAAAAGTCAGTTCCTTGTTTTTTAACTTACAGTCTGTAAGTCTACAAAGAAATACATTCAATAAACTTGAGATTATTACTTTCTCTATCTAGAAATAAGGGTAATTTCACGTCTTTTACTTTTAAACTGTAAGTAACAGTAATGGACTATCCGACTTTTTGGACAGCCCCTGCCTATTATTTATTTAGGGTAAAAATATTTGCTCTTCTCGATTATCTTTCTTTGAGAAATTCTTCTAAAGAAATAGAAAAATGACTTCTTAAGCCTATTTCTTTAGGTTATATGAAATAGTAATCTGAGAAACTCTGTTCTTTCCAGCTCAACTCTTCTTAACCTAATTTTTATTCGAAACCATGATATATAATAATAAGAACCGTATGCTGATAAACAACTATAGATAATCCGATTTGAACCCCTAAGAACAGGATTTGATGTTGGACAGATTTATATTATTCATGGTATATATTGAGTTAATTTCTTACACCTTATAATATTGATGGATGTGCCAATGAATACGAAGCTAGTGAGGTTAATCATGCACAATTTATTTATGGGCAAGTAGCAGATGTATAGAACGGGGTGATCACAATTTTTCTTTTTAATAAAGCAGAATTTCGATGATTCTTGAACGAAGGTGAAGAGTTCCTTTTCTGAGTCTTTTGCTATGTTTAAGCAGATAGATGCCTTGGATATGAATAACCCCCTGGATTTTTTTACCGTTTTGAACTATATAAAGACAGGATGGTGACACAGAAAAGCGGATGCACATCCATGCACCCGCCATGAAAAAACAATGTGCTGTTCCCATTTACGGCAATACAATTTTGAAATTAGGATCCGCCGGTTCATAGGCACTACAGATAACATCCATAGCTTGGGTGTTTCCCGTAGTTCTCACTTTGTTCGTCTTTAGCAAAGTTTGTAAATCTGTTCTGCCGAAGAACAGTTTGATGAAGTCCATTTTCTCAATCTCCAGGGTCAGGTCAGCTTTCTCATCCTGACTGTCAAGGCGGTGATTCAACACCCCGTTATTTAGCATCAACATCACTTTCTCTTTCGTATCTGTGAAGTTGATGTTGATAACCGCTTCCTTTCCGGCAGCTTTCTCCCCGTTCAGTTGGATGGCGCAGTAATCAAGCAAAGTCCCCATGTCCATCTGCGCCAACACCCCGTCATTGATGAGCTGTGATGTATAAGGCACATCTTTCTTGAACAAGTCTCGTGCTCCTGTCAGATAGAAGTTGCGCCACGGTCCGCTTTCTGCCTGATAACCCAGTTGGGTATATGTGTCTGCCAATAATCGGCGTGCTTCCTTGTTTTCCGGTTCTGCAAAGACCAGGTTGTCCAGCAGCGTAGCTACCCAACGGTATTCACCTTTGGCGTACGATGCCTTGGCCACTTCGAGCACTTTGTCGGCACCACCGATGGCCTCTACATATTTAGATCCCAGTTCTGAAGGAGGCAACGGGTTGAGGTGTGCTGGATTGCCATTGAACCAGCCAAAGTAAAGGTCATACTGCGCCTTCACGTTGTGGCTCAGTGTGCCGTAATATCCACGGCAATTGAACTGCGAGGCAAGTGAGGCGGGCAGTTTCATCTCTTCGGCGATTTCATCAGGTGTCAGACCACGGTTGGCCAGGTGCAAGGTCTGGTCGTGCAGATAGCGGTACATATCACGCTGGGCTTCCCAATAATCCACGATGCGTTCATTACCCCAAGTTGGCCAGTGATGGGTTGAGAATGACACCTCCACCTGATCACCGTAACGTTCGATGGCCGTATCTATCGCCTTGCTCCACAGCAGCCCGTTACGAACTTTCGCACCACGCAACGTTTGCAGGTTGTGCATATTATGTGTCATGTCTTCTGCCGTACAGAAAGCTTTCAGTTGCGGAAGCCAGACCATGATTTCCACGGGTGCTTCCGTATCGAGTACATAGACAAACTCCATCTCCACACCGTCAATGATATGTTTCTCTCCTGTGTTTGCTATTTCGATGGTGGGACGGGCGATACCCTTGCTACCCGTTGACATACGCTGTCCCAGGCCACAGCCTAACGTACCCTCTTCCCCCGGTTTCAACTGCAAACCATACATATAAGTGGCGCGGCGGGTCATGGCTACTCCTGCCAGTACATTCTCGTTTTGTGCCGAAGCCATGAAGCCCTTAGGAGCGATGATGTTGAAATCCTTTTTAGAGGAAGCCTCCTTTACCGCTGCGATGCCTCCGTAATGGTCACCATGGGGATGGGTGAAAATCACACCTTGTACAGGCAGGTCGGCCACATGCTTCTTAATGAGGTCATAGCCTGCCTTCGCAGCGGCGTCGGTAGTCGTCACGTCAATGATGATCCAGCCATTGTCAGAACGGATGAAAGTCATGTTGGCAATGTCGAACCCTCTTACCTGATAAAGTTTGCCGGGTATCACTTCAAACAGTCCGTTGATGCGGTTAAGCTGCGACTGCCTCCACAGGCTGGGGTTGGCAGTCTGCGGTGTTTCATTCTTCAGAAAATCCCATTCCTCCACTGAATAAGACACTTTTCCGTCTTTGCCCAATACCGCTTTTCCATCAATACTTGCAATAAATCCTCGGTTCGCGTCTTCAAAATCCTGACGGTCGTTGAAATTCAGTTCCGTATTTACAGTTTCATTAGCACGGATGGTATGTTCCGTAGCCGGTTTCTGTGCCCAAAGAACTGACGGAATGACCGTCATGGAGAGTGCCATAGTCAAAAATTTTATTTTCATTGTCATACTGATTTGATTACGTTGCAAAATTACTGCGTTATTTCATGCTTGTAAATGCGTTTTTCTGCATTTGGTTTGTATATTTGTACGATTATTAATGAGAATATGCTTTATTAACCTAATTTACATGTTGTTTTGTATGATTCAGCCCGTATTCACATTCGACAACTTGCTTCAACGCCTACAGCTGGGCAAGGATGCCACTCCTTTCGTCATCTGGCATGAAAAAGACTTGTTCGGTACACACGACAACCCTGTAAAGATAGACCTTCCCTGTCTGTTTCTTTGCTTGGACGGAGAAATGCTACTGGACATCAACCTGCAACCCTACTGTTTCAACCGTGAGCACCTGCTTTGCTTCACCACACCCTGTGCCTGCCGCATTGTAAGCCGCAGCCCCGGTTTCAGGTGTGTGGGTCTGCTGCTTTCAAAAGCCTTTTGGCGGCAACTCGTCCATATCGAGCGGACTTTGGGGAAGATTGCCATACGCAATGCTTTCATTGCCCTCAATGAAGACGAACACGAACGGTTGAGCCGTTTCTATGACCTGCTGTGTCTCTGCGCTGACGCTTCCGGCTTGAAAGATTCCTCAGGAACTCTTTATCCGCTCATTTTGGGAATGTTCTGCCAAGTACGCAATGTCTGCCGACGCTTGGAAGATACCGTCATCCCCGCATCACACAGCGAGAAGATATTTTATGACTTTCTTGATTTGTTGCACACCCATTACTGCCAACAGAGGCGCGTATCATTTTATGCAGATGAACTTTTACTGACCCCCCGTCACCTCACTACCGTTATCCGGCAAGTAAGCGGGCGAAGTGCCGCACGGTGGATAGAGGAATACATCGTACTTGAAGCGCAGATCCTGCTGCGTAATTCTTCCAAAGCTATCAAGGAGATTGCTTATGATCTGGGATTTAATGAACAGTCACTTTTTTCCAAATATTTCAGTAGGGTTTCGGGTAGTTCACCTGAGTCATATCGCCTTTATTCCACTGCAGATTAGACAGGGCAGTTTCAGCTAAATTCCCTGTTTTTACGAACTTATTATATAAAATCTGTTTATAGGATTTCTCATTCTATACTTGAAATAGTGACATCGTCAAATTCATCCATATAATTGATGAGTCGTTCGTTGTGATTGCCACGTTTAACTTTCATCTCAATGCTGGCCTCGAATATTTCACCTTGTGAGGTACGACGGTCACGCAGTTCATAAGAATAGAGTTCGATGCAGTCTTCCTTTATTTGGTTAACCACCCGCTTCACGCTCTCTTTCTTAGTTGCTGTAAAGGTAAGTTGTACTGTAGTAGTTCCAAAAATCGGAATAAAGGAATTCATGACTTCCAGTCCGAAAAGCACCATAGCTGTAGCTATGCCGGCTGCTATATACATGCCAGTTCCACAGGTCAATCCGATAGCTGCCGTCACCCATAATCCAGCAGCAGTAGTCAGACCACGCACTACATTCTTTTGAAAAATAATGGTTCCCGCTCCAAGGAAACCAATACCGGAAACCACTTGTGCCGCTACTCTCGATGAGTCTTTCAAATCAAACCCAAAGCCATATTGTGATACAATACAAAAAAGGGCACTACCCAATGCTACTAAAAAATGTGTACGGAATCCGGCTTCTTTTGAACGGTATTCACGTTCTATTCCTATGATTCCTCCTAAAATAAGAGCTACAAATAATCTAAGTGTTATTTCTAAAATCATATTCATTGTCTATGTATTTTTTATTATTAAAAATAGTATCCCATATTTATGTTGATTCGAACATTGGTGGCATTATCGGAACTTTGCGCAAAAGCATTGTTCCAATCGTTTCCTATCCATGCGTGGTTATGCCCGATGGCATAATCAACATAAACAAACACCGGTCCCATTACAAGTGAACAGCCTGTCACATTCTGAAAGCTGTCGGAATAGCCTCCTACACGTTTATGCAATAAACTGAAATCATTATAAAGGCATATCTCATCCAGAAAACCTTTTCGGAACGGAATGTGATAAGCTAATGCCATAGAATAAATATCTGCTTTTGAAGTTACTTGGTAAGTTGCCCCGAAAGCAGCCAAAGTGATTTGATGGCGGGTATCCATTGATTCGTCCGCTAAATGGATGTCATAAGTGGTATATTGTGCCTTGAAATTCCAACGCTTGTAATCAAGCACATAATGCAGGGCGGTAGCCCATCGATACCCCATTGCCCCACTATCCAGATGATAGACTCCGCCCACCAAAACGGAAGCACCCGCTTGATGTTTCCATTTGTTACCCCATTGGTAGGTAGCATGAATGTTACCTTGGTTCACTTCCTTGTGTCGTCCAGCAATATCATATGAATATCGGTCTGTTGTCAGTTCTGACTTGTCTCCGAAATCTGTCAATCCCGAATTTTTAAAGAAAGCGGCTTGTACTTCCCATTGCCGGCTACGGAAAATGTATTTTAACCCCATATCTGCGTCATCTTCCAGTCCCACATAATATTGGAGATTGAAAAAATAACTGTTTGACGTATATGGCAGTATTCCGAACGGTACCGTTGTAAGCCCCATTTGCAATTGGTTGTTTTTATCAAACTGATACCCCAACCACCCTTGTCTTAACATTCCTCCCCCTGATGAAGAAGGGTAAAAACGATAATCGGCTGAAAGCTGGAATTTATGATAGGATGCATCTACATTCAGCCGAAACACATCAAATCCAAAATCCCCGCCACGTTTTCGGCATCCCGCTTTCCAGTCCGAATAATTATAATTGAAACGGAGTGCCCCACCTATTTTTAATACAGGCTTCTCTTTTATACTGCTATCAGGAGTTTTTGCCCTGACCGGGATTATCCATCCGGCCATTAAAATAGCCATCAATAAATATATCTTTTTCATTATTGTTCTGAGTTTATAATGTTTTGTGCCCGTTTAAGGGCTGCGTTGATATGGGGACAAATGTTTTCCTCATTCAGTAAACTGTAAAATCCGGAATTGTGAAGAGTGGCATGTACGTTTTCATTCACTCCGGAGAGTACGATTCTGATGCCTTCCTTGTGGCTCATACGACAGAGACTTGACAAATTATTCACTCCCGTGGAATCAATAAAAGGTACCCTGCGCATACGGATAATGCGTACTAAAGGTTTGTCGCCAAGTTCTGCCATCACTTCTTCAAACTGAGTGGCAATACCAAAAAAATAAGGTCCGTTAATTTCATACACCTCCACACCATCGGGAACAGCAATTGTTTCTTCGCTATCCATATACAGATCTGTTTCTTCGCACGGTTTGATTTCATCCTTAATTACAGAGATTTCTGTGGTTTTCATCACACGCCCGATAAATGACACGCAAGCTATGAGTAACCCCATTTCTATGGCAATGGTAAGGTCGAAAATAACCGTAAGAAAAAAGGTGATGAGCAATACAGCCACATCCGACTTGGAACCTTTGAGCAACTCTCTGAAACTTCTCCATCCGCTCATATTATAGGAAACCACCACCAATACACCTGCCAGACAAGCCATTGGGATATATTGTGCCAACGGCATAAGTAACAACAATATCAACAGTAGCACGACAGAATGGACGATTCCAGCTACAGGTGTATGCCCGCCGTTATTGATGTTAGTCATGGTACGAGCTATGGCACCGGTGGCCGGAATACCTCCAAACAGCGGTGTACACATATTTGCCACTCCGAGGGCAATCAGTTCAGTATTGGAGTGATGGCGGTCACCTATCAGTCCATCAGCCACTTGTGCAGATAACAAAGATTCTATGGCACCCAAAATGGCAATAGTGACGGCAATAGGGAAAAGCTCTTGAATTGCTTTCCAATCAATGGATGGAATAACAACCTCAGGAAGAGACGACACGAGAGTAAACCGTGTTCCGATAGTGTCTATGCCCGTTATGCCACAATAATTACCGAGAACCCATACAACAAGAGTAACGATAAGAATCGCCATTAATGATCCCGGTATCTTTCGTAACAGCCGGGGAGTAAGCAGAATGATTCCTATACTCAACAGGCTGGTCAACACATTCCAACCATTTATACTGTCCATATGACGGATATAAACCATCCATTTACCGATAAAATCACCTGGAACTTCCTCACTTGCTAAATCCAATCCCAATACGTCAGCCATTTGCGTGGTGAAGATTGTCATGGCTATACCGGCCGTAAATCCGACAATGATGGGATAAGGTATAAACTTGATCACAGTCCCCAGTCTAAATACTCCCATGAGTATCAATAGTACACCAGCCATAAACGTGGCAATTGCCAATCCGTGGAAACCATACTCTTGGACAATGCCATACACTATGACGATGAAAGCACCAGTCGGTCCTCCAATCTGCACCTTGCTTCCTCCTAAGAATGAAATGATGAATCCTGCAATAACGGCTGTAATAATCCCCTTTTCCGGTGAAACACCGGACGCTATGGCAAATGCTATGGCAAGCGGCAATGCCACAATACCGACAATAGCACCGGCCATCAGGTCAGACACGAACAAGGATTTGTTGTAATGTCGTATACTTGTAAAAAACTTCGGTCTAAAATTGCTTGTTTGAATCATATTAAACTCTTAATCTCCGGTAATCGTATTTATACATTTTCGTTTCCTTGTCTTTGGGTATCCAACTGTCCACCAAAGCTCTGTTTTGTTTTATCCATTCCCTTACAGCCTCGCGTTCCGTTCCCCTTGTCTGCTCAATGGCACTCATCAGTGAACTGATTTGCCGGTCCGTAAGATGAATATTCCCCAACAGTTCTGCGGCGAATGGATGTTCCTTGCTGAATCCGGTACGGGCAATCGCCCGGATATATTCCGAGACTCCATAGATATTTTTCGGGTCCTCCAATACTTTAAGCTCGTAACGGTCGAACATCCAATGGGGTGTCCATCCGGTTACTACAATCCATTCTTTCTTTTTAATCGCCTTGTCAAGAAGCGCAGTCATGGCCGGACCGCTTGAAATCATCAGTTTGTAATCCAGTCCGTAAGTTGGTATGGCCGTTTCCGTACATTTCATGATACCCGTGCCTGCATCAATGCCTACAATTTCCCCATTGAAACGTTCTGTGAACTCCGGCAGCTCCTCTATGCTGTTAATGGGGACATAAGCCGGTACCACAAGACCGATACGGGCACTGTCGAACACCTGCCCCAATATTTCAAATTTTCCCTGATATTTTTCAAAATAGGGTTTATGCGTAACGGGAAGCCAACTGTCAAGAAACACATCCGTCTTTCCACGTGCAAGCGAGGTGAATATCGGGGCGATATCCGCATTGAGCAGTTCTACTTGAAAACCTTGTTCCACAAGAATTTCACGGGCTAAATGGGTCACTGCGATACCTTCCGCCCAGTTAGGATAAGCGATGCTTATTTTATTGGGGTTGATGATACACGATGTCATCAAAATACTGCTGATAATGGTTGTGATAAATCTGAATATTCTCATAAATTCATTGTGCTAAATATGATGATTATTTCTTTTGGGCGATACCTTGAGTAATACGGTCTAAAATAATAGCCAGTATTACAACGGCAATGCCGCCTTCAAAGCCGAGTCCGATTTTCATTTGTGTGATACCTTTCAGTACCACTTCTCCCAAACCACCGGCTGAAATCATGGCAGACACCACTACCATGGAAAGTGCCATCATGATGGTCTGGTTGATGCCGGTTAGTATGGTGGGTAAAGCCAAAGGCAACTGCACCTTGAAAAGTAATTGGCGGGGAGTGGCCCCGAACGATCGGGCAGCCTCTATTACGTTTTCAGGTACTTGCCGTATGCCCAATCCCGTAAGCCGCACCACCGGAGGCATGGCAAAGATGATGGTGGCGAAAGCACCGGGAACCGTACCCAATCCGAAAAACAATACCGCAGGAATCAGATAGACGAAAGCGGGCATGGTCTGCATACAGTCCAGAACGGGACGGAGCATCCGGTTACAGCGTTCACTTTTTCCCGCCCAAATGCCGAGTGGGATTCCTATCAGCAAAGCCATGCAAGTGGAGGAAAGCACTAAGGCAAGCGTTTGCATGGTTTCCTCCCAAAATCCCATACCCCATATCAGCAACAGTCCCAGAAGAGTAAAAGCCCCCATACCTTTACCCACTTTCCACCAAGCCAGTAAAACGGTCAGTGGAATAAAAACATAAAACGGGATAGCGTACAATGCCAGTTGGAAACTATCAATAAAACTTTCTACGCCTACATTCAACGCATCAAAAAATACCGCACCTTCTTCGGTCAGCCATTCGATGGCTGCTTCTATATAACATCCTATATCTATCATTGTATATATCGTTTTTTGTATTATAAATCAATTGCTTGTTGGATAATGTCGTTTATCTCTTCCTTATCCTTGCCGGTCACTTCCACAATGAGCGATGAAAGTGGAACCACTCCTTCAAATTCGCGTTCTTCATTCACCACCCAGATCGGTGAATTGGTCTTGGTCATCAGCGGAAGGATGTCTTCCACCACCGTGTCTGCGGTAATGGAATGAACCTCGCTTTTTATGACCGAAGCGATGTCTTTTACTTTCGCTTCACGCAATTTCACAAGATCTCTCAACCGGACCTCGCCTTGCAGAATACCGCCCGCATCCACTACGGGAAGTACGGTAAGTTTACGCTCTTTCATTTTGCGTATGAGTACTTCCGGTCCTTCCTTACCCAAACGTGCAACCAGAGGCTTATCCACCATAATTGAAGCGGCTGTAACGATACGGCTGCGGTCCACGTTTTCCACAAAACTACGCACATATCCATTGGCGGGTTCCGTGAGGATTTCCTCCGAGGTGCCAATCTGTTGAATCTCACCGTCGCGCATGATAGCGATACGGTCACCCAATTTGATGGCCTCTTCCAAGTCATGGGTAATGAACACGATGGTTTTCTTCATTTTCGATTGTAAGGCCAGCAGCTCATCCTGCATCTGTACCCGAATCAATGGGTCGAGAGCCGAGAAAGCCTCGTCCATCAACAGTACCTCGGGGTCATTCGCCAAAGCACGTGCCAATCCGACACGTTGTTGCATACCGCCTGAAAGCTCGTTTATCATCTGGTTCTCATAGCCGTCAAGTCCCACAAGTTTCATGCTTTCCAGTGCTTTTTGTTCGCGCTCTTCCTTACCTATACCTTGGAGTTCAAGTCCGAAAACGATATTCTGTAACACGGTACGATGGGGTAGCAGGCCGAAATGCTGAAATACCATAGCCAGTTCCTTGCGACGGACGGCACGCAGTTCCTCATCAGGCAGGGTGGCGATATTCTTGCCATTGACCGCAATTGCTCCAAAGGTGGGTTTGTTAAGTCGGTTGAAGCAACGCAACAAACTGGATTTTCCGCTTCCGCTCAACCCCATAATGACAAATATCTCACCTTCATTGATGGCAAAGTTGGCGCCATTTACAGCGACAGTACATCCTGTTTCTTTCTTGATTTCCTGTTTACTCTTTCCTTTCATCAGCATCTTGAATGCTTTATTCCGTTCACGACCGAAAATAAGGTAGAGTTTCATTACTTCTATTTTCTTTTTCTCATTCATATATAACCTTTCTTTTATTCGTTAATCTTTTCTCAGACTTAAACATAAAAGCAAGTTTAATGTCTATCTGTCAAACAAATAGGCACACGGAAATTCTATTGTCATTCCATGCGGAACCACAATCATTTCTTCTTTTACTGTTTCTGAAAACAACTGCAATAGGGGCGATACTAATGAGTCTGAATCATGTGAGATAAATGGATTTATTTTCAACAAAGAATTGTCCTGATGATTCTACCCTCTAAAGGCTTTTGTTGCATGATGTATTTGCAAAGATACTTAAAAACATACGGTTAAACAAATGTTATTGGCTGGTATTCGGGACTTTTACAGCCCCATACGTAGTATGGATAATTTCTTAATATTTTTCAACAAATGGAAAAAGATGGCAAATAATCCACGTTTACAGTTTTTTTTCTTGGCGACCATTTTTATAAAGACTAATTTTACATTTTTATGTTAATTCGCTCTGTTTGTTATCTGAAAGAGCACAAAAATCTATTTCACAAAATGAATATCCGACTGGAACCCAAAGAGATCACAGATGCTTATAGTACGCCCATTGTTCAGCAGACTTCCTTTTGGTCGAAAGTAAAAGAACAGCTTGGCATGAGTTCCTGCGCTTTTGATTACAGTGTGCGCAATAGTGAACTTTATACCCACGTGGGAGGTTATACGTACACTCAAGCCGATTTCATAATGTTCTTTCAATATCTCAACCGTGAGGATTATATTGCTTACTTACCCTATGGCCCCGAGATAGAACCATCAGAAGAAAATCAAGGTATTTTTCTGGAAGAACTTTCTGAATCACTTCGTTCATTCCTACCCAAGCATTGCATAGCCCTACGTTATGACCTCAATTGGGAAAGCCATTGGTGCAAGGCGGATGATTTTGATGAAGAGGGGCGCTGGATAGGACTTCCTGGGAAAGAGTCTCAGGAGATAAAGCTCAATTACGGTACTTGTTGTCACAACCTGCGTAAAGCCAACACCAATATCTTGCCGGTCAATACCATTGTTCTTGATCTGTCCACCACAGAAGAGAAGCTTCTTGCACGTATGAAACCTAAGACACGTTATAATATCCGGTTGGCATTGAAGCGTGGAGTGGAGGTACGTTCAGCCGGAATCGAAGGATTACAAATCTGGTACAGCCTCTATAAAGAAACTGCTTTACGTAATGGGCTTCACCTGAACGATATTCAATATTTCCATTCCATATTTGCTTCAAAGATGGAATGTGACGATCCCAAAGTGAATGTAAAGCTGCTCATAGCCTATCACGACAACACTCCGTTGGCTGCGATGTTCCTGGTCTTCTCATCCCATAGGGCTACTTATCTCTATGGAGCCTCTTCGTCATCTCACCGTAATCTGATGCCTACTTATGCCTTGCAATGGAGAGCTATACAGCTGGCGCGTGAGCACAACTGCTTGGAGTATGACATGTTCGGTATCGCTCCGTATGCCGATGCCTCACATCCCATGTACGGGCTTTATAAGTTCAAACATGGTTTTGGCGGAGAAATCTATCATCAGTTGGGATGCTGGGACTATCCATTGAAAGAGGATATGTATCAATATTTTACTGCAAAGGAAATGAGCTTGCAGGGATATTACCAGCCTTAAAAACTGTTATTACGATCATGAGAAAGAAAATACGACTAAGATTCTATTTTTTTTCATGGAACTTTATATTGATGTGCTGAAAAACAATAATTAAAGATTATTATAACTGGATGCTTGGACATGTGCTTTGGCAAACTCCACTGCCTCTGGGCGTGTCAATACCTTGAAAGGGCTGATGTATATTGCACATGGAAAAAGGTAAATACGGGTTCATCCGTTTTCATTGTTCGAGTATATGCCCGAATACAAAAGACATTCCTTTTCGAGAGGGATTACAAAGGATAATCCGTCTGGAAATGAAATACAAACGCCTGCGTGCCATATGCGATATGTTCCTAATTTATGTATCTAACCGGTCTAGCATTTTCCTATATCGTCAACTTGAACAATGAGCATCCAGTACAGGCCAATCTCGAAGACTGGTGGATAAGGAAAGGGACAAGCAGGATTTCCATAAAAAGTGTCTGAGAAGAATGCCTTCTTTTATGTTTTGCAGTTTGTCTGTTATCCATTTTTTCCATAAAAAACATCGTTGGTCTTTATAATTATTACTAGGCCCCTGTACTGGCGAAATAATCCATCATGGACACTACATATCCAAGTAACGGTATCAGTACACCGATTACATATACCATAGCGTACCCCAAAAGGACGAGAGGCAATATTTTACGGTAAAGACCGGCGATAACAAGAAATATAAACAAAAAGCAAGAACCATAAACTCCTATTTGAAAACCGGGCATCAATTCATAAACGGGTACGGGCTCGGGGTTAAGCATGGCTCCGGCCACAATGGAATAAAGACTTGCCAACAATATAAACAATGTATACAGGCAGCTCTTAAAAATCCCGGGATCGTTTCTTTTACAATAGAGAATTGTTTGGATATCACTCCTAAGAAACTCAATACCCAGCAAGAGAGCTACCATGACACCCGTATCAAAAGCAGAGAATGTATTCATTTCAATCAATCACCTTTGACGCGAAGATATGTATTTATTCCGGAATGCCACGCCTTCGCTTGTTTTACGATATGATATTGATATCCGATAGTTTGGAAAATATTTGAAAAACCTTCGTTGTATGCTTTTAAATTTGCTCATTACACTTATTACACGTTGTATCCGACAAATTGAAAATCCCAGCCATTCTTTCAATTTCTTACCTGCAAATATAGCCCTTTGCCGGGTTGATTGCGCAAGGCGGCCCCTTTCAGGGGCTGGTTGGCTAAAAGAAAATCATCCTCGCTTCGCTGCGGTATTTTCTTTTGCCAAGCCTTGCGCAATCCCCGGCAAAGGACAGTCCGGCAAGTAAGAAACCGAAAAACCGGCTCCACGGAGCCGATCATGTCAAACAAACTAAAAAAATGAAGGTATGAACAGAGAGACAACAAGCAAAGTCCACAAAGGACAGCAGGGTGCCAATCCGAAAATGAGAATGTTGGTTTATCGGGAAAGGAGCTATCCCGCACGGAAGGTGCAAGGCAGGGACGGAAGCTATACGGTTGCCGCAGACAGCCTGGTGCCGGAACTGCTGGACGGCATCAGAAGCCTTGACCCGGCAGCTTTCAAGCTGGACGAGGAAATCGCCTGCTATTGCTCGGACGAGGAAATCCAAAAACTGGCGGACGAAGAACTGGTAGAAATAATTTATGAATGGCAACGGTTATGACTGAAACAACAACAGCAAAGGTCCGGGAAGAACAAGTAACGGGCCTTACCGCAGAGAATGCGCACCGGGTCACGATGATCCGGGAAAAGGGTACGGACCATCCACCCGTACCGTTCCATTTCAGAAAGGAGCATCATGGAACGGGCAACTATGTACACCTGTACGGAAATCCGGAAGATCGGAATGAATTGCATTCCAGGGACTTCAAAGACTGGGAAGCCGTAGCGTTCAAACATCCTGGCTATCTGGAGGATATGTGGAAACAGGCTTGCGACGCATACGCCTGGAGTTCCTTCGACCCGGAGATTCGTGGCGAGACGGACATCATGATTTACGGGGAGGAGCTGCACAACGACCTGCAACTCATGCAGGAAGAGGAACGGGATACATACATCGCCGCCTACCGGAAAAAGCTATCCGCCCAGCTCTCGGCCCTCTCACGCTGCGCCAACCCGATGGTGACGGGACGGGGCGGATTTGATTACCACAGGCAGGAGAATACGAACAGAAGCTATCAGAACCGCTACGAGGAGTTCCGCAATTGGCGGCAAAAGGTTCTTGAAGCCGTCAGACGGAAAAAGGAAGCCGCACGACCGGAGGAAGAAAAACTGGAAAAGGCATGGCAGACGCTCAAACGCGACATCAAGAGCAGCGCCGACACCATCCACGGGATTGACACCGGACAATGCCGGGGTTATAACCGTGCCCTGTTCGTCAGCAGCATCCTGAACAAGGTATCCACCTTCGCCAATCACGGGGAAGTGGAAATCGTCCGCAGGGCCGTGGACTTCATTTCCGAATATAACGCAAGGGTAAGGAAACCCGTCATCACCCCAAGAAACAAATTCTTCCAATTGCCGGAACTTGCGGAACGGATGCGTGAAAGGCTGAAAGCGGTGCAAAGCCGGGAAAACAAGGAAGTGTCGTTCGAGGGCGGGACACTTGTATGGAACTATGGGGAAGACCGCCTTCAGATCCTGTTTGACAGGATTCCCGAAGACAACAGACGAAAGGAACTGAAATCCTCCGGATTCCGCTGGTCACCCAGAAACAAGGCATGGCAACGGCAGCTCACCTCCAATGCCCTCAGTGCCGCCAAGAGAGTGTTGAACCTTCAAAACATCTGAACCATGAATAACGACAAACTGAAATTCGTAGTCGATTCACGCAGTTTTGACGGCAGCTGCGTGACCACCATGTCTGACGGAATACACGGCGACTACCATCATGAGACACTGGAGGAACTGAGGGACAGGGAAAAGAACCCGTACCTCATAGCCGTGTCCGGAAATACCGTCCGCAAGATGATACGCATCCACCTGCAATCCCTCTGCGCCCCGTTCAGTGAGATTACGGAAGAAAGATATTTCGACTACATGGATGTCTTGCCCCCCATCCGCCATACCCGGAATTTCTTTTTCCAGGGAGAGCCTTATCATGCGGACATCTACCGGTTCTGCTTCCGGGCGGGCGGACGCTACTTCACGGGACTCCGCTCCGTTACCACGCCAAGAAAGGAACTGGAACGGCAGATGGACAACCATTACCGGAACATTACCTTCAAAGGAGACATCCTGAAAGAAAAGCCGATGGTCATCTCTGACCACGCACGGCATGCCTCTATAATTATAGTTCCTTATCTGTTTCTTGACATAAATGGCGAGAAGAAGTTCATCTGCAACCTGATGAGAGGAACGGACGAATCGTCAGGCAGGGATGTAAGGCTGGAAACCGCCAAAATCCTGCGAAGCCTGCGCCGTCATCATTTCCTCTACTTCTCCGGCTATGAGGGAAACGACGATATGGACAAGTTCCTAGGCGAAGTGATGAAGAAAAAGCACACCCTGCTGGCAAATGGCAACTTCCTCCAATATCCCGTGAACCGGGAGTCCGTGTCGTTTACCGGAACGGTCAGGGAAACAGGCGAGCCGTTCTTCTTCCGGATTTACGACAGGGAGCTGTTCCTGCACCTGTTGTACGTCCTGAGAGGCATCAAAAGGGAAAAAGCTAAAATATAACGTGACACATAACGACGGTATGGTGACTGTCTTTCCGACCCGTCACCATACAAAAAAAACAATGAGATCATGAGAACTGTGACCGAAGAATCGTTGCGACGCAGGCTGGCCCGTCTGGAGTCGGCCCTGGAAAGCGAAAAGGCACGCCTGAGAAAAGTATGCGGCGGCATCCCCTGGGGAGCCGGGATGAGGCGTACCAAATGTACCCCCTCATTCCGAAGGGAGGACGAACTGATTGGGAAAATCAAGGCGGTGAAACAGCAACTCTCCCAAATGTCCGCAGGCGGTGACAATCACACGTTTAAAGAAACAGGCAGGCGAATGCCGGCCAATTAACTTGCAAGTCAATAATTTTAAAACCAGTTACGAATATGAACACCCAATTGGCTATAATCCGTTCAGAGGGAAAAGAACATCTCTGTTACCGGGAAGAGGAATGTTTTGTCGATGTATCCTATCCGATGGTGACATTTACCAAAGGGGAGGATGATTTTGAAATTGTCAAATGCGACCATCCGTCCATGGAAGAGACTTTCCTGTATCAGGAAAGCCGTCTCTCAATCGTGATTGAAATGTACCATAACGGCTGGCCGGCATTGTCTCTGAAAGATCCCGTGACCCATGAGATATACACGGTCCTGACGGTCAACTTAGAAGATAAGGCGGCATTCTCACTGCCTGACAGGGCATTCGTGGACATCAACAACAATCCTGATGCCATGGAGTTCCTTCTGTCCAACAAATTGGCTGAGGATACAGGTTATAGACGTCAGAGCGGTTGGGTAAGCTACCCGATGGTCACACTTAACCTTCCGACGTTTTACAGGCTTGACCCACATGCCTTTAGCGCAATATTGAATATCCGGTAATCCTTCCGGGCAATGAATCTGGTATCAACAATCAAATGGAAAGAATCATGAAAAGATATGACATAAGAGTAAGGTATTCCTTCGAGGGCACTTACACGGTAGCGGCAGAAGACCGCGATGAAGCAAAAAGAATGGTAAATGACGATTGCGGTCTTGTTTTGGGCGGCGATATCCACACGACACGCGATGACGATGAAGTGTTGGACTGGGATTTCTGTATCCATCCCGACACGCGGATTCTCTCCTTGCAGGAAAGAGGCGGAAAAGGAAGTTTACCGTCAGAAGCCGTTGATTTCAGCGGCAGGATCAAGGAACTGCGGGGGGACATCATCGACGCGATACGGCAGTTGCTCCATACTCACTGCATGAAAGAAATTCGTCTTCCGGAAGAGGATTATGATCCGGTCTGGGTGATATGGTTTGGCAAGAACGGAGAACTATATGAATGCAGGGTGACAGGACTCCGGGTAACGGCGGACAGCCTGACCGTCCTTGCCAAAGAGAAAGAAAGCGGTGACGAGGTGCAGTGTCACAGCCCGTTTGAACTCGGCGCAAAGAACATAGACTGGCTTCATGAGATGTATGAGGCTGTGTGGCATCAACTGAGAGAAACAAACAATGTAGAATCACAAATAGAAGAACCATGAAATATCAAGCGGAAAATACCGTCTCCAGTTTCTTCTACTACATGTGGAACGCCTGGAGCGAGGAGGAATGCAAAGCCGTGTATGGCGGCATGTACCCGCATTTCTGGGAAAAATGGTGCGTGGCGACAGACAAGGGCACATTCGGCGCAGCGGAACGGTTCTACCTGGAACTCTCGGAAGACAACCGCAGGATTCTGGTGGAACGGGCCGTCTCGATATATGACGGACGACACTTCAGAAAAAGGAACAGTAACCCCAAAAATCAAACAGTATGCGAGGAAACATTATCAGTCTGATCGGCAGCTCATGCGGTTGCAGTCAAACGGAAGCACAGGAATACCTGGACTCCGAAATCCGGTACCTACGCGAATTGCAGGAGGTGGACGACTTGAGAGAAGATGACATGGAAACGGTCTGTCTCAACCTCGGTCTTGACCTTGACTACCAGGAATATTTTATCAACCGCCTCGCAGGGGCATAAAAAACTTATGGCTATGACTTATTTTCAGAACATACACTCTCTGGCGGACTTGAAGAAAGAATACCGCCGGCTGGCATTGGAGCACCACCCGGACAAGGGTGGCGACACTGCAATCATGCAACATGTGAACACCGAGTTTGGAAGGCTTTTTGAGGCTTGGAAAGACAAACCAGATGTCTTTGCGACTTCAACCGGATATGAATATGACTATCCGGGAGCCACGGCAAAGGAATACACTGAGTACGTGTATAACGAATACCGCTGGAAAGGCCGCAATTACAAGGGACAGCACGCACCGGAAATCGTGGAACTGATACGGGCATGGTTCAGGGAGACCTATCCGGGATACAAGTTCTCTGTCAGACGGGAGAATTGCCACTCCATCCATATCCGGTTGATGAAAGCGGATTTCGAGGCGTTCACCAAAGAGTCCGGAAAAGTTCAAGGCGATGTCAACCACCATCATATCGCTTCAGACAAATCATTGACGGACAGGGCAAAGGATGTAATGATGAATATCTACGATTTCATCATGTCGTACAATTTCGATGACAGCGACCCCATGACGGACTATTTTCATACCAACTTTTACCTGACGCTCGGAATTGGAAGTTACAAACAGCCGTACAAGGTGGAACCGCCCAAACTCGGCAGCAAAGACAAGCCGGAGGTATTCAAGCATCCGGAAGGTCCGGCACACAAGGCAATGCAGCGGGCATTGGGCAAAGCGCGTTTCGGCTTCATCGAAAGCCGGAAGTATGCCGGGGAAATAATTCTAGGGGAGGACTGTTTCGGCTCACGGGGCGAAGTCTATTTTTGGCCGAAGGAATATTCAAGCGCAAAAATGGCCCAAAAACGCATCGACAAACTGGAGGAAGCCGGAATAAAGTGCGAACTCACCGGCTATAACGGAGGATACATCCGCCTGCTCGGGTACACCCCTGAGATGAGAGATTCCCTGGAGCGGGAACGTCAGGAGTACGCCGCCGCATATCAGGCATGGTACTCAAAACAGGGTTTGAAAACAATCTGATTCAGAAATTATGGATACAAACAATTTGGACAAGTGGTGGCACGGACTTCCGGAAAACACCAGACAGGCTATAGGAGACGATGGGATATGGGAAAAACTGGACATGCCATCCCGTTCGGCACTACACCGGTATTCCCTGCTTAGAATTTACGGAACGGCAAAAGACAGGGACGAGGAACGCACGCTGCTCAATGAAATCGCGTGCGGACTGGGCGACCTTGCCCTTGTCTGTAAAAACGGCATCGCGTTGGAAGAAATGTGCAACGGGAACGGGGAATTTTACGATGAATACCAGGATCAGTTCAATATATTATATGACAATTACGGACACATACTAGAAAATATAAGCTGGCCGGACTGGATCGGACATACAATTCCGACAAACAGGGAACTGGTCCGGTTATTGGAACATCACGGTTACAAGCGTATGGAAATCGATACCGACAGAAGAATCCCGAAAACTTTCTATGTTTTCCGTCGTGGGTTGCACATCAACGCAAGCGAGGACTTGTCTTACCACATCGTACCGCAACAGGACAGTTTCGGACTGGGGCGTTTTGCGGTATGCGCTACCAAAGAGAGTGAAAGCTCCCAGCTGGGAACTGACTGTGCCCGGCTCTTTTTGAGGCGCTTCCTTGCCTTCCTGAAGGGTGAAAGAAGCGGAAAAGAGATTATAGATGTAATATGCAACAACCAACAAACTGAACGATAGTATGAAAGCAAAAGTATTCAAGTACAAGTCTGACGGGAATACCGTCGTGGCTCCTTATATGGAACTGGAGCCGTACGCAGAGAATGTATATCTCTCCCTGTCGAGAAAGAACGAATATGGGAATGAGGACGATGACTGTTTCCATGTGGTCTGCCGGATTGAAAACGTTTATTTTTCCAGCGGGCAGTATTCACGCCGGTTCCTCAAAGGAGAAGGCCGCAGGGAGGAAGCCGCCGCCTATTGCAGGAACTGGATTGCGGATACGCTTCAGGGTGCGGAAAGAGGAGCCTTCGTCAGATTGATCTCCATCCGTGTGTTCAATGCCCTCGGACTCGACACCGCACCCTTGCTGCAAGCCCGTGAGGCATACAAAAGGAAGCAGGAACATAAACGCAGGGAACAGGAGGAGAAAGAGGCGGAAGAGCGCAGAGTGCGGGAAGAGCAACATCAGCTGCTGCTCGATGAACAGAAACAGAAATTCCTGGACGGGGAACGGATCACGGGAGGAATGTTCCTTGAAATCACCGGAAGGGATGGTTTTGACATCCATATCAGAACCAAAGGGACATTCAACAGGCATGTAAGAGGCATTGACAGGAACGGAACCATCAGTTTCCGGAAAATCAAGGGCCGCCGGACACCGAACTTTACCGGATGCCATAAGGCCGTGCCCGCCTATCTTGCGTTCATAACAGAAAAAGAGGGCAAACAATAAAATCCGGGACGGTAACGGCTTGTTCCATGCGGCTGTTACCGCTACCATCTTCCGACCTCACAACTCACGGTTCAGCGCCATTGCCAGCGGAAACATAAACTGGTTATAGGCTTTAAGCTTTTGTAGGTTCAGCACATATCCGGCATAAGGGTTGGTCAAATCGGTGTAGAAGAATACATCGGTAAATCCTGCATGTTCTTCCACAATTTCACCCTCCAACGGAATTTCCTCCACATTGAACCGCTCCAGAGGCAGCTCTTCCAGACGGGCATGCTCCACATTGCCCAATACGTTCAGGTTGCGGTTAAACAGCACGAACCCTTTCTTCCTGTAATCCACACGCATACCATACGGACGCTCCACAAGGAAAGCATCCGCCGCTTTCTTTAGATAGTTTTCCATAATCCTGAAATTAGAAATTGCAAAAATACAGCATTTGTCCGGCAATGGCGAACAAATCAGGAAGATTATCTAAGGAATCCACACAAAATCCCACAACAAAAAACAACCGTATATTTTATTTCCCACCCTGCAAAGATAGTCCCGCGTCCTGTGTACCCGTACAAGGTCAGGCCCCTTCGGGGTTGGCTGAAAGAAAATCATCCTCGCTTCGCTGCGGTATTTTCTTTCGCCAAACCTTGCGGGTACGGCCACGGGACTGTCAGGCAGGCGAGAAATAAAAATACCGGCTCCCGGAGCCGGACGTGTTTAACAGATAAAAATACAATGAATCATGAAAATCCTGAATGAAGAACATTTCGAGAATGTAAAGCGCTATGCCGAATCCATCGGTGACACCTCACTTCAAAAGTGCTTGGAACGGTTGAAGAGTTGGGAGGGGAATCCTGACTATCCCAGTGAGATTTCACTCTACTATGACCATGCCCCATACTCGTTCGGCTTTACCCAGCATTATGCTGATGGAAGAATAGGTATCGTAGGAGGTCTGCTCTATCATGGAATACCTGACAGATCGTTTGCCGTAACATTGCAGCCGTTCCACGGATGGCAGATACATACCTGAAAAACATGAAACTTGACAATGGACGAAAAGCAGACTTCAGAACAGAGAATCCGAGGTCTGCTTTTTCATTTCTTGCTGTAAAGATAGCCGTTTTCCGGGCTGATTGTGCAAGGCGGCCCCTTTCAGGGGCTGGGTTGGCTGAAAGAAAATCATCCTCGCTTCGCTGCGGTATTTTCTTTCGCCAAGCCTTGCCGCAATCCCCGGAAAACAGACTGAAAAGACATCAAGAAATAAAAATGCCTACCCATGTAGGCCGATGTTTTACTTAAAAAAGAACAGATATGGAAACACTGGATTATAACCGGCTGCTGCTTGTCTCTCTCTGGCAATACAACCACCATGGGGATGAAGGGCTGACTCACGCACTTTTCGAGGAAACGTTCGGAAAGATCTATGGAAGTCACTGTTACGAAAAATGGACCGGCTGCTTCAAGCAGAATCTCTGGGACATGATTGCCTATTTCAGAAGTGAGAAGGAGAACGGACAGAAGTTCTGCGACATGGTTGCCCGTCAGGTCAAATTGTACCAACAAAAACGATCTCAATATGAAGTACGCTAATTTTTATGACCTGGAAAGTCTGACTCTGCTCAACAGGCATGAAGGGTGTGCCTGCTCCATAAAGGAGTGTGATGTGGAGAAGGTGAACCGGCTGATTTCAAGGATGCGGCAGGACAGGGAAAGAGTCAGTTTACCGACCGCAGGAGATGTCGTCACTTATATCACCCGTGGCGGTGACTATTATCCGCAGGCACACATTGAAAGGGGCGATGACCGGGAAGTCCATATTTGCCTTCTCCCACAGACACCTTTCTGCCATGAAAATGAAAAGTGTACCGGTTACAATACGGAAGGAGGCCCTTGGGTTATAACCAGTCCGGAATTGCTGCTTCCCGATGGCATACGCAGCAAACAGTTCCGGATGTGGGGGCATACCGGAAGGCACAAGAACGGTGCCGTCCTCTTCCACACATTCGTCAGGGCTTGGAAATACACGGAACCCGATCCTCTGTACGGAAAGTACACCACAAAAGAATGGACGAGATACATCATCGAGTGTCAGCCGGATATTGAACCGGCTGATGCCTTTGTCTATCGGAATGAGGCATTTACCCTTTACTCGAAGGAAGAACTGGAGCGGCTGGTCGGGATTCTGCACGGAAAGCTTTTCAACGGATTCCGTCCCGGTCTGTTCATACTCTGGGCATACCGTATGGAATGGAAGGAACTTCCCGCATGGGAATGGAACATGCTGAAAGCGGACACCCATCTCTCTTTCCTTGGCATTTCTCCCGTCAGGATACAGACTGACCATAAAAGACATATAGTAACAATCTATAAAAAATCAGAGTAATATGGCACCATACAACACACCGCAGGCGATACGTCCGCTTGAGAAAACGATCTGTGATTTCGCCTATTCGAACGGCTACGATCCGATATCCGTTTTCAACGATTTCCTGCGTTATGTCATTCACGGGTTCTCTCCCGGCGCACCGCCCCTTATGGACTGGAAATACAAACGGCAGCAGAACAGGCATTTTATGGAGATGCTTACCGGATGGATACGGCTCATGCAGCGGGAATTGCAATCCGGCGGATGGTTTGATGCGTTCGGTGACCTCTTCATGGCAATATCTTCCAAAATCGGTCGGCAGGTGAACGGACAGTTCTTTACCCCGCCGGATATCTGCGACCTGATGGTCTTGTGTACCGATTCGGGGGAGACAGCGACAGGAAAACGTATCTGTGACCCGACATGCGGAAGGCTGCTGCTGGCATATCATGTACGCCACCTGGGTAATTATCTGGTTGCAGAAGATCTCAACCATACCTGTTGCCTGATGACCGTTTGCAACATGCTCGTACATGGCTGCATAGGTGAGGTCATCCACCATGACAGCCTCTTCCCCGAAAACTTCATGGACGGCTGGATGGTAAACCATACACTGACTCAGACGGGCATTCCTACCATTCGCCGGATGAGCAAGGAGGAATATCGGACAAGCAGGAACATGTCCGTTGACCTGCTCAGAAAGCGGAAAGAGAAATTGCGCCAAATGCAGCCGGACAAGAAACAATTGCCATATAAACATGGCAGAATTTATAAACAATAAACCGAATGATTATGAAACTGAATGTTAGCAATGAATTGAAATCCCGCCTGATGCATGCGGCGGAAAACGGGAGTGTGATAGCCAAAGACATCCTTTTGGAAGTAAAAAAGAACGTACCGGTGGAAGAGATCATACGCGGTACCTATAACTGCTTCTCCACCAAGCGCAAGCGGACGGAAGCGGGCACGTTCAAGAAAATCCGGATCGTGTTCACGGCCTGCAGCAAGGATCTGGCCCATCCCAGTTTCCCGGACCGGAACAACCCGCAGGCACCCTGGTTCCCGGAGAATCGTACAGTTCTGGAACCCTCCACGTTTGTTGAACTGTTCAAGAACCTGCCCAAGTACTCACCCGACGAAATCAATTATTTCTGTAGCGCCCTCTCATTGGACAGCAAAGTCACGGTCAGGCTGCATGAAAGCATGAACGACTTCATGGAAGCCTATCTGGAAAGCAACTACAGCCCCATCGCCGACAGTGACACATCCAGCCTGCACAGTTCCTGTATGAGATATGAGGACAAGGCACGCAACGCCGCTGACTTCTATACCAACTTCGCCGGCGCTAAAATCCTTGTGGCAAGGGACGAGAGCAACAACATACTCGGACGGGCTGTTGTATGGAACGAGGTAACATTGTGGAAATCAATAAATACACCGATTGCCGCCTCCCTGCTGGACCGCATCTATTTCTCACACGCATTCGTCGCCGAACTGATCCGCAAGCAGGCGCAGGAGGCGGGCATCCTGTTGCGACGCAGATACAACGATTATACACATACAACGGATTTCACCGTACTGAATCCCATTGAGGGGCAGGAATGGGCGGTCGGAGACAATATACAGGTTTCATTGACGGTGAAAGTGCCCGCCTGTAGGTGGCACAAGAAAGGGGTGCCTTACCTCGACACGTTCTACAGTCTTCATCTGACGGAAGGCAATCTGGAACTTAGAAATACGGAGGGCGACACAAGCATAGCCTCCTGCCGGAGCACGGAAGGGTGCGCAAACAGGAGAAAATATGTATGTCCCAAATGCGGAAAGATACATCCCTTTCCGGATATGGCATTCTGCAAGAATTGTCAAGATATGTTCTATATATCCACCGTATTCGGAAAAGTATTGAAAGGCACGTCGGTGGAATACAAGGGAAAGAAATATCCGTCCTTCCTCTTCAAGAAGGGACGTCCCGTACCGGAGTTCAGACGGTACCTGCAAATCGAAAAGTTGTTCATCTCCTAAAAAGTCAGTATCATGGAAAAATTAATGGCTCTTTACAACATCTCCTCCCCCTCCGGTAAGGAGGGGAAGATAGCCGGGTTCATCATCGGGGAACTCAGGCGGATGGGGATTCCTTTCCGGCAAGACCGGTACGGAAACATCTACGCGGTCAAAGGCAACCGGGAAAGCTACCCCTGTGTCGTGGCGCACATGGACGAGGTACACCGGCGCAAGACAGGCTCCTATGCGGCCCATCTTGTGGCGGACTCGATGATTGTCGGTTATGATCACAAGCGTAAACGGATGACCGGAATCGGCGCGGATGACAAGAACGGCATCTGGATCTGCCTGAAATGCCTGGAGGATTTCAAGGCGGTGAAATGCGCCTTCTTCGTACAGGAGGAGGTAGGATGCATAGGCAGCGGCCATGCCGATATGTCCTTCTTTTCCGATTGCCGTTTCGTCATCCAGTGTGACCGGAAAGGGAACGGGGATATGGTAACACAAATCAACGGAATGAAGCTCTGCTCCAATGACTTCATTTCAGCTATCGATTTCCGGAGGTACGGCTACAAGCCTGCACAGGGGCTAGCTACGGATGTGGCGGCATTGAAAAGGAACGGGCTGGAAGTATCCTGCGTCAATCTCTCCTGCGGATATTATGAACCTCATACGGACAACGAGTACACCATCCTGGCGGATCTTTGCAAGTGCTACAGGTTTGTCCGGCACATCATCTGTTGCCATAAGGAAACCAGCACGCATATACCGGAAACGGAAAGAAAGCCCTTCCCCGGATATTATGAACTGTTCGGACCGGCCGGATATAGCGAAAAGGATTATATCCGTCTGTCAAAAGAGTACAGATCTGAATTTACTAAAACAAGCAAGACAAGCCATAAGAACAAATTGTAATTTATCAACTTTAAAAACAAAAAATATGGAAGCAACAGTCATGCCGGCCACTGCACCGGTACAGAAACAGCAGGGACTCAACCAGGTAGTCATCAACAAGGTACGGAGAATGATAGAGGACAGGCAGGGGGATGTCATGGACACCATCAACCGTCTGCTCAGTGAGGGACGGATCGCGCAGGATTTCATCGCTCCCATCGGGGTAAGCCAACGTAGCAAGGAACGCCCCGTTATCTCTTTCAAAGCGGAAGGAAGGGTACAGATGGCAATGCCCGAAGGGAACTTCAACCTGCACGGCAACGCCATAAGCCAGATTTCGGAGAAGATGGGCATTCCCGCCAAATACCTGCGCGAGCTTTCCGCCGGGGATGTTTGGCAGAAACAGTTGTGCGCCACCATCCTGAACGAGCATTCGGGATGGACCGAGCGTACACGGGTACTGATACGGGCGGTAGGAATGGAAGTCCGGGGCGTATTGTCGGACTCCTACCGTCGGCTGAACTCAGTGGATATCCTGACCGCTTTCATCCGTGAGGCGGGAGGACAGGGAGCGGTCGTGTCCGATGCCTATATGAACGACACGAAAGTATGGTGTGAGACAATCCTGCCCACTCCGATAGAGATACCCACCCGTAAGAACGGAACGGTCATCATCTTCGCAGGAGCACGCTTCTCCACATCCGACTATGGCAACGGATCGGTCGATATGCGGTCGTTCCTGCTCAACGGGGCGTGCCTGAACGGGATGGTCAGGGAGTCCGTCATGCGGCAAATACACCTTGGAGGCCGACTGCCGGAATCCCTGTCCCTCTCCCAAAAGACCTACGAACTGGACACGCAGACCACTGTATCGGCTGTTTCCGACCTGACCAAAGGACTGTACAGCAAAGACACCATCATGCAGAAGGCCATCGAAATTCAAGGAGCATCGGAAATAGACGTGGATTTCGACAAGGAACTGAAGAATCTGGTGCAGAAAGGTGCCTTGTTGAAAAACGAGGGACGTGAGGTCGAGAAACTGCTAATGAACAACAATCCTGACGACGGAGTTACAGGCGGGGCCACGCTATGGAAACTGACACAGGGAATCACCGCCTTTGCAAGGGAACAGCAGCCGGAACGCTGCCGGGAACTGCATGAAATTTCGGGACAGCTGATGAACCGGGTAAAGATAAATTAAGAGTGGCTAAGACTAAAGCCGTGAACGACGATGGCCAGCATCCGTTCACGGCTTTGCATAATTTCAATCTAAGGTATATAGAACAGTTCAAACTCCTCTTTTCTTCTCCTCTCTATGCTTGGAATGACTTTCCCCTGATAACAGCGGAACGATATATATTCCCTGTAAATATCCCGGTCGCCACTTTCCAGTTTTTGAATCAGTCTGCTTTTGGGTATCTTCCCGTTTCCAATCAGACGGTAACAGCCCACATTAAAACCTAACAGACTTAAAAGAAGCGAGTCTTTTCCATATTTACGGAATACCTTCAGGCACCGTTCAAGGTCGCATCTCAAAAGTGAGTCCGCCTGCGCCTCGCTCAGGTTCTCGGTCAGCTTCTCATGGGGGAGCAGGCGGTGTCCAAAACCGATGTAAGGCATTTTCCCCCGATGCCAGCCTTCCCACCGTTTGATGTTGGAAACCGCCTTTTCCAGCATGGAGGGCGGATCTTCGGCACGAACATTCAAAGTGAACGGCAGTACCATCAGAATAAACAAAAGTTTCCTCATTCCGTTCAATTCCTTACCTCCACATCCAACGTGCAATACGTATGTCCATCCCCGTAGCTCCACCTTCTTCCCGTTACGGTCACCACACTTTCCGCCAGGTATTCCGCGAGGGACTGCCGTTCCGTTTCCGCATTCTTTTCAAAGCAGTGACAGGCCGGTGTCGTTTCCAACAGGTTGCGGGAGGACTTGTCGAGCCGTACCGCGTCAATTTCGAGCCGGTCCCCCATATTGGGAATCCGGTCGGCCGATTCCGACAGCTGTACCTCATGGGCCATTCCCGGTATGTACAAATACAGGTATGTCATGGTTGTACCTCCTTTCCATGCGTATCATCCTTTTCAGCCAGAGGGGTGTCATCCGCGTTGAAGTCATAACTCAACCTCTGCAAATTCCCCCAGTTATCCTCAAAATAAAGGTCGATGGTCTGTGACGCATCCGCACTCTGCGAGGTATAGTACAACCGGAACCTCAGTTCATTTAACAGGTAGCGGTCATTGGGTTTCAACACCGTACCGTCCTCCATCTTTAAGCTGCCTTTACCGTCCGGTTGGAAATATCTCAATGTATAGACTGTTCCGGAGAAATTTCCCTCCGCTTTAATTTCCAGACGGATTTCCACCGTCTCACCATCAGCGATCTTACCGACTACCGGCATCGACTCCACCGTAAACGGGTATTCCTGCTGAACGTCCAGTTCGCTGTCACAAGAAGCAAGAGAAAGACAGGAAACTGCCAGGCAGCATATAAACGTCATAAAGTCAACGATTTTTCTTTTCATGGGTATATGGGTTTAAAAATTAGAGAATGTATTTGATACCGATTCCATACTGGAAGTGGGCATGCGTGGAAGCGCTGCCCCAAAGGATGCGTTCACGAAGCCGGAGCAGCAGCACTAAACGGTCAGACAGGTAGGTCTCTGCCTCCAACGTTATCGCACCACCATAGATAAAGGATTCGCATTGTCCCAGCGTGGCACCGTCATACAGCAGTCTTTTCCCCCCGTTCACCGATTCATAGCCCAGCATCGCCGAACCGCCAATGCTTAAGAATACCGTTTTATTAGGGGAGGAAAAGATATTATAATAATATCCGCCTTCACCGGTATATTGCACTAAAGGGATAGAACCGTCACGATAAGGCGTATTGCGCTTCAGTACCTCACCGCCCAGCACCCACTGGTTTCTCTTTTTTGCATAAGTGGAAACCGCCAGCCCGAAAGAGAAACCGGCATCCGGCTTATTCGCCTTGCAGTAAAAGCCGTCCGTCATTCCTGCCGTGAGACTGACGCCCTTCATTTTTGGAAGACGGCGTTGTGCTCCCGCCTGCCCTGCCAGAAGTACCAGCAGCGCAAAGGTGATATATAAATACCTCTTCATCGCACTTGCAGCTCATTGATAGTTTCCGCACGCACCAGATCCTCGTTGTCCACCTCAAAGATCTGATGACGGCCGCCTTGTTTCTCATACATTTCCACTACCAGTTTCTTATCGTCGGGAATGGTGAACTTGGGCAGGGCAAACACGGTACGCTCGTCCTTCTTTCCCTCCACACGAATGACATAGTTGAACGCACGCAGCGGATAAATCACCTGTTCCTGCATGGCGGTACGCCTCACTATCTTCTTGTCCACTATCTTGAAAGTCACGAAATCCACGTCAAACGGCACATGGGTGGCATTTCTCACCTCGGTATGGAAATAGAGCAGGTCTCCATGCGTATAAAGTCCTTTGAGCAGGAACCGTACCCCGAAGCGCTTGCAGCCGATGTGTTTGATCCAGTGCTTGTCCTGCTTGTGTACGGATTTCATGATCAGACGTACCAGACGCGGTGACTCACTGCCCAGCTCCTGCAAATAAATTTCCATCGCGTTGTTCGGGCGGTTCACCGTCTCCCCGTCATGAATAAAATCACACATCTCCACATTAAGCAGCAACGGTTCATCGGCATACTTGACATTGAAGGTGTAAAAATTTCCGTCTTCCGTGATCACGCTCATATTCGTCTCATTACGAAAATGCTTTCTGGCCGCTTTCACACGGATCACATTTTCCGCGCCGTCCGCCTTGCCGGCAATCAGGTTGGTGGAACCGAGATCCACATACTTGATGGGAGAGGGGAAAATCACGTGTACGGTCTTGTCGTAAGTGATTTCCAGACCATGCGGAGGTATCATCCGGCTGAAGCCTATCTTGCGGCTCAGCCCCTCGAAATAATCTCCGCCACTCTGCTGCGCATACGCAGCCATGAAGCCCGTCAGTAGGGCAAACATCATCAGAATCTTTCTCATGTCCGATTATTGTTGGTTGTTTGTTGAATAATTGGTTTCTGTTTTCTCGTCTGTATACCGTTTCATTGTTTCGGAGAGTGAAGCAGCAGCCTGTGTCCGGCTTTCAGCGTGACCTTGACCGTGCGCATCTTCTTGGTGATGTACTGTGACACGCCCTGTATGACACCTTTACCCAGATCCGAGGCTATCTGCGCTCCCGCGTCGGTGGAGATGCTGATGCTGCTTCCCATCGAACCGCCCATGCCCGCCGCTATTTCACGCACGGCATCATACTCCAGTGAGTTGGGTATCAATATTCCTTGCTGACCGTCCGCATCATACACTTCCAGTTCCACCGGAATGACGGTTCCTTGATATTCCACATTGGTGATGACAATATCCATGCGTTCTCCCTGGATCCGTGTTCCGCCTGTCAATACCGTTCCTTTGGGTATGAGGCGGTCGTCCACTGCCATCGCTTCCAGCAGGCGGACACGCAGGGCTTGTCCGTCCGATACGGTCTGCGTGCCGTGCACACAGGCGGCAATGGTATTACGGTCCGATACCGGTGTCCTGCCCACCGGCGTATGGAAACCGGTGTTCCTTTCTTCGGACACTCCGGCTATGAAGTCCCCGTCATTCACCGGTTGCGCAAGGGAAGATACCACTTCTTGTCGTATCCGCTTGACCGGCTTGACCGATGTCCTGTCTTTCCGGTCATCCGTAGGGATAACGGACGGTGTCTGTTTGCCGTTGTACCGGGCCGCCAGTTCGTATGACTTTTCCATCAGGGCCATTTTTTCCTCCAATGACTGTTCCTGGGACGGTTCCATGTTCTGTCTTTTTTCCAGTTCCTCGATACGCCGGAGCAGTTCCTCCTCCCGGGAGGTTTCCCGTGGCGTGTAAATGGTCGTAAGCGAGCGGTTCATGTCATGGTAGGCAGAGGTGGAGGAACGTACCGGATTATGCGTCTGTACGGTTTCCGGTACGGACGGCAGTTCAAGGTTCACTCCGCTGTCCACTGACGGTACGGTGTCTTTCCGGTCCTTGTTCCGGTTGAACAGTTCCGACATTTCCAGGAAAGTGTCTTTCCGTCCTCTCTCTTTCTTCGACAAGGCTTCCCGCTCGTAGGCGCTGACCTTGTTGCCTTCCATACGGCTCTCTTCGGGAGACGGGATCTCGGTATTGAATCCCCTCTCTTTCTCCGCCTCCGCTTTTTCCTTTTCGGTCGGACTGTATATCAACAGGACAATCCCCGCGAATATCAGGAAGAAGAGCGGATAGACGGCGAACTTCATATACCGGCGCTTCTCTTGGAGAGTCAACGGCCGGTCGCTTGGGAATCCCAGCTGTTTTTTAATCTTCTGGATATCTATTTTCATCGGATGGGGTGTTTAAATTGATTGTACTTTTTTCCGGTCGCAAGTCAAGCGGCCGGACATATTCTATTTTCATCTTTCCCCCAAGCTCTCCCAAGCCGGATAGCGAGGCGAGGATGGCATGGAGGCAGGCCGTCAGAAACAAGAGGAATGCCGTGGTTGTCACGATCTTCCGTTGTTTCCTTGTCAGGCGGTGGCAGAACAGCCGGATACAGCAGTCCATACGTCTCAGGTGTTTTTTTTCTTTTCTCATCGTTCCGTGCTTCTGATATCCCTGTTCTCTAGAATGGTAAACTGTTCGATGATGAACCCATTCGGATTGTCGTCCGAACGTCCCGTATTCTGAAGTGAGCAGGTGGTGACCAAACTGCGCTCGGTCACGTTGCTCTCACGAATTATCATCTGACGGGCATACGTCCTCGCCTTGTAAGGGTAACGGGCAAAATCACACACCACGCTGTCCACATGCACCACCTGATTGATGTTGCCCGATATCAGGCGGTTGTAATATCCCTTCTCGGCAAAATCCACATAATAGTGGTAGGCGCTCTTGTCCGCCAGTTGCAGGGCACGGTCGATGTTGTGGCTGATGGCCTCTTTCTGTGGAGAGAGCGAGAAGAACAGCTCGTGAAAGCGTCTTACGTGTTCCCTCGCCTCGGCAGGACGGTTTTGCGAAAGATCCTGCGAAAGGGCCATCATCAGCGACTTACCCCCGTCCAGTACATAGATTTTCTCACGCTGCCTTTCGGCGAAGCGGTACGAGCTCCAAAGCGCGTAGCCGGTGACAAGAGTGCAGCAGCAGATAAAAACGGCCGCCATCATACGGATGCGGCGGAAGCTGCTCTCAATGTTGGTCAAAGACTTGAATTCCATTTCTCGAATGATTGGTTTGAATGAATAAACAAATATTTCCGGCAAGGCTTATTTGCCTCTCAACCGTCCTCCGATATTTCCCAATACGGCACCGCCCACTCCTGCCGCAAAGCTGCCGGTTTTCGTGGCGGTACGGTTCAGGTTGCGGCTGAAATTCCCGGCTCCTCCCGCCTGCACGATCCAGCCCGCCACCGTCGGAACGGTAAAATACCCGATAATCCCGATAAGCATAAAGATGATATAGACACTGTTCGAGTTGTCTATCGAGTAGTCAGGATTGTTCTGCAATTCCTGGATGTCGTTCTGGAGCATCAGCACCTGGAGTTTGGCGAGCAGGGTGCTGAACAGATCGCTGACCGGAAGCCACAGATAGACGGAGATATACCTCGTGAACCACTGTCCGAGTGTGGACTGGAAACCGTCCCATACGCTGAAGGCGAACGCTACCGGTCCCAGAATGGAGAGCACGACCAGAAAAAAGGTCCTCACGGTATCTATCAGCAGCGACGCCGCGGCGAATATCAGTTCCAGCAGGCTGCGGAACGTGTCACGGATCTTCTTCTCCAGGTTATACATGCCCACCTCCACGTACATACCCAGCCGGGAGGCGGTATCCACGGTTGACCAGCCTAACTCGTCTAGCTGCCGGTCGAACTCCTCGTCACTCACCAGATAGGCGGTTTCAGGATTCCGCAGCATGGCCTCCTTTTCCAGCTCCTCCTTCTGCGCCCTGTATCGCTCCATGTCCAGCGTCTGCCCCTCAAGCATCTTGTGCGTACCCTGCACAATAGGACTGAGCACGGTGTTCAGCGTGCCAAGTACCAGTGTGGGAAAAAGCAGGATACAGATGCCGATAGCGAAGGGGCGCAGCAGGGGATACACGTCTATCGGCTCGGCACGTGCCATCGACTGCCATATGCGTACGGCGACATAAAAGAGGGCGCCCAGCCCGGCAAGCCCCTTGCCCACGTCCATCATGTCCTTGCAGAGGGGGAGCATATCTTCATACAGGGTTCCCAGTATGGTATGCAGGTTGGCAAAATCTATCGTCAAAGGTACCATGGGCTACCAGTATTTGGAGGTTTCATTTCCATAGAGCCGCATCACACGTTCCATATCGTTCTTTTTCCTGGCACGGAGATAGCTCACGGCTATGTTCTTGTTAGTATAATAGCTCACCAGATTGCGGTAACGGCGCATTTCGTAATAACAGTTGTCCACCACATCCATACGGTCCTTGTCGGTCATGGAGAGCGTGCTCACGTTGATGACCTGTTTGAGGTCCTGCAACACGTCGTTGCTCTCCTCCAGCAGGCGGGTGTAACCGAAGGCGATGGCGTCCAGCTCGCGGGACGAGAAGTTGTCGTCGTTCATCATCTTTTTGAAGTTCGTCACATAGATGTCGGACACATCGCCTACCATCAGGATGATGTCACGCACCTTGCGGGCGTCCTGTATCAGGTTGTTCACCGCCTTTAACTGGTCGTAGTACTTCTTGGCCTGCTCGTAGATCTTTACCGTCTCCGCAAAATTGTCGGCCGTATTGACCGCCGTCTTGGAGGTATGGGCGATGTTGTCCGACATGTTGATGATACTTTGGGCCAGATTTCCGGGATCGGTCACCACCCATTGCGCCCGGGCCATGTTCCCGCCCAGCACAAGCATTATCCCGATCAGGAATGTCCTCGCTCTCATGGGCGTTCCTCCTTCCGTACATAATCCCCGTTGGGTGAGAAAGTCAGGATATCCGTCTCCTCGTTGTAGGATACATCGATACGGTACCCCGTATTGATAAAGAGGTTGCCGTTCTCTTCCACCAACAGGTAGGTCTGCGGCCTGAGGCGGCGTGTCTTGCCACTACGGGCGAATACCGTCACCTTGTAGGCCTCTCCTTCCTTATATACCAACACGTCCGGTTTGCCGTCCACACTGGTCCACGATCCGCAGAGTCTGTCACGGTCGGTACCACCGTCCGCACAACTTTGCAATACCAGGGCGGCCATGCCGATCAGGCATACCGCCAGTCTCATAAGGGGTTTGTTTCTCATAATCGTTTTCATTTTAGGGTTGATCTTTGTCCTTGTTCCTCTCGCATTTTCTCTGCCAGATGGCGGACGGCAAGTTCCAGGTTGCCATCCAATCTTTCTGCCAGCCGCTGTACTTCCATCTTTTCGGACTCCTCGGTCGTGAACGTGTAATATTCCTCCCCGCTCACTTCCGTGGCATATACTGCCGAGTGGGTTCCGCCAAGCCCGATCCACACTTCCCGGTAGAACCGCCCGGGATGGTTCGCCTGGTTGATGGAGAGTATCTGCCCTTTTTCTTTCTCTGTCAGGCCGAGAAGCCGCTGGATGTGCTCGAACTTGTTCATGTATTTTCGTTGGTCAAGCAGGATTTTACAGTCGGAATTGTTGATGATGGCCTCCTTCACGATAGGGGAACTGATGATGTCATCCACCTCCTGGGTTACCACTACGGCCTCGCCGAAATACTTTCTGACCGTCTTGAAAAGGTATTTGATGTACTCACTCATATTGGCGGACATCAGGGCCTTCCAACATTCCTCTATTAAAATCATCTTGCGGATCCCCTTGAGCCTGCGCATCTTGGCGATGAAGGTCTCCATGATGATCAGCGTCACCACGGGAAGCAGTACCTTGTTGCCACTGATGTTGTCCAGCTCGAACACGATGAACCGTTTGCCTGTCAGGTCCAGCTCCTTGTCGGAATTCAGCAGGAAGTCATAGTCTCCGCCCTTGTAAAAAGGTGCCAGCACGTTCAGGAAACCGTCAATGTCAAAATCCTTCTCACGCACCTTTTTCTCCTCAATCATTCTCCTGTAGTCATCGGCGACAAACTCGTAGAAACCGTTGAAATCCGGTTTGATACCCTGGTTCTCCGAAATCATCCGGATATAGGCGTTCACCGCCCCGGAAAGGGCCACCTCCTCCGAACGTTTCGGTGCCTCGTCCTCCCGTTTCCACAAGGTCAGGATCAATGTCTTGATGCTTTCCCGTTTCTCCACGTCAAACAGTCCGCAATCCGTATAGAACGGATTGAAGGCTATCGGGTTGTCCTCCTCGTACGTAATGTAGATCCCGTCCTCCCCACGGGTGCGGTCGTGAATCATGCGGCACAATCCCTGATAGCTGTTGCCCGTATCTACCAGCAGGATATGTGTGCCCTGCTCGTAATATTGCCGGACCAGATGGTTGGTGAAGAAGGACTTCCCGCTGCCTGAAGGACCGAGGATGAACTTGTTCCTGTTGGTGATGATTCCCCGTTTCATGGGAAGGTCGGAAATGTCCACATGTACCGGAATCCCGTTCTGACGGTCCGCCATACGGATACCGAAAGGACTGGGTGAGTTTCTGTAATTGGTCTCTCCGGAAAAGAGGCATACCGCCTGTTCCAGGAAGGTGTAAAACGACTCCTCGGCTGGAAAATCACCTGCGTTGCCGGGAATACCCGCCCAATAGAGGACCGGCATGTCGATAGTGTTATACCTTGGCGTGCATTCCATCATGGCCAGCTGGCTGCCCGTGTCGTTCCTGACGCGACGGAACTCATCCGCGTCCTCGGCCCAGGCGATGACGTTGCAATGGCATCTGACGGGAAGCAGCCCTTTGGTATGTGCCTCGTCCAGATACATTTCCGTCCATTCCTGGTTTACGGCGTTGCTCCGGCTGTATCTTGACAGCGAGAGCATGTTACGTGAGTTCTTCTCCATCATCTGCAGGATTTCCTGTGCGTTGTCAATGAACACGTACTGTGAATAGATGTGGTTGCACGGCAGCAGCAGTCCCACCGGCGCCGCGAAGGAGAGGCGGCAGTCGCTGCGGTCCGTGGACATCCTCTCGTAACGCATGTCGGTGGAGAGCTTGCCGGGCAGGTCCTCCGTATCCGAGAGGGTATGCAGGCAAAGCCGCTTGTCTCCGATACGCATCCGTCCGGGCTTGAGGCAGATGTCTTGCAATACGGCACTCTCATCCTCCAGCGAGAGCGAGAGGTATTTCTCCACCAGTCCGGGACGTTCCTTCGTGCCAGTAATCTCGTCCGTTTCCAGACGCCGCAGCCTTATATGCCCGGAATCGTTCATGATGCGTTCGAACTGTTCCACCGACTCCAGAAAACGGGCAGCCGTGTCTTTGTCGGTTATCTCCCTGGGCAGCAGGAATCCCCGGCAGAGGGTGCTGAAATCGCTCCGTTGGCGGCTACGCTCTCGGGTCGTCTTTGTCAGGAACAGGTAGCATCTGTGGTTTAGGTACGGTCTTTCATTGAAATGTAGTTCATAGCTGCGTGTAAGAAAGCTTTGTTCCTCACCATCACTTTTAGAACGGTATGTTTCTTGGATGAACCAGTCCTGCTTACAGACGATGCTATGCTCCGGCAGCACCTTCATGGCCTTTATCCAGGAAGAGTGCATAGTCTCATACTCGTCCTCCGTCACCGTGTACAACTCGGGCAGCTCCACCTCGAAAGCCACGGTCAGGTCGGCGTCCTTGCTCACAATGCAGCCGTTCTCTACTGAGAGAAGGGGGAATCTGCGTTCTAGCGTTTCCGCCTTTAAAACATTTCTCATGATTTTTGTTTTTTTCTTTTCGTGAATAATCTGAAGACTCTCTTGCGGTGAATTAGGTAGCGCGGATGGCGTTTTTCGGCCAGCAGCTTCATCAGTCCGTGTTCACCGTAGCGGGCGTTTAACCGAAAAGTCATCCATACCAGTAGGCCACCGGATATGCTCCCGAAGGAGATGCATATCCATTGGTCCACACCCACCAGATAGAGGATAACCACCGCAAGGAGCACCATCACAAGTCCGCCGGCGAAAACGAACAGATATTGAGACTTGAGTCCCTTGAACTCGACGGGATTGCCCGCACCTTTGTTTACCGGATACTTCATGCCTCTAGAGGAAGAAGGAACGCAGGATGGTGGCGGCCACGATCAGAAAGATACATGCGAAAAACCAGCTGGCGGCTGTCTTCGAGGTATCAGGATCGCCACTGGAGAACTTGCCGTAGGTCTTGATACCGCCCACCAACCCCAGGACGGCCCCGATGGCGTAGCACAACTTAGTGGCGGGATCGAAATACGAGGTCATGAGACTGGTCGCCGCGTTGATACCGGCAAGGCCCTGACCTTGGCCCTGCGCAAAAACACTGGCGGTAATAACCGCACACATCACAGAAAAAAGGATTCTTCTCTTCATTGTCGAATCATTTAGGTGAGACATAAATTTGAATTCGACAGCGAATGTAAAATGGAATAACGTACTGTAATTCAGTGCTGTCATCAGATGTCACCAGATGTCATCAAATGTCCTAAATGACCATAATAATCTAGTTTTGCTATAATTTTTAGACAAAAATTGCTTTTTGTCTTTTTTATACCTATGTTTGCGAATATAACCGTATTTATCAACAAAAAGCTTTGTAAAAATATGAGACAATTTAAAGTTTTGCTATTGCTCATAGCTATTTCTTGTTCCATGTTTGCGCAAGATAGGCTATCATTGTTTATTGGCAGGGCAAATAAATATGCCTCTGTGGAACTTTCGGATTACCGAAAACGTTTGTGTATAGAATATAATACCCCCAACAATCTATTGGATGATTATTATAGGCAATGTGGAAGAGATTGGGGGAATGTAGGTTTGGCCCTTGAAATAGCCAAAACATCTGGCAGGCACATGCGTGATGTATGTGATTATTATAAACGTTACCATAGGCACGGCTGGGATCGTGTTTTGATAGAGATAGGTATAAGGCCGGGATCGGTATATTACAATCCTTTCTATGACAGGGTAAATTATCATAGTAATTGTTGGCATGAACATTATTGTTCATACTGTGACCATCACCGAAAACATCATCACAAACATTATAAAAAACACAAGAAGCATAAACACAACAAACATTATAGGTGGGATGATGATGACGACGATGACTGGAATGATGATTAACATTTATTAAGTATAAAAATATATTGAAATGAGAAAGATTTTAATTTTTTTAGGATTGTTGTTTGTTATGTTGAGTGGCGTTTATGCTCAAAAAGGTAGACAAGCTATTGGATTCGGACTGAGTTATGGGACGGAAATTGAGAGTATTGGCCTTGGGTTGAAATATCAATACAATATAACCAACCCCATACGTCTTGAGCCGTCTTTGAATTACTTTATAGAAAACGACAATGTTAGTATGTTGGACATAAATATGAATCTCCATTATTTATGTCCCGTAGGCAGAAGCGTAAAGTTATATCCCCTATTCGGTTTTACATTTTCTAATTGGATGTTTGACCTAGGAGATGGTTTTGATATTGATGTGGACGGAGACCATATTCATATAGACAAAGATGATGACAATCATAACGAATGCAGGGTAGGAGTGAATATCGGTGGTGGAGCCGACTTCGCATTGACAAGTAGTTGGATTATGAATTTCGAGTTACGCTACCAACTGGTCAGTGATTTTGATCAGGCTGTATTCAATTTGGGATTCGCTTATCGTTTTTAATTTATTCTATAATAAAACAATATCAGCCCTTTACTGAAAATTGCTTCAGTAAAGGGCTGATATATAGAATTGAGCAAGAAGCGTATTGGAGTTTTAGAAATGAGTGCTTACAACCACATTTTTGTCTAAGAAGAATACAAAAAGAGTGTTCTTTTTTGTATTTCTGAAAAGGATAGTGTGACAATTAAGTAAAACAGATCCATGCGTATAAAGAGATATTCTATCGTAATCTTGTTTCTATTCGTCTCTTTGTATATAAAGGCGACGGGACAGTCTTGTGATGTCATTTACATCAATGGTGAGCAATGGTGGCTGATGGCCAGACCAATAGACAAGGATTCCGCCCTATATACACGGTTAAGGGACTTTCTTCCGGAAAATCATTGTATGTCAACCGCCAACTGGGATGGTTATACGGCCTTTTGGAAAATAGAGGACAGCTGTCTTTACCTGCAACGTATGGAAATATGCGTATATGACAAGGCAAGTCGGAAAGATTCCACTTTGATTTACCACACAGACGCTCTGAAAACACTTTTTGCCTCTTATTATGAGAACGGAAGGATTCCTGCCCGCTGGTTCAGCGGTGAACTACGGGCCGGCAAAGGTGATTTGGTACATTATGTCCACTCCGGTTTCGACCGTAATATGGAAGCCGAACAGGTAATTCTACTCAGGCAAGGCAGGATACAAAGTGTACGGACATACCATAATTTCAAACAACCTGGAATAAAGATTTTAGAATCACAAGATGAAATCATCCGGCGGTTCCCCTGGCATCGTTTTCCGAAGTACAAAGGACAGCGGCTGATATTCAGTATACGTAATATCCAATGTACCCCGGATGGCCATCTCCTGGACTTTGATGTCCGAACTTTGTTCATACGTCCCAAAGGAGAAAACATTGAAGACCGGAACCACCCATTAGTGAAAGCTTTCAAAGAGACACTGAAAAGTATTTATCCATGGGAGAGACTATTCATCAACGGGAAATATACCATGGAACCTCTAAACTGCGTATTAGGTATTTGGGAGAAAAATGATTTACCATCCAAAGCAGATAACGATACAACCGGATATTCCATTATAGGTAAAGTTTATGGGGAAGAAGTGCGACAGATTCCGCCCTATGATGTTATAAAAAGGCCGTTGACCGGTTCCAATCTGAGAGTAGAGGGATTGCCTTTTCAAGGTTGGCTGACTGATTCTACAGGAACTTTCAGAATAAAACATTTAAAAAAAGGACAATGTCTTTTGCGGGCAGAATTTATTGGCTTGAATCCTTGTGACACACTCGTCACCGTGTCCGGAACAACATGCACGGACACCTTACAACTGGTATTGACATTGCCTTATGACTATATCGAAGAATATGTATGTTCACCGAAATTGTCACGTGAATATATCAATAAAGGGCACCCGAATCTAAAACTGGTCATACCCATTGAACAAGACAAAAAAGTACGGGAACATATCTTTTGGAAAAAGTATGGAGTAAAATATTATAGCTATTATCCCCTGAAAGAAAACGGAAAGATGGATTGCTATTTAAACACGCCCAATCGTCTGTTGACAGCCTACAACCGGGAAGTGTTCCGCTATCTGGATAAAAAATACGGGAAAACATGGCGCGAGGAAGTACCTCCCGGCATCTTCGGACTGGATAAATCATTGGATGAGCTACGGGATGAAAGCTGGCTTATCAAGACATTGAGCCGACGATGTAAATACCCGATAGTCTGGCAGAAGAAGAACAAAGGCTGTGTCTTGCGAGTTGCTTACGAAGTGAATCAGGATGGTTACATCACCACGGCCACTATTCTTGGTAAAACGCCCCGTTCATTTCGAAAATCAGTACTGGATGTTTTACAATCGTTTAGAAATGAACCTACTGTCTTATGCCCTGGAAAGGATACGCTATGCATTCAATACAGACTGGATACCATGCCACTCCTTCCGAAGGCGGATGTGGTTATTACCGGTTATTCCACCTGCGACCAACCCGTCTTGATGAGATATGATGCCACCTTGATTGCCCATACCCCTGAACCTCGTTTGGAAGCGGGTGTTCCGGTCTGTTATCTAAATGAGCGTGGAGATACCATTGTGCCATACGGCAGATATAAATTCTGTCAAACCGATACCATCAAAGGTATAGGCTTTGTATACGAAGACAAGCCAAGAGATGCCAGGATAGTCTGCATTAACGATGCAGGCAAGAAACTTTTTTATGTAGTCGAATGTGATAACGGACCTGATTATGTCAAGGAAGGGTTGTTCCGAATCATGGATGAGAAAGGCCTGATGGGTTTTGCCGATTCGTCGGGACACATAATCATTACTCCCCAATTCAAGTTTGCATACCCTTTTGAGGGAGGAAAGGCTAAGGTTACATTTACGGGAAAACAAAAAGTCGTATCCGGGTCTGACGGCGAAAAACATTATTGGGATAGTGAAGAATGGAGATATATAAACAGAAGATGTAAGTTTGTACAACCTTAAAGTCAAAACGTATGAAAAAAATAGCGTACTTGTTATCAGTTTATTTATTCTGCTTGTTACCCAAATTGCAAGCGCAGGATATCGATTTTCCGCTGTCACTGTCGGAAATAGAAAAGTATGAGAGCCGCATCCGCATACAAAGGCTTCCCGCTGTCACCATCACCCATGCGGACGCCTACAAAATCAGGACACGACAACCAGTATATTCTCCTCGGACAAAAGAGATTGTGCTTGATATAATCAATATGGATGGCCCTACAGCCGAGCTTGAATATCATAATCTCAAACAGATGGTAAATGGCAAATGGCTCGGTTTCCCCTTTATAGACAATCTTGTATTCGCCATTGGAGGAAGAGATTTATCCAAAGGCGATACGCTACCCGAACATATCCGTATGTCCGAGTTTAAATATCCGTTAAAGCCCAACAGGTACCAGGCTAATTTTTATGTGTTTGCCAACATCCATACCTATTGCAATCTGACAGGTAAAAGTATTGTTTCCATAAAGGAGACGGAAATGGACGGTGCCTTTGCTTTCAAGGTATTACCATCCAATAATGATTCCATACGTATTTTATTTGAAAACCATACAAACCTGGAGGTACAACCGGTCTTTTTCCCTAGTATAAGTACAGACGAGCGATATATGGTACATCCCTTTGCCCGTTCCGGTTGGGTAGGAGAAGCGAATTATATGAAAAGCCGTGCCCGTTTGAAAGGTGGAGAAGCGATACTGTTTACCATTCCTGTCTCATGGGATGTCAACCGGATAACAGACAGAAACGACAAGAAACGATTCCAAGCAGGCAGGTTACTTTCAGGAAAATACCGAATAGGACTGCAACTCGAAATTTATATGGATACGGAATTTGAAGTAAAATAAATACAACCGCTTATGATAACAAGACTATTATTATTGGCAATGCTCCTGCCGCTAGCCGGCCTGTCACAGGTGCAGGCGCAGGCAGACGGACGCTACATTGAAGTGACCGGGACATCCGAGATTGAGATCGTGCCGGACAGGATTCACTACATTATCGAAATCCGTGAATACTTCGAGGAGGAGTTTGATGGCAGGTCCAAACCGGAGGAATATCGTACAAAGATCTCTTTGGACCGGATCGAACAGGGACTGCGGGAAGTGCTGCATGACGCGGGTATCTCTCCGAATGCCGTCCGTACGCAGGAGATCGGTGATTATTGGCGTAAGCAAGGGCAGGACTTTCTGGTGGCCAAGACCTTCGATATTACGTTACTGGATTTCAAACAGATTGATGAAATCCTCAAACGTATGGATACCAAAGGTATCCATACCATGCGCATCGGTGAACTGGAAAACAAGGACATGTTGTCCTACCATCAAAAAGGAAAAATCGCGGCCTTGAAAGCGGCGCAGAGGAAAGCGTCCTATCTGGTGGAGGCATTGGGTAAAAAATTGGGACCGGTAATACGTATTGTAGAAGACGAAGCAGGTAGCAGCCTTCCTTTCTCACAGAGTAACGTGCTGTCCTCCAGTGTCGTTTCATTTGATAGTTTCCGTACAATTAAAAAGAAATACTCTATGCTTGTGCGGTTTGAGATTGCGGATTGAAAGGAATCGTAACTGCCTGAATATAAGAAATAATGTCGTATACTGCCATTGCCTTCAATAACTTGGTATGAAATTCGAGGAGGATCTTGAATCTAAATTCCAATGTTCTACCATATCGGATATTCATAAATAAACAAGCCAACCTATTCTACCACATAAAGTAATAAGTTGGCTTGTTCTAAATTAATAACATAAATAAAGCCAAGGCATTATTGTCATCATTAACAGCATCAATAACAAAACATAAAGCAATATCCGTAGTGTATGGTTCGGGCATTTCTTTGTAACAAAAGCCGATACCATCTTTATGTGTAACAAGATATGAATGGCAAGCAGAGTGACCAATACAACTCCCGCCCACAAATGAATATTACCCCAATCATGCCTTCCCAAGCCCAGCAAATGTGAACACCATGGGGTAGCGTCTTGGAATCTTACAGCATGGCGGGAAGGAATTACTATTTCCAATATGAAGCCACTTATACTTACCAAAGCCATTGCCATCAGCATGACAAAGTCTATGATAATATTAAGCGGCATCTTATTCTTTCCGGACATCATTCTTTATGGCTATGTCCATGACATTCATGATGATGTTCATGGGATGAACAGCCCACTCCCGAATCTGTAAGTTTCCCGCTTAAATAATCAGCGGCAACTTCCAATAGATTACCCGAACAGCCTCTTATGACTTTGATATGGTGGGACGTAAGTACATTCAAGGCACCTTGCCCCATATTTCCTGCCAGCATAACGCTGACTCCCATGTTTTCCAATTCTCCTGCGATATTGGATTTACATCCGCATCCTTGCGGAGAAGGAATAGTCTCGCTACTTAGAATCTGGTTGTCTTGTCCTACTGTCAGGATTGTGTAATACTCACAATGACCGAAATGGTTATCGACTACATTGTCTCTGGTCGGAATAGCAATTTTCATCATAATCTCATTTTTATTAATGTTAATATTACTTGCGCTTAAGTCATCGGAGTGGCATACCGGACATTCCATCTTGCGGATTTTAAGCGTGGGATTGATATTGTTGAATAAGAAACCGCATGCTCCGCAACGGAACCATTCACTGTCTGTGTACGCTGCTCCGCCTTCTATCATAATGGTAACACCACGAACCAATGCCTTGGCAATCTTTTGCCTTGCGCTGACATATATCCGACTTAGTGTCGGACGTGATACTCCCATTGAAACAGACGCTTCCTGTTGGGTTTTCATTTCATAATCGCATAACCGTATCGCCTCATACTCTTCAAAATGCAAGAATATGGTATTCTTACAACAACCGTTCAGACCTATGGGCTTGAATCCTGCGGCAACGGGCATGTCATTAACTTTACGGATATTTTTAGGACGTGGTGACATTATATATATTGTTTCTGCTTGCAAATATAATGAACAAATGCTCAAAATAAAAAACAATAGTTCCTCTTTTTTAAACCAAAATTACTTCCGAAATGAAGCCACATGCCGAACGGCATATAAATGAAAGCCGCCTTTCTGTAAAATACAGAATTCCGCCTATGTCCGCAGGCAGAATCCTATTCCCCGGAAGTATTCCCTCTTACACCAACTCCCGCCAGTCAACCCCGCCATTGTTCCTTTTCCCCCCTTTTTTCAAAGGTCGCGGGTTCCCATCTTCATCCAGGTTCTCTTCCAGCAGTTTATTCACGGCTTCCTCATTCCCTACCTGGGAAATGAAAAGATCGAACAGACTGGTATTGCGGATAGCGAACAGCGTCCGTGCGGCACTGCTCCTTTTGTCCGCATCCTGATCCGCCCCGTTCACCCTCATCAGCACATCCCCGACAAGGCTGAACTCCTCCAGCGTAACCGCCTGCGTAATCACTTCCGTTTCCGGTAATGTGCTGTCCAGTTCTTCCTGCTCCTTCCGAAGGAGTTCCATCTCCTCCAGCGGAAGCAGACATTCCACATCCTCTTCCCGGATTTCCTCATCCTCACCGATATAGTCCGTCCCCTGTTCCAGCGGCTGACTCATATAGGGGGCCGCCGTCTTCCCGGCGTTCTCGTCAAGATAGACAAAGCGTGTCTTTCCCATCACTTCTTTCTCATCCGCCGGCTCCGGTGACATCGATATCATTTGTTCTCTTTTCGCCGGCGTGTACAGCAGGTCACACAGCTCACGTACTTTTTTCTTTTGTTCCCATACCTTATATAACAGGTAAGCGGCACAGCCGACCTGTAGATACTAATTGAAAAGTGCACCGTATTTTAATTGAAAAGAGCTCCATCCATACTTGTTACAAAATTACATATAAGTTTAAAATCTTCATTTATCTTGTCTCATTTTTTGTGTTTCTTTGAGCCTATAAGAGAGTCCGGTCATATTTACCAGATAGGCTTTATGTGTAAGCCTGTCGACCATTGCCGCTACAAGCACCTTGTCCTTTATGATTTCATTCCATCTGTTAAAAGCCAAATTAGTAGTAATGATTGTAGCTTTTTTCCCGGCCCTTAAGGACAAGTGGTTAAAAAGCAGTTCTCCTCCTTCCTTGTCACAACTGACATATCCGAATTCATCACAGATAACCAGATCGTATTTTTCAAACCGTAATTGCAACGCCCGCAGTGTCTTTGCGGATTTGGCTTCCCTTATCTGGGTAAGCAAGACAGGGACTGAAGTAAACAATACGGTAAAATCCTGCTGGCAGGCCTTTATTCCTAAAGCCGTAGCAATATGAGTCTTTCCCGTCCCCGGATTTCCATACAGGACTATGTTTCTTCCCTCCCTGATGAAGTCCAGTGTTTCCAATTCAGGCAATATTATCTGTGCCTCTTTGGGCATGTCTTCCATGACAAGTTCATGCAGATACTTCATTTGTGGGAATCCCGCAGATTTTATCCTTGATTTTCTTCTACATTCCCTTCTTCTGACACTTTCCTTTCCAAGCAATTCGGTCAAGAAATGCAAATGGCTCCAGTTTTCTCCGGCTGCCAATGAAAGGGTGTATTCCAGTTCCTCTTTGAAGGCCAGCAGCTTCAGTTCTGTCGCATAGTCATAAATGGTTTCTTTTTCTGATTTCATATATTATAAACTTAAATGGTTGGTATTATATCATGCGCTTCATTGTATCCTGTCATGAGTGCCGTAATGCCTTCAAGCATATCCACGGCTTCTCTTTCTATATTCTCTTGTTGTGCCGGAAGAACAGGCGACTCCATGGATTCTTCCATCTCTTCCTGTGCGTTGCCATGCAACATGGCCTTTACCTGTTCCGGAGATATCTTTCTGACACCACGTCCGGTCAGTTCCCTGCATGCCCTGATGATGTCTGTCCCGGAAAAACCATTTTCCCATGCATAGTCCAGCAGCAGGACGAATGCCCTGTTGTCATTCTTGAAATAGCTGTCATACAGTCTTTTCAGTTCTTCCGGTGCTCTTTGCCAGACCACAGAATGAGGTAATGCACCCGGTTTACGGGAAAGTGTACGCAAGTAGTGCTCCAGCTTGATGCACCAGTCGCCACCACAATAACTGCGTTGGTGCGAGGCCACTTTCTCCTTCCCGTACAGGATGACGATTTTTTCACTGTAGACCTTGACATGTACTTTTTCTCCTACAAGGGAATCAGGTACGGAATAATGAACATTTTTCATGCTGACAGTCGACCACTTGTCCACGATGTACTCATTGACCTCAAAACAGCCAAGGTTGCCGGGAAAAGGCTTCAGCGATGACAAATCAGCCTCCAGACGCGATGATTTCTCCGCTGTTGAAAGACTGCCCTGCTCGTTGTTGACCTGCGTACACATTCGGTTCAAATGCTCCTGGGCGGAACGTATGTCATTGAAATGGTCAGTCAGGCAGAAAGCTTTCCTCCTGACATATTCCACGCTGCGTTCCACATGCCCTTTCTCCCATCCGGCCCGTACATTACAGAAACGGTACTCAAAACAATAGAAACCGGACATCTTCATCAGGGCTTCCGTAGGCTTCTTGTCACCACCGACAAAGCTCTTGACGGCTACACGCATATTGTCATAGACCATCATGGCGGGGACACCATGTATATCCCTGAAGAAGTTGCGGTGGGATTCCATGAAGGCAAGCGTATTCTGATGCCTGAAAAGGTAGGCGTATCTGCCATTGCTATGCCCGAAAGTGAATACGGCCAGATAAAACTTGGTCTTGACACCGTCAATAAAAAGAAGGACTTCACCCCAGTCAAACTCAACAATGCATCCCGGCTCATAGAACAACCGGATAAAGGCTTCGCTCTTTTTCTTCTCTTTGTATGACTCTATATTTTTTATATAACTGCACACTGTGGCATAACTGATGGTATATCCTTTGGATAACAGAAACTGGTGGATATCCTTCTTCAGCATGCGCTGCTTGCGAAGCCCCGTAGCTACCTTAACGGCATTCTTCTTCAGGCAAAACCCGATCTCGTCCTTAATCTCTTGTGTAAGGCGGCGAGGGCGGCGTTTGGAACTGTCATACTTGGGCTGGACGGTAAGCAAATCACTCAAAGCCTCTTCCGGATTATCAGTACGGATGGCTGATTCGTATTCTGAAAGAATATTGTCAACGGTATGACGGCTGACATGAAGTTCACGAGAGATACGCCGTTTGCTATAACCGCATACTCTATACATGTGTATTATTGATTGTCTTTCTACCATAGTCTTCATTTTACCTTTGTATTTGGATGATACAAAGGTCATTATACTTATCCTATGGCGGCGCACTTTTCAATTGGAATATTGGTGCACTTTTCAATTAGTATCTACATTACTACAAGATAGGAGGCAAATTACTATATAAGGAGAAGGACATCCTTGCTTTGTTGGAAAGAAACAGGGTGGAGGCGTTTGATGACCGGTAATGTCCGTTTGGGAAATATCCGGACTTCAAGTGCTTCCTTATACTGTTCAATGTAAGACATATGAACCAAGGAATCTTTTAAAAACAGATTTTCCTTGCCGGATTTTATTGGGGGGATATATCAGGTTGCGAGGCAAAGGTTTTCCACCTTGGAATCAAGCAGTGTTCCGCATTTCTGTTTCTTACCTGCAAAGGTAGCCTTTTGCCCCTGATCGAGCAAGGCGGTCCTTTGGACCGGTTGGCTGAAAAAATCATCCTCGCTTCGCTGCGGTATTTTTTCGCCAAGCCTTGCACAATCAGGGCAAAAGACAAACGGATGCATATAAGAAAAGAAATACCGGCTTTACCAAAGCCGGGCATGTTTAACCATAAAATAAAAAAGACCATGATCCAAACAAAAAACAAGTATTGCAAGGAAACGTTCATCTGCTTGAACTACTGGTATGACCGGATGCACGGGCTTGTCCGGGAAGACATAGAGAAAGCGAACGCAATGGTGGAACACATCGAAAAGACACGTTCCGACCGGTATCCCCGTACAGGTGACAGCCTGTTCTTTATTTCCGGATACGGTGAACGTTCCCGGCCGTTCTTCGTAGATGCCGTGTATGGAGATAACATCGTGCTCCGGAATTTCTCCCGTGTCCCGTTCGTGTCCCAGGATAAAAAGGGCATCAAATGCGATATGCATGGCGGTGAGTGCGTATTGGTAAAGGCAGGCGATGTAAGGTTTAATACATGGACTACCAGCCGTTTCAAGCATTGGGGGCATTACGGGGCATGTGAAAACGGGGAGGTTTACTACGATGCGAAAATAGCCCTGTGGGAGTGTGACGCACCTGAACATCCGGAAAGCCGGGAATGGTTCAAAATCCATATCCGCAAAAACACCCGACCGGGCGGGGATATGTACACCGGAGAAATATCCTGCAAGGATGAGGATGGACTCAGGCAGTTTGTCGACGACCATGAAGGTTTCATATTCGCAGAAGAGGGTTCTCCGGAAATGGTCATGCTATGTTTCAGGCATTCCGACATGAGGATTTCGCCGGAAGAATGGGAAAAGATGGACTGTCCGGTATCCGTGCGTGAGATATACGGACAGATGCAGGAAGTAAAGATTGTAAAAGACCATAAAACACATCTGACCACATTCTACTATTAACACAGTATCGCCGCATTAAAAATCAACCCGCTTCCTGCCACGTGCGGCAGGAAGGAAACGAGGGTACACCATCAGACTGTCTTTTCAATTCCTCTATTATTATGGAGCCGGTTGTTTTTCCCGCACAGATATTCATTCAGGTCCTTATATCCGGAATATTCATGCGAGAGATCGCATATACGGATTCCGTATTTCTCCTTTAATGCCTGCACCGCATTTTTTCCGGCCGTATCATTGTCCAGACAGCAACAGATGCCATCATATCGTGAAAGGAAAGAAAAAGCTTTCTGTAAGTTACTGACAGAATTCAACACTATATAATCCCCCTCTTTCAAGGATGGAAAAGCCGCCCTGAAAGACAGAAAATCCATAAACCCCTCAAAAATATAGCAAATCCCGCTCTCCGGTGAGCTGATGATACAACTGATGTCCTTGGGAGCGATACAAGCCTTGAAATACCTGTTCCGTATCTCGTACCCTCCGGAAATATTAGGGAAAGCGATGGCAAAATAATTTTTCCCGTTCCGCTTAAAATGAGCCTCCTTGCATGCTTTTCGGGCCGTTTCCGTATCAATGCACCGTTCCTCCAGATAGGCAAGCAGTATCCGGTTGGCAAGAGGCGTGATTTTCAAGTCCTGAAAGGCGGGATACGCTTTTTCAAAAGGGCAGGAGACAGTAGCCGGCTTCAAAACCGTCCTTTTATCCTCAATACACCGTAACACACGGCTTACATCCTGTGTCCGACAAATCTCCTTGGCTAATGTTATAATATCCCCTCCTTTCCCCAGACCGAAGTCATACCATAGTTCCTTATGGAGGTCTACCTTGAAAGAGGCCTCCTTTTCCGTCCTGAAGGGCGATTTGTACCATACGCTGTTCCCACGCTGTATTACCGGTTCATGTCCGAATCCGGCTAAAAAATCAACAAGCCTGATGTTCTTTGCTTCCTGTATGTTCATGACATCTTATTTTCATGGATTTAGGCAAAGAACCGCTTTATCTCTGAAACATGAAAAGCAATGTCATCAGATGTCGTCAGAAATCATCAGATGGCACAGGGCTTCTTCTATAGATATGATTTATATGAAAAACGGATACTGATAGTATTCTACGGCGTTTTTGTAAATTTACCGTAGAATATTACCTGTCATTCGGAAAATAATCGTATTTTTGCGAATGGAAAAAGAACTTCTAAGGTGGATTATATGAATGATATAGTTAATAAAGTTGCGTCTCTCGGAGGGACTATATCCACAACGGATATATCTCACCTGTCGGAATATAAACAGGTGTTGCGGGCTAAAGAACGTGGCGATTTGATAAGATTGCGTCATGGAGTATATGCCGCTCCCGAGGCATTGCTAAACACGATGATAGACGTGGAGAGGATAATACCGAATGGTGTTGTATGCCTATACAATGCCTGGACATATCATCAACTGTCTACGACAGTCCCGCCTGCTTTTTGCATAGCCATTGCCAATAAAAGGAAAGTAGTACTTCCACACGCCCTGCCTATAGAACTTTATTATTGGAAAAAAGAGAACTTGGAGTTTGGGATTATGGATGCGGATATATCGGGATATAAAGTTCATATTACTGATATGGAACGAAGTGTTTGTGACGCGGTGAAGTACCGGAACAAGATTGGTCTGGACGTTTGCGCGGAAGTAATACGTACTTATCTGAAAAAGCCGAACCGTAATCTCGCCCGTTTGCAGGATTACGCCAAGCGCCTAAGAGTGTTTAACACGTTGAAAAATTACCTCGAAATCGCAATAGAATAAGATAATGGGAAAGAAAAACTATGGCAAGTCTGTAAAGACACGCTTGCTCAACCTCATGAATGAGACAGGCTATAAATACATGTATCTTCTGGCAAGGTACTTCAACGAGAGACTGCTTTACAGGGTTTCTGTAAGCCAGTACAAGGACAATTTCTTGTTGAAAGGCGGCTCTTTGCTTTATGCCATGAACGGACTTGAGGCTCGTCCTACGGTTGATGTGGATTTTATGGCGGACAGGATCAGTCGTGACAGGGATTTCCTGGCTCGTGTCTTCCAAGAAATCCTGGGTATCGTATGCGATGAAGATGGGGTATCATTTGACGCGGGAAGTATCAAAATAGAACCGATCACGGTCGAAAAGAAATATCCTGGTACAAGATTCTATTTTACCGCCCATATGGATACCATAGCTTATAATATGTCTGTAGATATTGGCTTTGGCGATGTCGTCATTCCACATCCAACAACAATAGACTTTCCTCTGCTTTTACCGGATATCCCTTCTGTGAATATACAGGCATATTCTTTAGAAACCGTTATTGCCGAGAAGTTCCATACGATGATAGACCGTGATGTTCTCAACAGTCGCATGAAAGATTTCTTTGACTGTTATCAGCTCCTGACGAAGAGAAATTTGAATGACGACGCTTTGTATGACGCCATCGAAGCGACGTTCGACAATCGAGGACTTGCATACAACCCCGATTTGCAACTGTTTACGGATAGTTTTGCTACAGACAGGGCACGCATAAGCCGTTGGAAGGCTTTTCTTAGAAAAATTCAATGGAAAGAGGCGCTTGATTTCGATACTGTGATGAAGGCAATAAGAGACAGGCTACAGCCTATGGCTGAAAAATATTGGATAAAACTCTCAAAATAGAATTGAGTAAGATTTAGACAGGCTCTTAGCCATCTTTTAGGAACATTATCAGGTTTGAGCAAAAAATATTTCATAAAAATCCTATTGACATTTGCGGAAATCGAACTTTTTATCTACCTTTACATTGTCAAAGAGATGACGATTGCAAAGACAATTACGAAAAGCGATGAATTTAGTGTGATGCTAATTCAATGGCTTTCATAAAAGATAAAGTAATAAGTGTACAGTCACTCAAGGAGTTAGAATAAACCGAAGCAAAAGGTTCGATTCCTGGTGGCACCACTGAAAATCAAAGGGTTACTCATATGAGTAACCCTTCTTTATTTTTACCTCTCTGCGATATAAACTCCACTAATAATGGCTAAAGCGCCAATACCAGAAGCTATCGTAATAGTTTCTGATAGAAAAATCGCAGAAGTTATCAAGGTGACCAGAGGGACAATGTAAATATAATTGGCTGTTTTTGATGCTCCGAGGGCTCTGACTGCCGTATTCCACATGATATAACAAAGCATTGAGGCGATGACACCCAGAAATAATATATTTAAATATACGACTGGCAGTTTCAATAACTCTAGTTTGATATTTAAAGGGTAGATCGCAAAATAGAAGAAAAGAGAAAGTATCCCATAAAAAAATACTTTTCGTGTAATAAACAAGGTGGGATAAGAACGACTCAAACGCTTTAGGATAAGGCAGTAAAAAGCCCACATCGTAGCGGCAACTAAAGTGAGAAAATCACCAAGTGGATTTACTTTTAAAAGAACACTGCCGTTGAAAACAACTAATCCGACTCCAAATAAGGCAACTAAAGATCCATATAACAGTCCTTTCCTAAGAGATTCTTTATAAAATAGGTGAGACAATACCGTTGTAATGATCGGTGCTGTACAGATCAATAATGAAACGTTGGAAGCCAATGTGATGCCCAGTGCCGTATTCTCCGCTATGAAGTATAGGGAACCACCACATAATCCAGACAAGAACAATAAGAATTCATCTTTTACGCAATTAGCCCACAACCGTCGATGCGCTATAGTCAAAATACAAAAATACGCAAGCACGAAACGGTATAACAATATCTCAACCGGTGATAATCCTGTATTAATCAGTATTTTTGTGGAGACAAACGTTGTTCCCCATATAATGACTGTCAATATGGCGATACTATGATACAGAAGATCTTTACTTTTAAACATAATTGTGTTAGAATTAGATTTTTATTTGCTGCAAAGTTATTTAAAGAAGATTGTTTTCCTATACGTCAAGCTTAAATACGATAATTTTCCTATTTTTGTCCTGTTTTGCATTCTATAATTCTAATTCGGGGATATTAAATCAAATAAAACAGGAAAAAAACTATGGCACTACTTGATGAGACAGATATTGAAATTCTTCATTCTTTGCAAAAGGACGCGAAGATCAATGCAAAAGAGCTTTCTGAGAAACTTCATATCTCCAAGACTCCTATTTACGAACGAATCAAACGTTTAGAAAACGAAGGATATATAAAAGGATATGTGGCATTGGTTGACAATAAAAAAATAGGATTACCCTTGATCATTTTCTGTAATGTATCTTTAGCTGTACACGATGATGAGCATATCGAACGCTTCAAAGAAGAAATACGGAATATCGATGAAATAATGGAATGTTACTCGACGGGAGGTATTTATGATTTCTTTGTCAAAGTGGTTCTTAAGGATTTAGATGCCTATAATCAATTTGTGTTCGAGAAATTAACCAAGGTTCATGGCATCGTGAAGATGCAAAGCTCTTTTGTGCTTAATGAAATCAAGCATACTACAGTTTTGAATATACCCAAAAATAGTTGATTGAAGCTTAATGTCGCAGTATTATATGAAATGTCTCTTTTTTACTATAGAATTGATTAGGGGTTATTTACCTTTGCCCCGATAAATTAAATTCTATAAGATGCAGTCATTTAAAATAATAAAGCCTATTCATATATTAACTCCTTATGTGAGATATTATTGGATACTGGAAGATGGCGCGGATGTTTCTGTATCTGAACGGACTTTACCAACGGGCTGCATACAATTAGTATTTCATAGAGGTAAAAGGCTTTTATTAGTAGGAAAAAAAGAATCGCAGCCTCAAGCGTTCATCTGTGGGCAATGCCTCAACTTTTCAGATGTGATGTCAGCCGGAAAGATTGAAATGATCACGGTTGTTTTTCAGCCGTACGCGGCAAGAGCCATCCTTCAACTTCCCCTTAAGTTCTTTTATGGAGAACTTATAGCGGTGGATGCTATAGCAGATTTGGAATTATCAATATTATCCAGAAAAGTGATAGAGGCTGATGACCATGAAACTTGCATCCGCTTGATCGAGCAGTTTTTGATTCACCGTCTTTATAGGTTTGAAGGCTATGAATATAACTTAAAGCGAATATCCGCAGTCCTCCATCAAATAAATGAACAAGCGAAAACTAATATTTCTGAGTTATCTGAAACCGCATGCCTAAGCTCTAAACAGTTCAACCGCATTTTCTTAGATTATGTAGGAGCTACGCCCAAAGAGTTTCTTCGTATCGTTAGGATGCAACGAGCTTTATTTAAGGTACAACAGAATCCATCCATTTCATTCGCTCAATTAGCTTATGAATGTGGGTTTTCAGATCAGTCACATATGATAAAAGAGTTTAAGCTGTTTTCCGGCTATACACCCACGGAGTATCTTTCCTTATGCGCTCCTTATTCTGATTATTTCTCGGAATGATCAAGATGTCCTTTTTCTTCTATCCTATAGATACGATACGCTCTACTTTTGTGATGTCTTCGCGAGGACATTAACAGTAACTATAAAAAGAAAACAAAATGAACAATTTAATTGCTTTTTTCGAGATTCCAACTGTAGACTTTTATCGAGCGATCAATTTCTATGAAACTATTTTGGGGTTAAAACTATCGGTTTTCGAGTGTGAGACAGAGAAGATGGCTTGTTTTATCGAGCAAGGAGAAGTGGTTGGGGCTTTGTTCTACGCTCCTAGTTATCAACCTTCGCCGGATGGTATCTTAATCCATTTTAATAGCCAAGATATCGAGGACACTTTATCTAAAGTATTGGATAAAGGGGGTAAAATTATTATACCCAAGACAAAGATTGAAGCGGAAAATAAAGGATACTTCGCCGTTTTAGAAGATAGCGAAGGAAATCATGTCGGTATCTACGAAAAATAAGTATCTTCGGCCAAGATATCCCTACAATATATAATATGAAAGAAAATAAGTATGATGATGAACGCTTTTTCGGTCAATACAGTCAGATGTCTCGCTCTGTACAAGGGCTGAGAGGAGCAGGAGAATGGCATGAGCTAAAGAAGATGTTGCCTGATTTTAACGGAAAGCGTGTATTGGATTTAGGGTGTGGTTTTGGCTGGCATTGTCGATATGCCATAGAGCGAGGGGCGACCTTCGCTTTAGGCATTGACCTTTCCGGGAAGATGTTAGACAAGGCACGGGAGATAAATTCCTCCCCGTTGATCGAATATAAAAGAATAGCAATCGAGGATTTTGATTTTGCTCCAAATTCTTTTGACATCGTGATCAGCTCCTTGACATTCCATTATCTCGAGTCGTTCGATACGGTTTGTACAGAGGTATATAAATGTTTAACGCAAGAGGGTGTCTTTGTCTTCTCTGTGGAACATCCCGTTTTTACTGCTTATGGCAATCAAGATTGGATTTACGATTCGGAAGGGAAACCTGCGCATTGGCCGGTGGATCATTATTTTCAAGAGGGAATCCGGCATGCTCATTTTTTGGGAGAGGATGTAACCAAATATCATAAGACACTTACGACTTACGTGAACGGATTGATCAAGGCGGGTTTCTGTATCACCCATCTGGTGGAGCCTCAACCGGACGAATCGATGCTGGATACGGTTCCCGGGATGCGAGACGAACTTCGCCGTCCGATGATGTTGCTTATCGCCGCTCGAAAGAATTAAAAAAAAGCGTATCTTTGTGGCTGAAAAGATGTCTTTTCCGTGTGCTTGCTAAACCACGTATTAAAAACAAGAAAGATATGAAACAACAAGATGCCGCTTTGGTATGCTTCTCGGGTGGACAAGATTCCACGACTTGCCTTTTCTGGGCGAAGAAGCATTTTTCACGTGTAGAGGCCGTATGCTTCACATACGGACAGAAACATTCCTTGGAAATAGAGGTCGCTCGAAAGATCGCTGCGGATGCGGACGTACCTTTTCAGTTATTGGACGTATCGCTTATCAGCCAGTTAGATCCCAATTGCTCGCTTACGAATGCGAGCATAGAGATGGATCAAGAGAAGCCGGAGGATAGCTATCCGAATACGTTTGTGCCCGGCCGTAATATGGTATTCCTTACTTTCGCCGCTATCTTAGCCCGTGGTAAGGGGATTTATCATTTGGTAACGGGTGTCTCCGAGGCTGATTATAGTGGTTATCCGGATTGCCGGGATACGTTCGTGCGTTCTCTTAACGTAACATTAAATCTGGCGATGGATGAGCAATTCGTAATTCATACCCCGCTTATGGACCGGGATAAGAGCGAAGTCTGGGAATTGTCGGACGAACTGGGCGTCTTTGATCTAGTACGTACGCAGACGCTGACTTGCTATAACGGTGTTATGGCTGAGGGATGTGGGCATTGTCCGGCTTGCAAACTTCGTAAGGACGGATTGGAGAAATATCTGAAAAGGAAAGAAGAGAATCAAAAGTAAATGAAAGAAATGGACGAGAGAAAACAAGAAGGAGAGTTGCATTTATTAGGTGGCTCTACCGTATATAAACAGGATTACGCTCCGGAGGTATTGGAGGCATTTACGAACAAGCATCAAGGAAATGATTATTGGGTACGGTTTAATTGCCCGGAATTCACCAGTCTCTGCCCGATTACCGGACAACCGGATTTCGCTACGATTCATATCGATTATATCCCCGACGTGAAAATGGTAGAGAGCAAGAGCTTGAAGCTTTACTTATTCAGCTTCCGCAACCATGGGGCGTTTCATGAGGATTGCGTGAATATTATCATGAAGGACTTGATAAAATTAATGGATCCGAAATATATCGAAATTACTGGTATATTCACACCGAGAGGCGGTATAAGTATTTATCCGTATTGCAATTACGGTCGTCCGAACACCAAGTTTGAGCAGTTGGCCGAGAAAAGATTATTTGATCATAATCAATAAGATTTCTGACAAATCGTTATCAGTCTCGGCAAAAAACGGTATATTTGCAGCAAGAAATGTTAACTAACTAATAAATCATTTTAGACCATGAACAAAAGATTGCTTACAGTTGCGGCTTTCGCTTTAGCGGGTTGCGTTACCGTTGTCGCTCAAGACAAGAAAAAAGAGTTCAAGATGCCTACAGGTTATGCGGGTATCACGCATGAGATGTCCGAGTTTTACGAACCTGTTCCGCCGGTAGTCACTCCGGGTACAGATTTAAAAGGTGGAGGTTTCACGGCTCCTTCCGACGCTATCGTTTTGTTTGACGGCAAGGATCTTTCCGCTTGGGAGAGCGTAAAGGGCGGTGCCGCCGAATGGGATGTGCATGATGGTGTATTTACCGTAAACAAGAAGAAGGGTGATATCCAGACCAAACAGAAATTCAACGATTTCCAGATGCATATCGAATGGCAAGTCCCGACGAATATCACAGGAGAGAGCCAGTCGAGAGGCAACAGCGGTATTTTCCTACAAGGGATGTATGAGGTTCAAGTGTTAGACTGCTACAATAACCCGACTTACGTGAACGGCCAGACTGGTAGTATCTACAAACAATCCATTCCTTTGGCCAATGCCATGCGTAAACCGGGCGAATGGAACGTATACGATATCATTTATACCGCCCCCACTTTCAAGGAAGATGGTTCTTATCGCACGCATCCAACCGTAACGGTTATCCAGAACGGCGTGGTTTTGCAGAACCATACGACGATATTGGGTACGACAGAGTGGATCGGTTTCCCGCAAGTGAAGAAACATGGCGCAGGCCCTATCATCCTGCAGAGCCATGGCGATCCTAGCGAGCCGATCAGCTTCCGTAATATCTGGATTCGTGAGCTATAGGAGAAACGTGTTGATTGTAATAAGAAGGGATGGACTTGATATTAAGTTCATCCCTTTTTCGTTAAATAGCAGGCTGGTTTTATATGAGAGAAACATTTTTTTCTATAGCACGAAATTTTAGTTTTCCTTAGATGAAACAAAAGTTTTCCAATGGAGAAACTCTAGTTTCCTGCTGAAAAAACTTTAGTTTTTCGATAATGAAATTAACAAAAACTGTAATTGGCTGATTAATAGCAATTATACTATTATCTCTTCTCCGGCATATATTTCCAAAAACGAGCCGGCATATGTTGGCGATGAAGCCGTGGGTTTAAACGCTCCTTGATAGCGATAGACTTAAAATACTCCTTCCACATACTTTGAAAAAGTTTCTCATCCTTATCCATGATATCCTCACTGAGCAATCCGGTCAATAAGTGTGAATCTTTCTCTTCGAAACGGACTTCTATCGTATCGTTAAGATCATAATAATATCCATACTCTCTTTTTAAGTCGTAAATGAGCCATTGCTGATCAGCGAAACGGTCTTGCGCATAAGGTAATACCAAAGGTAATACGTTATATATAGGTGCGATGGCAGCAAAGTAAGTTCCATCCGCCGCTTTTTGGAAACGAAAGAATTGCATCACTCGCAAGCGTTCGTTGTTTACTTTCTTCCAGATCTTGGCCGTTTCCAATATGGCCGGGTCACCAAGATTGAACTCAATCGTGGCTGGAGCGTCGATCGCTTTGCGGATATATCTGAATAACAACAGGTCTACTTCCGGTAATTCCGACAACCAAGTTACCGTCAGCCCGGAAAGAGAAGACTTGGAGATTTTCTTCTCAAGCCCTTTCCATACCCGTTCTGCTTTCCGGTCATCTGTATAGATCCGTATCGCCTCGTCATAGAACAATGGAAATGGCTCACCCTCGGTTACTAACAAATCCGGAAAAGTCCGGCGGGAATAGGCGTCGAATACGGCGGTAAGCAATCCCTCAAAAGTCTTGTCGTAAACAAATATAATCATTATCAATCCTTCTTATAAAACAGGCGTTAATCTATAAAAGGCAGTATGAGCTGCCGATCGTCGACTTTCTTTCCGCTCTTTCTCGTCAATAGTTGCCGGACGGTTTCAGGGCTGACCTCATTCACGGTCTGCGTCGGGAGTTCCCGGCAAGTAATAAAATAGCTAGCCTTTTTCATGACCACTCCTATTTTCTTCAACTGCTCTGAACCGAGATTAGCGTAACGCCGGGAAACGATTATGATCTTTGCCGATTTCACGCCAATTCCCGGAACCCGAAGAAGCATCTCGTAATCCGCTTTATTGATATCTACTGGAAAGACTTCCGGATGCCGCAGGGCCCAAGCCAACTTCGGGTCCACGTCTAGATCCAGATCCGGATATGCGTCATTGACAATCTCATCTACCTTGAATTGATAAAAACGCAATAACCAATCCGCTTGATATAAACGATTCTCACGGACCAGCGGAGGCGTGGTAAGTGCCGGAAGACGGTTATCATACGCATTTACCGGAATGAATCCCGAATAGTAAACACGCTTCATCGTAGGTCTCTGATATAAGGCCGATGATAGACGAAGTATATCCTTGTCGGTATCCGCCGTAGCGCCAACGATCATCTGCGTGCTTTGCCCGGCGGGAGCGAATCGTGGGGCATACCGGAAACGCTTGCGTTCCTCGGCGCTTTGTAATACACCTTGTTGGATATAACGCATAGGGGCAAATACGCTTTTAAAATCCTTTTCCGGAGCTAGAGTCCGCAAGCTCGCCTCATTCGGGATCTCTATATTCACGCTTAAACGATCGGCGTAAAGCCCAGCCTCATTTACCAATTCTTGGCTGGCTCCGGGGATACTCTTCATATGTATGTATCCATTGAAGTGATGTACGAGGCGCAAATCCTTGATGGCTCTCACCAACCGTTCCATCGTGTAATCCGGGTTTCGGACCACGCCGGAGCTTAAAAACAATCCTTCAATGTAATTACGCCGGTAAAACTCGATCGTAAGATTCACCAACTCGGTAACGGAGAGTGTAGCCCTCGGCAAATCATTACTTCGCCGGTTGATGCAGTAGGCGCAATCATACATACAATAATTCGTCAGCATGATCTTTAAAAGCGAGATGCACCGTCCGTCCTCAGCGAAACTATGGCAAATGCCCCATCCCGCGGCACTTCCTATAGCCCCGCTCTTATGCGAACGGGAGGTTCCGCTGGAAGCGCAGGATACGTCATATTTTGCCGACTCGGCCAAGATTTTCAATTTCTCGAGCACTTTCTCGTCCATAATTTGCGGGATTGTTTCGTACAAAGATAATGATCTCATGGGAAAAAGCCTCCATTTATAACTTCCTCATTATTTTTTTCGAAAAAACAACGGACTTATTATATAATGTAGCGATTCCTAGCGCCTCCGGTTATGATTCTATGTTGAAAAATATTGGTAGTGTCCAAAATAAAGGTTACGAGCTTTCTATTGAGAGTGACAACTTAAGCGGGGCATTCTCATGGACAACAGCCTTTAATATTTCATTCAACCGGAATAAAGTATTAGAGTTGGGTGGGGAAACGTATAAAGATGTAGGTACATACGACGATCATTTAAAGACGAGTGATATCCGTCGCTTGATCGTTGGTCAACCAATTGGAGTATTTTATGGCTATCGTTTTGACGGCATTTTCCAAAATGAAGCAGAATGTGCTCAACAAACTTCTTCACCCTCGCCTATCGGTGTCGGACTCCGTCGTTATAAGGACTTGAATGGAGACGGTAAGATTGATGCCACAAACGATCGGGAGATATTGGGAGACGCAAATCCGAAATTCTTTGGAGGTATGACCAACACGTTTGCTTATAGAGGATTTGAGTTGAACGTATTCTTACAATACTCATATGGGAATAAGATTTTCAATTATAACGCAATGGAGCTTGAGTCGCCGACTGGTGGACAAAATGTATATCAGGATCTCGTGAACCGTTGGACACCTACGAATCCAAGTAATGAATACCAAAAAGCGACAACGAATCGGAATAATATCGTAAGTGATCGGTTCATTGAAGACGGTTCTTTCTTGAAATTAAAAACTGTCTCATTGTCTTATAGTTTCCCGAAATTGAATTGGAAACATATCGGAGGTCTGCGATTGTACGTAACCGGACAAAACTTATTGACTTGGACTAAATACAGAGGCTATGATCCGGAAGTGAGCTATCGAGGCGCTTCAACTTTAGAGGCAGGAGAGGACTTTGGCGGTTATCCGCAAGCCCGTACCTTTATGTTTGGCATTAAATTGGATATTAAATAACTTTTAAATCGACTCAAAATGAAAAAATCGTTCATATATATATTTTCAGCTTTCTGTTTCTCTTGTGGAATCAACAGTTGTTCTTTCCTTGACGAGAATCCCGTGGACCGTTTGGTCGTGGATAATTTTTATACAAGCGAGAAAGACGCACAGGCAGCGGTAGATGCTACTTATCAGCAATTAAACAGCTTATATAACCGTTTGATGTATATGATGGCAGAGCTACCTACCGATATGATGAAAAATGGTTTAGGTATGCCGAACGCAAACTTACAAGACTTGGAGTTTCTGCGATTTAACTCTCAGAATACATTTGTAAAAGATATGTGGAAAAATTGTTATTCCGGTATTTCTAGGGCAAATACGGCGATTGTTAAGATTCCAGAGATCAAAATGAATGAAAGTAAAAAGAACCGATTGATCGCTGAGGCTCGTACACTTCGTGCTCTATACTATTTCAACCTCGTTCGTTTCTTCGGCGATGTTCCTCTAATCTTAGACTTGAAAACCGTAGAAGATTCAAAAGGACCACGTGATTCTAAAGAACTGATTTATGATCAGATTATAGAAGATCTTACATTTGCGGAAGAACATCTTCCTTTAAGATCTGAATATTCGGCTTCCGATGAGGGCCGTATCAACAAAGGGGCCGCTAAAATTTTATTCGGTAAAGTCTATTTGACTAAAGGGGATTTCCAAAAGGCGAAAGATAAATTGGCGGAGGTAGTCGAGCATGAATCTGAATATGGCTTCGGTTTACACAAAGATTACCATGCGAACTGGCTTCGAGATACAGAGGCTGGTATTGAGGCTGTACTTTATATTGAGTATAAAGAACCTCCATTTCAACATAATGGTGAAATGGCGCTTGCTGGTCCGAAATATTCCATTCCGGGGAGCTTAGGAATCTCTGCCCTTAATGAGGCTGATATCCCGACACAAGAATTGTATGACCAGTTTGATAATCGAGATTTGAGAAAAAAGACTAATTTTAAAACAGAGTTCGCTCATCTTAAAACCGGTGAAATATTGAAATCAAGTATACCACTTAGCGGTAAGTTCTGGGTTGAAGGGCTTGAAACGGGTGACCGTTGCGATGTAAATATGCACATTATCAGGTATGCGGACGCTATATTAATGTATGCAGAGGCATTAAATGAAGTGGGCGAATCTACAAAGGCTCTCGCTATGTTAAACAGGATACGGGAACGTGCTTTTGGTGATGATTCTGGAAACTTTAAACCTATGTCGAAGGATGAGTTTCGTACAGCTATATTAAATGAACGACGGCTGGAATTCCCTCACGAAGGACATCGTTGGTTCGATTTAGTACGTACCGGTACATTTATTCAACGAATGAAAGAGCATAGTGCATATGAAGCAAAAGTAGCGGAAGCTAATAAAACTGAGATTGCGCAAAATATCAAGGAGCATATGATCCTTATGCCGATCCCTCAATCCGAGATAGACTTGAATCCTAATTTAGTACAAAATGCAGGATATTAGAAAATTGTTATTTATAACTGGGGTAGCAACTGTTACCCCGGTTATTATACAAGCCCGGGACAAACTTCCTAATATCGTGATCTTTTTTATGGATGATATGGGATATGGCGATTTAACAATCACCGGTGCTTCTGGATATAACACGCCTACTATTGACCGACTGGCCTCTGAAGGAATGTTTTTTACCCACTTTTATGCAGCCCAACCTATAAGTAGCGCATCGAGAGCCGGATTAATTACAGGGTGTTATCCAAATCGAGTGGGGATTTCGGGGGCATTGATGCCTCAAGGCCGTATAGGAGTGGCCCCTAATGAGGAAACTCTTCCGGAAATGTTAAAAACTAGAGGTTATTCTTGTGGAATGGTCGGTAAATGGCATTTAGGTCACCTTTATCCATTTTTGCCTTTGCAACAAGGATTTGATGAGTATCTTGGGTTGCCTTATTCCAATGATATGTGGCCAGTAGATTATGACGGGAATAGAGTGACTCCAGCATCTAATTTACCAAACAAATTACGGCATCCGGCATTACCATTAATCGACGGAAATGAAAAAATAAGAGAATTGTGGACATTGAATGATCAAGCCGAGCTTACTACATTATATACGGAACGGGCGATCCAGTTTATCAAAAAGAATCGTGAACAACCATTTTTTCTTTACTTTGCTCACTCGATGCCACATGTTCCGCTTGCTGTATCCAACAAATTTAAAGGAAAGAGTAAACAAGGTTTATATGGGGATGTCATGCTTGAGGTAGATTGGAGTGTCCAACAAGTTCTAGAAACAATAGAGGAATTAAACCTAGATGAAAATACTTTGATTATCTTTACGTCGGATAATGGGCCTTGGTTTAGTTTTGGTAATCATGCCGGGAGTACCGGAGGTTTGAGAGAAGCGAAAGCTACCACGTTTGAGGGAGGACAACGCGTTCCTTGTATCATGCGTTGGAAAGGAGTGATTCCTAGAGGTACTGTTTGCAATCAATTAGCCAGTACGATTATATGATTTGCGTAGAGATCCGGGAGAAAGATATGATGTGAAAGATCAATATCCGGAGGTGGTTCGTCTATTACAATCTATAGCAGAAGAGGCTCGGTTGGATCTGGGAGATGATCTCACGGGACAAATAGGTTTGAATCGTCGGGAAGTAGGTTACATAAAATAATTATATATGAAAAATACTATTAATTATGGAGCTATATTAGCCCCTGCCCTTTTGTTCTCCGCATGCGGAACAGGGCAAAAAGAAGTGGCAGAGAAGCCGCTCAATATCATTCATATCATGACGGATGATCATTCGTATCAAACTATTAGCGCTTATGGACATGCGCTAGGTAAATTGGCTCCTACACCAAATTTAGATCGTTTGGCTGCGGAAGGTATGTTATTCAGGCAAGCCTTTGTAGAGAATTCTCTGTCTACTCCTAGCCGTGCTTGTTTGATGACCGGTCTTTACAGTCACCAAAACGGACAAAGACAGTTAGGAAAAGGTATTGATACGACAAAAGTATTCTTCTCTGAAATCTTACAACAGCACGGTTATCAGACAGGTGTTGTCGGTAAATGGCATATGCAATGTGAGCCGAAAGGTTTTGATTATTATCATGTGTTATGGGATCAAGGAGATTATTATAATCCGGAGTTCAAAAGTAAAGAATCGAATGGCAAGTATGTAAAAGAAGAGGGATATGCGACGACCCTTACGACCGATCACGCTATCGAGTTTTTGGAAGAGAGGGATAAGGATAAGCCTTTCTGCCTGCTGGTTCATCATAAGGCTCCACATCGTAACTGGATGCCGGATACGAAATATATGGATTTATATGAGGATGTAGAGTTCCCATATCCAGATACTTTCAATGATAATTATGCCACTCGTTGCGATGCCGCACGTACACAAGAGATGAGTATAGACAAAAATATGACTTTGGTTTATGATTTGAAGGTAGATGAGCTTAAAGATAAGGAGGCTTATAAAAAGGAATGGAATATTGATGGTTGGCAGGCCTCTTTGGATCGTATGACCCCGGAACAACGGGAGGCTTGGATCGCTTCTTATAAGCCTCGTAACGAAAAATTCATTAACGAGAACCTGAAAGGTGAGGATTTGGTTAAATGGAAATATCAACGTTATATCAAGGATTACGTACGTTGCATCAAATCTATTGACGATGAGGTGGGACGTTTGATCGCCTATCTGGAAAAAGAAGGACTTATGGATAATACCGTGATCGTTTATACCTCGGATCAAGGTTTTTACATGGGTGAACATGGGTGGTTCGACAAACGTTTCATGTATGAGGAATCTTTCCGTACGCCGTTGATTATCCGTTATCCTGCTAAAATCAAGGCGGGAAGTGAATGTACAGCCTTAGTACAGAACATTGACTATGCCCCAACTTATCTGGATATAGCCGGTATCGAGAAACCTGATTATATGGTAGGAACTTCTTTAGTTCCCTTGTTTGGAGGCGAGACACCAAAAGATTGGCGCAAGTATCTGTATTATCATTATTATGATTATCCAGCTATCCATATGGTACGTCGTCACGATGGCGTGCGTGACAGTCGTTATAAATTGATCCATTTCTATGGAGAGAAGAATGAGCATAATGACGCGATTAATTGCAACGAGCTTTACGATTTGCAAAGTGATCCGAATGAGCTGAATAATTTATACGATAATCCGGAATATGCTGATATCCAAACTCGCCTGCAAGCACGTTTGGATAAGTTCCGTGTAGACCAGAAAGTTGACGAATATTAAGGTGCTAACTCTGTAAAATCATTTATTTTGTGTAAGTTTGGCGGATAGAAAGAATCATTCACCTAAAATACGATTGTGAAATGAAACTCAATTTATCCGCCAGATTTTTAATGCTGGTCCTGCTTTGTGGTTCTTGCGTATTGAACACGCCAAAGGAGGAGCTTGAATACAAGGGAATGAATACGCTACAGATATCAAATGTAGATGATTTGATATCTTTCTACCAATATGCGGATGACCGAATTCCTTTAATTAGCGGGCACCGAGGCGGACGGGGAAAAGGTTATCCTGAGAACAGTATGGAAACCTTTGAAAATACCCTCTCTTATACTCCTGCCACGTTCGAGATAGATCCGAGGTTAACCAAAGATAGTGTTATCGTCCTTTTCCACGATGATACACTGGAGCGTACCAGTAATGGGACCGGGAAAGTTTCTGATTATACTTGGGAAGAATTGCAAAATTTCCGTTTGAAGGATCCCGAAGGAAATATCACAAACTATCGTATCCCGACTTTAGAGGAAGCGATTCGTTGGGCCCGTGGAAAAACAATCCTAATCCTTGATAAGAAGGATGTTCCGATGGAGCGCACTGCTCAGTTGATTACCGATATGCAAGCGGAACCTTATGTAATGATTACGGTTCATGATGGTGCCTCGGCTCGTTTCTTTTACGAGAAAAATCCGAATTTCATGTTTGAGGCTTTCGTGAAAACGAAAGAAGCGGTTCAAGACTATGAGGATAACGGTATACCTTGGAGCCATATCATGGCTTACGTAGGTCCGAAGATTACCCCCGAAGTCCGTGAGGTAATCGATATGTTGCATGAAAGAGGTGTCATGTGCATGATATCTACCGCTCCCTCCGACGATAAACTATCCACACCCGAAAGTCGTGCTGAAGCATACCGTATGATCATCCGTCAAGGCGTGGACATCATAGAGTCTGACCGACCTATAGAGGTTGCTGAAGCGATCTCTAGCTTGATTCCGGTTAGCAGTTCCAAAGGAAAGTTTTTCTCTACACTATAAACATAATCAATATAAAACATGAACAAAGAACTAGAAATGACTCCCAACGTATTAGTGGAGTTTTTACAAAAGCCAGCGTCCGAGTTTACGAAAGAGGACATTATCCGTTATATCTATGAGAAAGATATCCAGATGGTTAATTTTATGTATCCTGCAGGCGACGGACGTTTGAAAACACTGAACTTTGTAATCAACAATGCAGCTTATCTGGATGCGATCTTGACTTGCGGTGAGCGTGTGGATGGCTCTAGTCTTTTCTCGTTTATCGAGGCGGGGAGTAGTGACCTGTATGTGGTGCCCCGTTTCCGTACGGCTTTCGAGGATCCGTTTGCGGAATTACCTACGCTTACCATGCTTTGCTCATTCTTCAATAAGGATGGAGAACCCTTAGAAAGTTCCCCGGAATATACCTTGCATAAAGCTTGTAAGGCTTTTCATGAGGTGACGGGAATGGATTTTGAGGCAATGGGTGAATTAGAATATTACGTAATCGCACCGGATGAAGGCGTTTTCCCTGCTACCGACCAAAAAGGTTATCATGAATCCGCTCCTTACGCTAAGTTCAATGAGTTCCGGACGGAGTGCATGCACTGCATAGCGCAAGCCGGGGGACAAATTAAATATGGTCATTCGGAAGTTGGTAACTTTACGTTAAATGGTTTGATCTATGAGCAAAATGAGATCGAGTTCTTACCATGTCCTGCGGAAAATGCAGCGGATCAATTGATGATCGCAAAATGGGCGATCCGCAATCTAGCGCATGAATATGGATATAACATCACTTTCGCTCCGAAAATTACGGTGGGAAAAGCAGGTTCCGGTCTGCATGTCCATATGCGTATCATGAAAAATGGCAAGAATCAGATGTTAGCGAATGGTATCTTATCCGAAACCGCCCGTAAGGCTATCGCTGGAATGATGTGCTTAGCTTCCTCTATTACGGCTTTTGGAAATACGAACCCAACCTCATATTTCCGCTTGGTTCCACACCAAGAAGCACCTACGAATATTTGTTGGGGAGATCGGAATCGTTCAGTTTTAGTTCGTGTTCCGCTAGGTTGGGCCGCAAAAACGGACATGTGTGCTTTGGCGAACCCATTGGAACCTGCCAGCCATTATGATACGAGCCAAAAGCAAACGGTCGAGATGCGTTCACCGGATGGCTCCGCTGATTTATACCAATTATTGGCAGGATTGGCAGTTGCGTGCCGCCATGGTTTTGAGATCGATGATGCTTTGGAAATCGCTGAGAAGACTTATGTAAACGTGAATATTCATAAAGAAGAGAATCAAGATCGCCTAAAGACATTGGATCAACTCCCAGACAGTTGCGCAGCCTCAGCCGCCCGTTTAAGACAACAGCGTGCTGTTTTTGAAAAATATAACGTATTTAGTCCGAGTATGATAGACGGCATCATCCATAAACTGGAATCTTATGATGACGCTTCTTTACGCAAGGACCTAGAGAATAATCCGGAAGAGATGTTGAAGCTGGTCAATACTTATTTCCATTGTGGCTGAAAATCTTTTTTATGGTTTCACAAGAGGGTGTGTCATGACACACCCTTTTTATGCCCTGCTTTCATTTCTTGAACTTTCCATTGCGTTTTTTTTGAATATCCGAGCACAAGAGAGGCCATAAATTAAAACGAAAATATTCTAGAGAAGAAAAAAAAGATATAATAGTAAAAAAAACATGATAAAAAATTGTTATTTACAAATAAAGGCTTACCTTTGCCAACATCAAAACAAAATGATGTTATAAATTCATTTTGAAGTTATATGTTTTTCAAGTTTAACCTTGACTGTGAGCACAAAAGATTATCGCGAAGATCTTTTGAACGGTTGGATAGAGACGTCTATTTAGCCGTTTTTTCTTTTAGCCCTATCCAATAAAGCTATTCAGCTATTTGACAGATACAGCTTTATTTGTCACGGAGATTTTATATCCTTTTATTTTATGGATTACGAAATAACATACTGCATAAAAGCGGTATGTTGTATCGCACTATTATACAGTTGAGCAATGAATTATACATATAAACAAATATGGCTCATCAACTTTCCTGTAATGATGAGCATCTTAATGGAACAATTAATCAATATTACGGATGCTGTTTTCTTAGGCCACGTTGGAGAGATAGAATTAGGAGCGTCCGCTATCGCCGGAATTTATTATTTAGCGATTTATATGCTTGGTTTTGGATTTAGCATTGGGTTGCAAGTAATGGTAGCTCGAAGGAATGGAGAGCAAGATTACAAGGAAACCGGCAAGACCTTTTTTCAAGGCTTATTTTTCCTTTTGGGATTGGCTATCTTTCTTTACCTTCTCATTCATACGGTTTCCCCATTTATACTAAAGAAGCTGATCGTTTCCTCGGATATTTATCGAGCGGTAATTCTATACTTGGATTGGCGTAGCTTTGGATTGTTGTTTTCATTCCCATTTTTAGCGATACGTTCTTTTTTAGTGGGGATAACGCATACAAAAGCTCTATCTTGGGCTGCTGCCATAGCGGTATTAATCAATATTCCTTTAAATTTTTATTTGATATTCACTAGGGAATTAGGAATCTCGGGGGCGGCAATTGCCTCTTCTTTGGCAGAGATGGGCTCCTTTATGATGCTTTCCTTCTATATGTGGATACGATTGGATAAAGAAAAATATGGGTTAAGGCCGGTCTATAATGGTAATTTACTTATAAAAGTCTTGAAGTTATCAACATGGAGTATGCTTCATGCGCTTATTAGTGTAGCCCCTTGGTTCTTGTTTTTCGTTTCAATTGAACATTTGGGAAAAATAGAGTTAGCGATTTCCAATATAACCCGGAGCGTATCGGCTATATTTTTTGTGATAGCGAATTCTTTTGCGCTTACAACAGGCTCATTAGTCAGTAATGCGATTGGTGCGGGAGAAGGGAAGACACTATTTTCAATCTGTAGTAAAATTCTGAAATTAGGTTATACCATAGGATTTCCCTTGGTTGCGATTGCTTTATTGTGTAATCGATGGATTATTGGTTTTTATACGAGTAATGAACTATTGATACAATTAGCTTTTGCCCCTTTTGTTGTAATGTTGTTGAATTACACTTTCGCTTTACCGGGTTATGTATATTTGAATGCTGTCGGAGGAACAGGAAAGACACAAATGACTTTCCTTTTTCAAGTTACGACAACAGCCATATATTTGGTTTATCTTTATTGGTTATGTCGCTACACGCAAGCTCCTCTCGCAATCTATTTAACAGCGGAATACGTCTTTGTAATTCTGTTGGCTACACAATCTATTTTTTATTTGAAAAAGAAACATTACTAAAAAACGAAGAAAGATGATGACTAAAATATATCCACGTACGGGAAATAAACAAACCGTATATCTAAATACCATTATACAAGATCCTCAAATAGTGGGATTGGCCTATAGACAAGATTCGCCAGTGTTTACCATACATTATGAATGGTGATTTAGATGAGTTATTATCTATTGAGGATGACATATTTTTCTTGTCGCTATTTTAGGAACTGGTAAGAAGTAAAAACCTTATTATGACGTTCTCCCAACTCATTTACCATTTGCTCGGCTTCTTCTTGGGAAATCAAACCCTGTTCCTTGAATTGTTCTATCCTCTTTTTTTCGTTGCTCAATAACATACGGACAGACTTGCGAGTCACAGCCTCTTTATATGATTTAGGATAATCAATGGATATTTTTGTGATAAAATTCGATGCTCTAGTTATATTTTTACGGATCTCGACTTGTAAAAGCGACAAGCAACTTTCATATTCGGTAGAGACTGTTTCCGAGGAGCCAAACTCGTTAACCAGTTTCAAGGACTCTTTCTGGGCTATGATCAATCCCCTTGCCAAATCGTACCCTAAAATAATTCTGTCTTGATAGTAAATATCTGCCCATTTTTGGAAAAAACGAGAGAAAAACTTCATACTGATTATCCATGAAGGTTCCTCACAGAATTCAAAAATATCGCCTCGGTCGCATAGAGGTTTCTTTCCGTCTCGATCGTATTGTTCATCAATTGCGGCATTTAAACGTCTTTGCGTCCCGGATGAAATGACACCGTTTGTGTATAGGCTCCAATAGAGCGAGCGCTCTCTATCCAAGATTCGTAGACGTATGTCTGCCATTACGTCTTTGGTACGGACAGGCATTTCCGGATATATTTCTTTTTGAGGTAGGAACTGTTCGACAATACTCCAGTCTGTTGCTTCCAACGCTTCCTTCTGTTTCAAATCTTTTAGGTATTTTTCAGAACCTTCGTACAACTGCTTTTTTACGCTATAATCCAAAAGAAGCTTGGAGGACGGTATCTCTGCCAATCCCAATTTCTTTAGAAGCCAACCGATTGTAGTCGCATTTATTGTCAATGTTAAAGTTACAATCCCAGCCGTAAGGAAAAGTACTTGCCGACGTATTGGTTCTGGTATCGAAAAGGTATACGATACCATCAGTGCCATCGTTAGTCCCAATGCACCACGTAATCCTCCCCAACTCAAGATCGTGGACTCTCGCACCGACAAGCCATATCCGGACCGTTTCATGATCGGATAAAATATGGTTATTATTAATATACGAATGATATTTATCCCGGCATATACACAGATAAGAATCAATAAATCCATCCATGAGAAGTCTACCTTCAATGCTATTACGACACCTACAATTATGAATATCAATGTATTTGCTATGTGTGCCGCCAATTCCCAAAATTGACGCATGAATTTATTGACCTGCGGTTTCAACCTCAGACGGCCCATGTAAGAGACTGTCAAACCGAAACCGACCAAAGCGATTACTCCCGATACTTCCAAATAATTTTGCGCTATGACAAAAGTCATATAAGCGGAAAGAATCATCACGCTGTTTTGAAGCATCTCGTCTCCATTTACATTTGTGATAAATTGAATACACAAATAAGCCAAAAGCGTACCAACCAGGGCTCCTCCGGCAACGACCATGATAAAGTCCGCTACGGGAGAATCCGAAACACCAGTAGCGGTATAGGCTCCGAAAAACAGCATGAAAAGGACAATACCGGTTCCATCGTTTAGCATCGACTCGGCATCCACTAGCGTCGAGAAACGTTTACTGGTGCCTAGCTCTTTCAACAATGCGACAATGGCCACTGGGTCTGTCGCACTTATCAAGGCTCCGAACATCAATGCAAATGTCCAGTTCCACCCTTCATAAGAAGGGGCGAACGTTCCGATCCCTATCATCAAGGCAGCCGTCAGCAACATCGCAATAATGACACCCGGTACGGACAATATAGTGGCATTTGTCAATGTTTTTCGAAAGATATGCACGTCCAGTTCATAAGCAGCGTCGAATATCAAGATCGGAAGAAAAATATAAAGTATCATATCGGGATTAGCATTTCCGGCAAAATCGATCGATGATTTTAATATAGGAATGCTTTCCAACCAGCCTATCCGGTCAAACGTACCGATCAATAATCCAAAGGCAAATAGCCCGACCGTGTAAGGAAGAGGCATCTTTTTTAATCCGAATTTTAAAATCGCACCTCCCATCAACCTTATCAATACAAAAAATAATGGGGCCAGTAAATTATTCGTTTCCATATTGATTCACTATTTAACTGCAAGGAGCTGGCAATTTTTGAGCCAATAGCGTTCGAAGATATATAATTATTTAATAATGAGATATCTATGAGCTTTGTCCTATAAAAAGAGAATAAAATCTCTTTCATAGTGAAAAAATATTTCCAAAATGAAAGAGATACAGAAGGTTTATTTAAAAAACAGTCGTATGTCCTCTTCCGAAAACAATATAGCGGTATTGACTAGTGCCAAATGGGAATATGCTTGAGGAAAATTCCCCAGTTGCTCCTTGGTTTCAAAATCAATGTCTTCACTGAAAAGTCCCAAGTGATTTGAATTATGAAGCATTTCCTCAAACAGACTACGTGCTTCTTCTTTTTCTCCTATGACATAAAGAGCACGAATGAGCCAGAACGTACAAATAGTAAAGGCGGAAGAGGGAAGTCCGAAATCATCATGAGATTTATAACGGTACATCAACCCTTTGTAAAGTAACGCATTCTTTATCGCTTGCACTGTTTTATGGTAGCGTATGTCTCTCGGATCGATAAATCCGTACGGTTCCATTAACAACAAGGACGCATCAAGGTCGGAATTACCGTAGGCTTGCGAGAAACTTTGCATCTCTTCTTTCCAACCGTTTTTCATGACATTTTCTTTGATTACGGCCACTTCTTCCGACCAACGTCTCCGGTATGTCGGTTTGTTTAATAAATCTGCAATACGAGCTCCCCTGTCTAATGCGACCCAGCACATAACTTTGGAGGAAACAAAATGCTGTCCTTCTCCTCTAATCTCCCAAATGCCTTTGTCTGGTTTTTTCCAGTCAATCATCACATTCGTCAGGATACTTTTTACCATTTCCCACATATCTTCCACCTCGTCCAATGTACCGGGCATCAAACGATAGTATTGGTAGATCAGGTCCATTAAATAGCCGAACGAGTCATTTTGAAGCTGGTGGTAAGCATCATTACCGATCCGAACGGGTCGTGAGTTCTTATAACCGGAAAGATGTCCCAGAATAACTTCCGTCAATTTTCTTTCTCCGCGAATACCGTACATGATCTGGTAAGTATCGTGTTGAGAAACAAAAGTAGACTGGACAAATCTCATGAACCGCCTTGCGGCTTCGACATGGCCTATCTGGAACAAAGTTTCAATGGACATGGAGGCGTCGCGCAGCCAACAAAAACGATAATCCCAGTTACGGACTTCTCCGATCGTTTCCGGTAGGCTAGTTGTTATGGCCGCCAATACGGCTCCATTATAAAAAGACATCAATTTTAAAACTAGGAGACTTCGCTCAATGACATCGTTATAGACCGTAAACTTCTTGGTTCGGTCAGTCCAATTTAGCCAATAAACCAGCGTCCGGCAGTATTCCAGTTTCTCACGCTCAATGTTGACGGGGATTACTTTCTCGTTATATGAAAGTAGCAAGAACTCGTCCTTAGCCAGTATGATTTCTTTCTGTTCCAAGATCTTGTGCAAAGGTAGTGAGGAATAAAGATATTGCCTATCTTTGCTGTTAGAAGTAGAGTAGGTCTCTATATATTCCGAGGTCGTGTTGAAAATTGTCTTTCCACGGGCATAGTCCGGAGCCGGCTCATAGTTGATTTTAAAACGGGGAGTACCTTTGATTCTGCGGATATATCGGTAGATCTCTGCCGGACGATAACAATTGCTCGCATCGCTCAGATGGTAACAAGGCATGAAATCTACAACGGCAAATTCATTTTCTTCTGATACGAAGTTGGTCGAAAGAATATTTGTATGAGGAACATACGATTGCGATATTTGATAATCCGGAGAAACCTCGAAGCCGAAATATCCCCCTTTCTCCCGATCGAGCAATGACGCAAAGATGGAAGGTGAGTCGAAGTTAGGGAAACATAACCAATCTATACTGCCTTTATCCGAAATCAAAGCCGCTGTGCAGCAATTTCCTATTACTCCGTAATTTAACTTGTCCATAAAAATTATTTTTTATTTGTCCACAATCCTTAAAAAAAATCAACGGTGGCTTTCAGTTGACCTTTTATGCTTCTGGAAGTCGTTCCGTAACTAACACCTTCACCCGACAGTTCTTCCAAAAAAGGCAATACTTCTTCCTGCGAGGACAGATTGTATTTGGCTTTTTCAGATACAATTCCAACTTTAACTGTTATGGCGGATACTGGAAGAGCCCGGAACATATCCTCATCCGTCGTGTCATCTCCCATTGCTAGTATAAAATCATAGCGGGAAGCCAATAATAGGCGATCTACTTCCGAACCTTTTGTGTATTCTGGAGATTTTATTTCCACGACTTTGTTGCCCTGCATGATTTGTAATCCCTTTCTCAGGCAAACAGGCATTATAGCCTTTGTTAGCTGTTGCGCTCTCAGCTCTCCCAGCCAGGCGTCCGATTCTCTATAATGCCAGGCAAGAGCAGCTTCTTTTGTCTCAAGATGAGAGTACGGGGTTTTGCTTACAAACAAATTTAGAATAAACAATAGCTCCGAATCCCACTCTCGATTGCCTATGTTTTTATGCCATGCGCCTTTTTCCTTGTAAAATGCACCATGCTCGGCGGCAAAAGACAGAGGAAGATCTCCCAGCCATTTCTCCAATGTATAGTGGTCCCGCCCGCTATTAATGGTTACATGATTCCGAGAGTCGGAACAAAAACGCTGTAACAGGTCTCGTAATGCAGGTGTTGGAGCTGCATCTTCCGGATGATTTTTGAATGCAGTTAATGTTCCGTCGTAATCCAGCAAAATCAAGCGCTTTTTCGCTTGGTCATATAATGTTTTGATTTCGTTCTGGTCTTGTGCGGAGATCTTTTTCTTTTGTAATCGTTTGTTTTTCTCTGCGGCCTGCCGCCATTCTCTCATGAAATCCGCAGCCCATTTGTTTACGGTTTGAACCGAAAGGATGGCTTGCATTCGCTGAAGCCTTTCTCTTTGTTCCTCCAATGGCATTTTCAATGCACGGCAAATGGCTTGTTCGATCTGGTCCGTGTCGTTTGGATTAATCAATAAAGCATCAGACAATTCAACCGAAGCACCGGCCATTTCACTTAAAATGAGTACCCCCGGATTATCTTGTTTGGTAGCGACATACTCTTTTGCCACAAGATTCATACCATCGCGCAAAGGGGTTACCAAGGCTATATCGGCAACATAATACATCGCTACCAATTCCTCAAAAGAGAAACCGTGATAAAAATAACATACCGGAGTCCAATTCATGGTAGAGTAAGTTCCATTGATAGAACCGATCTCCTCGTCTATTTTGGTTTTCAATTCGGCATAACTGCCTACATGGTCGCGAGAGGGGACGATAACCATCGCCAATGTCACTTTCCCGTGATATTCCGGATGATTTTTCAAAAAAGAGGCGAATCCGTAAAGACGGTGCAATATTCCTTTGCTGTAATCCAGTCGGTCTACCGATATGATTAACTTATGATCTCCAAATAGAAGTCGTGTTTTCTCTACTGCGTGGTGGACTTTGTCATCAGCTATCACATTGTGATAAAGATCATAGTTTATCCCCATCGGTAATGCATCCACACGGGTTACACGATCATTCATTTGAACTTCATCCAGATTGAAATTCTTATGAAGGATGCGTTCCGTCGCACTGATGAAATGACGCATATAATCGTGAATGTGAAAAGCGACAAAGTCGGCTCCCAAAAGTCCGTTCAGGATCTCGACCCTTTCGGGCAGAATCCGGAAAAGTTCATGTGAAGGGAACGGAATATGGTGGAAATACCCGATATGAAGGTTGGGAAACTTCTCACGGAGCATGCCCGGCAACAGCATTAACTGATAGTCCTGTACCCAAACCCAATCATTAGGTTCAACTATCCGAGATATCTCTTCACAAAAAACAGCATTGACTTCCCTATATGATTCCCAAAAGTTCTTTTTATATAACGTATAAGCAAAAAAGTAATGACAGAGGGGCCATAGGGTACTGTTGCTATATCCTTCGTAGTAATTTTCATACTGCCTGTCGGATAAGAATACCGGATGATAATTATTTTTTTCCAATTGACTGCAAATGTCATCTTTTTCCGTCTTTTGTTCTACGCAGACGCCAGGCCAACCAATCCAATGTTTTTCACAATCAACGTCCAATGACTTCAAACCTGTAGCCAGCCCTCCTTCGCTCCGTGAAAAAACAAATTTTCCATCGGAGGAACGTGTAACTTTTACAGGCAACCTATTCGAAATGATAAATAATCTCATATTTGAAATATTATATACAACACAAAGCAAAATCCATACCAATTTGTATTTGTCATTGATAAACAGATGTTTGCAAATAGGGAAGCCTAAGTAATATTACCAAAATGAAAAACACTTTTTCATTTTAGTTGTTTTTTTTACTTTCAATTTAGAATTAATATTTTTAATCGATTGATATATAGTGATTTATGTTTGTTGTTTTCTAATTAGTCTGATTTTGGCATTATCTTTATCAGTTTAGATTTCCGAAGAAAGTATCATTAATATTCATCTTCGGTTGTCTGCTATAAGAAACAATGTAGAACAACAAAGAAACAAAATGGTATTTTTTATTTATCAGTTAGGCTCGCTTGCCTCTGTATGGGCAATCAGCAATTTAATAAAAAAAGATGTTCCTCAAAGGATCAAAAACAAGATTATCGTTCTGTTACTAGTAACAAGCTGGATTGGTGTTTTGGGGTATTTTTTCATTTTGAAAAACAGGATTGAAAAATGGTGGCCTTGCAAGAAGTACTTGGTTGCTCATAGAAGGATATGAGTTTCATATTATATATTATTGCAATTAAAGTTGTTTTATGTGTACCAAAATCTTTTTCTCCATTCATTCTGTAAAGATTTGAATTGTTTTTTTCTTTTTGAGCCGTGGATATAATTTATTCACGGCTTATTTAAAGGATTTGATTTCAAAAATTAGGATACAAATGGAAAAGAATATGCGGATGAAATTTTTAAAGCAACGGATAACGGTAATATTACTGTTAGTGGCTAGCGTATGTATATGTGGTAGCATCAATGAATTCTATGTCTTCGAAAATGATTATTATTTTAAATATCTGCTGAATACTTTTACAGGAATCATCCTTTTGACAGGAATTGCCTATTTATGCTATCCTCAAAAGAAGACAAATCAGGAAAATGAATTGGTGCTGAATGAATACAAACTGGTGTATGAAACGGAGTCTACCGCATCGCAATATTTTATTTCTGATACAGAAGCTTGGAACACATTAAGAAAACAATTGAAAACAACAGCTCAAGGACATGCTATTTTATATATCAGCGAAAGTTGCGAATTGCCTATAATCAATAACATGATTTTAGCTAAAAAGAGAAATTTCGATTGTTGGAAGCCTGCCTGTGCAGGGCAGATATCTAAAGATTTTGGTGAGATTTAAAGTGATCGTAAAAAATATATGGCAGCCATAAAACGATGTCCATGGAAAGGAAATGTCAATTATCTGAAAATACGGGGAATAATATTGAATTGGACCTAGTCAGCGTTGAAAAGCACCACATTCAGAAAGTTCTCCAACATACTAACGGATACAAACCCGAAGCTGCTCGTCCTCTTGGGATAGCCTTAACCACACTTTATAGGAAGATGGAAGCCTATGGACTATAATGTGGAACACTTTGTTCTTGCATACCCGGTAGGTTTACCTAAAACAGGCAGCTTGCCTTTTTTATATACCTTTTCAAAATGAAAATATCTTTTTCCTTTTGAAAAGGATTGAGCATATTACATAATAATATTATTTTTTGATTATATAGCTGATAAACAATGTATTGTGCAAGAACTCGATTTTTTGGCACAGCTTTGGCATATAGTAGGGTGGAAAACAAATAAATAGTATTAACAATTAAAAAAGACAAGTATGGAAGATACGTTATCATTTTTGTTCTTGTGTGCTACCGGTGTAGCATGCTATTGGTTTTTCTTCAAGTGTGTGGACTGGTTTGAGAAAATTTAATGTAAGAAAGGAGAATTAAATTATGTTTTTAGCACTGTTTATACTTTGCTTATTGATCTTCGGGTATTTGATGTATGTCCTAATTAAGCCTGAAAAGTTTTAATGGTAATTAGTTTTTTTAAGTGAAAAGATGAATACAGAAATTTTAGGTGTAGCATTGCAGATATTGCTGCTGCTGGTTATCAGTTACCCGCTGGGAAAGCATATCGCCAAGGTGTATAAGGAGGGAAACGACTGCATGCGTTTCATGGCTCCAATTGAAAGATTTATTTACAAGCTGGCGGGTATCAACCCCAATGAAGAGATGGATTGGAAGGCATTCTTGAAATCTCTGCTTATTATAAACGTATTTTGGTTCTTCTGGGGTATGATCCTGTTGGTATCGCAAGGATATCTTCCTTTGAATCCTGATGGGAACAGCGGACAAAGTCCAGATTTGGCGTTCAACACGTGTATTAGTTTCATGGTTAACTGTAACTTGCAGCACTATAGCGGAGAAAGCGGTTTGACTTATTTTACACAGTTGTTCGTCATCATGTTGTTCCAGTTCATCACTGCTGCAACAGGTATGGCTGCCATGGCTGGAATTATGAAGTCGATGGCCGCCAAAACAACTAAAACAATCGGTAACTTCTGGCACTATTTAGTGATCAGCTGTACACGTATCCTTTTCCCGATGTCTCTGATCGTGGGTTTCATCCTGATCATACAAGGTACGCCGATGGGCTTTGACTCCAAAATGACAATCCCGACATTGGAAGGAGCTGAACAAACTGTTTCACAAGGTCCTACAGCTGCAATCGTTCCGATTAAACAGTTAGGTACGAATGGTGGTGGTTACTTCGGAGTAAACTCTTCTCACCCATTGGAAAACCCGACTTACCTGACCAATATTGTAGAATGTTGGTCTATTCTGATCATTCCGATGGCATTGGTATTTGCTTTGGGATTTTATCTGAAACGTAAAAAGTTAGGTTATGTGATCTATGGTGTGATGCTGTTTGCTTATCTTTTGGGGGTATTCTGTAACGTTCACTATGAGATGGCAGGTAACCCGAAAATCGACGAGATGGGTATTGACCAGTCTTGCGGTGCTATGGAAGGTAAGGAAACCCGTCTGGGTCCGGGCGCAACCGCTTTGTGGTCTGTGACTACGACCGTCACCTCTAATGGTTCCGTTAACGGTATGCACGACAGTACAATGCCTCTTTCTGGTATGGTGGAGATGTTGAACATGCAGATCAATACATGGTTTGGTGGTGTCGGCGTAGGTTTCATGAACTACTATGCATTCTTGATTATAGCCGTATTCATCAGCGGTTTGATGGTCGGACGTACGCCGGAATTCTTAGGTAAAAAGGTAGAAGCCCGAGAAATGAAGATTGCAACGATCGTTTCGTTGGCTCACCCATTCGTGATTTTGATCTTTACGGCTATCTCTTCCTACGTATGGGTATATGCCCCTGAATTCGTAGAGAGCGAGGGTGGCTGGTTGAACAACCCTGGTTTCCATGGTTTCAGTGAAATGTTATATGAATATACTTCTTCTTCTGCTAACAACGGTTCCGGTTTTGAAGGATTAGGCGACAATACCTATTTCTGGAACTACACTTGCGGTTTGGCACTGATCATTTCACGTTATTTGCCAATTGTCGGACAGGTAGCTATTGCAGGTCTTTTGGCAAACAAGAAGTACACTCCGGAGAGTGCGGGTACATTAAAGACTGATACGGTTACATTCGGTGTGATGACATTCTTCGTAATCGTCATCGTTGCTGCCTTGTCATTCTTCCCGGCACAAACATTAGGCCCGATCGCCGAATATTTTAGTATTTACTAATTGACAGATTAAGAAGATGAGAAATAACAAAACTGCTTCTTTATTTCCAAAGAAGCTCGTTATAGAAAGTTTGAAGCAATCATTCATTAAGTTGAATCCGCGGATGATGTTCCGTAACCCGATCATGTTTATCGTGGAGGTGGTGACATTCGTCATGTTGTTTGTTACGATTTGGGCGGCTACCACCGGTGATACGACACAAGGATCTTTCGGTTACAATATCTTAGTGTTTATTGTATTGTTCGCCACGTTGCTTTTCGCCAACTTCGCAGAGGCGATTGCAGAGGCACGAGGCAAGGCACAGGCCGACAGTTTGCGTAAGACCCGGGAAGAAACTCCTGCCAAATTGTGTGTCGGTAACAAGATTGAAACGGTCAGTTCTTCTCAGTTGAAGAAAGGCGACATCTTTATTTGTGAAGCCGGCGACACGATTCCTTCCGATGGTGAAATTATCGAAGGTCTGGCTTCTATCGATGAAAGCGCCATCACAGGTGAATCTGCTCCGGTGATCCGTGAAGCGGGTGGAGACAAGAGTTCTGTAACAGGCGGTACGAAAGTATTGTCCGACCAGATCAAGGTGAAAGTGACGACCGAACCGGGTGAAAGTTTCTTGGATAAGATGATCGCCTTGGTGGAAGGCGCTTCTCGCCAGAAAACTCCGAACGAAATCGCCTTGACAATCTTGCTGGCAGGTTTTACATTGGTATTCGTTGTTGTTTGCGGTACCTTGAAACCGTTTGCTGATTATTCCAACACGACGATTACGATCGCGGCCTTTATCTCTTTGTTCGTTTGTTTGATCCCGACTACGATCGGTGGTTTGTTATCTGCCATCGGTATTGCCGGTATGGATCGTGCGTTGTCTGCTAATGTGATCACCAAATCCGGTAAGGCGGTTGAAACAGCCGGTGACATTGATACTTTGCTGCTCGACAAGACCGGTACGATCACGATCGGTAACCGTAAAGCAACCCAGTTCTATCCGGTATCCGGCATTGACGAACACTCTTTTGTACAAGCTTGTCTACTGTCCTCTCTTTCAGACGATACACCCGAAGGTAAGTCAATCGTGGAATTGGGACGTGAAAAAGGTGTACGTGTACATGATCTGAATACATCCGGATCAAAGATGATCAAGTTTACGGCAGAAACTAAATGTTCAGGAGTGGATTTGGCAAACGGTACTCGCATCCGTAAAGGAGCTTTTGATGCTATTCGTAAGATGAGTGAGGCTGCCGGCAACAAATATCCGAAAGAGGTGGCCGATTTGGTTCAGAAGATCACGAGTAACGGCGGTACTCCGCTGGTTGTTTCACAGGATGATTTCATCATTGGTGTGATCGAGTTACAGGATATCATCAAACCGGGTATCCAAGAACGTTTTGAACGTTTGCGTAAGATGGGTGTGAAGACGGTAATGGTAACCGGTGATAATCCGTTGACCGCAAAATATATCGCTGAAAAAGCCGGTGTAGACGATTATATCGCCGAAGCCAAACCGGAAGACAAGATGAACTATATCCGTAAGGAACAGGAAAACGGTAAGCTGGTCGCCATGATGGGGGACGGTACGAACGATGCCCCGGCCTTGGCTCAGGCAAACGTTGGTGTCGCAATGAACAGTGGTACGCAGGCTGCCAAGGAAGCTGGTAATATGGTTGATTTGGACAACGACCCAACGAAACTGATCGAGATTGTCGAAATCGGTAAACAGTTGCTGATGACTCGCGGTACGCTGACTACTTTCAGTATCGCTAACGACGTGGCCAAGTATTTCGCTATCGTACCAGCTCTGTTCATGGTTACGATCCCGGCATTGGCCCCGATGAACATCATGCACCTGCACAGTCCGGAATCAGCGATCCTAAGTGCGATCATCTTTAATGCGATCATCATCCCGATTCTGATCCCTCTGGCATTACGTGGTGTGGCTTATAAACCGATCGGTGCTTCCGCATTGCTTCGTCGCAACTTGCTGATCTACGGTTTGGGCGGTGTAATTGCCCCGTTCATTGGTATCAAGTTGATAGATATGATTGTAAGTTTATTCATGTAAAAGTAAAATCAATATTAAAAACCTTCCTCCCTCTGTATGAAGATAGGAGGAAGGTTAAGAAAATAAAACAATAATTCATTATGATATCAAATCTTTTTAAATCATTAAGACTGACAATTGCATTTTGTTTGTTCTTCAGTGTTTTCTACATCTTCGTTTTGTGGTTGTTTGCCCAAGTGGCAGGACCGAATAAAGGTAATGCTGAACTGGTTACATTGAATGGAAAAGTAGTGGGGGCCGCCAACGTTGGTCAGAATTTCACGCAAGATATTTATTTCTGGGGACGTCCTTCCCATGCTGGTGATGGTTACGATGCATCCAGTTCGGCAGGTAGTAACAAGGGACCTTCCAATGAAGAACATTTAGCTTTGTTGGAAGAACGTATTGATACATTCTTGGTTCATCATCCTTACCTAACCCGTGAAAAAGTTCCGGCTGAAATCATCACAGCCAGCAGTTCCGGTTTGGATCCCCATATCTCACCGAAAGCGGCTTATGTACAGGCCAAACGTGTAGCGGACGCTCGTGGATGGTCGGAAGAAAAGGTCATGGGTATCGTCAATTCTCATGTTGAGAAACCGTTATTGGGTATGTTCGGAACGGAGAAAGTAAATGTATTGAAATTAAATGTTGCGCTTGATCAAGCATCAAATAACAAATAACAAATTTTAATAAGTCAATTAGATTTAGGTTATGAAATCATTCGTAAAAAAAGTAGCAGCCTTGGCAATTGTATTCTCAATGGCATCTTCTACGTTGGCTAATGCACAGGAAGAGGATGGTAAAGTAAGTTTTTCTGTGCAGGGAGATTTGGTAAGTTCCTATATTTGGCGTGGTTTCTACCAGACTGGTGCTAGCTTCCAGCCGACACTATCACTGGGGGTAGGTAATTTCTCTTTGACAGCCTGGGGATCTACCGATTTTCAGGGAGCAAACTCTACATCTATGCCTGCGGCTAAAGAGATAGATTTAACGGCAGCGTATACATTCGGATCAGCTGGTCCTACATTATCTGTCGCTAGCTTATGGTGGGCAGGGCAAGGCTCTTGCCGTTATTTTAACTTCAAAAGCCATGAAACAGATCACCATTTTGAAGCAGGTTTGGCTTACACTTTGCCTATTGAGAAGTTACCTTTGTCTATCGCCTGGAATTTCATGTTTGCCGGTCAAGACAAAGATGAAAATGGAAACCAAAACTATTCTTCTTATGTGGAGTTGAATTTTCCATTCACAGTGAAGGGCGTCGATCTGAATGCAACTTGTGGTGTTCTTCCGTATGATGCGGGAATAACTACGTATGGAGGTGATGTAAATAGTGGATTTGCAGTAACGAATGTTGCATTGAAAGCAACGAAAGATATCAAAATCACGGATTCTTTCTCATTACCTATTTTTACACAGGCAATTTGGAACCCTCGCATGGAGGATGCCCATCTTGTCTTGGGAATTTCTTTAAGACCTTGATATAATAATACGCATGGACCGAGAACAAAGTGTACAACATTTTTTAGATTTGTTGAAAAAGTCTCGTCGTGGCAATTTTAAAATCTACATCGGCATGATTGCCGGTGTAGGTAAATCGTATCGGATGCTATCAGATGCCCACCAATTACTGGAAAGCGGTATCGATGTCAAGATCGGTTATATAGAAACACATGGGCGAGTCGAGACGGAGGCATTGGTGGAAGGATTGCCTATCATCCCCCGCCGCAAGATATTTTATAAAGGAAAAGAGATCGAAGAGATGGACTTGCAGTCGATTCTCAGTATCCATCCTGAAGTTGTCATCGTTGACGAATTGGCTCATACCAATGTCGAAGGCAGTAAGAACGAAAAGCGTTGGCAGGATGTCATGGATATACTGGATGCCGGTATCAGTGTGATCACGGCGGTCAATATTCAGCATATAGAAGGACTTAACGAGATGGTGCAGGACGTGGTTGGCATTGAGGTCAAGGAACGTATTCCTGATATCGTACTGGAGCAGGCTGATGAAGTGGTCAACATAGACCTTACTGCTGACGAACTGCTGGCTCGGTTAAAAGCCGGAAAAATATACAAACCCGATAAGATACAAACAGCATTAAATAATTTCTTTAAGGCTGAACATATTCTTCAGCTTAGGGAGTTGGCATTGAAAGAGGTAGCTTTGCGGGTAGAAAAAAAAGTGGAGAATACCATTCCAGAGAATCTCGGCGTACGCCACGAAAGGTTTATGGCCTGCATCAGCAGTAATGAGAAAACTCCCCGTAAGATCATACGGAAAGTCGCACGGTTGGCAACCCGATATAATTCCAAGTTTTTTGTACTGTATGTACAAACCCCAAGAGAAAGTTCCGACAGGATTCCGTTGGCAAGTCAAAGGCATTTGCTTAACCATTTCAAGTTGGCAACGGAACTTGGAGGAGAAATCATTCAAGTGCAATCCCCACATATAACGGATGCGATCGTACAGGCTTGTAAAGAAAAGCAAATCAGTACGCTATGTATCGGACGACCAGCTTTAAAATATCCTTCCGCTATCCTTGCGATGGTCCACTATCGGAACATGTTAGAAGAGTTGGCTCAATTAGGCATTGATTTAATAATATTAGCATAAAAATCCTTCCATGAATATGAATATAAAAACAAAGTTGACTTATGGGATAGGACTTTTATTTGTCCTGATCACTTTATTAGGTGGATTGGCTATAAAAAACATTCATAATGTATCGGATGACACGCAGAATATCCTAGCGGATAATTATAATTCACTCCTTTATTCCCGTCAGATGCTCGAGTCACTGGATGCCATTCGGGAAAATCCGAATGCTCGAAAAGAGTTTGAGGCCGGGTTGGAAGCTCAGAAAAAAAATCTGACAGAGAAGGATGAAGACGTACTAACCAACCGATTAAGTTCGAACTGTGAAAAGGCGTTGGATGACATGGATGATGAATCGATTCGGCAGATACGCCAGACGATTTATACCATTATGGCAGTCAATATGTCTGCCATTTATGAAAAGAATGAAGTGGCTGTCCATACGGCGGAAAGGTCTCTCTTTTGGATCTGGACGGTAGGAATTGCTTGTATCGTGATCGCCTTCCTCTTTCTGGCTCGCCTGCCACGCTCGGTCAGCGTACAGATCCAGAAATTGACGGATGGCATCAAGGAAATCACCAATGCCAATTACAGCAAACGGCTCAATTTGGGCAATGAACCGGAGTTTAAGGAAATAGCCACGTTGTTCAACGAGATGGCCGAGCGCTTGGCCGAATACAGGAACAGTTCGCTGGAAGATATCCTGCAAGGGAAAAAATATATAGAAACAATTATCAACAGCATTGCAGAACCTATCATAGGCTTGAGTAAGGAACGGAAGATTTTGTTTGTCAATGACGAGGCTTTGACTGTTTTGAATTTGACACGGGAAAACATTATCGACAAACCGGCTCCCGAAGTGGCGTTAAAAAATGATCTGCTGCGCCGTTTGATCCGCCAGTTGGTACATCCCGATGACAATAAGGATCCGTTGAAAATCTACGCAGACAACAAGGAAAGCTATTTTCAAGTAAAATACATCCCGATCAACGTTAACAGGCAGACTGGACTGGAGAGTAAGTATGTCGGGGATGTGATCCTGTTGAAGAACGTGACCGAATTTAAAGAAAAAGATATTGCAAAGACAACCTTTATTTCAACGATCTCTCATGAACTGAAGACACCGATATCTGCTATCATGATGAGTTTGGAACTGCTGGAAGACAATCGGATCGGAAAACTGAATACAGAACAGGAGAGCCTTTCCAAGAACATAAAGGAAAATAGTGACCGTTTGTTGGAGATCACTGGCGAATTGTTGAAGATGTCACAGGTAGAAAGCGGTAAGCTCTACCTGAATCCGAAGATTACCAAACCGATCGAACTGATCGACTATGCCATCAAGGCGAACCGGGTACAGGCCGAGCGTTTTAACTGTCAGATCGAAGTGGAGTATCCTGAAAAGATCACCAAATTGTTTGTCGACAGCGAGAAAATTGCTTGGGTTGTGACCAACCTGTTATCGAACGCCATCCGTTATTCGTCGGAGAACGGACGGATTATCATCGGTGCACGACAGATCGACAAAGCCGTCGAGATCTATGTCAAGGACTTCGGAAAGGGCATTGACTCGCGTTACCACGAAAGTATTTTCGACCACTATTTCCGTGTGCCGGGAACAAAAGTACAAGGTAGCGGTTTGGGACTTGCCATCAGCAAGGACTTTGTGGAAGCTCATGGTGGTACGATCCGTATCGAAAGCGAAGTCGGTAAAGGTAGCACGTTCGTGATCAGATTCAATGTATAAAAAGTAAAATCAAAAATCAGATAGTCTAATGAAAGTATTAAAATTTGGTGGTACTTCAGTCGGTTCTGCCCAGCGGATCAAGAATGTCGCATCAATCATTTGCGATCAGGAACAGAAAATAGTAGTACTCTCTGCCATGGCAGGGACAACAAACTCTTTAGTGGAGATATCTGAGTGCTTCCATAAGAAAGATCCGGAAAAAGCCAATGCGGTCCTTTCTTCCTTGGAGCAGGCTTATGTCAATCATATAGAAGAATTATACCGGAGCGATGTCTACAAGGAAAAAGCCATGCAATACATGCTCGAACGGTCTCAACATGTCTGGTCTTTCTCTAATATGCCTTTCAGCATGTTCGATGAAAAGGAAATCTTGGCGCAGGGTGAGCTAATATCAACCTTTCTGATGACCTGCTATCTGGAAGAACAAGGAGTGAAGGTAGTTTTATTGCCTGCGTTGAACTTCATGCGGATTACAATGGACAATGAACCGGACATGGAATATATCGCTAAACACCTAAATACACTTTTGGAGCAAAACAAAGAGGCAGAAATATATATTACGCAAGGTTTCATCTGCCGGAATGCTTACGGCAGCATTGACAACTTGGAAAGAGGAGGAAGCGATTACACCGCCTCTCTAATTGGGGCGGCTATCCAAGCAGAAGAGATACAGATATGGACGGATATTGATGGGATGCACAACAACGATCCACGGTTTGTCAATGACACCGCTCCTGTTAGGCAGTTGAACTTCGACGAAGCCGCTAAGTTGGCACATTTCGGTGCCAAGATACTACATCCGACTTGCATCCTGCCTGCCAAGGAAAAGAACATACCGGTACGTCTCTTGAACGCATTGCAGCCAAGTGCGTCGGGTACATTGATCTCGAACACGGCGGAAAAGGGTGCGATCAAAGCTGTTGCCGCCAAAGACAACATCACGTATGTCAAGATCAAGTCGCTCCATATGATACCGACACCTCATTTTCTGAGCATCGTGTTTGATACGTTCTATAATTACAATACGCCGGTGGACATGGTGACCACTTCCGATATCGGGGTTTCCGTAACGATTGATGATGACAAGCATATAGACGAGATTGTGGGTGTATTACGGAAATACGCAACGATTACAGTCGAAAAGAATATGGTGATTGTTTGTGTTGTTGGTGACCTGGAATGGCAAAATGTCGGTTTTGAGGCACGCATCATCAATGCATTGAAAGATATTCCCGTACGGATGATTTCATACGGCGGAAGTAGTAGTAATGTATCGTTGGTGATGAAAGCGGAAGATAAAGTGCATGCTTTGAAGGCGCTTAGTGAGCACTTGTTTTCCGTATCAGACAAACCTGTGTTATCATCCGTTTCTTAAAAGAAAATTAAGATTAATAGTTGAGCATATTTGTTTTTTGATTTGTTTTAGAAATGAAGCAGAAGCAGTCTTTTTTTGTAGAGACTGCTTCTATTTTTCGGTAATAAACAATGAAAATTCTTCTGTGTATTGACAGGTGGAAAATCTGGTATAAACTGTCCCCCCATTATCCTATCTAAAGAGTCCCCCAAAATCCAATTTAAATTGCCCCACCCCAAAAAACATTAAAAGAGTTACAGAATCAGTTCATAATTCTACATTAATCTATTAAATAGACAAAACAGATAGTATTCCCAATAAATCAATCAGCATGAACAAGATTTGTCAAGGAGGCGTGCGACTTGTTTGTCATGGGAAGCTCCGGTACAGGAAAGAGCTACATTACCACAGCCTTGGGATACAGAGTCTGCCAGAAAGGATTGAAAGTGCTGTATGCCAATACTTCCAGACTTTTAGGGCAGTTGAAGGCCACCAAGGTAAAAGGTAGCATCCTGTAGGAGCTGAAAAAGATAGAAAGGACGGATATGCTTATACAGGATGATTTCGGCTTGCAGCCGTTGGACAACGGAAGCAGAATGCATCTGATGGACATCATCAAAGACCGATATGGTAAGAAATCAACACTGATTACATCACAATTGCCGGTCAAAGACAGGTATGATGTCATCGGCAAGAAGACAATAGCCGGCGTAGTCATGGACAGAATAACTCACCAAGCCGCAAGAATTGAGCTGCACGGAGAGTCCATACACAAAATTTGCGGGAAGAAATGAATGATTATATTGGCAGTAAATAAAAATTATAAACCCAGCACAAATCGAAAACTAATAAACTGATTATGTGATATTTTTTTGTATTTTAGGAAAAATAAATCGGGGGTCAATTTAAGTTGGATATTGGGGATCTGTTTCATTGGAGTTTCCAAGTTGTCGTTATACTCCTTGAACACATTGTATAATGTTTTGAAAGTTTCGTCCTTTTCCTGATAGCGGTTTACTATGGCACGTGCGGAGACAATCTTTTCCTCCAATTCCAAGTCTTGGTAAATCTGATAGAATTTCACACGCAAAGGTACTTTCCCGTTTTTAACGGTTTACTACGCTTGATGAAGAACAACACGCTGAATATTTCTCTTTCCATACGGCTCAATTTTTAATGATACAAAATTAGGAAATCGAACCGAGAACCTGGTTATGTAAAATAGATCAACGTGCTGTAAAAAAACGAAGTAGCACTTGTGTTGTGTAACATTTTAGGCTTTCTAAAACCGTCCCCCGAATAAGGACGTGCCGTCTGCTTCAATCCCACTTATTTTGCCTATTCTTGGAAATGAAAAATCCCTGAACTTGTTTGAAATTCAGGGATTTACATCGTTTTTCTTTTCTTAAAAGTGGTGCCACCAGGAATCGAACCGGGGACACAAGGATTTTCAGTCCTTTGCTCTACCAACTGAGCTATGGCACCATCATGTCGTTTTGTATATCGTTGTTTCGATTACGGGTGCAAAGATACGGACTTTTTTGATATATGCAATAGGTGGCGGTGGATTTTTTGAAAATATTTGAGGGTAGAGGGGGAATTAGCTGCTATAAGCAGGGTAAATAGGGGGAGCGTGTAGATAAATATGGATTTTTACTTATTTTTGGAAGCGGGTAGAGAATGATTAATAAGCTATAGATATGAAGAAAGTAATTTGGAGTATTGTTTTAAGTTGGGTATGTTTGGCATTTGCTGCTGGGATAGGAACTCGTGATGCGGTGTCTGCCTGTGATGGGAAAGTGTATAAAAAAGGGGATAAGATTATGTTTGGTGTCCCTAAGGTTTCCGGATATTTGTTTGTTAGGACGTTTACAAAGGATGGGAAGATTTCTACGATGCCGAAAGAGAATCTGGCTAGTCAAGAGGCGGTGATCGTTGATATTCCAGATTACGATAAGAAACTCTTTGAGGGTATGGGCGTTTATTCTGAGGTAGAAACGCATCCTCTTGTCGTGGTAGAACTGGATGGACGGCGTCTTTGTATAAATATTAATGATGCGCTTAGTCAAGGGAATATTGTTTCGGAATATTTTAAAAGCGAAGTTGAAGGTATGGTCGATTTAACGTCCGATCTCTTATTTGTTTATGCGCTTAAATTAAATAATGTGACAGTTGATGACGATGTGATAGTAAGGTATATGGCTCATTGTGATAAGAATCTGGTAGAGAAAAATCAAGCCGATCCATTTACTATGGCGGATCTTAAGAAAGAATATGCCGCTAAATTGGAAAAGGCGTTAGGGGACGTTGATTTTAGTAAGGTGTTTCGTATTGAGAGTCAGTCGGAGATGTTACAATATGATATGGATAAGCAGATCTTTCCATTAAAAGGGTTGTGGTGCCCACAAATTAAGACAGACCAGCCGGATGCGTTGGCTAAGATTGGCTTTTGTAAATGGGATGATTGTGTCTTTCGATTTGTGAATATACCAGAGTTCATGAATGTCCCTTGTGAGACGGCTCGTGCGAAAGGGTTTTATGATATGAGGAAAGTCGGAAAAGTGCCTACTTATAATACGCCGCTGGCTACTTCTTATACTTATATCCGTTTCTTGGATAAGAAGGTACAGCTTCCCGAGAAAAAGAATAAGGTCTATCATAACGGTGATATAAAGAGTATGTCTTTGGCTGATTTGTATGGGAAAATGGCTATAGAGGCGCAAATTATAAAGATGGATGTTTATCACTTACCTTTCTTGAAGATAAGTGATTTTGAACTCTTCTATAATTATTTAGGATCCATTGAAGTGAAATAATAGGAAAACGGTCCGTCCCCCAATAAAAATGAGACGGACCGCTTTGCATTCGTGAATTCAGAGCGGATATTTCTTTTTAGTTTAGTGAGTTCCAACCTTGCGCCTTAAGCTCGACTTCACCTCCGTCACGACCGACAAGATAATTGCCTAACTCCGGCTTTGTTATATGACCGATCACCTTAATACCTTTCATTTCCGACACCTTATCATGATCTGCTAAAGGAACAGTGAATAAGAGTTCATAATCCTCACCTCCATTCAATGCCGCGGTTATCAGATTCATGTTAAACTGCTCTGCCATGGCTGCGGTTTGGTAATCGATAGGAATACGATCTTCGTAAACTCGGCAACCTACATTACTTTCTTTAGATATATGAAGCAACTCCGAAGAGAGGCCGTCGGAGATATCCATCATGGAGGTCGGAACGATTCCAGCTTGGTCAAGAACCTCGACAATGTCTTTGCGGGCTTCCGGTTTTAATTGGCGTTCCAACAAATATTCTTTACCAGAGAAATCGGGCGTGAAATCTTTCTCCCCATTAAATATGCTTTTCTCCCGTTCCAGTAATTGGAGACCCATGTAGGCGGCCCCTAAATCGCCGGACACGCAAATAAGATCGGTCTCCTTGGCTCCGTTTCGATAGACAACTTTACCTTTCTCTCCCTCGCCTAGGCAAGTGATGCTGATCGCTAACCCTGTGCGTGAGGCGGAAGTGTCGCCACCAACGAGATCTACGTCATAGATATCACAAGCGAGTTTAATGCCCTCGTAGAATTCTTCGAGATCTTCTACACAGAAACGTTTGGAAATACCCAATGATACCGTAATCTGTTTCGGGCGGCCGTTCATGGCGTAAATATCGGAGAAGTTTACGACTGCGGATTTATAGCCGAGATGTTTCAACGGCACATACATCAAATCGAAATGAATACCTTCCAGCAAAAGGTCTGTCGTAACCAATACTTGCTTGTCTGTGTAATCTAGTACGGCTGCGTCGTCACCAACACCTTTCAACGTACTCGGATTTTTAAGTTCTATTTTATCGGTGAGATGACGGATTAACCCGAACTCTCCCAAAGTCGATATTTCTGTTCTATTGCTCATAAGATTGTTAACGTAATATAGGATGATTCTTTATTCTTGTATCAATATGTTTAACTATTAATTCTTGAAATTGTTTTTCCCGATCCATACAGAAACCCACCGTAATAGGCAAACAATATAAATGAGAAAACCATTCCATGGGAAGCGAAGGAAGGTCACGGAGTCGGGCGGCATCTTTCTCCGTGATGATTATCAATTTACTTGTAGAAGTCAACCGCTTGAAGGCCGTTTGTATTTTCTGGATGTCATGCCGATCGAAGGCGTGATGATCCGGAAAGATCAATGAGGTGACATGCTCCGTATATTTATGGATCTCTTTTTCGAGAGGTGCCGGGGATGCGATACCGGATACCAATAAAACCTCTGTAGTAGAGGCCAGCCCTTTTAATGTGCGTCTGGGGGCTTTACCGGAAAAGACGGGTTCCAGCTCCCCGTAAAGAATACGGCTGAAATAGAGCTCTTGATAAGCTGAGAGATGTATATCCTCCTCTATGATCCGGAAGTCTATAGGTTGTATGCATGACTCACATTTCGTGACAATGATCACGTCCGCACGTCGAGCGCCATCCATAGGTTCCCTTAAACGGCCTGCGGGCAAGAGCCTATCTTGCGTATAAAGACGGTGGCAATCGGTTAAAAGGATGTTCAGCGTGGGGGCGACGTATCGATGTTGAAAGGCATCGTCCAGCACGATCACATCCGGGCGCTTATTCTCTGGCAGAGCCAATAGATTGCGGATACCCCTGCGGCGATCAGCGTCTACGGCAACGAGAATATCTGGAAACTTACGTTTCATTTGGTACGGCTCGTCACCGATATCCTTGCTGGTACTTCGCTGATCGGCCAACAAGAAACCGGAGGTTTTCCGTTTATAGCCACGGCTGAGTACAGCTACCCGGTATCGGTCTTTTATCAAACGGATGATGTATTCCGTATGAGGAGTTTTTCCGGTCCCCCCGACAGTCAGGTTCCCCACGCAAATAATAGGCAGATCATACCGCTCTGTCCGAAGGACTTTCCAGTCGAACAGCTGATTCCTGAATCTCACCCCGATTCCATAAAGGAAAGAGAATGGAGTGAGGAGTTTATTGAACTTAATCGTATGATCTGTCAGCATGGTCCAGTTATTATAACGGTTTCATATCGTAAGGCATACGAGCTTGGATTCCGCAATTCGTCTTGATATTATTCAACGTCTTGAAGTACTCGAACTCATTACCCAATACATTTTTGACGATAGAGAGTTTCACCTCTCCGAGCTGGCTTTCCAAGAACTCGTCCAAGAAATTCTTGGAACCGCTGACGGTAGTTACGCTATACTGATCCAGATCAGCCAACCCCGCCGCTGTGCTTATAGCTAATTCAATACCGCCCAGCTCATCGACTAAACCTCTTTCTTTCGCTTGCTCACCCGTCCATACCCGTCCTTGTCCGATAGCGTTGACCGCTTCGGTAGTCATACCTCTACCTTCGGCGCAGCGGGAAAGGAACGTTTGGTAGCCTCTTTCCACGTATCCCTGTATCAGTGCTTTCTCACTCTCGGTCATGGGACGGGAGAGGTCTCCTAAGTCCGAGAATGTGTTCGTCTTTACGATGTCCGTGGTCAACGCTAGTTTCCCGAATAATCCGGAGGCGTTCGGGAACATGCCGAAGATGCCGATGGAGCCGGTCAACGTATTCGGTTCGGCGATGATCTTATTAGCGGCGCATGAGATATAGTAGCCTCCCGAGGCAGCTACGTTGCCCATGGAAACGACCACAGGTTTCACCTTTTTCAACTCGACAACTTGACGCCATATCTGCTCGGATATATAAGCGCTACCTCCCGGGGAATTCACACGGAATACCACGGCTTTCACGTCATCATTGTTTTTTAGCTTGATAAGCTCATCGGCCATTTTCTCCGTGATACTTTGTTCGATATCGTAAAAGTTGCCGGGTGTTTGCGCCTTAATCTCGCCTTCGGCGTAAAGTACGGCTATCTCCGGGGCGTTTTTGGAGGGTGAGGCCTTGAGGGTTTTCATTTGAGCTAAGTTGGCCGATCTCAGTTTCTCTCCATTTTGTCCGGCTAGCTCTTTGACGTATGCTTCTACCTCCGGCTTATACTTCAATTCGTCTATAAAGCCACATTCTACCGTTTTCACAGGGTCTGCGAAGAAAAGCCCCTCATTGGCGTAATGGTTGATATCGTTCACGCTGATGCCGCGTGATTCGGCGATGCCTTCGGCTATATTATCCCAGATGGTGGAGATATACGATTGGATTTGCTCCCGGTTCGCCTCGCTCAGCTTATCCAGCATAAAAGGCTCCACGGCACCTTTGTAGGTACCTACCTTAAAAATCTGCATCTCGATACCTACCTTATCCATCAGTCCTTTGTAGAATAGGGTTTGCGAGGCGAGTCCCGTCAATTCAAGGATGCCTTGCGGATTCAAGAATACCTTATCGGCTACGGAACAAAGGAAGTAATTCCCTTGCGTGAAATTATCGGCGTAAGCTACCACGAACTTGCCGCTTTCCTTGAAGTCTATCAGCGATCGGCGGATTGCCTCCAAGCTGGCGCTACCCGAGGAGAGAAGCCCCGATTCGATATAAATCCCCGCGATCTTGTCATTCTGTTTCGCTATCCGGATCGTCTCGAGCAGGTCCTTCAGTGACAGCATGTTTTCCTTGTCGCCCATCAAGGCAGAGAATGGATTCTCCGCCGGGTTATCCGCTAGCGTCCCGTCTAGCTTGATCTTGAATACCGTATTGCTCTTGGGGGTGTAATCAGGTGTGCTACCTACGGTGGCGATATATCCTATAGTCATGGATATCAATACCGTCAGGATTATTCCCATTGCCAACATAACGCCTAGCGTTGAGGCAAACATCATTTTAAAGAATTGTTTCATATCTATTGAAAACTAATTAGATGACAAATGTACGAAAATTTCCTCTACGTCCCGGTCGTTGAGGCATACTTGTTGGTAAACATCTCGCAGAAGCTCCGGGTTGATCTTTTTGAAATCTTTTTCTAAAGGGGTGATGAAAAGACCTCCGATATCGGCAGCTCCCGGGCTGGACAGGAGATGGTCGTTCCCCTCAGCCTCGTATTGCCATGGGCGGTGGCGTTTACGAGGGATTACCGTGATTACCCAATTATTATCGTAATAGGAGCCGAAGATATTCATCATCGGCTCGGGCTCACCGGGAAGTATCGGCAAAGCGGCGTAGATCTTTTTGAAGAGCCGGGTGGCGGCTTCTTCGGTGGCGGCTTGGATGACGAGGCCGGGGCGGAGGTTGCCGGTGAGTGGGTATATACGGTTGTCGTATACACTCGCATACGATTGTCGTATAAATTGGGTTACCTCTTCATCCAGCGGCATGATGCCTCGTGTCACTGCTTGGAAGTGGGCATGATCCGGTGCCGAGGCTCCGCTACGGGGTCCATTGTAGAAGACGGTGAAGGGAGCGAGTCTCCTTGTCAGTTCCAAGAAGTCATTCCATTGCGGCAATATCAGTTGCGGAGTATGTTTCCGGGTAGGGATCGTGAAATGCTGGGGGAAGATCGGGTAGGGGTTGCACAATACCAGATGGCGAAAGCCGAAAGGCAGCCGCTCCTGTTCCACCGGCAGGTTCTCGGGACATAGGAAGCATTTGCGTTCTTTTAGGGATCGGGCATCTACCTTGGCCCCGGTGGAAACAATACGGGCGGGATTGAATTGCGCACGTATCGAGAACCCTCCCATATCGAAGGATTTTACTTGCACGGCCTCCAGCGCCTTATAGTTCTTCTCGGCCAATGGCCATGTCACGAGTTGCTTGGACAGTAATTCGGTCGCTTGCGATGAGCTGACCCAGTTGTTTGGTTTCATTGTCTTTCCATGTTTAAGCGGGCCTCGAGTTCCCAAGTCCTGATTTTATCCTTATATATATTATGGTTGTTCATTTTCACGACATCCAATGAGGCGTCGGAGTTATCTTCCCAACGGCGGCAAAGGTACAGCACGTCGTAGATCCGCCCGATCGGGTACTCGCGGCTGATACGTAGGCCGAGGGCGTAATCTTCTCCGTAACTGGTGTTCGGGAGGTTTAGTTTCCGTAGCAAGGGTGTATAAAAGGCTCGGGGCGCTCCAAGCCCGTTGATGCGGAGGGCGTTATTGCGGCCGTTCTCGGGAGTCCATTCTTTATGGTCGATAATTCCGGGCGGGATGGTTCGCATATCGAAATCGGTCATTCGGTAGGTTCCGACCACCATGGCGCATCGCTGCTCGTAGAAGGCTTCCACGATCTTACGCAGGGTATGCTCGTCACTGTATACATCATCACTATCCAATTGGATGGCGAACTTGCCGCAAGCCGAATGGTGTATTCCTATATTCCAGCACCCCCCGATGCCGAGATCGTCACGCTCCGGCTGGATATGGATAATACGAAGGTCCGTGGCGGCGATCGCTTGGATTCGCTCGGAGGTGCCATCCGTGGAATGATTATCGATAATGATTAGGTTGAAAGGGAAGGACGCCTCTTGTCGCAGTACGGAACGGATAGCGTCCTCGATCGTCCGTACACGGTTACGTACAGGGATAATAACGGAGGCTTCCGTTTGAAATGTCTGCTCGTCAAAACGGACTGGCTTGAAATGAGGGGGCAAGTAGCCGCCTATCATCTTTAAATGATCTGTACAGGCGGCTTCCATCTCGATCTGTACGGAGCGGTTCTTGGGATCTACATAGTCGAACATCTTCTCTCCGGATTTCCGTAAATCATTCTCTACTTCTGTATATAGATATTCGTTGATATGCGTCAGCGGAGCGTTTTGGGAGACTTTCAGGCGCAAGTCGTAGAGTCCGGCGAATGTATATTCCGTATCCATGGAGGCTATGGCGTTTTGTAGCGTGGAAGAACGATAGAGTAGGAGGGAGCCGAAATTGAAATCATCCCTAAGACTTCCTTTCTGGTAATCGATCACCGGATGGGGGTTGAGTTTGCCCTCCTTCTTCTCGTAATAATCGGAGTAAACCATACCGGATCTCGTATCGTCGGCGATGGCGACAAAACGCTCTAGGGCATACATGCCTAATTGAAGCTCTTCAGTCTTCGTATAAATTAACGTATAATGGGCACTGGCATAGCCGGCTATTTCCCGGAGGGTCTTCGTGCTCCATATATTCTCCGTGCGGATTAAGTTGCAGGGATAAATAGCCTTGGCGTGGGGATCGTCCGTGATTAGATAGATCTGACTCACTAAGGACGACTCGGCCAATTGCGCTACCGTTTGTCGTGTAGCCTCTATTTTTCCATAAGGGATAAAGCAATTGATTCGTTTCATTGTATATACTGTATTTTATTTTGTTGTTGAATGGAGAAAAAGCGTAAGATGGACTCCATGAGTCGATTTCGTTCCGACGGTGTTTGAAGTGCCTCAAACGGGAAACCGAGCGAACAAGTCCGATATTTCCCTTCATAAACGATTCCCGCCCCGATATTGTTCTCCGGATATCTCAAGATGGTATGGGCGAGCTTATCCGCCGGAAGTACACCGTCTACCGACTCGATCGAGTAGCAAATAGGGTTCGGACGTGTCCGGAACGTGTATCTGCCGTTTATATATCCGTAAGGGGATGCGCAACTGTTTACGATTCCCTCCTTGCTGGCATTACGGCTAGCCAACTTCCCTTTTAGTACCTCCTCGACGAACGTACGGTCTTGTGCGTTGCCCCAGCTGTCGGAGAAAAGATTCGTCCCGCTTACAAGCAAGTTGCCGCCTTGGGCAAGGTAGCTGCGAAGCGTATCCTGTAAAACGGGAGTGATAACCGGTTGGCGCTGTTTTCCTAAAATCAAGTCAATAATCGGATACGTATCCGGCTTTACGACTCCCTCGGCCAAAGATTTATGGCTACATGAGACAAAGGAATAACCGGTCCCGGCCATGGCCTGCCCATGTATGAAAGGATAATCGAAGGTATTGCCCGCTATGACTTGGCCTGCGTAATTGTTGTAACTATCCCCATGCCCGTTATTATCATTGCTGTTCCATGTGGCGGAACGGCGGAATTCGAATTGATCCCCGATAAATGCGATATCATTCAGATAAGGTACTCCCCGGTCGACGGCATAAAGAAAGCCGGCTAAACTATCCGTCGCACTCTCGAAACTGGCTGGACCACTGATCCTGTCGAATCCATTGACGATTAATACCGTCTTATCCTTTTCACCTTTAGGAGACCGGTAAACACTTACGATCTCGGAAGGGAAACTGATGCCTCCCTTATTTACGGCAGCTACCTTATAACTATGGATAATACCCGCCTCAATTGGAAGAATGATTTCTTCTCCTTTTACGAGCGTCCCGTTATCGAATCCACCGCTGTCTTTTCGACTATAAAGGATATAGGCGGTTGGTGAGGCACTCTCCTCAAGAGTATCCTGTACGGCTTTCCAGCCGATTCTCACTTTATTCGTTTCTACGAGCTCCGTATACAGACGATCAGGTGGGAGCGGTTGTACGATAGGCTCCTGTTTATTCTGGAAACAGATATAACGGAGCATCCCTTTATAGATCGCCCTACAGATAAGGAAATGGAAGCGTGGGTCTAACCCGTAACGCATATCGGCGAAGTTTTGATGGGATAGTAATTCTAATAGCATCGTTGGGACATCGGGAATACGTGCCTCTATATAAGATTGATTCCACATGCCCCGGCGGCTCCATTGAGGATTGTAAACCTTGCGGACATCGGACAGGATCTGTGTTTGGATCATGTCGGTTAGGTCTCTGGCGATCTCCCGGCTTTTCCGGTTGGTGTAGATTCCGTCGTTGCTTTTAGACATATAGATGCCGAGTGTCCCTATAATTGAGTCATCCGGGGTGGTTCCTGCGTCGGAATGGAATGCGAAGGCCATGTCGATAGGGATATGGGTCTGTTCTTTTAAATAATTAACCCATCGGGGACGTGCGTAAATGTCGTCTTGATAATCATTGTGGAAAGCGCTTTTCGAATAGATACTATCTGGCATTCCCGCCCATTGTAGCCAATATCGGGCCGCCTCGGTAAACCGTGGATACCCGCTTGTCTCTGCTTCTATCGGATAGGGACTTTCTAGCGGGCTACGTGCGATGTTCCCCATGCCGCCACCGATCTTGATTGCGTCTGCCGTGATAATCTTTCCCGATTTATTGCTTTGATTCGTCAATACGATTCTCTCATGGGCTTTTCCATATGCCGTGAATTTGAAATTTCCCAGATAGATCCAAGTTCCACCCCCCATCGTTTGATTGACGGCGATCGTGGTTTCCCCTCCGGCATGATGGATGGTATACAGTGCCTGCTCTGTGCTGTTCGGAAAAGATTGATAGGAGGCATAGACTGCGTAATTCCCCGATTCCGGAATTTCGGGAATCCACTCGATGAGACTTTCTTTTCCTTTCCTCTGTGTGACCGTCTGCCGATAGGTGCCTTGCGTAAAAGGGTTCTCCCCATTCGTATAAGTAGCTTGAATATGCCCAAATCCGGCTTTCTCCCCATCCGACCAAGCTTTCTCTCCATCCAATTCCTTATACTCGGATCCCGGAGTAGAGCGATCATTGTCGATAATGATTTCGTGTATTTGAGTGTCCCTTTCCCGGGGGATAAGAATAGTCGCTCCTGCGTTTTCAAGCATCGGGGTCAGATAAGGAAGAACAAAACTCTGCGTAAATAAGTCCTCCACGGTGCCGAACATGCGAGCCCGTTGCCATTCCCAGCGATGGGCGGTCTGGGCGTAATATAAACCATGGCTTTGCCAAAGGGCGATATGACGGTTTTGTAATCCGTTTTTTATCTCATGAGGGGTGGATAGGCTACGGGTTAGCGGGTATTTACTCTCTTTAATGGAGTATAGCCTCTTTTTGTTGGGACGTCCTTTTCTGTCGTATTCGGGAATCAAGCTCTCAATGTCTGTATCTCGGGTCAAGATGACGATCTTGGAGGCATTGGGGAATAGGGGAGCTATACTTGCGTAAAGCTCAGAAACGTTGTATTCCCGAAAAGGGATGTCCTCCAAAGCTTCATTGGCGAAAAGCGTGACTTTCTTCTTCTGTATGAGGATGGAGTCAATCTTAATGGTGCGTGAAGACACATATTGCCTTGCGAAAGAGTTTAGCTTTTGATCTAATTGCTTTTTTAAGCTTTCACTATCCTGCCCTTCTGCCGGAAAGCTCCAGAGAAAAATGGATAGTAAGGATATGATGATCCTAACAGGATAGGAGAGTTTTTCTCGCATATTTTTATAAATATTATTGGCTGTCTTATTTCTACAAATTTACGGAAAATCTCCGTAATAACCTTATAAAAAGCCCAGATTGGCGCAATTAAAATTGAATATGAAGAAGGTAGGGGCAAATTGTGGATATTGGGAGAAGTCAAATTTATGTGAACGGCAGCAAGGAGAAGAACGGATTTGTCCCTATCATGGGACGGGTAGCGATTAACGGGACGATGGTGCGGTTCAGTTCAGTTGCGAGCGAACTATTCGTGTTCATGGTCAAGACGCCTATCTGGGGAATGATTATCCCTTCTTGAAGTGTCGGGTTTGCGATAGTATCTCAATGGGAAACGGTGGTAAAGTCAATGGGATAGAGGTGTTATCTCAATGACTTTACGGCCGTGTCCCATAGGCTTTTTTTGTATCCCTGATAAGTTGGTAGGGGATGGTTCAGGGCGCAAAGGGCGCATCTTTGCGAGGTTTGTAAAACTTTTATATTATAAAAAAATTAGCGTCTTACTTATATATAGATGGAGTAATATATTTTTTTTTGTAAAATGTTTTTGCGAACACGTAAAGATGCGCCCTAATGCGCCCTGTGATTTTTTTGGAAGATTTTCTTGATGTCTTAAAGTATAGATAGACAGTTGTTTATGTAATACTGTTCTCTTAGCCCTTTTTTAGTCTTTGGGGCGATATAATCGGCCTAAACTCACATTGTACGTGGCCCAAAAGCACGTGTACAGAGCGATTTTCTCGTGATTCCATGAGCAGAAAGCCGTTTTTCCCGTGTGATTTCCTCTCGTCGCCAGGACCTGTTTATCGTTTTTATACGTGTAAAAGCACTCGTGAGAGCCCTGTTTTCGGTACACGTGGTGACTCGTAAGTTAAAAAAGAGCGTCACGTATTATTTCAATGTACGCAATCCCCCTCATGAAAAAAATATTGCAAAAAAAATCCGAAAAAGTTTGGAGGTTATGTTTTATAACACTACTTTTGCACCCGCATTCGAGAGAGAACGCCGGTACAAAATGATGAAACAAACTTTTAGAAAAAAAGTTCCGGAATAATTTGGAAGTTTAAAATAAAAGTCCTTATCTTTGCAGCCACGTTCGCAAAACGAAAGCGACAGAAGAGTTCTTTGAGAGATTTACATAATTCAACAAGTAGTACAAGTATTGGAGAAGAGATTCTCCGGATTAATACCGTCAAAAGAAGTATGACTTTGGACTACGATAAACGGATTCCGGAGCGAGGATATTAAGAAACAATTTAAACAACGAAGAGTTTGATCCTGGCTCAGGATGAACGCTAGCGACAGGCTTAACACATGCAAGTCGAGGGGCAGCGGGGTGTAGCAATACACCGCCGGCGACCGGCGCACGGGTGAGTAACGCGTATGCAACTTGCCTATCAGAGGGGGATAACCCGGCGAAAGTCGGACTAATACCGCATGAAGCAGGGATCCCGCATGGGAATATTTGCTAAAGATTCATCGCTGATAGATAGGCATGCGTTCCATTAGGCAGTTGGCGGGGTAACGGCCCACCAAACCGACGATGGATAGGGGTTCTGAGAGGAAGGTCCCCCACATTGGTACTGAGACACGGACCAAACTCCTACGGGAGGCAGCAGTGAGGAATATTGGTCAATGGCCGAGAGGCTGAACCAGCCAAGTCGCGTGAGGGATGAAGGTTCTATGGATCGTAAACCTCTTTTATAAGGGAATAAAGTGCGGGACGTGTCCCGTTTTGTATGTACCTTATGAATAAGGATCGGCTAACTCCGTGCCAGCAGCCGCGGTAATACGGAGGATCCGAGCGTTATCCGGATTTATTGGGTTTAAAGGGTGCGTAGGCGGCCTTTTAAGTCAGCGGTGAAAGTCTGTGGCTCAACCATAGAATTGCCGTTGAAACTGGGGGGCTTGAGTATGTTTGAGGCAGGCGGAATGCGTGGTGTAGCGGTGAAATGCATAGATATCACGCAGAACCCCGATTGCGAAGGCAGCCTGCCAAGCCATTACTGACGCTGATGCACGAAAGCGTGGGGATCAAACAGGATTAGATACCCTGGTAGTCCACGCAGTAAACGATGATCACTAGCTGTTTGCGATACACTGTAAGCGGCACAGCGAAAGCGTTAAGTGATCCACCTGGGGAGTACGCCGGCAACGGTGAAACTCAAAGGAATTGACGGGGGCCCGCACAAGCGGAGGAACATGTGGTTTAATTCGATGATACGCGAGGAACCTTACCCGGGTTTGAACGCATTCGGACCGAGGTGGAAACACCTTTTCTAGCAATAGCCGTTTGCGAGGTGCTGCATGGTTGTCGTCAGCTCGTGCCGTGAGGTGTCGGCTTAAGTGCCATAACGAGCGCAACCCTTGCCACTAGTTACTAACAGGTTAGGCTGAGGACTCTGGTGGGACTGCCAGCGTAAGCTGCGAGGAAGGCGGGGATGACGTCAAATCAGCACGGCCCTTACATCCGGGGCGACACACGTGTTACAATGGCGTGGACAAAGGGAGGCCACCTGGCGACAGGGAGCGAATCCCCAAACCACGTCTCAGTTCGGATCGGAGTCTGCAACCCGACTCCGTGAAGCTGGATTCGCTAGTAATCGCGCATCAGCCATGGCGCGGTGAATACGTTCCCGGGCCTTGTACACACCGCCCGTCAAGCCATGGGAGCCGGGGGTACCTGAAGTCCGTAACCGAAAGGATCGGCCTAGGGTAAAACTGGTGACTGGGGCTAAGTCGTAACAAGGTAGCCGTACCGGAAGGTGCGGCTGGAACACCTCCTTTCTGGAGCTTCAGGATTCCGTACCGAGGTCATACGAGGTATTGATCCCTTGTGCTGCTGTTGAGATTATGTTTATTATATAGATCAATGACCGGAAGGCCGGTCGGAGAGAAAAAGATGAAGCTGGGACGTAAGTCTTGGCAAAGTTGACAGTCCTATAGCTCAGTTGGTTAGAGCGCTACACTGATAATGTAGAGGTCGGCAGTTCAACTCTGCCTGGGACTACTCCGAATGAGGGGGATTAGCTCAGCTGGCTAGAGCATCTGCTTTGCACGCAGAGGGTCAACGGTTCGAATCCGTTATTCTCCACACATCCCGCGAGGGAAAGAGGATCTTTGACATGTTGGACATCAAAAAGAAGAAACAAGTAGAGCGAGCTTAAGATATATCAACCCGTACGTAAAGTACGAGGTGAGAGAAAGTAAGCAAGGGCAGACGGTGGATGCCTTGGCTCTCGGAGGCGACGAAGGACGTGATAAGCTGCGAAAAGCCCGGGGGAGGCGCAAATAGCCCTTGATCCCGGGATATCCGAATGGGGCAACCCGGCAGGCTGAAGGCCTGTCATCCCGTAAGGGAGGCGAACGTGGGGAACTGAAACATCTAAGTACCCATAGGAGGAGAAAATAAACAATGATTCCGTAAGTAGTGGCGAGCGAACACGGAAGAGCCCAAACCCATGTCGTCTAGGCGACACGGGGGTTGTAGGACCACGACGTGGCAAGATAGAGTCAAGTGGAAC